>NZ_CP065037.1:3029897-3635877 GCF_019924635.1 Leifsonia sp. ZF2019
GGACTGCACGCGACGGCCCCACTCGACGATCGCCGACACGGCGCTCAGCTGGTCCTTGGTCTCGTGCAGGGTGCCCACGTCCGCGAACTCGCGGCCGCGCGCCGGGCCGGGCGAGAGGAGGATCATGGGCCGCGACTCGCAGTACGCGGTGCCCGCGGCCGAGAGCGCGTTGAGCAGGCCGGGGCCGCTCGTGGTGATCACGACGCCCGGCTTGCCGGTCTGGAGCGACCACCCGTCGGCCGCGTATCCGGCGCCCTGCTCGTGACGCGCGGTCACGGGATGCACGCCCAACGCGGTCAGCGGCCGGTAGAACTCGAGGTTGTGGGTGCCGGGGATGCCGAACACCGTGTCCACGCCGTAGTTGCGGAGGGTTTCGATGAGCACCCACCCGGTCGTGCGTCGGGGCTGCGTCTCCACGCTCGTCGTCTCCATTCCGTTCCGTCCCTCCCGAGCCGTCTCAGCGGCCGTCGGCGTCGTAGCGAGGCGTGCCGTCCACCCACGTGGCGCGCACCGGGATGTCCGCGATCGTGTCCGCCGCCGCCGTGAGCGGGTTCGCCCCCAGGACCACGAAGTCGGCGCGCTTGCCGACCGTGAGCGAGCCGAGCTCGTTCTCGCGGCCGAGCGTGATCGCTCCCTCCAGGGTGTGGCCGCGCAGGGCCTCCTCCGCGCTGATCCGCAGCGAGTCGGGGCCGAGCTTGTGGCCGCGGCGGGTGACCCGGGTCACGGCGGCCTGGATCGCCTCCAGCGGGCGCGGCTCGGCGACCGGGGCGTCCGACGAGATCGTCACCGGCACGCCGGCTTCGATGAACTCGCCGAGCGGGTTGAACCGCTCCCCGGGCGTGCCGATGGCCTGCTCCACCCCCTCGCCCCAGTTGTAGTAGTGCTGGGTCTGATTGACCGGACGGATGCCGAGGCGCGCCATCCGCGCGATCTCCTTCGGATCCGGGAGGCCGCAGTGCTCGATGCGGTGGCGGGCGTCGTGGTCGGGGCGCTCGGTCAGCGCCTGTTCCACGGCATCCACGACCATCGCGATGGCTGTCGGCGACTGCGCGTGCGTCGCGGTCTGCAGCCCGGCCGCGTGCGCCCGGGCGACGAGTCCCGCGTACTCGGCGGGCTCGTGGTAGAGCTGCCCGGTGCGGCACGGGTCGCCGATGTAGCCTTCGGGGAAGTACGCCGTCCATCCCCCGAGCGTGCCGTCCGCGTAGAGTTTGATGCCCGCGACGGACAGGAATGCGTTGCCGAACGGCCCGGTGAGTCCGAGCTCCACCACCTGGTCGAGCAGATGGGAGAGGAAGTATATCGAGACGCGCACGGAGAGCTCGCCGCGGTCGGCCATCGCCAGGTAGGCGGACAGCTCGCGCTTCGACACCTGCGCGTCGCCGAGGGCCGTGACCCCGGAGGAGAGGAACTCGCGCTGCGCGATGTCGAGCTGGCGCTGGTGCTCCGCCGGCTCGTCGCCGAGGTGGAAGTTGGGGCCGTGGTGGCCGATCTTCACTCCGTGCAGCCCGGTGAGCACGTTGCAGGCCGCGTCGGACAGCTCGCCGGTCAGCTCGCCGTCCGCATCGCGGAAGAACTCGCCGCCCTCGGGGTTGGGCGTGTCCCTCGTGATGCCGTACTTCTGCAGCGTGAAGGTGTTCACGACGCCGCCGTGGCCGGAGGCGTTCATGATGTAGACCTCGCGGTCGGTGGCGACCCGGTCCAGCTCCTCCTTCGTGGGGTGGCGCCGCTCCTGAAGGTTGCGCTGCTCGTAGCCGTAGCCGCGGAGCGGGACGCCGGCCGGCAGCCGGCGCGCGCCCTCCCGCATCAGCTCCACGATCTCGGGGATGGACGCCGCCTTGGCCGGGCTGACGTCCACCCACGTGAGCAGCTGCCCGTACATCAGCGGGTGCGCGTGCGCGTCGATGAAGCCGGGCACGATCGTCGCGCCGGGGAAGTCCGCGCGGACCGGTGCGACACCGGCAGCGTCCGCCGCCGCCTCGACCTCGGCGAGCGTCCCCACGGCGAGGATGCGGCCGCTCGCGGTGAGCATCGCCTCCGCGCGCGGGGTGTCGTCGTCGACGGTCAGGATCACGTCGGCCGTCACGATGGTGGGGGCCGAATCGCGGTCGTCGAACGTTGCCAGGTGTCGCATGGGTCAGATCCTCGTGGTCTTGATGGCGGTCGTGTCCAGGCGCGGGGTGAAGGATCCCGTCGCCGGTGCGGAGTCGGAGTGCTGCGGCGCGAACCAGGTGCCGACGACGGCGATCAGCGCGAGAGCGCCGAAGAACCAGATCGCGGACCAGAAGGTGCCGGTGACGGCGATCAGGCCGGTCGCGATGGCGGGCGACAGGCCGCCCCAGACCGCGGCGCCGATCCCGTACGAGAGCGACATCGAGGTGTAGCGCGCCTGCGGGCGGAACATCTGCGTCATGACCGTCGAGAGCGGGGCCCACGCACCGCTCAGGGTGATGCGGATGACGCTGACGAAGATGTAGATGAGCGTCACCTGGTGGTTCTGGATGACGAGCACCAGCGGGATCACGGCCACGAACGACAGCAGCGATCCGAGGATGATGACGCGCTTGCCTCCCCACTTGTCGCCGAGCAGCGCCAGCGGCAGGGTGACCAGGGCCTCGATGAACGAGGCGACCGTCATGGCGCCGAGGATGACGCTCGCGTCCAGGCCGACCTCCGGGCTCGTGGCGAAGTTCTGCACGAAGACCGTGGCGATCACGTAGCCGCCCGACGACATCGCGATGATGCAGAAGCCGAGCAGGATGGCCAGCCAGTTGTTGCGCAGCGCGAACAGGATCGGGGTGGACTGCGTGTGGCCCTCGATCTTCTCCTCGAAGACCGGCGTCTCCTCCACGCGGTAGCGCACCCAGATGCCCACGCCGATCAGCACGATGCTGAACAGGAACGGGATGCGCCAGCCCCAGGTCAGCAGCACGTCGTCGCCCATTCCCGCGAGGATCCAGAACGCGCCGGAGGCGAGCAGCGCGCCCAGCGGGTTGCCCAGCTGGGTGAAGCCGCCGTAGAAGTTCTTGAACTTCGGCGGTGCGCTCTCCACCGACATGAGGCTCGCACCGCCCCACTCGCCGCCGACCGCGAGGCCCTGCGCGATGCGGAGCACGATGAGCAGGACGGGCGCGACGATCCCGATCGTGTTGTAGCCGGGCAGGCAGCCGACCAGCACCGTCGCCACGCCCATGATGAAGAGCGTGATCGTCAGCGCGCGCTTGCGGCCGAGCTTGTCGCCGATGTGGCCGAAGATGATGCCGCCCAGCGGCCGCATGAAGTACGCCACCGCGTAGGTGCCGAACGATGCCAGCGTGCCGAGCGCGTGGTTGACCTCGGGGAAGAACACCTGGGGGAAGACGATGGCGGCGGCCGTGGCGTAGACGTAGAAGTCGTACCACTCGATGGTCGTGCCGACCACCGAGGCGAGGCCGGCCTTCAACGCACGGGCGTGCCCGGGGGGTTGCGTCGCGATTGCAGACACACAAAGCTCCTTTGCTCGTACTGCCGAAATTCGATTGTCGTGCGCGTTTCGTCGTGAAGTCTCATCCCGTCGGCCGGGATGCGCAAGCGCAGTTCCGCGTCGAGAGTGGGACTGTTCCGCCCTTCTGCGGGGTTATCGCGCCAATTCGCGCGCGATTCGGCAGCATGATGCGTGCCATGCCATCCTTTTGCGGCCGAAGGGATGCGTTTCCGGGTATTCTGCGGATGTGCCCGCCCGCCCCGAACGCGCCGCCCCCGACCGCGACACCGACGCCCTCGACAGCAGCCTCTTCCGTGCGCTGCAGTCCGACGGCCGCGCCAGCATCCACGAGCTCGCCCGCACGCTCGGCGTCTCCCGCGACCTCGTCTCACGCCGCCTCGGCACGCTGATCGGGCGGGACGGTCTGCGCGTCGTCGCCGCCCTCGATCCCGGCTTCGCCGGCCTCAACGTCCTCATCCACGGCCTCGTCGCCGTCGACGGTCGCGCCCGACCCGTCGCCGAGCGCATCGCCGACCTCCCCGACACCGTCTTCGTGTCCCTGGTCGGCGGCTCCTCCCCCATCGTCTTCGAGTCCCGCCACGGCGACACCGACGAGTTGCACGCCACCCTCACGGCCATCCGCGCCATCC
Source organism: Leifsonia sp. ZF2019 (assembly GCF_019924635.1). Classification (NCBI taxonomy): domain Bacteria; kingdom Bacillati; phylum Actinomycetota; class Actinomycetes; order Micrococcales; family Microbacteriaceae; genus Leifsonia; species Leifsonia sp. ZF2019. Next base: position 3,034,008 of record NZ_CP065037.1, read on the forward strand.
CCGGCGTCCGCGGCCTCCGCGTCAGCACCTACGACGCCCTCCTCAAGGAGTTCATCACCGCCGCCACCGTCACCTCCGTGAAGCTGGACCGCCTCGACCACGACCTCATCGCCGTACTGCAGGACGACGGCCGCGCCAGCTACCGCGCCCTGGCCGACCGCGTGCGGCTCTCCCCGTCGTCCGCGCGTGCCCGGGTCAAGCGCCTCCTCGACGCGGGCGTCATCCGCATCGCCGCCATCGACGCCGGCGGCCTCTCCCGCAACCGCGTCGCCGTCGGCGTCGGCATCGCCCTGCGCGGCTCGGCGGACCCGGTGCACCGCTATCTCGTCGACGCGACCGCGGTCGACCTCGCCGCCGACGCCCACGGAGCCTACGACGTCATCGCGACGATCGTCGGCACGACCCGCGTCGGGGTGCTCGAGGTGATCGAGGACCTGCGGGCCCTGCCGGAGGTCGGCGCGGTGGAGACGTGGGCGCACCTCGACATCATCAAGGAGGACTACGCGCGGACGCTGGGGCGGATCGTGCGGGGGTAGCGGCTACCGCGCGTACCGCCGCTACCGCCCCTGCCGCTTCTTGTAGGGCTTCGGCTGCCCCTTCACGATCGGCGCCCTCCCCCTGCCTTTCGACGCCTTGGCCTTGCCGCCCGCCGGAACGACCGGCTTCGGCGCAGGCGTGGGCGCCGCCGCGATCTCGGCCCTCGCCGTCGCGAGGAAGAGCGTGCCGGCGTTCGTCAGCCGGGTTCCTGAGGCATCCCGCACGAACAACGGCGACCCCACCTCGTCCTCCAGCTTCGCGATCGACGAGTAGAGCGACGCCAGCGGGATGTTCAGAGCCTTCGCCGCCCGCGGGAAGTGCAGCTCCTCGGCGACAGCGACGAACCGGGTCAGCAGGGTGATGTTCACGGGGTACGCGCTCCAGTCCCTCTCGTCACGCTCATCACGGGCAGACGCGGACGCTGCGCCCCTCGAACGTGACGACATCCCCCACCTGCAGCTGCCGCCCGCGACGCCGGTCGACCTCGCCGTTCACGGTCACATACCCGTCGATGATGGCCTCTTTGACATTGCCGCCCGAGTCCAGGAGGCCCGCGAACTTCAGGAACTGGCCCAGCCGGATGCCGTCCCCGCCGATCGGGATGTCGTCGATCGCGGGTGGGGTGGCCATTCCCAAATGCTAACCCACCGCACCGGCAGCCCAGGAGGATGATGGACCCGTGCCCTCCGCCCACCGCCCTGGCCTCCGGGTCGACGCTGGACTCACCATCCCCGAGTCCGAGCTCACCTGGCGTTTCTCGCGCTCGTCCGGCCCCGGCGGCCAGGGCGTGAACACCGCCGACTCCCGCGCGGAGCTGGTGTGGGACGTCGCCGCCTCCACAGCGTTGTCGCCGCCCCAGCGTGAACGCCTCCTCGACCGCCTCTCCGGCCGGCTGGTGGACGGGGTTCTGACCATCGCGGCCTCTGAACACCGCGCCCAGCTGCGCAACCGGGAAGCCGCGCGCCTCCGCCTGGCCGCCCTGGTCGCGGACGCCCTCCAACCGCCCGCTCCCTCGCGCCGCCCCACGAAACCGACCCGCGGCGCCCGCGAACGCCGCCTCGACGCCAAGAAGCGCCGAACCGACATCAAGCGCCTGCGCCGCCCGCCGCAGGACTGACCGCCACCCACTCGCGGCCCACCCTCGAGGAAGAGACCATGCGACCCCTCCGCTACGCCATCAACGTCACCCTCGACGGCTGCGTCCACCACGAGGCCGGCCTCCCGCCCGACGAGGACTCGATGCGGTTCTGGACCACCGAGCTGCAGCGCGCCGACGCCCTCCTCTTCGGCCGCACGACCTACGAGATGATGCGATCCGCCTGGCGCCGGCCCCTGTCCGGATCCTGGCCCGAGTGGATGGCCGACTGGCAGCGCCCGTTCGCGGAGACCATCGACACGGCCCCGAAGCACGTCGTGTCGAGCACCCTGGACGAGGTCGACTGGAACGCCGACCTGCTGCGCGGCGACCTGCGGACCGCGGTCGAGCGACTCAAGGAGGAGCCGGGCAACGGGCTGTTCGTGGGCGGCGTGACCCTCCCCGCGCCCTGGCCGATATGGGACTGATCGACGAGTACGTGTTCGTGGTCCAGCCGATGGTGGCGGGCCACGGGCCGACGTTGCTCGCGGGGCTGCGGGAGACGGTGCGGCTGGAGGTCGTGGAGCGGCGGGTGCTCGGGTCGGGCGTGGAAGTGGTGCGGTGTCGGCCCGACGAGTAGGCGAGCGGGGAGGTCGGGCATCCGCACGTCTTCCACAGAGCCCGTTCTCGATCAGAGCCCGCTCTCGATCAGAGCCCGTTCTCGATCAGGGCCCGTTCTCGGTCAGCGCCCCTGCTCCGGTGAGGACCGGCTGAAGTCGTGCGTCTGAACCTGAGCGATGGCGCGTTCCAGCACCTGGATCGCGGCGTCGATGGCGGCGGGGTCGATCCCGGCGAGTGCGACACCGCGGACCACGGCGAACGGGTCCGGTAGTCCGTCCAGCAGCCGGCGTCCGGACGGGGTGAGGGTGAGTTCGCGTTGTCGCTGGTCCGCCGGGGAGATCGTCTGCTCGACGAAGCCTTTGCGCACCAGGGTCGAGACGATGCCGCTGAGCGCCGCGCGTTCGGCATCGATGATGGGGCCGAGGTCGCGTTGCGCGGTCGGTCCGGCGTGGGCGAGGTGGCGGAGGACCAGCCACTGGGTCGAGCCGATGCCATGGGCTTTCAGGAGCGTCTCGACGGCCAGTCGGTTCGCGTAGTAGTAGCGTTTCGCCCAGGTGCCGAGGGAGTCCTTCTCGTCGGTCGTCGCGTTCATCTGCGCCCCTGTCACCACGGGATGCTCTGGTTCTCCCAGCGGGTGAACGTGCCGCTCGGTCCATCCGGGCCGAGCAGGCAGACGCGCACCACCTCACGGGACCCGTCCTCCACCGATTCGGCCCCCGCGAACGCGTTCAGGTTCGTGGCGGTGTATGCGGGCGACACCAGGTTCACCTTGATGTCGGTGTCCTCGAGCTCGACCATGATCGCCAGCGTGATGGCGTTCTCCGCCGCCTTCGACGCCGGATACACGGGGCCGAACATCGAGTGGTACGGGTAGCTCGGGTCGGCGTTCGCGGTGAGGGACCCTACGCCACTCGAGACGTTCACGATCCGCGCATCCGACGACCTCCGCAGCAGCGGGAGCATCGCCTGGTAGACCGCGAGCGTGCCGAAGACGTTCGTCTCCCACACCGTGCGGATCTCGTCCAGCGACGCCGTGCTGGCCTTGTTCGCCGCCGCGTACCCTGCGAGGAAGTCCCCGTCGGTCCGGGCCGCGCGCGAGATGCCCGCATTGTTGACGAGCAGATCGAGCCGACCGAACTCGCCCTCGATACGCTCCCGGGCCGCACGAATCGAGGCGCCGTCCGTGATGTCGATCTGAATCGGGATGGCACCCTCACCGATCTCGTGAGCGGCAGCAGCCCCCTTGGCCGCGTCACGCGAGCCCAGGAGAACCGTCACCCCATTTGCCACGAGCTCCTTCGCCACCTGGAACCCGACACCCTGATTCGCCCCCGTGATGAGAGCAATGCGCGCGAATGTCATGACTCGTCCTTTCGTTCGGTACCGAACTAGTTTCGCGCGGTGCCGGACGAAGCGCAAGGGTTGAGGCGAGATGGGTGGAGGGCAGCGGTCACGGCGATTGTGAAAGAGACTCGGGCCGGGGTCTCGGTGCGGCCAAGGCACACGCCCGGCGCGGCGGATGAATCGGCGTCACCCGACGATCGTCGCCGAGGGCGATTGGCCCGTCGGTGCCCCTGGAGGTGTCTGGGTTCACGACATAGGTCTCAGTTGATAGGTCCCTGGTGAGTCGGGACATGCGTCACAGTCGGTGGCATGTCGAAGGCTCGGGTCGCCGTGATGAAGATCGTGTCCAAACAGCTCACCGTGACGGCGGCAGCTGCCGAGTACGGGTTCTCCCGCCGGCACCTGCATCGGCTGCTCGCACGCTACCGAGACGGCGGCCTGGACGCGGTCGAACCGCGCTCCCGAGCCCCGCACACCAGCCCGCAGCGAACCGCGGACGAAGTCCGGGAACGGATCCTGCAATTGCGAGCTGAGCTGATCGGGAACGGGTTGGATGCCGGCCCGGTCACCATCGCCTGGCACCTCGAACAGGAGAACCTGCAGGCTCCGTCGACCTCGACGATCCGCCGGACCCTCCACACCGCCGGGCTCATCACCCCGGAACCCCGGAAACGGCCCCGCTCCTCCTACCTCCGGTTTCAGGCCGCGCAACCGAACGAGACCTGGCAGTCCGACTTCACCCACTGGCGCCTGGCCGATGGCACCGATATCGAGATCCTGAACTGGCTGGACGACCACTCCCGCTACCTGCTCTCCTGCACCGCACACCGCCCGGTCACCGGCGACGACGTGGTCACCAGCTTCCTGACCGCGACCGAACGGCACGGCATCCCTGCCTCCACCCTGACCGATAACGGCAGGGTCTACACCGCCCGGTTCGGCGGCGGCCGCAACGCCTTCGAATACCTGCTCCCCCTGCTCGGCGTCACCCAGAAGAACGGCTCACCCAGCCACCCGCAAACTCAAGGCAAGATCGAACGCTTCCACCAAACCCTCAAACGCTGGCTCACCGCACGGCCCGCCGCCGACACCCTGACCGAGCTCCAGACTCAGCTCGACGCGTTCCGGGAGCACTACAACGAGCACCGCCCCCACCGCGCCCTGAACCGGCAGACACCCGGGCAAGCATTCCGCGCCACCCCGAAAGCGCTCCCCGCCCAGGCCCGCACCCCCGGCCACTACCGCATCCGCTACGACCTCGTCGGAACAGGCGGCAAAGTCAGCCTCCGCCGCGCCGGCCGAATGCACCACCTCGGCATCGGCTACCACCACCGCGGAACCCGCATCCTCGCCCTCGCCGACGACACCACCGTCACCGTCATCGCCCTGAACACCGGCGAAATCCTCTCCACCCACACCATCGACCCCACCCGCAGCTACTGGCGCAACAACGAGAAAACCCCCGGCCGATGGCCGAGGGCTTCTTCACGTGAGACCTAAGACGCGACTCAGGTGAGACCTATGTCGCGACTCAAGACACGGTGCCCCTGGAGGGACTCGAACCCCCAACCTTCTCCTTAGGACGGAGCAGCTCTTCCATTGAGCTACAGAGGCCAGCCCATCGAGTCTAGCGAAACCGACGCGAGGAGCAGGAATCACGCCGCGGGGGCGAGGTAGTCCTCCCAGTCGGGTTGGGAGATCTCGGTGCCGCGGACCATCCAGGAGGCGTCGTGGGGCGCGCGGGGGGTGACGGCGAGGGTCCAGCCCATTTCGGCGGGGGTGCGGTCGCCTTTGAGGTTGTTGCAGCGGAGGCAGCAGGCGACGAGGTTCTCCCAGCTGTCGCGGCCACCGCGGGAGCGGGGCTGCACGTGGTCGATGGTCGTGGCGGACTTGCCGCAGTAGCCGCAGCGGTGGAGGTCGCGGCGGAGGACGCCGCGGCGGCTGACGGGGACGGCGCGGCCGCGTGGGAGGCGCACGTAGCGGGTGAGGAGGATGACAGAGGGGCGCTCGAAGCTGCCCGAGATGGTCCAGACGGGGTGGTCGGGGTCGATGGAGAGCACGGTGGCCTTGTGATTCATCACGAGGACGAGGGCGCGCTTGAACGAGACGACCGCGAGGGGTTCGTAGCCGGCGTTGAGGACCAGAGTCTTCATCTGCGACCTTCCGGGAGGGCGAGAGGGGTGGGGGTGGACGCTGCAGGGCAAACAAAAAGGGCACTGTCCGTGCGGACAGCGCCCAATGAAGGAACGACAGGGTGGTGGTGACGCACCACGCGATGGTGGAGGCAGGGCTCCACATGGTGGCGGCAGGCGAAGAAGTCGCGGCGACGCTCCACCGACGGGAGGCCGCGCTCGGCCCGTCGGGTCGCCCTCAGCGACCAGACTCCGGGCGGAACAGCAACCGGATGACGCGGCATCAGGGGATCAGAGTAACGCAGAAACGGCGCGCCTCCTATTCGAGGCGCGCCGTTTCACAGCCGGGCCAGCCAGAGTTCACCCTCCGGTAAGAAAGGCGTTCGCCCACCGGCCAGAAAACCGAAACCCGATCAGATCCCGAGACGGACGATGTAGAAGTCGCTCGTCCAGATGGGACGCACCGAGATGGAGCGGCCGACCTCGGGGGCGTCCATGATGTTGCCGTTGCCGGCGTAGAAGCCGTCGTGTCCGGACATGATGACGAGGTCGCCGGGCTGGGCGTCCTCGATCGAGATCCGCTTGCCGGCGGCCGCCTGGTCCGACACGGAATGCAGGAGGGAGACGCCGAACTGGGCGTAGACGAACTGCACGTACCCGGAGCAGTCGAAGCCGGCCGGGGAGGCGCCGCCGAAGACGTAGGGGGTGCCGATGTACTGCTGTGCAACCGAGAAGACGGAGGCGAGGCTGAAGTTGGGGTAGGGCGGGTTGGCCAGGAAGTCGGAGACCGACGGGCCGGAGTAGCTGTTCGCGTAGTTCGTCAGCGTGACGGCGGCCCGCTGACGGGCGGCCTCGGCAGCGGCGGCGGCCTTCTGCGAAGCGAGCTGCTCCTCCGTGGTGGCGGAGGCGGCGTCTCGGGCGACGGCGGCGGAGGCGACGGTGGTGCCGACCTCGACGGTCTGCGCCTGCGCCTTCTTCATGCTGTCCGCGGCGCTCGTGCCGAACGCGGACGTCTCGGCGCTGTCCGGGTTGAAGGCGAACGCGGGGATGGACATGGTGGCGATGATGCCGGTGGCCACGGTCATGACCGCGACGTTGATGGCCCAGCCGCCCTTGCGCTTCGCGGCCGGCTTCGTCGCGGCGGCCGTGGAGCCGGTGGTGGCGGACGCGGCGGCGGTCTTCGCCGGAGCAGCGGTGCGCGCGGCGACAGACGGCTTCGGGGCGGCCTTCGCGGTGCGCTCGGCGGCGGTGCGCTCAGCGCGGAGAGAGCGGCGGGAGACGAGAGCAGAGTCGGCGGGGGAACCGGTCTCGGCGGGGGTCTGTGTGGCGTCGGTGCTCGTGCGGTCCTGGTCAGGACCGGGCGTACTCGAGTGTGCCAAGTGCAACCTCCAGCGCTCCGGCAGCACTAGGGAGCTGCCCCCGCCCGATGCGTATTGGCTTCGGCTTCACGAACCGGGAGACGGGTTCAGGGGGTGTGGAGCGTCCCGGTTCGGGTTCTGATGGGCCGGCTTGTGGCCCGTTCGAACTCGTAAGAGACTACGGGACGTACTCCCGTTTGTCACATCATTTCGAGACTCTTTTAACGAACCGGTAACGGAATTCAGGCGTCGACGAAGATGTGGGCGGCGAGCTCGTTGGGCAGCTCCAGCCCGGTCTCGAAGCCGTCGATCTGCACGGCTACGTAGGAGCCGGCGGGAGAGAAAGTGCCGGTCGAGCCCGGAAAAACACCCGCCTGCTTGAGCTGGAGCAGCAGCTCCGGGTCAACCTGCGCGGGCTCGCCGAGGCGGCGGATCCTGGCAGTCACCCCGGAATCGGAGCCGCGGACGACGTCGACGAGGTTGACCAGGCTCTGCGTGGCGGCGGCGGCGTCGACGGCGCCCTGGTCGCCCAGGTCGCCGAGGCCCGGGATGGGGTTGCCGTACGGCGACTCCGTGGGGTGACCGAGCATTGTGAGCAGCTTGCGCTCCACCTGCTCGCTCATCACGTGCTCCCAGCGGCAGGCCTCCTCGTGCACGTACTCCCACTCGAGCTCGATCACGTCGCTGAGCAGGCGCTCGGCCAGGCGGTGCTTGCGCATGACGTTGACGGCCTTGCGGCGGCCCTCGTCGGTGAGCTCCAGGTGACGGTCGCCCGAGACGACGACGAGGCCGTCGCGCTCCATGCGGCCGACGGTCTGCGAGACAGTGGGGCCGGAGTGGCCGAGGCGCTCCGAGATGCGCGCGCGCAGGGGGATGATGTTGTCCTCTTCGAGCTCCAGGATGGTGCGAAGATACATCTCCGTCGTGTCGATCAGATCGGTCATGAACCCCTCCACTTGCAGGCACGCGAATGTCGGGGTAGAGCCTACTTGCTGCCGACGACAGAAACGTGCAGGCGCGTCCGGGCGGTCCCGGCGGCCATCAGGTGGTTACAACAGCCCATACACTTCTGTTATGCCGGATGTGACGATTCCCACTGATCTGCTGCCCGCCGACGGACGATTCGGCTGCGGCCCGTCCAAGGTCCGCCCGGAGCAGCTGGCGTACCTCGCCGGCCCGGGCGCCGCACTGCTCGGCACCTCCCACCGGCAGGCGCCGGTGAAGAACCTCGTCGGCCGCGTGCGCGACGGTCTTGCCGACCTGTTCCGCATCCCCGAGGGCTACGAGGTCGTCATCGGCAACGGAGGCTCCACCGCCTTCTGGGACGCAGCGGCGTTCTCCCTCATCGAGACCCGGAGCCAGAACCTCGTCTTCGGCGAGTTCGGCGGCAAGTTCGCCAAGGCGGCGAAGACCCCGTGGCTCGAAGCCCCGCACGTCATCGAAGCCCCCGCCGGCTCGCGCAGCACGGCCGAGCCGGTCGAGGGCGTCGACGTCTACGCCTGGCCGCACAACGAGACCTCCACCGGCGTGATGGCCCCGGTGCGCCGCGTGACCGGCGACGCGGGCGCGCTCACCGTGATCGACGCGACCAGCGCCGCGGGCGGCGTGGACATCGACGCGTCGCAGGCGGACGTCTACTACTTCGCCCCGCAGAAGAACTTCGCCTCGGACGGCGGTCTGTGGCTGGCTCTCTTCTCCCCCGCCGCGATCGAGCGGGTCGAGCGCATCGCGGCCACCGACCGTTACATCCCCGAGTTCCTCTCCATCAAGAACGCGATCGACAACTCGCGCCTCAACCAGACGCTGAACACCCCGGCCGTCGCCACGCTGGCGCTGCTCGACAACCAGATCGAGTGGATGAACGGCAACGGCGGCCTCGCCTGGGCCGACGCCCGCACCCGAGAGTCGTCCGACGCGCTGTACGCGTGGGCGGAGGGCGTGGACTACGCCACCCCGTTCGTCGCCGACCCGGAGCACCGCTCGCAGGTCGTCGTCACGATCGACTTCGACGACCGCATCGACGCCGCCGCGGTGGCCAAGACGCTCCGTGCGAACGGCGTCGTCGACACCGAGCCCTACCGCAAGCTCGGCCGCAACCAGCTGCGCATCGCCACGTTCACGGCCATCGAGCCCTCCGACGTGCGCGCGCTCATCGGCTGCGTCGAGTACGTGGTGGAGCGGCTGGGCTGACGACCGCCATGCGGCTCTGGCTCCGCGACGACGAACGACGGCCCGACCCGGTCCCCGTGAAGACGGACGACCGGCGGGCCGTTCTCGTCGGCCTCGCGCTCTGGGTGCTGGCGCTCGTCGTCGTGCTCATCGCCGGCCCGGGCGGTGTCTGGACCTGGACGGTCGTCGTCGGGCTGGCTCTCGGCGTCCTCGGGATGGTGTACCTCACGGTCACCCGGCGCAAACGGGGCTGACCGGCGCGTCGACCCGGGTACACCGACCCGGGTGCGCCGACCCACACGCGACAGATGCGCCCGGCCGGCGCAGGATCCGTGGACGGACCCTGCGCGCGGACGGACCTGCGCCGAGACGGCGCTAGTGCTGCTCGGACGACCGCTACTGCTGGTCGGTCGACTCCGGCCCGGCTTCTGCGATCTCCGGCTCCTCGAGCGCGGCGGCCTCCTCGGCCGGGAGGTCGAGATCGGCGTCGACGTCGGTGACCTCGTCGAAGGCGGGATCGAGCGCGTCGACGACCGCGACGTCGTCGTCCGACTCGGCGTCGTGGTCCGACTCGGCGTCGTCGCCGTGGAGGCTGTCGATGTCGACCCCGTCGAGGTCGTCGTCGCCGTGGAGGTCGTGGACGTCGTGATCGTCGTCCTCGTCCTCGTCGTCGTCCTCCGCGTCGTAGTCGTCCGCGTCGTCCTCGTCCGACTCGTCGTCGGTCTCATCGTCCTCGTCCGAGTCGTCCTCGTCGGAGTCGTCCTCCGCCGCGGCTTCGGCCTCGGCAGCGGCGATGGCCTCCTGGGCGGCCTGGTAGTCGGCGAGACGCTCCGACCACGGCACCCAGTCGGGCGCGAGCAGCGCGCCCTCGGCGGGCATCAGCTCGGCCTCGAGCACCGTGGGGGCGGCGTCCTCGTCGGCGCGGCCGATCGTGACCGTCCAGCGCCAGCCGGGGTAGCCGGCGAGCTTGGCCTCGAAGAGCAGGGAGACGACGGCCTCCCCCTCGACGATGTGGCCCGCGGCGGCGCCGATCGTCGCCTCGGGGGTGATCTCCGCGAGGGCGCGGCGGGCGAGCGGCTCGGCCGCGAGCAGGTCCTCGATGCCGGTGTCAGGCATCCAGGTCGTCCGCAACACGGCGCAGCACGGCAGCGATCTTGGCGCCGTGCTGCTTGTCGGGGTACTTGCCGCGACGCAGGTTCGCGCCGATGCCGTCGAGGAGCTTCACGAGGTCCTCGACGATGATCGCCATGTCATCGGCCGACTTGCGCTTCATCTTCACGAGGCTCGGCGGCGTCTCGAGGACGCGCACCGACAGCGCCTGCGCACCGCGCTTGCCGTCGGCGATGCCGAACTCGAGCCGCGATCCCGCCTTGACGACGGCGCCGGCGGGCAGCGCGGACGCGTGCAGGAAGACCTCCTGACCGTCGTCGGCGCTGATGAAGCCGAAGCCTTTCTCATCGTCGTAGAACTTGACCTTGCCGGTTGGCATGGGAACCTCACTTCACATGGGGGATCGAATGACCAACCTCAATTATCCTTGATTTCGTGACCCAGCAGACCCCGGCGCCCGCATCGCGCGTGCAGCGCATCCTCTCGTACATCATCGCGGCGCTCGTGATCGTCTCTCTGGTCTGCATCGCAGCCATCCTGATCGGCACTGCGGTGGGCGGTTTCGCCCAGCAGGGATCGGGCGAGGGGCTGTGGCCGGCGGTGTTCGTCTTCCCGCTGATCGCCCTGCCGATCGCGTTCGTGCTCATCATCGCGCTGATCATCGTGGTGGGCCGCCAGCGCAGCAAGGCGGCGAAGGCCGCGAAGGGCCTGGACCCCAAGGCCCGGCGCTAGCGAGCGGCAGCGGACCGGCGCGATGACGACGACGCTCGCACTGGCGGCGCGTCTGCGCGCGCTCCCGGACGACGAACTCGTCGCCGCCCTGCGCCACCGGAGTGTGCGGCGCTCGGGCATCTCCGACTTCTTCGATCTCGCCGAGGCGCTCCTCGACGGCGAGTCGGTACAGCGGGCGCTGGTCGCACTCGACCGCACCCGGCTCGCCACGCTGATCGTGCTCGGGCGCGCCGGTCCGCTGGAGGTGCGGGAGGTCGCCGTCGCGCTCGACCGGGAGCCCGCGACCGCCGGCGCGACCGAGCAGCAGGCCGCAGCCGCGCTGGACGCGCTGAGCGGCCTCCTGCTGGCGCACCCGGCCGACGGTGACCCGGAAGACGCCGACCCCGCAGACGGCCGCACGCCCCGCTACGGCACGTACGACGCCGTCTCCGCCCGCCTGATCGCCTGGCCCGACGCCGGCCTCCCCTCTCCCGACGAACTCCTGCGCACCGCTCCCCCGCCCGCGCTGGCCCCCGTGCCGGACACGGAGCGGAGGTTCACCGACCGCCTCGCCGCCGACCGCGCGTTCGAGGCCGTCGTCGCCGTCTCGGAGCTGCTCGCCGAGCTGGGGAGGGAGGGCGCCCGCGAGCTGCAGCGCGGCGGCCTCGCGCTCCCCGCCGTCAAACGGCTCTCCGAAGCCCTCGCCGTGGATGCGGACGCCGTCCCGACCGTGCTGTCGGTCGCCTCCCGCGCCGGTCTCGTCGCGGTGGAGGCCGGGCAGTGGCTCCCGGCGGAGCCGGCCGCCGCGTGGCTCCACGCCTCCACGCCGGACCGCTGGCGCGCACTGGCCGGCGCCTGGCTGGGGGCGCTGCCCGACGATCTGCGCGCGCTCGTCGCCGACCGCAGCCGCGCGGAGTGGGGCGACAGCCTCCGCGAGCACGTCGGCTGGCTCTACCCGGCCGCGGCCGACGAGGCGCGGGCACGGGTCGACGCGCACCTGCGCGACGCTGAGTGGCTGGGCATCACGGCCCACGGCGCGCCCTCCGGCCCCGGCACCGTGCTCGTCGAGGAGGGGCCGGAGGCGTCGGCCGACGCGCTCGCCCCCGCCTTCCCCGCCGAGGTGCGTCAGGTCTATCTGCAGCACGACCTCACGATGATCTCGCCGGGTCCCCTCGCGCCCGACCTGGAGGCACGGCTGCGCACGATGGCCGATCTGGAGAGCCGGGCGTTGGCCTCCACGTTCCGCTTCTCCCCCGCCTCGGTCGACCGCGCGATCACCGCGGGCGAGACCGCCGCCACGATCCGGGAGTTCCTCTCCGGCATCTCGCTCACGGGCCTCCCCCAGCCGCTCGACTATCTGATCACCGATGTGACCGAGCGCCACGGCCGCGTGCGGGTACGCACCGTGGACGAGGGGGAGGCGCGCACGGCGGTGCGCTCCTCCGACACCACCCTCCTGCGCACGATCGAGGTCGACCAGTCCCTGAGCTCCCTGCGGCTCACGCCCGCGCGGGCCGATGTGCTGCACAGCCGCTTCCCACGCGACGTCGTCTTCTGGGCGCTGTCGGACGCCCGCTACCCCGTGGTCGCGGAGGATGAGAACGGGGAGCCCGTCACCCTGCGCCGCCAGCGCTACGCCCACCCGCAGACCGCCCCGACCCGCGACCAGGACCGCGAACTCGTCGAGCGGCTGCGCGCGGTCGACGCCGCCGTCACGGACGACACGGCCGAGCAGTGGCTCGCCCGTCAGCTCGACCAGGCGGTGCGCGCCCGGCAGCCGGTGGTCGTCGAGGTCGCGATGCCCGACGGCAGTGTGGTCGACCTCGTGCTGGAGCCGACCGGGGTCGGTGGCGGGCGGCTCCGCGGGCGGGACCGCTCCGCGGACATCGAGCGGACGCTGCCGCTGTCGAGCGTGAAGGCCGTCCGGCCGCTCTGAGACGCACGCCCGGCGCGGAGGGGCGCCGAGGAGGCCGCTTCGCCGAGTATTCACCCGCGCGGCGTAGACTCAGCCGTTATGTCCGATGGCCCCCTGATCGTCCAGAGCGACCGAACCGTCCTGCTCGAAGTCGCCCATCCCGCCGCCGAGGACGCCCGCCACGACCTCGCCGTCTTCGCCGAGCTGGAGCGCGCACCCGAGCACATCCACACGTACCGGATCACCCGTCTCGGCCTGTGGAACGCGCGGGCGGCCGGTCACACCGCCGACGACATGCTGGCGACGTTGGAGCGGTACTCCAAGTTCCCCATCCCGCAGACGGTGTCGGTGGACGTCGCCGAGACGGTGGCGCGTTACGGCCGCCTGGTGATCGAGCGCGACGACGAGGGCGAGCTCGTGCTGCGCTCGGCGGATCTCGCGGTGCTGACGGAGGTCGCGAGCGCCAAGCGGATCGCCCCGCTGCTCCTGGAGCGCCGCGACGACACCACGTTCGCCGTGCAGGCGTGGGCGCGCGGGCAGCTCAAGCAGGAGCTGGTCAAACTCGGCTGGCCCGCCGAGGACCTCGCCGGCTACACCCCCGGCACTCCGCACGACATCGGGCTGCGCGAGGACGGCTGGGCCCTGCGCGACTACCAGCGCAAGGCCGTCAGCAACTTCTTCGACGGAGGCTCGGGAGTCGTCGTGCTGCCCTGTGGCGCCGGCAAGACACTCGTCGGCGCGGGCGCGATGGCGACCTCGCAGACCACCACGCTCATCCTCGTGACCAACACCGTCTCGGCGCGGCAGTGGCGCGACGAGCTGCTCAAGCGCACCACACTCACCGCCGACGAGATCGGCGAGTACTCGGGCCAGGTCAAGGAGGTCAAGCCGGTCACCATCGCGACGTACCAGATCCTCACAGCCAAGCGGAAGGGCGAGTACGCGCACCTGGCGCTGCTCGACGCGCTCGACTGGGGGCTCGTGGTCTACGACGAGGTGCACCTGCTGCCGGCACCGGTCTTCAAGCTGACCGCGGAACTGCAGGCCCGCCGCCGCCTCGGTCTCACCGCGACCCTGGTGCGCGAAGACGGTCGCGAGGGCGACGTCTTCAGCCTCATCGGCCCCAAGCGCTTCGACGCGCCGTGGAAGGAGATCGAGGCGCAGGGCTTCATCTCCCCCGCCGCCTGCTACGAGGTGCGCATCGACCTCCCCGCCTCCGAACGCCTCAGCTACGCGGCGGCCGCGGACGACGAGCGCTACCGCCTCGCGGCGACCGCCCCGGCCAAGCTGGATGTCGTGCGTCAGCTGGTCGACCGGCACGCCGGCGAGCGCATCCTCGTGATCGGCCAGTACCTCGACCAGATCGACGAGCTGGCGGAGACGCTCGGCGCGCCTCAACTCACGGGCGCGACGCCGGTGGACGAGCGCGAACGGCTGTACCAGGAGTTCCGCGACGGCCGCACGCCGGTGCTCGTCGTGAGCAAGGTCGCGAACTTCTCGGTCGACCTCCCCGAGGCGACGGTCGCCATCCAGGTCTCCGGCTCCTACGGCTCCCGGCAGGAGGAGGCGCAGCGCCTCGGCCGCTTGCTGCGCCCCAAGGAGTCCGGCCTGTCGGCGAACTTCTACACCCTCGTCTCGCGGGACACCGTCGACCAGGACTTCGCGCAGAACCGGCAGCGGTTCCTCGCCGAGCAGGGGTACTCGTACACGATCCTGGACGCGCACACGCTGCAGGCGGCGTAGGTCCGGAGTTCCGACGCGACGCGCCGCTCAGTTCGCCGTTGTTCCGGTGATCTGCGCGGAGTCGAGCCACATCGCCGGAGTTGCTGGAGGGCCGCCGGGCTCAGGGGCGGACATAGCGCAGCAGCAGGGTGCCGTCGGCGTTCAGCACGTGCGCCAGCTCCAGCTCCAGCGGGACGTCCGGGGTCGCGCCCGCGGCGATGCGGGAGGCGGTGCCGGCGACGAGCAGCGGGCTGACGGTGAGGCAGAGCTCGTCGACGACCCCGGCGGCGATCAGGTCGGCGAAGAGGTGCGGACCGCCCTCGCAGTGGATGCGCGCGAGACCGCGATCCGCGAGCGCGGCGACCATCGCGGCGGGGTCGACCCTGTCGACGCCGCAGACGAGCACATCGGCGACAGCGGCGAGCGCCTCCCGCTGCCGCCGCGGGGCGGCCTCCGTGGTGACGACGAGGGGACGAACGGGCGCATCGGTGAAGACGGCGCTGCCCGGGTCGAGTTCGAGGTGCGCCGAGACGATCGCGAAGACGGGGTGGGCGGCGAGGCCGGCGCCCTCCCGCGCGCGCTGCGCGGCCCGATCGACCCGCATCGCGCCGTAGCCCTCGGCCCGCACCGTCCCGGCGCCGACGACCACCACATCGCAGAGCCGGCGCAGCAGGTCGAAGACGCGGTGGTCGGCATCGCCGCCGAGTCCTGCCGAGAGTCCCTGCACGGTGGCGGCGCCGTCGAGGCTGCTCACGAAGTTGACCCGCACCCACGGCGCGCGCCGGGGGTCGTCGTAGAGCGCGGTGAGGTCCCCGTCGGTCAGGGCGTCGGCCGCGGGGAGGGGGTGCAGGCGTCCGATGGCGGGGTCACTCATTCACGTCTCCCATGTTGTGGCGCAGGTGGGCGGGGGCGCGCAGCCCGAGGATCGCCTCGGTCATGCGCGCGGCGGCGACGGAGGCGTGCACGTCGTGCATGCGGATGATGCGGGCGCCGTTCACGATCGACACGACGGCGGCGGCCAGCGAGCCTTCGAGCCGCTCGCCGCGGGGCGCGTTCAGGGTCTCCCCGATGAAGTCCTTGTTCGAGACGGCGGCCAGGGTGGGGTAGCCGAGGTCGGCGATCTCGGACAGCCGGCGGGTGAGCTCGAGGGAGTGGAGCGTGTTCTTGTTGAGGTCGTGGCCGGGATCGACGATGATCCGCTCCTCCGGCACACCGGCCTCCCGTGCGCGCTCGACCCGGTCGAGGAGGAAATCGGCCACCTCGGTCACGACGTCGCCGTATTGCGGACGCGGGTAGACGGTGCGCGGCTCGGCGAGGCTGTGGGTGATGACCAAGGTGGCTTCGCTGTCCGCGACGACGCGGGCGAGGTCGGGGTCGCTCAGTCCGGTCGTGTCGTTGATCACCGTGGCGCCGGCCGCGAGGGAGGCGCGCGCGACCCGGGAGTGGAAGGTGTCGACCGAGATCACGACGTCCGAGCCCCGGCGGAGCAGCTCGACGACAGGCACGACGCGCTCGATCTCGTCCTCCACCGGCACCGGCTCGCCGGGGGCGAACGGAGCACCGCCGATGTCGACCCAGTCCGCTCCGCGGGCGACGGCCTCGAAGCACGCGTCGACGGCCGCTTCCAGCGCGTAGGTGCGCCCCTGGTCGAAGAAGGAGTCCGGGGTGCGGTTCACGACGGCCATGACGGCGACCTGCCGCGAGAAGTCGAAGGTGCGCGCGCCGATGGTGCGGACGGGGATGCGGAGCGGGGGCAGGTAGGTCTCAGAGCGCGGCAAGGTCCACGCTCTCGTCCGTCAGGCGGGCGGGGTCGAGGCGGTCGCCGCTGCGGATGAGCCGCTGGATGTCGTCCTGCACGTCCCAGACGTTGACGTTCATCCCGGCCACCACGCGGTCGCCGCGCAACCAGAACGCGACGAACTCGCGCGCGTCCACGTCTCCGCGGTAGACGACGCGGGCGTCCGCCATGAGGGGCGCGTATCCCGAGAACTCCATGCCCAGATCGTATTGGTCGGAGTAGAAGTACGGGATGTCGTCGTAGCTCGCGGACTCCCCCAGGATGCTGCGCGCGGCGACCGTCCCCCCGGCGATCGCGTTGGCCCAGTGCTCGTTGCGCAGATGGCGGCCGATCGCCGGCAGGTAGGGGTTCGCGACATCGCCGACGGCATAGACGTCCTCCGCGGAGGTGCGCATCCCCTTGTCGGTGAGGATGCCGTTCTCGATCGTGAGGCCGGAGCGCTCGCCGACGAGCACGTCCGGTGCGGCGCCCACGCCGGCGACTACGAGGTCGGCCGGGATGCGCTCGCCCGAGGCCAGCACCACGGCGTGGGCGGCGCCTCCGTCGACGGCGGCCACCGCGCCGGTCACGAAGCGCACGCCGTTGTCGCGGTGCAGTTGCTCGAAAACACGGCCCAGCTCGACGCCGATCGCGCCGGCCAGCGGGACCTCTCGCCGGCCGACCACGGTCACGTCGTTGCCGTACCCGCGCGCGGCGGCGGCGACCTCCATGCCGATCCAGCCGGAGCCGACGACCACGACCCGTCGGTGGCCGACCTCCAGGGCCGCATAGAGCCGCTGGCTGTCCTCGATCGTCCGCAGGCGCAGCACGTCGCCGTGGCCGCTGCCGGGGACTTCGAGGCCGCGCGGGCGCGCACCGGTCGCGATCACCAGGCTGTCGTAGGTGAGCCGGCCGCCGCTCGCGATGAACAGCTCGTGCGCTCCCGGGTCGAACGACCCGGCCTCGGTGCCGGGAAGGAACTCGACGTCGTGCTCGGGATACCACTCCCCCGGCTTGACGTACGCGTCGCCGAGGTCGCCCTCCCCCTTCAGGTAGTCCTTGGACAGCGGCGGGCGGAGGTACGGATGGTGCTCCTCCGCCCCGAGCAGCAGGATGCGGCCGGCGAAGCCGCGCTCGCGCAGCTCGACCGCGGTCGTGGCGCCCGCGAGACCGGCCCCGGCGATGACGACGGTGTGATTGGACATGGCAGCCTCCTCCACCACAGCATCCACGGATCGTACGGCCTCCGCCAGCCCCCCGCGTAGGTTGCGCCCCGGCCGCTCACAGGCAGGACACAGCTGCCGCGCAGATACTAGGCACCATGAACGCCGGACCTCGCATTCTCATCGTCGACGACGAGCCGAACATCCGCGATCTGCTGACCACCAGCCTCCGCTTCGCCGGCTTCGCCGTGCGTGCGGTCGGCAACGGGGCACAGGCGATCTCCGCGGTCCTCGAAGAGGAGCCAGACCTCATCATCCTCGACGTCATGCTGCCCGACATGAACGGCTTCGGCGTCACCAAGCGCCTCCGCGGCGCCGGCTACACCGCGCCCATCCTCTTCCTCACCGCGAAGGACGACACCGAGGACAAGATCACCGGCCTCACGGTCGGCGGCGACGACTACGTCACCAAGCCGTTCAGCCTCGACGAGATCGTCGCGCGCATCAAGGCCATCCTCCGCCGCACGATGCAGGCCGACGAGGACGCGGTCATCCGCGCGGGCGAGCTGACCATGGACCAGGACACCCACGAGGTCTTCGTCGGCGACACCCCGATCGAGCTCAGCCCGACCGAGTTCAAGCTGCTGCGCTACCTGATGCTCAACCCGAACCGCGTGCTCTCGAAGGCGCAGATCCTCGACCACGTCTGGGAGTACGACTTCAACGGCGATGCGGGGATCGTGGAGTCATACATCTCGTACCTGCGCCGCAAGGTGGACGCGCACTCGAGCGAGCCGCTCATCCAGACCAAGCGCGGCTTCGGCTACATGCTCAAGGCCGCCAAGGCGTGACTCCTCCCGTGCTGCGCCCAGCGTACGCACCGGAGGAGCCCAGCACGCACCGCATAGACTGACGGCCTCATGCACTCTCGCCTGCTCGACCGCTGGAACGCGATCTCCCTGCGCACCAAGATCACGGGTGTCACCGTGCTCATGCTGACGCTGGGGCTGCTCGTGACGGGCATCGGCACCATGTCGATGCTCAAGCCGGTGCTGCTCGATCAGCTGGATGCGCAGCTCTCGGCCGCGTCGGGGGCGTCGTACCTCAACACCTACCTCTACGGCACCTCGTCCGACAGCGAGAAGATCGCCTCCGACGCCAGCCCGTCGGACTACTTCGCGGCGCTGTACGACGCCGACGGGAACCTGGTCAAGACCAACTGGACCAACATCCCGTACTCGCACCGGCCCGCGGTGCCCGACACCCTGAGCGTCGCCGACGGCAAGAAGCTGCCCGCGGGAGGCTACCCGCTGCAGAGCAACGACGGGCACACGACCTACCGCGCCCTGGCGCAGACGGTGACGCTGACGAATCCGCCGGGCGCCCTCGGCACGGCCATCGTCGCGACGACGACCACGCAGATCGACACGGTGATGGCGAGCTTCCTCGCAATCTTCCTCGGCTTCGGCGTCATCGTCATCATCGTCGGCGCGGGCCTGACCCGGATGCTCGTGACCACCACGTTCCAGCCGCTGCGGGAGGTGGAGCAGACCGCCGCGCGCATCGCCGACGGCGACTTCAGCCAGCGCCTCGGCGGGGCGACGCCGAACACCGAGGTCGGGCGGCTCAACCGCTCCCTCAACACGATGCTGAACCGGATCGACCGCGCGTTCAGCGACCGTGCGCGCACGATCGACCAGATGCGGCGCTTCGTCGGCGACGCCTCGCACGAGCTGCGCACGCCGCTGGTGTCGGTACGCGGCTACGCCGAGCTGTACCGGATGGGCGCCCTCCAGACCCCGGAGGACGTCGCCCAGGCGATGGACCGCATCGAGAAGGAGGCGATCCGCATGGGCATCCTCGTGGAGGACCTCCTCGAGCTCGCCCGCCTCGACGAGACCAAGCCCCTCGACCTGCACCCCGTCGATCTCACGCGCATCGCGCAGGACGCCGCCATGGACGCGATGGCCGGGGCTCCCGGCCGCACCGTGACCGTGCTCACCCCGGACCCGGTGCCCGCGGCTGCGGCGCCGGCCGACCCCGACGAGCCGACGCTCGACACCGTCCCGATGCCGCTCTCCGAGCTGCCGACCACCACACCGGCGGACAGGCCCACCAACGCGACCGGCCCCATCGCGTTCGCCGGCTCCGCGCTGGCCCGCCTGCGCCGCAGCCGCCCGCGCCGCGGCACCGAGCCCGTGACCATCGTGACGGCCGAGAAGGTCGTCCTGACGAACCCGGCCCCCGCCGAGCCCGCCATCGTGCTGGCGGAGGAGAACAAGCTGCGCCAGGTCGTCACCAACCTGATGGGCAACGCCCTCCGCTACACGCCGGAGGACAGCCCGATCGAGATCGCCGTGCAGATCGACCACCGCACCGAGCGGGCGTCGCTCGAGGTCCGCGACCACGGCGAGGGCATCCCGCCGCAGATCCGCGAGAAGATCTTCCAGCGTTTCTGGCGCGCCGACACCTCGCGCGCCCGCGAGACCGGCGGCAGCGGCCTGGGCCTCGCCATCGTGTCCTCCATCGTCGCCGCGCACAACGGCTCCGTGGAGGTCGTGGAGACCGAGGGCGGCGGCGCGACCTTCCGCGTCTCCCTGCCGCTCGCTGCGTCGCCCGCGGCGCCCAAGCCGCTCACGGCGTAGGCTGCGCCGCCTGCGCTGCCCTTCGGGTCAATTGCGTCGCGCCCGCTGCCCCTCGGGACGACCGCGGCGCGGCGGCGTGCCGCGGTCGTCCCGACGGGCCGCGGTCGGGACGTGCGACGCAGCATGAGCCGCGGGGCGACCCGCGTGTCGGGGAGACGCGGTCAGAGCTTCCCGGCCGCCCACTGCACCATCGCGAGGGCGCGCGACGGGTCGGTGTCGGTCGAGTGGAACTCGATCCATCGACCGCCGACGACGGCGTCGACGGAGACGAACGGGGTGCTCTCGACCTCGCCGTTCCAGACGAGCGCCGGATACTCCTCGCCCTTCACCGTGATCGTCTCGCTGTGTGCGCTCGCATCCTGGGCGAGCACGGCCGCGCGCAGCCGGTCGTAGACGCCGGGGGCGGCGGGCAGCACCGAGAGGCTGCCGAGGTACCCGCTGCCGACCGCGGTGCCGCCGCCGCTGCCGCCATCTCCCCGCCCGAACACGCAGAGCGTCGTGCCGCCCATCCGCAGCACGGCGGAATCCACCCGGAACGTCGCGTCAACGTCCATCGGAGTGACCGCGGGCAGGTCGTAGGTTGTCTGCATCTGCGCGCGCAGATCGTCGGCGGAACAGTCGAGCGGCGCACCGGTCGCCGCGGCCGGGGCGGACGACACCTCCGCCGTGACGGTCGGCAGCATCCGCTGCACGGCGCCATGGAAACCCGCCTCGGTGAGCCCCGCGACCGCGGCCGCCCGCAGGTCGACCGCGAGCCACGCACCGCCGACCAGGACGTTGGTGCGGCACCACACCGTCGGCGTCAGCGCGCAGTCGCCGCCCAGGGAGACCCCGCCCTGGTAATCGGCGCCGGGCGTGGCGACATCGGGATGCTCGGCGGCGAGCTGTCCCCACCCGTCCGCAGCGTGCGGGAGCACCTCGACCGTCAGGGTGTCCTTCCCGTGCGTCCACCCGCAGGAGGAGCCTCCCACCGCCGGCAGTGCGAGTGGGCCTGCAGCGGCGACGGAGGTGGTGATCCCGGCGACGTCGGTGACCGGCTTCGCGTCGGCGCCGAGGAACGCGGTGAGATCCGCATCGTCGACGACAGCCGGGCAGTCGAGCGCGAACGCGGCGGCCGGGGTGGGCGTCGGCGTGCGGGAGGCGGAGGCTCCCGGATCGGGGATGCCGAGGAGCGAGCACCCGCTGAGGACGAGAGCGACAACGAGGGCGCTGATGGCGGCTGTACCGACGCGGAGGGACATGGGCTACTTCCGCACCCAGTCGCTCGCAAGAAGGGCTTTCGCGAGGTCGACCGTCTTCGCCGAGTCATCGGTCTCATACGTCACGACCTCGACCCACCTCCCCTCGTCGAGCACGTCGACGATGGTGCGCTCCGAGTCCTCCGTCGGCTCGAACAGGCCCGATGCGGACCCGGGGAGCGACGAGACGTCCACATCCTTCGCGCCCGGGTGATCGACTCCCGAGCGGTAGGCGGCGATCAGGGCGGGGGTCGCGTGATCGAGCACGGTCACTTCGCTCTGGATGCGCGATCCACCTCCGTCGTCGTCGAACCGGCAGGACGTCGCGTAGCCGGCGCGCTGCAACCCGATCCCGAAGGCGAACGCATCGTCCTTGTCGCCGCGCTGCACGCCGTCGCCGAAGGACGCGCGCACCGACGAGAGGAGGGCCTCGTCGTCGCAATCACGGGGATGCGCGGAGAGCACCGTCGGCCGGGGAAGAGCGCGATAGCGCGTCACGATCTGCTGGACGAAATCGTGGAAGCCGGATTCGCGGACAGCCGTCCCAGCGCCCCGGGCGGCCACGCGCAGCCAGGCGCCCTCGACGAGGACGTCGGTGGAGCAGAACGAGCCCTCGCACGCACCGCCGCGGGAGACGGCGCCGTCGTAGGCGCTCCCCGCACTCGGCTTGTGCCGCTCGACCAGCTCGTTCCAGGCGTTCTCGAGCCCCGGAGCGAGCTGGACAGACACGGAGGGCGACCCGAAGTCTCCCGTCAGCTCCATGAGCCCGTTCTGGCCCCACCCGCAGACGGCGCCATTGGCGGTGAGCGCCGCCCAGGACGCTGAGTTGAAGACGCCTCCCGACTGAAGATGCTCGAACGTCTGAGGTTCGCCCGTGCCGCCCACGAGAGCGGTCACCTCGCTCGGGTCGACGAGCGCGGAGCACGCGGGCGCCGGGGTCGTCACCGCCATCGGCGTCGACGTGCCGGTCGGACGCGCGGTGGCCGACGGCGTCGACTCCCCCTTCGCACCGGGAGTGCATCCCGTCAACGCGAGTGCGGCCGCAGCGACGACCGCCGCAGCGGTCAGGAGCGCTGGTGTTCTGCGCATCGATCCCCGCCCATTCCCCGAGCGGCATATGGCTGGACCACCCGATGTCAGAAGACTATCGAGCGGTCGAGCCGTCCCGCTCGCACCTGGCGTAACGGTGTCGCATCGAAACGCGAAGAGGGCGCCTCCCGTGCGGGAGACGCCCTCTTCGTCAGCGACGAGATGGACTCGAGGCGGTGGGACTCAGAAGTCCATGCCGCCGGTCGGGTCGCCGACCGGAGCCGGGTTCTTCTCCGGCTTGTCGGCGACGACGGCCTCGGTGGTGAGGAAGAGGCCGGCGATCGACGCGGCGTTCTGCAGCGCCGAGCGG
This sequence comes from Leifsonia sp. ZF2019, assembly GCF_019924635.1. Classification (NCBI taxonomy): domain Bacteria; kingdom Bacillati; phylum Actinomycetota; class Actinomycetes; order Micrococcales; family Microbacteriaceae; genus Leifsonia; species Leifsonia sp. ZF2019. The sequence goes on from NZ_CP065037.1 coordinate 3,056,924, forward strand.
GTCACCTTCACCGGGTCGTTGATGCCGGAGGCCAGCATGTCCACGTACTCGCCGGACGCGGCGTTGAGGCCGTGGCCGACGGGGAGGTTGCGGACCTTCTCGACGACGACGCCGGCCTCGAGGCCCGCGTTGATCGCGATCTGCTTCAGGGGCGCCTCGATGGCGACCTTGACGATGTTGGCACCGGTGGCCTCGTCACCGACGAGCTCCAGCTTCTCGAAGGCGAGCTTGCCGGCCTGGATGAGGGCGACGCCACCACCGGCGACGATGCCCTCCTCGACGGCGGCCTTCGCGTTGCGGACGGCGTCCTCGATGCGGTGCTTGCGCTCCTTGAGCTCGACCTCGGTGGCCGCGCCCGCCTTGATGACGGCCACGCCGCCGGCGAGCTTCGCGAGGCGCTCCTGGAGCTTCTCACGGTCGTAGTCGCTGTCGGTGGCGTCGATCTCGTTGCGGATCTGAGCCACGCGGCCGGCGATCTGCTCCGGGTCGCCCGCACCCTCGACGATGGTGGTCTCGTCCTTGGTGATGACGACCTTGCGGGCCTGGCCGAGCAGGTCGAGGGTGACGTTCTCGAGCTTGAGGCCGACCTCCTCGGAGATGACCTGGCCGCCGGTGAGGATCGCGATGTCCTGCAGCATGGCCTTGCGGCGGTCGCCGAAGCCCGGGGCCTTGACGGCGACGGACTTGAAGATGCCGCGGATCTTGTTGACGATGAGGGTCGCGAGCGCCTCGCCGTCGACGTCCTCCGCGATGATGAGGAGCTGCTTGTTGGCCTGGATGACCTTGTCGACGATCGGGAGCAGGTCCTTGATCGAGGAGATCTTCTGGTTGGCGATGAGGATGTACGGGTCCTCGAAGACCGCCTCCTGGCGGTCCTGGTCGGTCACGAAGTACTGCGACAGGAAGCCCTTGTCGAAGCGCATGCCCTCGGTCAGCTCGAGCTCGGTGCCGAAGGTGTTCGACTCCTCGACGGTGACGACGCCCTCCTTGCCGACCTTGTCGATCGCCTCGGCGATGATCTCGCCGATGGTGCTGTCGCCGGCCGAGATGGACGCGGTGGCGGCGATCTCCTCCTTGGACTCGACCTCCTTGGCGCTGGTGATGAGCTCCTCGGTCACCGCGGCGACGGCCTTCTCGATGCCGCGCTTGAGGGTGATCGGGTCGGCGCCGGCCGCGACATTGCGCAGACCTTCCTTGACGAGCGCCTGGGCGAGCACGGTCGCGGTGGTGGTTCCGTCGCCGGCGACGTCGTCGGTCTTCTTGGCGACCTCCTTGACGAGCTCCGCGCCGATCTTCTCGTACGGGTCGTCGAGCTCGATCTCCTTGGCGATGGACACGCCATCGTTGGTGATCGTCGGGGCGCCCCACTTCTTCTCGAGGACGACGTTGCGACCACGCGGGCCGAGGGTCACCTTGACCGTGTCGGCCAGGATGTTCAGGCCGCGCTCGAGGCCGCGGCGGGCGTCCTCGTCGAAAGCAATGATCTTTGCCATGTGTTTCTCGTCCCTCCCGGACGTCTGCGAAAGATTCCGTCTGTTAGCACTCGATCAGATGGAGTGCTAAAGCGATTCTGGCACTCGCGGCGGTCGAGTGCAAGACGAGGGAGGGAGGCCGCGACGCCGGCCGTCGGCGGAGACGAGTGTGCGCGGGGCGCCGATGCCCCGCGCACACGGGAGCGCCGCCCCGAGGGGCGGCGCTCCACTCGTCGAATCGCTGGGTTCTAGGCCAGGCGCACAGACTCGGCCTGGGGACCCTTGTTCCCCGAACCGACCTCGAAGACGACCTGCTGGCCTTCCTCGAGGACCTTGTACCCGGACATGTCAATTGCGGAGTAATGAACGAAAACGTCCTGTCCCCCACCTTCGACGGTGATGAATCCGTAGCCCTTTTCAGCGTTGAACCACTTCACGGTTCCGTTCGCCATGCATTACTCCCATTGCTGTGTCGCAAGCGCGGTCCAGCGCCGCGCGTTGGACCGATACTAATGCCGGGAATACGGGTAATTGCCAGCTTCTTTGTGAAACCGTTACGAATTCGGCCGAAAGTTAAACACGCCGGAAACAAAGGGATCCGCCGGGGGTGTCGCGCCCGGATGACGCCCCGCGGAGGTCAGCCGGCGTAGTCGGAGCCGACCACGACGGTCAGATCGGCTCCGGTGTCTGCGAAGTCCTGAGTGTTCTGGACGGTCGCTCCGGGGAGCGACTGCGCGACGCCGAGGGCCGCGCCCTCCTTGGTCGGGTCGGCGTAGTAGACCACGGTCTGCGTGAGGTTCGTCATGTCGGCGTTCGCGACCGCTCCGACCTTCCAGCCCGCCGCGGTGAGCACGTCGCGGACCTTCGCACCGAGGCCGCTGGTGGCGGTGCCGTTCAGCACGTTGACGGAGAGCGACGGATCGACCGTCGGCACCACCGTCTGGGTCGGAGCGGAGGTCTCGGTCGCCGAGGCCGTCGCCGAGCCGCTCGGCGTGGAGCCGTTGAACGAGATGGCGCCGTTCACGAGCGAGAGTCCGAAGATGCCGGCGCCGACGAGCACGACCGTGGCGAGCGCCGCCCAGCCGAAGGCGATCCAGCCGCGGCCACGGGGACGAGGGGCACGGTGCGCGCCGACGCGCTGGATGTCGTCCGGGATCTCGTCGAAACGGTCGCGGGGGTGCTTGTCTGCCATCGTGGGGTGGGTTCCTCGGGGGTCAGTCGTCGGACGGGAGGGCCCTGGTCCGGCGGGCGGCCTGCCTCGTCTCGCGGAGCCGGAGCAGTCGCTTGACGAGCATCGGATCGTGCGTGAGGGCGGCCGGACGGTCGATCAGCGCTCCGAGGAGCTGATAGTACCGCGCCGCCGACAGACCGAACTCCTCGCGGATGGCCTGCTCTTTGGCGCCGGCATGCCGCCACCACTGGCGCTCGAAGGCGAGGATGGCCGCGTCGCGCTCACCGAGCCCGGAGCGCTCGGGCTCCGACCCGTGGTGCTCTGCCGCCTCGGCCACGTGCGTGCCGCCTTCCTCGATCCGTCGCCTTCCGTTGAACGGTCGCCGCTCATCCTAGGCGGGCGGTCCTGTGTGTTGGCCGTTTGGGCCCGGCACGTCGCGTCTGAAACAGGGAACAGGCGCGGCCCCGCACCCGTTTAGGGTGTAGTCAGACCACCCGACCCCGCATGGAGGCACCGCAATGGATTACCAGGTCTCGAAGACCGACGACCAGTGGCGCGAGGAGCTCAGCGCCGAGCAGTACTCGGTGCTGCGCGAAGCCGGCACCGAGCGCCCGTGGACCGGTGAGCTGCTCGACGAGAGCCGGGCCGGGCTCTACACCTGCGCCGCGTGCGGTGCGGAGCTGTTCAAGTCGGGCACCAAGTTCGACAGCGGCTGCGGCTGGCCGAGCTTCTACGAGTCGGTGCGGCCGGAGGCGGTGCAGCTCCTCGAGGACGACAGTCTCGGGATGGTCCGCACCGAGGTCCGCTGCGCCAGCTGCGGATCGCACCTCGGCCACGTCTTCCCCGACGGGTTCGGCACGCCGACCGGCGACCGCTACTGCATGAACTCCCTCTCACTGAACTTCACCGCGGACGACGCGTGAGCGACCTCCCCGCCCGCGTCGGCGCGCGGCGCTCCTACTCCCGCGTCACGGACGCGGCTCCCACGCACGAGGAGCTGCTGACGCTCGTCGCCGCGGCGGGACGGGTCGCCGACCACAGCGCTCTGCACCCGTGGCGCGTGATCGAACTGCGCGGGGACGCCCGGCTCCGGCTCGGCAAGGCGTTCGCCAAGGACGCGAAGGCCCACGGCCACGAGGCCGAGAAGCTCGCCACCAAGCCGCTGCGCGCTCCTCTTCTCCTGGCGATCGTGGCCAGCCGCAAGAAGAGCAGCAAGGTGCCGGGCTGGGAGCAGGACGCGGTCGCTTCGGGCGTCGCGCACATCCTCAGCCTGCTGCTGCACGACGCCGGCTGGGGCGTCATCTGGCGCACCGGGCACCAGACCCGCGCCAAGGCGGTGCACAAAATGCACGGCCTCGACAGGAACGAGCGCCTGCTGGGCTGGCTCTACGTGGGAGGCATCCCCGAGGGGAGCAAGGAGGGGCACCGCAAACCCCTCTCGGCCGAGCGCTACCTCAGCGTCCTCGACTGACGACGCCGCTCGCGTCGTGCCCGCTCACTCGGCGGCGCGACGCGAGCCCCAGCGGATGCTCGCCACACCCACGGCGACGATGGCGAGCAGCGTGCCGCCGATCGTCGAGAACGCCACCGGGGCGCGCGAGGTCGGCGCCAGCAGGTCGAGCAGCAGGGCGGTCAGCAACTGGCCGGCCACCGTCGCGAGGCCCAGCAGCAGCACGCCGGTGATCCGGACGAGCAGCGCGGCTCCGGCGATGAAGACGCAGCCGATGGCTCCGCCGACGTACAGCCACGGCTCGGTCGGGAGCGGCTCCGGCAGTCCCGCGAGCGCCCAGTGCACGAGCATCAGCACGACGAGCACGATGGTGCCGACCAGGAAGTTGATGAAGGTCGCGGTCAGCGCGCTCTCGGCGACCACACGCACCTGACCGTTCACGGCCTGCTGCCACCCCATCCCGAGACCGGCGATGAGCGGCAGGAGCATCATCCAGACCGGGACGCCGCCGCCGAACTGGGCGGAGACGGCCCAGGTGACCGCGAGCAGCGCGATGACGGCGCCCGCGATCCGGGCCGGGGTGAGCGGGCGACGGCCGCCGGGGCCGAGACCGACGCGGTCGAGCACCAGGCCGCTGACCGTCTGACCGGCGACGACCGACACGGTGAACAGCGCGACTCCCAGCATCGCTGCGGCGAGCCCCTGGGAGAGGACCAGGAACGCACCGGCCGCACCGCCGCACACGTACCACCAGCGCAGCTCGCCGCCGCGCAGCGCGGCACGCACGCGGCCGAGCCCGCGCCGGCCTGCGGGGGCGACGGCCAGCGCGACGAGCAGGATGATCAGGCCCGAGCCGAACGAGATCGCGGCGGCGGTGAAGCCGTCGTCGAGACGGCGGCCGAGCTCCCCGTTGATGCGGGACTGGAGGGCCACGCCGGCACCGCAGATCATCGCGATGACGAGCGCCAGCCACAGGGGGAAGGTACGGGGAGTCACTCCCCCAACACTAGCTGCGCGTCGGCGCGGCTCAGGGGGCGGGGGCTTCACCGTCCGTCGGGCCCGGGTGCGGGAGCCACGGGATGTTCTCCTCCGGGGCGACGAGCTTCTCCTCCGAGAGGTCGTAGTCCTCGCTGTTCTCGATGTCGTCGGTCTGCTTCTTGTCGTCGGTCATTCCCTCACCCTATTCCGGGGCGGGAGCCGTCGAGGGCAGCGGGGCGGACGGCGGCGCGTCGGACAGGACGGCGAGCGGCGACTCGACGGCGTCGGCGATCTCGCGCAGGAACCCGGCCGCGACACCGCCGTCCGTCACGCGGTGGTCGAACACGAGGGACAGCTGGGCGATGCGGCGGGGCACGATCGCCCCGTCGACCACCCACGGCCGTTCGAGGATGCGGCCGACCCCGAGGATGGCGACCTCGGGGTGGTTGATGATCGCGGCGCTCCCATCGACGCCGAGGCTGCCGTAGTTGTTGATCGTGAAGGTGGAGCCGGTCAGCTCCGCCGGGCCGAGCGAGCCGGCGCGAGCGGCCTGCGCCAGCCGGGCGAGCTCGGTGTCGAGCTGCCGCACCGAGAGGAGGTCGGCACGGCGGACGACGGGGACGACGAGCCCGCGCGGGGTGTCGACCGCGACGCCGAGGTTGACGCCCTCGAAGGTCTCGAGGCCGCCGCCGTCGGCCGTGACGCGTCCGGCCAGCTCGGGACGGCGGGCGAGCGCGGCGAGGGCGAACCGGGCGACGAACGACAGGAGGGACGGAGCCCGGCCGTCGACCACGAGGCGGCGGCGGCCGTTCCAGAGGTCGGTCACGTCGACGTCGACCCAGACCGTGGCCTCCGGGATCTCGGAGCGGCTGCGCGACATGGTCTCGGCCACCGTGCGGCGGAAGCGGGAGAACGGGTCGGTCGCGCGCACGGTGAGGCCGGTGCGGGGGTCGGCGGCTGCGTCGGCGGCGACCGATGTCGCGCTCGGCGCAGGTGCGGGTGCCGGAGCGGCCGAGGTGACGGCGGCTTCGACATCCGCGCGGGTGGCGACCCCGTCGGCCCCGGAGGGGCGGAGGGTCGCGAGGTCGACGCCGTGGCTGCGCGCCAGCGGCCGCACCACCGGGGAGACGACGGGGACGATCGGGGAGGAGGCGCGGGCGGCGGTGGCGCGCGGGGCGCCCGCCGCCGCCGAGACGCGGGCACGTCGCGCACCCGAGGTCGTGTCTGTGGTCCCGTAGCCGACGAGCACCTGACCCGAGGCCCCGGACGGCCCGGTGACCTGGGCCCCGGTGGCCGTGCCGGCCTCCTCCACTTCCAGCAGAGGGGCACCGACCAGGATGGTCTCGCCCTCCTCGCCGTGCAGCGCGGCCACCACGCCCGCGAAGGGCGACGGCACCTCCACGACGGATTTGGCCGTCTCGACCTCGGCGATCGGCTGGTCGACGGCGACGGTGTCCCCGCGTGCGACGAGCCAGCGCACCAGCTCGGCGTCGGTCAGCCCCTCACCCAGATCGGGGAGCTCGAACACCCGGGCGGTCACGCGTCCTCCCATTGGAGGGTGTCGATCGCGTCGAGCACCCGGTCCACGCCGGGCAGGTAGAAGCGCTCGAGCTTCGGCGGGGCGAAGGGGGTGTCGAAGCCGGTGACGCGGCGCACCGGCGCCAGCAGGTGGTGGAAGCAGCGCTCCGACACGCGCGCGGCGATCTCGCTGGCCATGCTCGCGAAACCGGGTGCTTCCGCGATCACGACCGCCCGGCCGGTCGCGCGCACGGCCGCGCAGACCGTCTCGTCGTCGAAGGGCACGAGGCTGCGCAGGTCGAGGACGCCGACGCTGCGGCCCTGCTCGGCGGCGGCCTCCGCCGCGGCGAGCGCGACGGGGACCGACGGGCCGTAGGCGATGAGCGTCGCGTCCGTGCCGTCGCGCGCGACGCGGGCGCGACCGATCTCGGGCAGGGGCGCCTCCGTGTCCACATCGCCGGTCGCCCAGTAGAGCCTCTTGGGTTCGAGGAAGACGACCGGGTCGGGGTGCCGGATGGCGGCGCGCAGGAGCCCGTAGGCGTCCTGCGGCGTCGCCGGCGAGACCACGGTGAGGCCGGGCGTGTGGGCGTAGTACGCCTCCGACGAGTCGGAGTGGTGCTCGACGCCTCCGATACCTCCGGCGTACGGGATGCGGATCACGAGCGGCAGCCGGACGAGGCCTCGGGTGCGGTTGCCCATCTTGGCGACATGGTCGACGATCTGCTCGAACGCGGGATACGCGAACGCGTCGAACTGCATCTCCACCACCGGGCGCATCCCGTTCATGGCCATGCCGACGGCGGTGCCGACGATTCCGGCTTCGGCGAGCGGGGTGTCGAAGCAGCGGTCCTCCCCGAACCGCGCCGTCAGCCCGTCCGTGATGCGGAAGACTCCGCCGAGGGGGCCGACGTCCTCCCCGAAGACGAGCACGGCCGGGTCGGCGGCGAGCTCGTCGGCGAGCGCGCGGTTGAGCGCCTGCGCCAGGGTCAGGGTGGACGGCGCCACGGCGGGCTGCAGTGCCCCCTCGGCGGAGTGGTCGGCGGGAGCGTCGTGCATGAGCGTCATCGGGCGGCCTCCTCGGCGGCGAGCTGCTGCGCCTGCTCGCGCAGCTGCGGGGTGGGCGTGGCGTAGACGTACGCGAAGAGGTCCTCGGGATGCGGTTCCGCCTCCTCGACGAGCTGGGCGCGGACCCGCGCGGCGATGCTCTCCGCGTGCGCGTGGGCCTCCGCGTCGTCGCCCTCCGTGAGGGCGCCCTGGTCGCGCAGCCAGGTGCGCAGCCGGAGGAGCGGGTCGCGGGCGAGCCAGGGCTCCACTTCGCCGGGGGTGCGGTAGCGGGTGGCGTCGTCGGCGTTGGTGTGCGGCTTGACGCGGTAGGTGACGGCCTCGACGAGCGTCGGGCCTCCGCCGTCGCGTGCCTCGTGCACCGCGTCGTCGAGCGTGACGAGGAGGGCGGCGAGGTCGTTGCCGTCGACCAGGCGGCCGCGCATCCCGTACCCGATGCCCTTGTGGGCGAGGCTGGGCGCGGCGGTCTGCCTGCGGAGCGGGACCGAGATCGCGTAGCCGTTGTTCTGCACGAGGAAGACGACCGGCAGGTGGAACACCGCCGCGAAGTTCAGGGCCTCGTGGAAATCGCCCTCGCTGGTCGCGCCGTCGCCGCACATCGCCAGCACCACCGTGTCCTCGCCGCGGAGGCGGGCGGCGTGCGCGAATCCGACGGCGTGCAGAAGCTGCGTCGCGAGCGGCGTGGCCTGCGGCGCGACGTTGTACCGGTGCGGGTCGTACCCGGAGTGCCAATCGCCGCGGAGCATCAGCAGGGCCTCGAACGGGTCGACGCCGCGGGTGACGACGGCGACGGTGTCGCGGTACGTCGGGAACAGCCAGTCCTGCTCGCCGAGCACGAGACCTGCAGCGACCTCCGCCGCCTCCTGCCCGTGCGACGAGGGGTACACCGCCAGCTTGCCCTGACGGACCAGCGCGTCGGCCTGCTCGTTGAGCCGCCGGCCCAGCACGAGCTGCCGATAGCCCGTGAGCAGGCGATCGGCAGACGGGAACGGGTGGTGCTCGTGCGGGTGGCCCGAGCCCTCCTCGTCGATCAGGCTCAGCGGGGTGTCGCCGGGCAGCAGCTCGTCCGAGTGCATCGTTTCTCCTTCGAAAGACGTCGCTCCCTCTCAGGATGACTTCACTGGACCAGCTGCGCCACCGATCCCCCGCTATCGAGACGAACGGTGTCGCCGCGGTCGCTCTCGTGGCAGGATGTCTCCCACCATGGACGACATCGACGTACGCATCCTGGACGCTCTGCGCAGCGACGGCCGCGCCTCCATCACGGCGGTCGCCGAGAGCGCGCACGTGTCGCGGGCCAACGCCTACGCCCGCGTGGCGCGGCTGGTGGACGCGGGGGTCATCACCGGCTTCACGGCGAAGGTGGACCCGCGCAAGTCGGGCCGCGCGTCATCGGCCTACGTGACCATGCGGGTCGACCAGGCGGAGTGGCACGAGCTGCGCGACACCCTCCGCGGCATCCCGGAGGTGGAGCACTTCGCCCTCGTCGGCGGCGACTTCGACGTGATCCTGCTGGTGCGGGCGCGCGACAACGAGGACCTGCGGCGCGTGATCCTGGAGGAGCTCACCAGCATCCCCTCGGTGCGCGACACCAAGACGTCGCTGGTGTTCGAGGACCACGACCAACGCTGAGCAAGGCCGTCGAGGTTCACATCGTTGCGCTCATTCGGGCGTCGAAGGCGCAACGACGTGAACCTCGACGGGGGTGGGGGCGCGCGGGTGGGGGGGGCGCGGGGGTGGGGGCGGCGCGGGGGTGGCGGCGCTGGTAGGGTTTACTTGCTGAACGGTCGTTTGGTAATTCGCGATTCGAAGGAGAGACGCGATGGAGACGCTGCGTGTCGCCGAGCGCGCCGACCGCGTCGAGGTGACGCTCGACCGTCCCGAGCGGCGCAACGCGATCGACCAGCGGATGGTCGACGAGCTGCACGACGTCTGCGAGCGGCTCGAACGCGACCCGCGCATCCTCGTGCTCACCGGCGCCGACGGGGTGTTCGCATCCGGCGCGGACATCGCCGAGCTGCGCGACCGCACCGCCGTCGACGCCCGCCATGCCATCAACGCCACGATCTTCACCCGCATCGCCGAGCTCCCCCTGCCCGTCATCGCCGCCCTCGACGGCTATGCGTTGGGCGGCGGGGCCGAGCTGGCGTACGCGGCCGACTTCCGGCTCGGCACGCCGCGGCTGCGCATCGGCAACCCGGAGACGGGGCTGGGGATCATCGCCGCGGCGGGCGCGCTCTGGCGCCTGCCCCGGCTGGTGGGCGAACCGCTCGCGAAGGAGATCGTGCTCGCGGGCCGGGTGCTGACCGGCGAGGAGGCGTTCGCGGCCGGCCTGGTCTCCGCCCTCTTCGAGCCGGACGAGCTGCTCGCCGGGGCGCACGCGCTCGCCGACCGCATCGCGGCGAACGACCCCCTGGCGACCCGCTACACCAAGGAGGTGCTGGCGATGCCGGCGGAGGAGCATCCGCGGGCCGAGCGGGAGGCGCAGGCGGTCCTGTTCGAGTCCCCGGAGAAGCACCGGCGCATGACGGAGTTCCTCGAACGGGGGCGGCCGTGACGGCGGACGAGTCGATGACCGCGGAGCCGGCACCCGAGCGCGTCGGCGTGGTCGGCGGCGGGCGGATGGGCGCGGGCATCGCGCACGCCTTCCTCATGGCGGGTGCGCGGGTCGCGGTCGTCGAACGCGACGAGGCCGCCGCGGAGGCCGCCCGGGCCCGCATCCGGCGCTCGGTCGCGGCGAGCCTGGAACGGGGCGAGCCCGCACCCGATCCGGACGCCCTGGTCATCGGGACCGTCTGGGAGAGCCTGGCCGGGTCGCAGCTCGTGGTCGAGGCCGTCCCGGAGCTGCCGGAGCTGAAGGCGGAGGCGCTACGGCGGGCGGAAGACCTGCTGACGGCCGACGCGGTGCTCGCGACCAACACTTCCTCCCTCTCCATCGATGCGCTCGCGACCGCGCTGCGCCGCCCGGGCGGCTTCGTGGGGATGCACTTCTTCAACCCGGTGCCGGCGTCGGCGCTGGTCGAGGTGGTGGCCGGGTCGGCGACGGCGCCGTCCGCCCTCGCCGCCGCGACGGGATGGGTGGCCGCGATCGGCAAGACCGCCGTCGTCGTGCGCGACTCACCCGGCTTCGCCTCCTCGCGCCTCGGCGTGCTGCTCGGGCTCGAGGCGATCCGGATGCTCGAGGAGGGGGTCGGCTCGCCCGAGGACATCGATCGCGCGCTGGAGCTCGGCTACCGGCATCCCGTGGGCCCGCTGCGCCTGACGGATCTGGTCGGGCTCGACGTGCGCCTCGACATCGCCGACTACCTCGCCCGCGAGCTCGGGCCGCGGTTCGAGCCGCCGGAGCTGCTGCGCCGGATGGTCGCGGACGGCCTGCTGGGTCGCAAGTCGGGGCGCGGGTTCTACGCCTGGCCCGACGCGACCGGAGACGGCTCCTCCGCTACGGACGGCCCGGGCGTCGATGATGAGATTCGTGATGCGGGCCGTGCAGAGCCGGTTCCCCTCGTCGTCGGTCACCACGATCTCGTGCGAGGCGATCGTGCGACCGAGCCGGATGGCGGTGGCGACCCCCGTCACGAGCCCGGAGCGGGCCGAGCGGTGGTGGGTCGCGTTGATGTCGACGCCGACCGCGCTGCGCCCGGGACCGGCGTGGATGACCGCCGCCCAGGAGCCGAGCGCTTCCGCGAAGGCGACGGATGCCCCGCCGTGGAGCAGGCCGAACGACTGGCGGTTGCCCTCGACGGGCATCGTCGCGACCACCCGCTCCGCCGACTGCTCCAGGATGCGCACACCCATCTTCTCGTCGAGCTCGCCGAGCTCGATCGTCCATCCGCTGCCCGCGCCCTCGTCGACCATGCGGCCAGCATACGTCCCGTCGGGACACGCTCTCCGAGGAGGAAACCGATGACCGAGTCCCCCGCCGTCCTGCCGAGCTACGTCCGGGACCGGTGGTGGACACCCTCCGATGACACCGGCGCGACCGCGGTGCTCGACGCCTCCACCGGCGAGCCGGTCGCCCGGGTGAGCGCGACCGGCCTCGACCTCGCCGCCGCCCTCGACCACGCCCGGACCGTCGGGCAGGCGTCTCTCGGCGCCCTGACGTTCCACCAGCGCGCGCTGCTGCTGAAGGCGTTCGCGCAGGCGCTCACCGCCCGCAAGCAGGAGCTGTACGACGCGTCGGCCTCCGCGGGCGCAACCCGGGCGGACGCGTGGATCGACGTGGACGGCGGCATCGGCGCGCTCTTCACCTACGGCTCGAAGGGGCGGCGCGAGCTGCCGAACGCGCAGGTCGTCGTCGACGGGCCGCCGGAGCCGCTCTCCACGGACGGCTCGTTCTCCGGGCAGCACGTCTACACCCGGCTGCCGGGCGTCGCCGTGCAGATCAACGCCTTCAACTTCCCGGTCTGGGGGCTGCTCGAGAAGCTGGCGCCCTCGTTCCTCGCCGGGATGCCGACGCTGGTGAAGCCCGCGACGCCGACGGCCCAGGTCGCCGAGCGGATGGTGCGCATCCTGGTCGAGAGCGGCCTGCTGCCGGACGGGTCGCTGCAGGTGGTGTGCGGGGCGGTGCCGGGCCTCCTGGACCACCTGCGGCTGGGCGACCTGGTCGCGTTCACCGGCTCGGCCTCCACGGCGGAGCACCTGCGCTCGCACGCCTCCGTGCAGACCGGCGGCGTGCGATTCACGAGCGAGACCGACTCGATCAACGCCTCCGTGCTCGGACCGGACGCCGGCGCCGGCTCGCCGGAGTTCGACGCCTACGTGAAGCAGCTGGTGGTGGAGCTGACGGCCAAAGCGGGCCAGAAGTGCACGGCCATTCGGCGCGCGATCGTGCCGGCGGGGAGCGAAGAGGCCCTGATCGACGCGGTACGCGCCCGCATCGCCGAGCGCGTCGTCGTCGGCGACCCGCGGGCGGAGGGGGTGACCATGGGGCCGCTCGCCTCGCGCACCCAGCGCGACGAGGTGCTCCGGCAGGTTGGAAGGCTCGTGGAGGCCGGCGGGAAGGTCGTGGTCGGCGCGCTCGGCGATCCGGTCGTGCGGCGGGCCGACGGGTCGGAAGGGGTCGCGCCGGAGGGCGCGTTCGTCGCCCCACTGCTGCTGCGGTTCGCCGACGCGCGCACGCCCGCGGCGCACACGGTGGAGGCGTTCGGGCCGGTCGCGAGCATCCTGTCGTACACGTCGCCCGCCGAGGCGGCCGAGCTCGTCGCGCGAGGAGGCGGCTCACTGGTGACCAGTGCGGCGACGCACGACACCGCGTTCGCGCGCGATCTCGTGCTCGCCTCCGCGGCGTACAACGGGCGCATCCTGCTGCTCGATCGCGACGACGCGCGCAGCTCGACCGGGCACGGCTCACCGGTCCCGCACCTCGTGCACGGCGGCCCCGGGCGGGCGGGAGGCGGGGAGGAGCTGGGCGGGATCCGCGCAGTCCTGCACCACATGCAGCGGACGGCGATCCAGGGCTCCCCGGACATGCTCACCGCGATCACGGGCGTGTGGCACGAGGGCGCCGCCGCGACGGCCGGGGGCGAGCATCCGTTCCGCAAGTCGCTCGCGACCCTGCGGATCGGCGACCAGGTCGCCTCCGCCTCCCGCCGCGTGACCCTGGACGACATCGAGGCGTTCGCGACGTTCACGGGCGACACGTTCTACGCCCACATGGACGAGGAGGCCGCCGCGGCGAACCCGTTCTTCCCGGGTCGCGTGGCGCACGGCTACCTTCTCGTGTCGTGGGCCGCCGGGCTGTTCGTGGACCCGGCGCCGGGTCCGGTGCTCGCGAACTACGGGCTGGAGGACCTGCGCTTCCTCACCCCGGTGTCGCCGGGCGACAGCATCCGGGTCACGCTCACGGCCAAGCAGATCACGCCGCGGGAGACCGACGAGTACGGCGAGGTGCGGTGGGACGCGCGCATCCGCAACCAGCACGACGAGCTCGTTGCGACCTACGACGTCCTCACCCTGGTCGCGAAGGAGTAGCCCCCGCCGAGGTTCACGTCGTTGCGCTCATTTCGGCGGAATGAGCGCAACGACGTGAACCTCGGCGCGCGTCAGAGGGCGAAGGCGAGGATGGTGTCGGCGACGGAATCCGGGGTGAGGGGGCCGTCGGGGTCGTACCACTCGGTGAGCGAGTTGATCGTGCCGAAGAGCAGCCGGGCGACGACGACCGGGTCGGCGTCGGTGCGCAGGGCGCCCTCCGCCTGCGCCTCGGCGACGAGGTCGGCCACCGCGCGGTCGAACGCGCGGCGACGTACGAGCGCGGCCCGCTCGACCTCGGTGTTCCCGCGCACGCGGAGCAGGAGGGTGACGTAGGGCTTCCGCTCGGCGAGCACGTGCACGGCGCCGCGCAGCACCGCGGCCAGGCGTGCCGCTGCCGGGCCGTCCGTCGCCTCCGGCGAGCGCAGCACGCCCTCGAGTCCGTCGAGCGCCACGTCGAGCGCGAGCGCCAGCAGCTCGTCCTTGGCGGAGACGTGATGGTAGATCGCCGACTTGGAGAGCCCGAGCCGGGTCGCGAGCATCCCGATGGAGGTCGCGTCGTAGCCGTGCTCGTTGAACGCGGCCACCGCCACCTCGAGGATGCCGCGCTGGTCGTAGCCGGGGCGGCCCCGGCGCAGGCCCTCGGCCGGCAGCGTCTCGGTCATGCGCCCCAGTGTGGCATGCTTCCCGCCCGGACGGATATACTAAACGAACGATCAGTCAGTTATTGAGCGTCGACGGAGACGGAGGGACTGATGACGAGCATCGACACGGTCGAGCAGGACGACGCGCAGGCGCGGTTCGACGACCTCATCGCGGCCGACTCCCGCGTGGAGCCGCGCGACTGGATGCCCGACGCCTACCGGCGCACCCTGATCCGGCAGATGTCGCAGCACGCGCACTCCGAGATCATCGGGATGCAGCCGGAGGCCAACTGGATCACCCGCGCGCCGAGCCTGAAGCGCAAGGCGATCCTCATGGCGAAGGTGCAGGACGAGGCCGGCCACGGGCTCTACCTCTACTCCGCGGCGCAGACGCTGGGCATCACGCGCGACGAGATGACGGAGCAGCTGATCGACGGCACGGCCAAGTACTCCTCCATCTTCAACTACCCCACCCTCAGCTGGGCCGACATCGGCGCGATCGGCTGGCTGGTCGACGGCGCGGCCATCTGCAACCAGGTACCGCTGTGCCGCTGCTCCTATGCCCCCTACGGCCGCGCGATGGTCCGCATCTGCAAGGAGGAGTCGTTCCATCAACGGCAGGGGTTCGAGATCCTGCTGACGCTGATGCGCGGGACCGCGGAGCAGCGCAGGATGGCGCAGGACGCGGTCGACCGCTGGTACTGGCCGTCGCTCATGATGTTCGGGCCTCCCGACGCCGAGTCCCGCCACTCGGCGCGGTCGATGGCATGGAAGATCAAGCGCTTCTCGAACGACGAGCTGCGGCAGCGGTTCGTCGCGATGCTGGTGCCGCAGGCCGAGGCGTTGGGCGTGACGCTGCCCGACCCGGCCCTGCGCTGGGACGAGGAGGCCCAGGCCTACGCGCTGGGGACGATCGACTGGAGCGAGCTGCAGGAGGTCATCGCCGGGCGCGGGCCGTGCAACGCCCAGCGGTTGCAGCGCCGGCGGGAGGCCCACGACGACGGCGCGTGGGTGCGGGAGGCCGCGGCCGCGTACGCCGAGAAGCGCGCCGCCGGCGGGGGGCACGTCGCCGGCCGGGAGGCCGCCGCATGACCGCCGAGGTGTGGCCGCTGTGGGAGGTGTTCGTCCGCGCCTCCCGCGGCCTGAGCCACGTGCACGTCGGGTCGCTGCACGCGCCGGACGAGGAGCTGGCGGTGCGCAACGCCCGCGACCTCTACACGCGCCGCGGCGAGGGGGTCTCGATCTGGGTGGTGCGCTCGGACGCGATCACCGCGAGCGACCCGGACGCCAAGGACGCCTTCTTCACCTCGCCGGAGGGCAAGAACTACCGGCACGCGACCTACTACACGGAGAGCGAGGGGGTGAAGCACCTGTGAGCACCGGGCCCTCGTCCGAGGAAGGGCACGGCCACGTCGAGCTCAGCACGGTCACGCTGTCGGCCGAGTTCGTCGACCACGCTTCCCCGGCCTCCCCCGATGTCGCCGAGTACGCGCTGTGGCTCGGCGACGACGCCCTCGTGCTCGCGCAGCGGCTCGGGATGTGGATCTCACGCGCGCCCGAGCTGGAGGAGGACGTCGCCCTCGCCAACATCGCCCTCGATCTGCTCGGCCACGCCCGGTCGCTGCTGCGCTACGCGGGCACCGCTTCCGGCCGCACCGAGGACGATCTCGCCTACTGGCGAGACGAGCACGCGTTCCGCTCCGCACACCTGTTCGAGCAGCCGAACGGCGACTTCGCGCACACGATCGTGCGGCAGTTCGCGGCCTCCCACTACTTCGCGGAACTGTACGAGCGGTTGCGCGCCTCCGGCGACCCGGTGCTCGCCGGCGTCGCCGCGAAGGCGGTCAAGGAGGTCGACTACCACCGCGACCACGCCGACCAGTGGATGCGGCGGCTCGCCCTCGGCACCGACGAGTCCCGTCGCCGGACGCTGAGCGCGCTGGCGGATGTGTGGCCGGCGGTCGACGAGCTCTTCCGCGACGACCCGCTGATCGACCGCCTGGAGGGGATCGCGGTGCGCCCCTCCACCCTGCGCGCCGCGTTCGAGACGAGCCTGCGTCCCGTTCTCGACGAGACCGGCCTGGAGCCGCCCGCGACCTTCGCGTCGTCCGGCGGCGGCCGCCGCGGACGCCACTCCGAGCACCTCGGTCCGCTGCTGGCGGAGCTGCAAGTGCTCGCCCGGCAGTACCCGGGGGCGACATGGTGAGCCACTTCGCCGAGGCGGACCGGGCATGGGAGGCCGCGGCCGCGGTGCTCGACCCGGAGGTGCCGGTGCTGACCATAGACGACCTGGGCATCCTGCGCGCCGTCAGCGTGACCGACGACGGCGTCGAGGTGGTCATGACGCCGACCTACTCCGGCTGCCCGGCGATGGAGACGATCCGCGAGGACGTCGTGCGGGCGCTCGCCCGGGCGGGCTTCGACGCGGTCCGCGTGCGCCTCGAGCTCGCCCCCGCCTGGAGGACCGACTGGATCAGCGCCGCGGGCAAGGCCGCGCTGGAGGAGTACGGCATCGCTCCCCCCACCGGTGCCGCCGCGCCCGGCGGCCCGGTGCGCCTCTCGCTCGGCGTGAAGTGCCCGCAGTGCGGGTCGCTGAGCACCCGGCAGCTGTCTCGGTTCGGCTCCACCTCGTGCAAGGCCCTCTATGTGTGCGAGGGATGCGGGGAGCCGTTCGACCACTTCAAGGCGCTGTGAGGGCGACGATGGCCCGCGCACGCTTCCACACGCTGTCCGTCGCCGAGGTGCGGCCGCTGACCGCCGCGAGCGTCGAGGTGACCTTCGCCGTCCCTCCTGAGCTGCGGGACGACTACGACTACCTGCCCGGCCAGCATGTGGCCTTGCGGGCCGAGGTCGGCGGTCGGGAGCTGCGGCGCAGCTACTCGATCTGCCGCCCGCCGCTGCCGCCCTCGCTGGACCGGGACGGCCGCATCAGCGTGGCGATCAAGCGCGATCTCGGCGGCGCGTTCTCGACCTGGGCGACGAGCGAGCTGCGGCCCGGCGACCGGGTCGACGTCATGAGCCCGCAGGGTACCTTCACCGTCGACCTCGCCGCCCTCGACGGCCGGCACATCGCGGGGATCGCCGCCGGCTCCGGGATCACCCCGCTGATGGCGCTCGCGACGAGCGTGCTCAGGGCGAGCACGACCTCCCGCTTCACCCTCGTGTACACGAACAGGACCGCGATCGACGTGATGTTCCTGGAGGAGCTCGCCGACCTCAAGGACCGCTTCCCCGCCCGGCTCGCCCTGCACCACGTGCTCTCGCGCGAGCAGCGCTCGGCCCCGCTGCTCTCCGGCCGCATCGACGAGGAGCGGTTGCGCCGGATGCTCGGTACGCTCCTGCCGCCCGACACCGTCGACGAGTGGTTCCTGTGTGGACCGTTCGAGCTGGTGCAGCTGTGCCGCGACGTGCTGGAGGACTCCGGCGTGCCGCGTCCCTCCGTGCACTTCGAGCTGTTCACCACCGGCGACCCGGCCGAGGTGCGCGGCGATGCGGGCCGCCCGGTCGTCGTGCACGACGGCGAGCGCACGGCCGAGATCGAGTTCACGCTCGACGGGACCACCTCCACCGTCTCCACCCCGGTCGACGCCAACGAGTCGGTGCTCAACGCCGCCCTGCGCGTGCGCGCCGACGTGCCCTTCGCCTGCACGGGCGGAGTCTGCGGCACCTGCCGGGCCCGGCTGCTCGACGGCGAGGTGCGGATGACGGAGAACTACGCGCTCGAGCCCGAAGAGCTGGAGCGCGGCTACGTGCTGACCTGCCAGTCCCATCCCCTGACCGACCGGATCGTCGTCGACTACGACGGGTGAGGAGCGCCATGATCGAGCTGGCCATCGACGACGGCATCGCCCGCGTGACGCTGAACGCGCCCGCCCGGCTGAACGCACTCGGGCCGCACGACCTCCGCGCCCTCGACGCGGCGTACGCCTCGGCAGAGGAGGCGGGCGTGCGAGCGCTCGTGCTGCGCGGAACAGGACGGGCGTTCTGCGTGGGCCGCGACATCTCCGGGGTCGATCCGGCCACCGACGACGTGACCGGTTACCTCGACGGCCTCGTCGCCCCGCTGCTGCGCCGCATGAGCGCCTTCCCCGCCCCGACCTTCGCCGCCGCACAGGGAGCCTGCCTGGGCGTGGGGCTCGGTCTCCTCGTCGCGACGGACGTCGTGCTCGTCGCGGACGATGCGAGAGTCGGCTCCCCGTTCGCCGCACTCGGCGCCGCCCTCGACTCCGGAGGCCACTGGCTGCTCGTCTCCCGCCTCGGACCGCACCGCGCCCTCGACCTCATCTACTCGGGTCGCCTGCTCTCCGGCACCGAGGCCGTGGCGGGCGGCCTGTTCAGTCGCGCCCTGCCCGCGGCCGAGCTCGACGACGCAGTGGAGGCTGCGGCGAGCGCGGCCGCGACCGGTGCGACCCAGGCGTTCCTCGCGAGCAAGCGCATCGTCGCGGGCCTGCGCGACGGCGACCTGGACCTCTGGTCCTCCGTCGCCGCCGAGAACGCCGCACAAGCGGCCCTGCGCGACACCGCCGACTACCGCGAAGGCTTCGCCGCCTTCCAGCAGAAGCGGCGGCCCCGCTTCACCGGGCGCTGAGCGCCAGCCCCGGTTACGTCGTGTGACGTGCCGGGTGCGCCGCGGCACGGCATCCCGCATCCTGGATCGCATGACCCGTCAGATCCGTTTCAACGCCTTCGATATGAACTGCGTCGCCCATCAGGCCTCGGGGATGTGGCGCCATCCCGACGACCAGGCGTGGCGGTACAAGGACCTCACCTACTGGACCGAGCTCGCGAAGCTGCTGGAGCGCGGGAAGTTCGACGGGATCTTCATCGCCGACGTGCTCGGCACGTACGACGTGTACGGCGGCGACAACGAGGCCGCGATCCGGCACGGCGCGCAGGTCCCGGTCAACGACCCGATCCTCCTGGTCTCGGCGATGGCGCTGGTGACGGAGAACCTGGGCTTCGGCATCACCGCGGGCACCGCCTACGAGCACCCGTACCCGTTCGCCCGCCGCATGTCGACGCTCGATCACCTGACCAACGGGCGTGTCGGGTGGAACGTCGTCACCGGCTACCTGCCCTCGGCCGCGCGCAACATGGGGCACGACGACCAGCGGGAGCACGACGACCGCTACGACCACGCCGACGAGTACCTGGAGGTGCTCTACAAGCTGTGGGAGGGGTCGTGGGAGGACGACGCCGTCGTGCGCGACCGCGAGTCCGGCGTGTTCACCGACCCGGCGAAGGTGCACGAGATCGGCCACAGCGGCACGCACTTCACCGTGCCGGGCATCCATCTCTCCGAGCCGAGCCCGCAGCGCACGCCGGTGATCTACCAGGCCGGCGCGTCGAAGCGCGGCATCGGGTTCGCGGCCGAGAACGCGGAGGCCATCTTCGTCGCCGCCTCCACCAAGGACGGGCTGAAGGCGACCGTCGCGAAGCTCCGCGACGCCCTCGAGGCCGCCGGACGCGACCGCTACTCCGCCCGCATCTACACGCTGCTGACGATCATCACGGACGAGACGCCCGAGAAGGCGCAGGCGAAGTTCGAGGACTTCCTGCAGTACACCTCCGACGAGGGCGCGCTCGTGTTCATGTCGGGGTGGATGGGCGTCGACCTGTCGCAGTACGACCTCGACGAGCCGATCGGCAACGTGCAGAGCAACGCCATCCAGTCGGCCGTCGCCAACTTCCAGCGCCCGAACGAGGACGGCGGCGAGTGGACCGTGCGCGACATCGGCCGCAACGGGGCCATCGGCGGCCTCGGACCGTACATCGTCGGCTCGGGGGCGGAGATCGCCGACCAGCTGCAGGAGTGGGTGGAGGAGACCGACGTCGACGGCTTCAACCTCGCCTACGCGATCACCCCCGGCACGTTCGAGGACATCGTCGAGTTCGTCATCCCGGAGCTGCAGAAGCGCGGCGCCTACCCGACCGACTATGTGCCGGGCACGCTGCGCAACAAGCTGCACGGCGCGGGCGACCGGGTGGCGGAGACGCACCGGGCCGCCCGGTACCGGGTGAAGGCGGCAGCCCCGCAGGCCTGATCCGCGACCATCACCACCTTGCACGCAACCTTGCATGCAAGGCGTAGACTGGACGCATGATCCCGGCCGCCGAGCACGCCTACGCCCACACCAAGCACCTCATCCTGTCGGGCGAGGCCCCGGGCGGGACGCTGCTCAGCGAGGCGCAGCTCGGCGCCGAGATCGGCGTCAGCCGCACGCCCGTGCACGAGGCGTTCCTGCGATTGGCGGCGGAGGGGCTGCTCACGCTCGAGCCGCGGCGCGGGGCGGTCGTGGTGCCGATGTCGCCGCGGGAGGCGCAGAACGTGCTCGATCTGCGGGAGGCGATCGAGGCCACCGCCGCCGCGCGGGTGCGCGAGGGAGGCGGGGCCGACGACGCCCTGCGCACCGCCCTCGAGGAGGCCCTGGCTGAGCAGCGCGCGGCCATCGCCGCCGGCGACGTCGAGCGCTTCGTCGAGGCGGACCAGTGGTTCCACGCGGCCGTCGTGGACGCGTCGGGGAACGATCTCGCCGGCCACTTCTACGGGCTCCTGCGCGACCGCCAGCAGCGCATCCGGCACCAGTTGTTCCGCGTGCGGCCGGAGACTCTGGGCGATTCGCTCGCCGACCACGAGGCCCTGCTCGACGCCCTGCGCAGCGGCGGCGACTACACCGGTCTGCTGCGCACGCACATCGCACGCAACCAGGGCGCGCTGTGATGCGCGAGACCCGTGACGTCCGCGCGGCCCGGCCCTCTCGCGCGCCGTGGCGGCTGGTGTTCGCCGTCATGTTCGTCTGCTCCTGGTGCGGCAACCAGTTCAGTCCGCTCCTGCTCATGTACAAGGACGTCCAGCACTATTCGGAGCTGACCGTCAACATGTTCCTCGGCGTCTATGTGCTGGGCCTGGCGCCGGCGCTGCTGATCGCCGGAGCGCTCTCGGACCGGCACGGCCGGCGCCCGCTGATGTTCGCGGGAGTGCTCTCGGCGATGCTCGCGAGCGGAGCGCTGGCCCTGGGCGAGCTGGGACCGGTGCCGATCTACGTCGGACGGCTGCTCTCCGGCATCACGGTCGGCATCGCGATGGCGGTGGGCACCAGCTGGATGAAGGAGGTCTCCTCGCCGCGCTTCGAGCCGGGCGTCGACCGCGCGGCCGGAGCACGTCGCGCCTCCCTCGCGTTCACGCTGGGCTCCGCCGCCGGTGCGCTCGTCGCGGGCGGGATCGCGCAGTTCACCGTGTTCGGCGAGGAGCTGCCGTTCGTCGTCCACATCGCACTGACGCTGCCGCTCGCGTGGGCGGTGCTGCGCATCCCCGAGACGGCGACCAGCGGAGGCGAGCGCGGTCCCCTGCTGGCCCAGCTGCGCATCCCGGCTGCGGGCCACAAGCGGTTCCGCCGGGTGGTGCTGGTCGCGGCGCCCTGGATCTTCGCCGCGGCGGCACTGGCCTACGGCTACCTTCCCGTGCTGCTCGGCGATCGGACCGGGGAGTGGGGGCTGGGCTACGCGACCGTCCTCACCGTCGTCGCGCTGGGTGTCGCCTCGCTGGTGCAGCCGATCGCCAAGCGGCTCCACTCCGTCTCGAGCGCGCGCGGGCTGGTGGCGGCGCTGATCACGATCGGCGCCGGGCTCGTCGTCCTCACCGGGGCGGTCGTGACGCGGTCGCTGCTTCTCGGCCTCCTCGCGGCGGTCGTCCTGGGCGCCGGGATGGGCATCGCCCTCGTCTCCGGGCTGCTGGAGGTGCAGAGCATCGCGACGCCGCGCGACCTCGCCGGGCTGACCGGGATGTTCTACGCCGTGGCCTATGCAGGCTTCCTCGTGCCGACCATCATGGCCGCGCTCACGCCGCCTCTGTCGACGATCGGTCTGTTCCTCGCGCTGATCGCGCTGGCCGCACTGTCGTCGCTGGCCCTGCTCGCCTCGTATTCCAAGCACCTGCCGCGCACCGCGGAGGCGTGAGGCCCTGCGCGACGTGACGACTCCGGAGATCTCGTCGCCGATGGCGGACGTCGCCGTTCCTCCGGAACTCTGGACGGCGCGTCGGCGGAGAGATCCGTTCGCACGGAGATCGTGACCGACACGCGGAGCGCGGCGCCGTTCGAACGGAGTTCGCGGCCGACTCGTCGCGAGAGCCCGTTCCCACTGAGGTCGCGGTGGCCTCAGCCTGTCCGGCCCACGTCCACCGCGGCCACCGTCAGACCCGTGTCGACAGCAGCCGCTCCACCGCGCCCAGCGGGATGGGGATCCACGCCGGACGGTGCCGCGCCTCGTACACGATCTCGTACACCGCCTTGTCGAGCTCGAACGCGTCGAGCAGCGCGTGGTGCTCATCCAGCTCGGCGCCGGCCACGGACGCGTAGCCCTCGAGGTACGCCTCCCGTGCCCGGGCGGACCAGGCGGCCGCGTCGATCGGCGGCTGCCGCTGCGCGAGCGACCCGGCGACGTAGTCGAACGAGCGGAGCATCCCCGCGACGTCGCGCATCGTGGAGTCCGGGAGGCTGCGCTCGGCGAGCGGGCGCAATGGCTCTCCCTCGAAGTCGATGAACTGCCAGCCGCGGTCGGGCGCGTGGAGCACCTGCCCGAGGTGCAGGTCTCCGTGGATGCGCTGCAGCACGGGCGCCGGAGCGGCCGCCGCGGCCTCGTAGACAGCGGCGATCCCCGGGCGCAGCCGCTCGACATCGGGCACCTCGGTCGTGGTCACGGTGAGGCGGCGGAACATCGCGTCGAGCGCGCGGGCGACATCCTCCCGATCCGCGGGCCGGGTCGGCAGGGCCAGCGCCAGCTGACGGTGCAGCTCGGCGGTGCCCCGCCCGAGGTCGAATGCCCGGTCGGCGAAGTCCTCACCGCGCTCGGCGGCCGAGACGGCGAGCTCCCAGCCGTCCTCCGCGCCCGGCACGAAGTCCTGGATGAGCGCCAGCTCGCCGGCGGCACGGCCTCCCGTCGCCGCAGGCCACTCGCCGGTCAGCCAGCCGATCAGAGCGGGCGTCCGACGCGATCCCTCGGCGGTCAGCGCCGCCAGGGTCGAGACGTCGGGGTTCTCGCCGTCCTGCACGACGCGGAACACCTTGACCAGCGCGAGCCGGTCGCCGGCGAGCTCGGCCACGATCGACGTGTTCGACTGCTCACCCGTGAGACGGCGCGACGAGACGACCTCGATCGGGCCGGCGAGCGTGTGCCCCTGTGCGTGCGCGTCGCGTCCCTCGGAGCGGTCCGCGCCGGTCATCAGCGCGATGAGGGAGGCGACGTAGGCCTCCTCGGTCGGGCCGTCGTAGAGGAAGCGTCCGCCGGCCTCGCCGATGAGGGCCGTCGCGTCGCCGCCCCGATCCGGCCGTGCCACGACCGGCACCTGGTACACCCGTGGGGTGCGGGGGGCGTCGTCGCAGAAGAAGTGGGTGACGATGCGGAGGTCGGGATCGGCGGGCTCGATCTCGAAGGAGGCGAGGAGTCGCAGTCTCGGCTCGACGCTCTTGGTCGAATACCACCGTTGGCGCCGCATCCATGACCCGACGAGCTCCGTGAGTTCGGTCATGCCAGCACGGTACGCCCAGATCGGAGACAGCGCGGAGAACAACCGGCGAACGTGCAGGATCGCGGGAGGAGGCCGCCGCTCAGCGCGTCCCGATCGTGACACCGCGTGCCGCGAAGAACGGCATCGGGTCGATCTGCAGACCGTTGACGCGCACCTCCAGGTGCAGGTGGCAGCCGGTGGACGCACCGGTCGAGCCGACCTGCGCAATCGCCTGTCCGGCCGCGACCCGCTGCCCGACCGCCACGCCGATTCCGCCGTCGCGGATGTGCCCGTATGCGGTCTGCACGCCGCCGCCGTGGTCGATCAGGATGAAGTTGCCGTAGGACCCGTTGGGCCCGGCGTCGACCACGGTGCCCGCCGCGGCCGCCACGATCGTGGTCCCGCAGGCCGCACCGATGTCGTCGCCCGGGTGGAAGAGCGCGGTGCCCGCGGGGCGGGAGGGCCGCGGCCCGAAGCCGTCGGTCAGCGGCCCGTGCACCGGGAGGGTCCAGCCGTCCGGGATGAGCGAGGGATCGACGGTGAGGGTGCTCCAGCCCGCGTCGGCGGACAGCACGGTCGGCACCTCGGCCAGCGCGGCGACGGCCAGGTCGACCCGGGTCTGCGCGTCGGCCACGGTCTGCTCGCTCGCCGCGACGTCGATGGCGGACACCGTCCGCGCGGCGGCGGCGGCCTTCTTCTTCGCGACCGCCGCTGCCCGCGCGTCGGCGCTCGCGGCGCGGAGTGTCCGCTCGCCGTCCGCTGAGAGGGTCCTCAGGCGGTCGACGGCCCCGAGCCGCCCCAGGAGGTCGCCCCTGCCGCTGAGGACGGTGGCGAGCGGGTCTGCGGTGGGCCCGTGCGAGACGGCCGAGCGCACGAGCGCCGCCGCTGACGCGGCAGACCTCTGCGCCCGCTTCGCCGCCGCATCCGCCTGCGCCTGCAGCGCGTCGGCGACGGTCTGCGCCTGCTCCCGCTCGCGCTGTGCGTCCCGCGCCTGCTCGGAGGCGGTGGCCAGGGCATCCTGCGCCGTGGCGAGGTCGCTCGCCAGCTGCGAGGCACGCGCGACGTCGGCCTCGTCGAGCGCCGGCCCCGGGCCGAGGTCGGGGATCGTGAGCGGGATGTCGTCGGTGGGTGCGGGAGCAGGGGTCGAGGTGGGGGACGGGGTCGGGGTGGGTGTGGGGGTCGGCGTCCCCGTCGGCGTCGGAGTGCCCGTGGGATCCGGAGTCGAGGTGGGCGTCGGCGTCCCGGTCGGATCGGGGCTCCCGGTCGGATCGGGGGTCCCGGTCGGATTGGGGGTCCCGGTCGGGGTCGGCGTCTCGGTCGCGGACGCGGTCGGCGAGGGTGCCGGCATCGCGCATCCCGTCGCCGGACACTCCTGGGCCGCGGCGGCCTGCGCCGGCACCGCGAACGTCCCGAAAGCCACGAGAGCCAGCGCCGCGGCCACCACCATCCCGGTCGCGGGCCGCGCTCCGCCCGCGCGGCGCGGTCCCCCGCGTCGTGACCCCACCCGACGTCGCTGCGCGCTCTTCATGATCACGCGGGCGCACGCCGATCGCGTCGCGCGCCCGTGCTCCGATGCTCTCACCGCGACAGCCCGCGGACAAGCACCGACCGCGATGTCGGATTCGGCTCACAGCGTCCCGGCGCGCACGACCACCAGGGGCTCCTCCCCCCGGATAGCCTGATCGGACGACGCGAAGGAGGATCATGCCGCATCCTCGCAGCCGCGACGTCTTCGGGATCCCGGGTTTTCCGGCGTACTGGGCGTCATACACGGTCTCCGGATTCGGCACCTACGTCACGACCATCGCGGTGCAGGTGCTCGTCCTCGTCGACCTCGGCGGAGACGCCGTCGATGTCGGCCTCCTCAACGCGGCTCGCTGGCTGCCCTACCTGCTGCTCGGGCTGGTCGCCGGCGCCCTGGTCGACCGGAGGCCCCGCAAGCCGGTGCTCGTGGGAGCCGATCTCGGGCGGGCCGTGCTGCTGCTCGTCATCCCGCTGCTCGCCGTCGCGGGGTGGCTCAGCCTCCCCGCCCTCCTCGTCGTCGTGGTGGCGGTCGGATCGCTGTCCCTGTTCGGCGATGCCGCCGCGCAATCGCTCGTGCCCCGGATCGTCCCCCGCGCGCAGCTGCTCGCCGCCCACGCGCGCACGGACCAGAGCGACGCCGTGGCCCAGACGGCGGGACCGGTCGTCGCCGGCGGGCTGGTGACCCTTGTCGGCGCGGCGTTCTCCATCGTCATCGACGCCGCGTCGTACCTGTTCTCCGCGATCGCGATCGGGCGAATCCGGGTGGAGGAGGCTCCCGCGGCACTCGCCGACCGGCGTCCGCTCCGGACGGAGATCGCCGAGGGGCTCCGCTGGGTCTACCGTCATCGCGTGCTCGCGCCGATGGCGATCGGCTCCCACGGCTGGTTCTTCTTCACCAGCATGCTCGGCACCGTCTTCACGCCGTTCGTCCTGATCGGCTTGCACCTGTCACCGTTCCAGCTGGGGGTCGCCCTCGCCGGAGCCGGAGTCGCCGCGCTCGTCGGCAGCACCCTCTCGCGCCGGGTCGGACTCCGCTGGGGTGCGGGACGCGCCGTCATCGTGAGCAATCTCGTCATGGTCTTCGCCTGGGCTGTCATCGCGACGGTGCCGGAGCCGGCCCCCGCCTGGTCCCTGGTCGCCCTGCTCACGATCGGGCAGGGCTTCTACGGATTCGGCCTCGGCCTGAGCAACGCGAACGAGATGGGCTATCGCCAGGCCGTCACCCCGGACCGTCTGCAGGCCCGCACGAACACCACATGGCGCTCGGCCAACCGCGGGATGATCGTCGTGGGGGCGCCCCTCGGCGGACTCCTCGCCGACGCGCTCGGGTTCCGGCCGACGCTCTGGATCGCGATCGGCGGTGTCGCCCTGGTGACCGGCTTCCTCGCGCTCAGCCCGTTCCGAACGGCACGGCATCAGCTGCCCGAGCCGGAAGCAGGAGCCTGACGTGCACCGCCCGCGATGTCGGATGCGGCTCACAGCCTCCGCACGGTACGGTGAGGCATTGTGACCGACAGCACTGCCCCCACCCGCCCGCGCCGTTCCGCTCGCAAGTCGGGGTGGAAGTCGCTGCTGCGGGATGTCGTCGTCATCTTCGTGGTCGCGGTGCTCGTCTCGTTCCTGATCAAGACGTTCGTCGCGCGCTCGTTCTACATCCCGTCCGGATCGATGGAGAACACCCTCCAGATCAACGATCGGATCATCGTCAACGAGCTGCAGCCGAAGCTGTTCCCGCTCCAGCGCGGCGACGTGGTCGTGTTCAAGGATCCGGGCGGCTGGCTGCCCGCGCCCGCACCGAGCACCGGCAACGCGCTGCAGCAGGGCGTCGGCGCGGTGCTCGACTTCGTGGGCCTGGGCGCCTCCGACAGCGACCAGCACCTCGTCAAGCGCCTCATCGGCCTCCCCGGCGACACGGTCAGCTGCTGCAACGCGCTCGGTCAGATGAGCGTGAACGGCGTGCCGCTCAAGGAGCCCTACGTGCTCCTCCCCGCCGGCGTCCAGCAGGTGTCGGGCAAGCCGTTCAACGTCACCGTGCCGGAGGGCAAGGTGTGGGTGATGGGCGACAACCGCTACAACTCTGCCGACTCCCGGTACCACATGGACGACCCGGGCGGCGGCTTCGTGCCGCTGGACGACGTCGTCGGCAAAGCCTTCGTGATCAGCTGGCCGCTGAGCCACTGGACCTGGCTGAGCGACTACCCCGAGACCTTCGCCGGAGTCGAGGACGCCGAGAAGAAATGACCGCGGCCGGTCAGTTCTCGGCGCGGCCCCTCCGCCAGTAGCCCATGAAGGCGACGCGGTGGCGGTCGATTCCGTGGCCGCGCACCAGGAGGCGGCGCAGCGCCTTGACCGCGGCGGACTCCCCGGCGATCCAGGCGTAGAAGCCTGCCTCGCCCTCCTCGGGCAGCTCCCACAGCACGTCGCGGTCGACGTCGACACGGTCGAGGCGCTGCCGCTCCGGTGCTGCCGCCCGGGCGACGACCTCGGGATGCTCGGCCAGCCAGCGCTCGATCGCGGGCACCAGGGCGGTGCCGGTCTCGGCGTCGCCGCGGGCCGACCAGGTGATCGTGACGCCGGGAGGTGCCAGAAGAGGCAGCGCGTCCTCGGGGGCGGGGACCTCGAGGAACACGTGGGCCGTGCAGTCCTCCGGCCGGGACTCCAGGATGGCCGCTACGGCGGGCACCGCCGTCTCGTCACCCACGATGAGGAGGTCCTTGCAGCCGCCCGGGTGCCAGTCGATGCCCATCCCCGTCGTCGTGCTGCGGGCGTCCGGCCCGACGATCACGAGCTCGTCGCCGGGGGCCGCGGCCAGCAGCCAGCGGGCCGCGGGTCCGCCGTCGCCGTGCGACACGAAGTCGATGTCCACACGGCGGTCCGCCGGGTCGGAGACGCGAACGGTGTAGGTGCGGAACGGGTTGCGCAGATGCTCGGGCAGGGCGCGCCAGCGGTCGTACCAGTCGCCCGCGGCCAGCGACTCCTCGTCGTCGAAGCCGAGGTCGGAGATGGTGCCGTCGGCGAGCGGGAACAGGAGCTTGATGCGCTGGTCCAGGCCCTCGGTGCCGAAGTGCTCGAAGTCGTCGCACGCGAAGCTGACGCGGGTGAAGTGCGGGCTGAGCGGCCGGACGGCGGACACGCGCGCCCGGTAGGGCCGGTAGGCGGGACGGTCGGTGCGGGCCGGGGCGGTGGTGGTCACGCGGGCGTGCGCTCCTCTCGGGCGTCGCCGATCCCGCGCGCGACGGGACGGGGGATCGGTACAGGAAGTAAGGCAAGGCTACACTAACCAGCTCCCCGGCCGGCTGGGAGTCCCCTCCGTCCCGTCCTTCCGGCCGCGAACGCAGCGGTGCACAATGTCGACCGGGCCGTACGCCGTTCGGCCTCCGGGTGAAGGTCCCCGATCGAAAGGACACAGGACGATGAAGTACATGATGTTCGTGGTCACCGACCCCGCACCGGACTCCCCGGCCGACGACTCCGACGTGGAGCTCTGGGTGGACGAGTTCGACAGCTCCGGAACGCGCCTCACCGGCGACGCGCTCGAACCACCCTCGGCCTCGCGGGTCGTCAAGGTGCGCGACGGCAGACGTTACGTGACCGACGGCCCCTTCGCCGAGTCGAAGGAATGGATCTGCGGCTTCGACATCCTCGAGTGCGACTCGATGGAGGAGGCGGTGGAGGTCGCCGCGCGGCACCCCATGGCCCGCAACGGCAAGCTGGAGCTGCGCCCGTTCATGGTCTGGGAGTGACGCGGTAGCGGTGCTCCGGGCGGCCGGTCGCGCCGTACTGCAGAGCGACCTCGGCCAGCCCCCGAGCCGCGAGCGCCGCGAGATATCGCTGCGCCGTGGCACGGGAGACCCCGACCGTCGCAGCCACGTCGGCGGCGGTCCGCTCCCCCGTGCGCAGCTCGTCGAGGACCCGTTGCTCGGTCGCAGACCGCGAACCGGCCGCGGACCCGTCTCCGGAGTGGAGGATCCGCAGCGCCCGCTCGACCGCCTCCTGGTCGGCTCCGCGATCGTCGGTCAGGATGTTGCGGTACCGCTGGTAGGCGTCGAGTCGCTCCTCGAGCATCCGCGCGTCGAAAGGCTTGATCAGGTAGGCGAGCGCCCCGCGTCGGAGCGCCCTGCGCACGGTCGCACCGTCCGCGGCGGCACTGATGACGAAGGTGTCGACGTCGAGCTCGGCCAGCAGATCGAGGCCGTCGCCGTCGGGCAGGAAGACGTCGAGCAGGACGAGATCGGGAGCGTGGTCGCGGACCGCGGTCCGTGCCGCCCGCGCGGAGACGACCGGCTCCAGCGTCGTGAATCCGCGACGCCCGTCCACGAGGTCGCGGTGCAGCCCCGCGACGCGGAAGTCGTCGTCGACGACGAGCACCCGGATGTCGGTGCTCATACCGGACCACCCCTCTCCGCCGCGGCCGCCCGGGCCGTCGGGGCGTCGGCGACGACCGTGCCCGGCAGCCGCGCGCAGAACACTGCGCCGTGCCCGTCGCCGCCCGGGTCGACGAGCCACACGTCACCCCCGCGGCGGCGTGCCAGATCCCGGCTCAACGGGAGGCCGAACCCGCGACCGTGCACCGCGTCCTCGCCGAGGCCCTCGACGCCGGCGTCTCGGGCCGAGCTCTCCGCGACCCGTCCCACGCCGCGCCCGGAGTCGCTGACGGTCGCGAAGAGCGTGTCTCCGTCGTCGAGCAGTTCCACCTCCACCCAGCGCGGCTCCGCGCCGTCCACGGCCGCGTTGACCGCGTTGTCGACGAGGTTGCCGATCACGGCCGCGACGTCCTCCGCCTCGGCGACGGCGCCGACGACGAGCGTCTCGGGGCCGAGCGAGAGGAGCACCCCGCGCTCCGCGGCCTCCACCCCCTTCGCCCCGAGCAGCGCCTGGAGGTACGGCTCCTGGAGGCGGTCGGCGTGCTCGACCGGGAACTTCAACGGCCCGCGCGCGACCACGTCGTCGAGGAACGCGCGCGCATCCTCGGTGCGACCGGAATCGATCAGACCGACGATGACGTGGAGGCGGTTCGCGAACTCGTGCCGCTGGGCGCGGAGCGCGTTCGTCATCGACGCCACGGCGTCGAGGCGTTCCGTGAGGGAGACGAGGTCGGTGCGGTCCCGGACGACCGCGACGGCGCCGAGGTCACGTCCGTCGCGCTCCACCCGCCGGAGGTCGACGTAGAGCACGCGGCCGCCGACGACGACGGCCTCGCCGACCACCGGCTCGTCCGCGACCACCAGCGCGACGACCCGGGGATGCACTCCCGTCTCGGCGATCGGCAGGCCGACCGATGCGGGTGCGGCGCCGAGCAGCTCGGCGGCCCGTCCGTTGCACACGCTGACGACGCCCTCCGGGGTGACCGCGAGGACACCCTCGCCGACCCCGTCGAGCACCGCGGCGCGATCCTGGACGAGCGCGGCGAACTCCTCCGGCTGGAGCCCGAGGGTCACCCGCGTCAGCCGGCGCCGGATCAGCCAGGAGGCGCCGGCCCCGATCGCGAGCGCGCCCGCGGACGCCGCCCCGATGGCCGTAAGGAGCCCGGGCAGGCCACCGAAGACGCTCGCGCTCGCAAAGCCGACGCTCACCTCTCCGACCGGGAGCCCGTCGTCCGTCGCACGCACCGGCACCTTGGCGCGCGCCGATTCGCCCAGCGTGCCGGACTCCCACGCCACCGTCTCACGGCCGGCCATCGCGTCGGCGAAGCTCGTGCTGACCGGCTCGCCGAGCCGATCGGGGTCCGGGTGGGCGAGCCTGATGCCGTGGTCGTCGGTGATGACGACGAACAGCGCGCCCGTGCGGTCCCGCACACTCTCGGCGAGCGGCTGGAGCGGGCCGCCCGCCAGTGCGGCGGCCTCCGGAGTGCCCGGGTCCTCGCTGTAGCTCGCGACCGCGGCGCGGATATCCGAGTCCTCGGCGACCGTGCGGGCGATCGCGAGCGCGGAGGCCTCGGCCTCCTGGCGCAGCTGGAGGACGCCCAGCCACGTGAACGCTCCCGCGCACACGGCGACGACAGCGGAGACGGTGGCGACCTGCAGGAGGAGGACCTGGCTGGCGAACCGCACGCGGCGCCTCCCTCCCGTCTCCGTCGTCCGGACCAGCGTAGGCGGAGACGGTGTCGCCCGGCGAATGCGCAGAATGCGCAGAATCTTCTGATCGCGCAGATCGCCGAGGAATGCGCGATACCGCGACGCGGGCTCTGGCCGTCCCTACGGTGTGGGGAAGTCCATCCCACTCGACGAAGGAGTCGACGTGCTCGTCATCCTCGGATTCGCCATGATCCTCGCTTTCATGGCCCTCATCATGACCAAACGGCTGACGCCGATGGTCGCCCTCATCATCGTCCCCACCGTCTTCGGCCTGTTCGCCGGAGCGGGCCTGGGTCTCGGCGACATGATCGTCGACGCGCTCAAGGACCTCGCGCCGACGGCCGCCCTGCTCATGTTCGCGATCATGTTCTTCGGCATCATGATCGACGTCGGGCTGTTCGACCCGCTGATCCGCTTCATCGTGCGCTTCCTCGGCGACGACCCGGCGAAAGTCGTCCTGGGCACGGCCCTCCTCGCGGGAGCCGTCTCCCTCGATGGGGACGGGTCGACGACCTTCATCATCACGACCTCCGCGATGCTCCCGATCTACCTCCGGCTGGGCATGAGCCCGGTGGTGCTCACCTGCGTCGCAGGGCTGGTCAACGGCACGCTGAACATCGTGCCCTGGGGCGGCCCGACGGCACGCGCCGCCGCCGCGCTCAAGGTCTCGCCCAGCGACATCTTCGTGCCCATGCTCCCGTCCCTCGCCGTCGGCCTGGTCGTGGCCTTCGCCCTCGTGTGGGTGCTCGGCGTCCGCGAGCGCAACCGCGTCGGCAGTCTGGCGCTCTCCGAGCCGTTCGCGACGGAGGGCGGCGGAGAGCCCCGGCGTCGATTCGGCGTCCTGCAGGGCGGCCGACTGATCCGCGGCGCCCAGGCGGCTCCGGGAGCGCGCGGCTCCGTGGACACCCGGGGCATCGTGACGGTCCGAGGAGGCGGCGCCGCCGCGACGGCCGACACGGCGACGGCGACGCTCGCGGGCACCGCGCTCGACCCGGGACGCCCCACACTGCGACCGCGCCTGATCTGGGTCAACCTCGCCCTGACGCTCGTCGTGATGGTGCTGCTGGTGATCGACGTGCTGCCGCTGGCCTACATCTTCATGGTCGGCTCCGCCCTCGCGCTGATCGTCAACTTCCCGAAGCTCCGCGCCCAGGCTGACGAGATCGTGGCGCACGCCCCCAGCATCGTCGGGGTCGTCTCGATGGTGCTCGCGGCGGGCGTGCTGGTCGGCGTCCTCAACGGGACGGGCATGGTCACCGCGATGGCCCAGTGGGTCGTCGACATCGTGCCCGCCTCGATGGGTCCCTTCCTGGCCGTCATCACCGGCCTGCTGTCGATCCCGATGACGTTCTTCATGTCGAACGACGCGTTCTACTACGGGATCCTGCCGATCCTGTCGGAGACCGCGGCGACATACGGGATCAGCCCGGTCGAGATGGCGCGGGCGTCGATCATCGGGCAGCCCGTCCACCTGCAGAGCCCGCTCGTGCCCGCCATTCTGCTGCTGGTCTCCCTCGCGGGCGTCAACCTCGGCGACCACCACAAGAAGGTGCTGTGGCGCGCGCTCCTGGTGTCCCTGGTCATGCTCGCGGTCGGCGTGCTGCTGGGAGCCGTGCCCTTCGGGTGAGACGACGGAGCGCCGGGCATCGATCGCGATGCCCGGCCCTCAGACTGCTCCGTGCCGCGCGGTTGCGCTCAGCCGCAGTAGGAGTTCAGCGTGTCGAACTGGTCGCTGAGCGTGTTGACGTCGTCCTCGAGCTGCGTCGAGTCGCGCTGGTCGGCCGGGGTCGCGATGTACGCGTCCAGATCGGCCTTGAACGTGTCGATGTCGGCGTTGAACGCGTCGACCTCCGACGACAGGTCCGGGTCGCTCAGGCTCGAGGTCGCGAGTGTGAAGGCGTCGAACGCGCTCACCAGCGCCGCCTTCGCGGTCTCCGGGTCGTCCGCGAGGTTCGGGAGCTGCTCGTTGACCACCGGGAGCAGGCTGTCCGCCGCCGCCGTGAAGCGCGCGCAGTCCACCGTGAGGGCGATGTCGTCGGACGGCGCGCTCGGGATCGCCGTCGGCAGGTTACGCACGGCGGTGGCCACGGCCAGACCGCTCATGACCGAGACGATGATGAGGATGGTCACGCCGACGATGGTCAGCGCGATGCTCACGTAACCGATGATGAGGCCCGCGAGGGCGAAGCCGCGACCCTTCTCGCCCGTGCGCTTGATCTGGCCGAGCGCGATGTGGCCGCAGATGATGCCGACCAGGCTGATGAAGAACGACCCGACGAACGACACGATCGCGAGCACGTTGGTGGTGCCGGAGGAGGGCGCGGGCGCCTGGTACGGCTGGTACGGCGGCACGGGGCCGCCCGCGGCGGGTGGCACGGGAGGGGCGGCGGCGTAGCCCGGCGCGGGCGCGGCGTACGCGGGGGCGTCCGGAGCGCCGGAGGCCGGAGCCGGGGTCGGAGTCGCAGGGCCGGCGGGCTGTTGCGGCTCGGTCGGGGAGCCTGCGGTGTCGCCCGGCAGGTGCGACGCGGGCGGCACGTCCGCGGGAGCCGGGGTCGGGTTCGAGGTGGGCTCGTCGGAGCCGGGAGGGGTCGTCGTCACGGGAGTCTCGCTTCTGGTGAATGGGGACGAAACGTACCGCCCGGGCGACGTGGCCCCCCGGCACGGCCTTCCGAGTCTACGAGGCGAGCGGGAACTCGGCACCCTCTCGGCGGCGAGCCTCGCCCGAACCGCTCTCAACCTGGATGAATCGTGAGCGCTACCTGATGTTTGTGTCGTAGAAACCGTACAGGTGACCGAGAGCCCCCTGACGGGCTGGATACCGTGGCAGCGGCCCACATCCCGGGCCCGGAACACGAAGGGTGCACACCATGGACGACATCGCATCGGCCTTCCCGCTCGCCCTGGGCATCATCCTCAGCCCGCTGCCGATCGTCGCGACGGTCGCGCTGCTGCTCTCCTCGGGCGGACGGCGCAACGCGCTCGCCTTCGCCTGCTCGTTCACGGCGGTGGGATTCCTGGTCACCCTGGTCGCCGGACTGACGTCCGCCGGTTCGTCGGGCTCCAGCACGGGGAACTCGCCGTTCGCTGTGATCCTCCCGGCCGTCCTGGGCGCGGCGTTCGCCGCCCTCGCCGTTGCGAGCTGGCTCGGCCGGCCCCGCCGCGGGCGTCCCGCTCCCACCCCCGGCTGGCTTGCGGCCGTCGACACGCTGACCCCCGTCCGCGCAGCCGGACTCGGTGTGCTGATGGCGGCGACGAACTCCAAGAACATCCCGCTGGAGCTCAAAGCCGGAGCGGTCTTCGGGTCCGCGGGTGCTCCCCTGCTCGCAGTCGGAGCCCTGTGTCTGGGCTTCGCCGTGGTCGCAGCACTCGGAGTGCTCGCCCCGACGGCCCTCGCGGCGACCGGTGCCCCCGGGGTCACGTCGGGACTCACCCGCCTCAAGGATGCGATGATCCAGCACAACGCCGGAATCATGACCGTGCTCTTCGCTCTTCTCGCGGTCATGGAGGCGAGCCACCTCATCGCCGCACTGGCGGCCTGAACGACCGGACGGAAAGATGAACGAGCAGACGACGGCCGCGATGAGCCCCACCACGAACGACGAGGGAACCATGAACATCGACGATCTCACCGCCAGCGGCCCCGATGCGGACGCCGGAACCGTCGTCCGGATCACGACGGGCGCCGTCCGCGGTGCAGCCGCCGCGGGCGCCACTGCGTGGAAGGGCATCCGGTACGCACAGCCGCCGACCGGAGCGCGCCGCTGGCGCGCGCCGGTCGCCGCCGACGCGTGGGACGGGATCGCCGACGCGACGGCGTTCGGCAACGTCGCGCCGCAGGAGATCGTGCCGGCGATCTCTCTGGGCCCCGGCGCCGAGCCCGACGAGGACTGCCTGTACCTCAACGTGTGGCGGCCGGACGGCGGCTCCGACGCCAAGCCGGTGATGGTCTGGATCCACGGCGGGGCATACACCTACGGCGCATCCAGCCAGCCGCTCTTCGACGCCACGCGACTGGCCGTCACGGGCGACGTCGTCGTGGTCACGATCAACTACCGCATCGGCGCCCTCGGCTTCCTGGACCTCTCGTCGTTCTCGACCGAGGACGAGGTGTTCGACTCCAACCTCGCCCTCCGCGACGTCCTCCTCGCGCTCGAATGGGTCCAGGCGAACATCGCCGCGTTCGGCGGCGACCCCGCGCAGGTCACCGTGTTCGGCGAGTCCGCCGGTGGCGGCCTCGTGACAGCCCTTCTGGCGACGCCGACCGCCGAGGGGCTGTTCCGGGCCGCCATCGCGGAGAGCTCGCCGGTGACGTCGATGTACGGACGGGAACGGTCCCGCGGCGTCGCGGAGCGCTTCCTCGCGGCTGCGGGCATCGGGATCGACGGCGCCGTGAGCGCGCTGCGCCGACTGCCCGTCGATCGGATCGTCTCCGCCTCCTCCGCGGTGTACAACGACGTCCCGAGCACCATCCCCGGCACCCTCGCGTTCGCCCCGGTCGTCGACGGCGACCTCCTGCCCGAGCATCCGATCACCGTCCTGAGCGAAGGACGCGGTCTCCCCGTCCCTCTGATCATCGGGACCAACCGCGACGAGGCCACGCTCTTCAAGTACATGAAGTCTCCGCTCATCCCGATCACGCGTGACGCGATCGAGCGGATGTTCGCCCTGATGCTCGAGGACAATCCCGCACTCGCGGCGCCGAGCAGGGATCAGGTTCTCGGCGCCTACCGTGGCGCACGACGCTCGGCGCGCGGCCTGGACATCGCGACGGACATCGGCTTCCGCATGCCGACGCTCTGGGCGGCGGCAGGCCACTCCCGGGTCGCACCCACCTACCTCTACCGGTTCGACTTCACGACGCTCGCCCTGCGCCTCATCGGGATCGGCGCTGCGCACGGCACCGAGCTGCCGTATGTGTGGGGCGTGCTCGACGGCGGCCTGAAAGACCCGACGTTCAAGCTCGGCGGCCGACGTGCCGGCGAGGCCCTGTCGCGACGCCTCCTCGCGCGCTGGACGACCTTCGCACGCACCGGTGCGCCTGGACCCGGCTGGCCGGCGTACACCGAGGGCGGCAGAAAGACCCTGGTCATCGATCGGGAGGACCGCGTGGAGCCGGACCTCGACGGCGCGCTCCGGGCGGCCTGGGGCGACGTGGTGCTCTCGTTCCGCTGATCCGGCTGAGCCCGCCGATCCGGCTCAGAACGGTGCGCCCCTAGACTCGGGGCATGCTGCTGGTGTTCCTGGCCGTGCTCGTCATCATGGCGGTGACGCTGTTCGACATCCTGTCGCGGGACCCGGCGCTCGTGCGCCTGCCCAAACCGCTGTGGGCGATCCTCGTGATCCTGTTCCCGCTGATCGGCAGCGCGCTCTGGTTCCTGCTCGGCCGTCGCACCGCCCCGGCGTCGCCGGGGGCGCGCACGATCGTGATCCGGGAGGCGACGCGGTCGACGCCTGCGTCGGAGCAGCCCCTCAGCACGGAGGAGCAGCTCGCCGCGCTCGAACGCGAGATCGCGGAGGACCAGCGGTCGCGCCGCATCGCCGAGCTCGAGGCCGAGCTGCGCCGCCGCCGGGCGGAACCCGACGGCGACGCCGTGTGAGGACCGGCCGGCTCAGAAGTCGGTGTGCCCCAGCCGCGGCTCGGCCACGAACTCCGCGGTCGCGTCGGCGGCCGACTCCAGCTCGAGGATCACGAGTTCGTTGCGGCCGGCCTTCACCACCGGTCCGGGTACGTGCAGGGTCTCCTGTGGCCCGCGGGTCCAGTAGCGGCCGAGGGCGAACCCGTTGACCCAGGCGACGCCCTTGCCGAATCCGGTGGTGTCGAGGAACAGCGTCCCCGGTTCGTCGACCTCGAAGAAGGCGCGGGCGAACACCGGCCCGGCCAGCCGCTCGGGCGCGGGGTCTCCGGCCGCCACGGAGGCGTCGAGGGCGTCGCGCACGGCGGCGAGGGAGGGCAGGCGCAGCGGGAGCACGCTCCACCGCTGCAGCTCCTCGCCGTTGAGATGGACCGGTCCGATGAGCCCCTTGGACTCGCCGATGCGGGGGCCGTAGTCGACGCGGCCCTGGTCCTCGACGAGCACCGTCAGGGTGCCGCGGCTCGGAGAGAGGGTGATCGCGCGGTCGTGGTGGTCGCGGGCGAGCACGCCGACCCGGGTCGTCCCGACGAAGACGTACGCACGGTCGCGCACCTCGCCGAACTCCAGCACGGCGGGCTCCTGGGTGTCGATCTCGGTACGGTAGAGCCCGAAGCCGGTGTAGTGGCCGAGCTCGTCGAAGGTGGGCACCTCGTCGGTGTGCTCCCACTCCCCCAGCCGCTCGGCGACGGCGAACAGCGGGACGGACGACTCGAACGTCCGCGTGAAGGCGGGGGCGGCGGCCGCGACCACCGGCTCCTCGGACGGCACGGCGGCGTGCTTCGCGATGACATCGCGGAACGCCCAGAACTTCTCCGTCGGCTCGCCCGCTTCGTCGAGCGGGGCGTCGTAGTCGTAGCTCGTGATGATGGGCTGGTAGACGCCCTTGTCGTTCGCGCCGTTCGTGAAGCCGAAGTTCGTCCCGCCGTGGAACATGTAGATGTTGACGGAGGCGCCGAGCGCGAGCAGGTCGTCGAGGTCGGCGGCGGACTGCTCGACCGGCGTGGTGTGGTGGTGCGCGCCCCAGTGGTCGAACCAGCCGTCCCAGAACTCGGAGCACATCAGCGGGCCGGTGGGCTGGTGCTCGCGCAACGTGGCGAGGCGCTCCTTCGAGCGCGAGCCGAACGAGGCGGTCTTGAGCAGTTCCGGCAGCGAGCCGTTCTCGAGCATGTCGGGCTGCGGCTGATCGACCGTCGTGAGCGGCACGGTGATCCCGGCCGTGCGGAAGACCTCCACGAGGTGGCGCAGGTAGTCCTTGTCGTCGCCGTACGCGCCGTATTCGTTCTCGACCTGCACGAGCAGCACGGGGCCGCCCTCGTGGATCTGGAACGGCTTGACGATCGCCAGCACGCGCTCCATGAACGCCGTGACGGCGGCGACGAACGTCGGCTCGGAGCGGCGGATGCCGACCGTCGGGTCGGTGAAGAGCCAGGCGGGGAGGCCGCCGTTGTCCCACTCCGCGCAGATGTAGGGGCCGGGGCGTACGATCGCGTGCATCCCCTCCTCCTGGATGGTGCGGAGGAAGCGCGCGAGGTCGAGACCGCCCTCGGTCGTCCACTCGCCCGGACGGGGTTCGTGGGCGTTCCACGGGACATAGGTCTCGATGGTGTTGAGCCCCATGAGCCGGGCCTTGCGGATGCGGTCCGCCCAGTCGTCCGGGTGCACGCGGAAGTAGTGGATCGCTCCCGAGAGGATGCGGTGCGGCTCTCCGTCGAGCACGAAGTCGTCTCCGACGATCTCGAACGTGGTCATGCTGTGGGTCTCTCCTGAAAGATGGGGTGCAGACGCGTGGCCGGCCGCGACGAGCGACCGGCCACGCGGGCCGTCACTTGCCGGTGACGGTGAATCCCTGCTGGTTGCCGTACTCGACGAGCTGCTTCTGCCAGGCCTCGAGGGCCGGGTTCAGGCTCGAGTTCGCGGTGTACGCCTGCCCGACCGTGTCGCCGTAGATGCTGTTCGCGTAGACCTGGAACGGCAGGTACTGCCAACCCGAGGAGACGTTCTTCGCGCCGTCGACCAGGACCTCGTTGATCTTCTGGCCGCCGAAGTACTCCGGAGCCTGCGCCAGGAAGTCGGACGAGTTCAGGTCCTTGGTGGTGGACGGGAAGCCGCCGGACTCGAGGAACACCTTGATGCTGTCCTCGCTGTTGTTCAGCCACTTGAGGAAGCCCGCCGCGAGCGCCTGGTTCTTGCTCTGCTTCAGCACGACCTGGCCGCCGCCGCCGTTCTCGGCGTTGGCCGGCGTTCCGTCATAGGTCGGGATGGGCGCGACCCGCCACTGACCGGAGCCGTCCTTGACGGAGGACTCGAGCACGCCCGGCATCCACGCGCCGGTGACCAGGGTCGCGATCGAGCCGTTGCCCAGGGCCTTGAACCAGTCGTCGCTCCAGCCGGGCACGCTGGAGAGCAGCTTGCCCTCGACCAGCTTGTCCCAGGTGGCGGTCCACTTCTTGGTCCCCTCGTCCTGGAGGTTGATCGAGACCTTGGTGCCGTCGACCTGGAACGGACGACCGCCCGCCTGCCAGATCATCGAGGTGGTGAAGCCGGAGTCGCCGGAGTCGCTGGTGATGTAGGCGTTCGGGTCGGCTGCGTGCAGCTTCTCCGCCGCGGCGGCGTACTCGTCCCACGTCTTCGGCACCTCGATGCCGTACTTGTCGAAGACGGTCTTGTTGTAGAACATCGCCATGGGGCCGGAGTCCTGCGGCAGTCCGACGAGCTTGCCACCGACGTTCACCGATCCCCAGGGGCCGGCCGTGTAGTCGCTCTTGAGCTTGTCGAACCCGTACTGCGTGAGATCGACGAGCGAGTCGGAGAGCGCGAACTGCGGGATCGCGTAGTACTCGACCTGCGCGACGTCCGGCGCACCGGAGCCGGCCTTGATGGCGTTCTGGAGCTTGGTGTACTCGGTGGTGTTGGTGCCGGCGTTGACGAGCTTCACCTTCACCTTCGGGTATGCCTTCTCGAACGCGGCGACCTGGGCCTCGGCCGAGGGCGTCCACGACCAGTACGTGATCGTCCCGCCCTTCTGCAGGGCCGCCTCGACGTCGGAGGAGTTGCTGCCGCTGGACGAGGAGCCGGAGCCGGACGAGCACGCAGCGAGGGAGGCGCCGACGAGGGCGCTGGCGACGACGGCTGTTGCCACGCGCCGGAGCGTCCGCGAACGCAGGATGCGATTCATGGGTGTTCCTTTCACTTCATTGGGAGGTGTGGTGCAGGTGGTGCGGGTGATGGGTCACTGCTTCACGCTGCCGGCCGCCAGACCCGACTGCCAGTAGCGCTGGAGCACCAGGAACGCGGCCACGATCGGGATGATCGTGATGAGCGAGCCGGTGATCACGAGGTTGAAGATCGGTTGCGCGCCGACCCCGGTCGCCTGCGCGCTCCACTGGCTGAGGCCGACCGTGAGGGGGTACCAGGTCGGATCGCTCAGCATGATGAGCGGCAGGAAGAAGTTGTTCCAGGTCGCGACGATCGCGAACAGCGCGACCGTGACAATCCCTGGGGCGAGGAGCCGCAGCGAGACCGTGAAGAAGGTGCGGAACTCGCTCGCGCCGTCGATCCGCGCGGCCTCCAGCAGCTCGGCGGGGACGGCGTCCGTGGCGTACGTCCAGATCAGGTACATCCCGAACGGGCTGATCAGGGAGGGGAGGATGACCGCCCACGGGGTGTTGGTGATCCCCATCTGGCTGAACAGCAGGAAGGTCGGGACCGCGAGCGCGGTGCCCGGGACGGCGATCGCGCCGAGGACGACCGCGAACACCGCGCGCTTGCCGGGGAAGTTGTACTTCGCCAGGCCGTAGCCCGCCACTGTCGCCAGCAGCGTCGCCCCGCCCGCTCCGACGACGACGTAAAGCAGCGTGTTGCCGAGCCACTGCAGGAAGATCCCGTTGCGGTAGGTGAAGGTCTCCGCGATGTTCTGGAAGAGGTTGAAGTCTTTGCCGAACCACAGACCGAACGTCGAGTAGAGATCGGGCTGGCTCTTCGTGGCGTTGACGATGAGCCAGATCAGAGGCACGAGCGAGTAGATCGTGAGGACGACCATGACGATGGTGAGGACGGGCGACTTGCGGATGCGGCGGCCGGATTCGGGCGCTTTGCGGTTCGCCCGTGCCGCCGCACGCGACGGCGCCTTGCGAGTGTCGGTGACGGCGGCCATCAGCGCTGCTCCTTTCGCGATCCGCGGAGCTGGACCACGTAGGCGATCACCGCGGTGACCACGCCCATCACGATCGCGACCGTGGCGGCGTAGTTGAACTGCTGCCCGGCGAAGGACAGGTTGTAGGCGTACATGTTGGGTGTGAAGTAGCTGGTGATCGCGTTGGGTGCGAGCGCCTTCAGCAGCTGCGGCTCGTTGAAGAGCTGGAAGCTGCCGATGATCGAGAAGATCGTCGCGATCACGAGGGCGCCGCGGATGGCGGGGAGCTTGATGCTGAAGACGGTGCGAACGGCTCCCGCGCCGTCGATCTCGGCCGCCTCGTAGAGCTCACCAGGGATGACGCGCAGGGCCGCGTAGAAGATCAGCATGTTGTAGCCCATGAACTCCCAGGTCACGATGTTGCCGATCGATCCGAGGATCCACTGCGAGGTCAGCGGCGCGAACTGGGTGCCCAGAAGGTGGTTGATGCTGGCGGTGAGGCCGAACTGGTCGCCGTAGAGGAATCCCCAGATCAGGGCCGCGACCACGCCCGGCACCGCGTAGGGGAGGAAGAGGGCGATCCGGAAGAAGCTGGAGCCGTGCAGCCGGGCACTGTCGAGCGCGAGCGCCGCGAGCAGCGAGAGCGCCAGCATGATCGGCACCTGCACCAGGAGGAACAGCGCGACCCGACCGAACGACTCCCAGAACTTCGGGTCCTGGAACACGGCGACGTAGTTGTCGAGGCCCACGAAGGCGTTGCCGCCGATGAGCTGTTGGCGGAACAAGCTGAGGTAGATCGCGTAGACGACCGGCGCGACGATCATCGCGATGAAGACGACCATGAACGGGGCGACGAAGGCCCAGCCGCGCCAATCCCGTCGGGTGCGGCGCTTGCGGGGTCTCGGGGTGGCGGCCTGCCGGCTGGCCGGCGGCGTGAGGGACGTCGTTGTCATGGCCTTCCTTGGATGGTTCGGGGGCAACGCGAAGATGTTTACGTCAACATCTGCTGGCATACCCTAACATGTTGACGTCAACATCGCGCAAGTCGAATTCAGAAGATCCCGCACGACGGGCGCAGAACTCAGCAGAATGAGGAGCTATGACCGAGTCGATCGCCGATCCCGCGCCCGTCGCCGCGCCGCGGGCCGGTCGCAAGCGGGGGCCCTCCCTCGGCGACGTCGCGGCACACGCCGGCGTCTCCACCCAGACCGTGTCGCGGGTGGCCAACGGCCTGACCAATGTGGAGGCCGCCACCCGCCAGCGGGTGCTGGCCTCCATGCATGCCCTCGGCTACCGTCCCAACCACGCGGCGCGCGCCCTCCGGTCCGGCCGGTTCCGCAACCTCGGCGTCGTCATGTTCACCCTGTCCTCCTACGGCAACATGCGCACCCTCGACGCCATCGCCGTGAACGCGGCGACGGCCGGCTACTCGATCACGGTCGTGCCGGTCGAACGCCCGACGCAGCAGGATGTCAGCGTCGCCTTGTCTCGGCTCCTGGAGCAGGCGGTCGACGGGATCGTGATCGTCATCGAGGCGCACATCGTCGACCGCGCCGACGTCGAGCTGCCCGAGGGCCTCTCCGTGGTGGTCATCGACTCCACTCAGCGCCCCGACTACCCGCAGGTCGACAACGACCAGGCCCTGGGCGCCCGCCTCGCCACCGAGCACCTCCTGTCGCTGGGCCACGAGACGGTGCTGCACATCTCGGGGCCGGCCGACTCGTACTCCGCCACCCGCCGCGAAGCCGCATGGCGCGAGACGCTGGAGGCCGCCGGTGCACCGGTCCCGGACGTCCTCCACGGTGACTGGTCCACCCAGGCCGGATACGAGCACGGCCTCGCCATCGCCGAGCGCCCCGACGTCACCGCCGTCTTCGCCGCCAACGATCGCATGGCGCTCGGCGTGCTGCGCGCCCTGCACGAGGCCGGCCGCCGCGTTCCCGAGGACGTCAGCGTCGTGGGCTTCGACGACATGGCGGAGTCCGACTCGTTCTGGCCGCCCCTCACGACCATCCACCAGGAATTCGAGGCCACCGGCCGCCGCGCGGTCGAGCTGCTCATCGCCGAGATCGAGGGGCGCCCCGAGCCGGTCACCTCGACCGTCGTCCCGACGCGTCTCGTGGTGCGCGCGAGCACCGGGCCCGCACCCGCCTGACACCGGTCGACCGCGACAATTCCGGAGACGAAGCCCGCACAGGGCCGAACCTCCGGAGTTCCGGACGAAATTCCGGCGCGTCGACACGGAAGTCCGGAGTTCCGGAGGATCGAAGACGTCTCCCGGCGAGCTGAGCCGGATATACTGCCTTCGTCCGGCGGGCCACCCGCCGATGCTCGCAAAAGGGGCACGAGGCGCGCGCGGGGATGCGCGCGCGAGACACATACGGAAGCTCGTATCCGTCCGTCTCGAAAGGCCACGCCATGCCCTCCGTCTCCGCTCACGTCGCCGCCACCCTCGCCAGCCACGTCCAGCACGTCTTCGGGGTGATGGGCAACGGCAACGCCTACGTGCTCGACGCGCTCGAGCGGCAGGCGGTGGTCCCGTACACGGCCATGCGCCACGAGGGTGGAGCCGTGGTCGCGGCCGACGCCTTCCATCGCGCCTCGGGCGGGCTCGCCGCTGCGACGGCCACCTACGGCGCCGGTTTCACGAACACATTGACGGCGCTGGCCGAGGCGGTGCAGGCGCGCATCCCCCTCATCCTGCTCGTGGGCGACGAGCCCACGTCGGGGCCGCGGCCGTGGGGCGTCGACCAGATCGCGCTGGCGTCCGCCGTGGGGGCGCGCACGTACACGGTGGGCAGG
Source organism: Leifsonia sp. ZF2019 (assembly GCF_019924635.1). Lineage (NCBI taxonomy): Bacteria > Bacillati > Actinomycetota > Actinomycetes > Micrococcales > Microbacteriaceae > Leifsonia > Leifsonia sp. ZF2019. Next base: position 3,100,856 of record NZ_CP065037.1, read on the forward strand.
ACGGACGCGGCGGCCACGACGATGATCGCCGTCGAACACGCCCTCACCTATCGTGTGCCGACCGTGCTGGCGATCCCCTACGATATCGCCACGCGCGAGGCCGGACCCATCCCGCCCGCCCCGCAGCCCGTCCTCCCCTCGGCCCTCCGCCCGACCGGCCCGTTCGCGGCCGCGACGGTTTCGGCGGTCGCGGCCGCACTCGCACAGGCGCAGCGCCCCGTGCTCCTCGCCGGACGCGGCGCGTGGATCGCCGGGGCCGGCGACGCCCTCGGCGACCTGGCCGAGGCGACCGGCGCTGCCACGGCGACCACCGCGCTCGGCCGCGGTGTGTTCCCCGACGAGCGATACGACCTCGGGGTGACGGGAGGATTCGGCGCGGAGGGCGCCATGGCGGCGATCAGGGAGGCCGACACGGCCGTCGTCTTCGGGGCCTCCCTCAACCAGTTCACGATGCGGTTCGGCGACCTGTTCGCACCGGGCACGCACGTCGTGCAGGTGGACGTCGCGGCAGCCGCCACCCACCCGCACGTGGGCGTCTACGTCCGCGGCGACGCGCGCATCGTGGCGGAGGCGCTGGTCGCCGAGCTCCGCGACCGCGGCGCCCGCGCCTCGGGCTGGCGGGAGACCCTCGACCTGCCCGCTCTCCGCGAGCGCGAGCACGGATCCGCCGACGGCCTCGCCCCCGACGGCCTCCTCGACCCCCGGGCGGCCGCTGCCCGCATCGGCGAGCTGCTGCCGGAGGACCGTGTCGTGGTCTCCGACGGCGGCCACTTCATCGGCTGGGCGAACATGTACTGGCCGGTCGCCTCCCCCGACCGGATGATGATGGTCGGCACGGCGTACCAGTCGATCGGCCTGGGCTTCCCGAGCGTGGCCGGCGCGGCGGTCGCGCACCCCGCGTCGACGGTCGTGCTGACCACCGGCGACGGCGGCGGCCTGATGGCGCTGGCCGATCTGGAGTCGGCCGTTCGCGTCGCAGGCGGGCACGCCGTCGCCGTGGTGTGGAACGACGCGGCTTACGGTGCTGAAGTGCACGTGTATGGCCGCAAAGGCCTCGCGGAGGCTCCCATGCTCATCCCCACCGTCGACTTCGCCGGTCTCGCCCGTGCCGTCGGCGCCGAGGCGGCGGTCGTCCGCTCGCTCGACGACCTCGCCGTCCTCGCCGACTGGGTCGCACGGCCCGCGGACGAGCGGCCCTTCCTGCTCCTCGACCTGCGCGTCTCCCCCACCGTGGTCGCTCCCTACCAGGAGGAGATCGTCCGCATCAACGGCTAGCGGGCGCCGTAGATCGCGGAGCGCGCCTGCTCTGCCTCGTGGTCGGGACCCAGCGGGATGCCTGTGCGGTCGCGCAGCAGGAGGGTCGCGATCAGCCCGATGACCGTCATCCCGGCCAGGTACAGCGTCACCGAGAACGTCGACCCGGTCGCCTGCACGAGAGCGGTGGCGATGGTGGGCGCGAATGCTCCGCCGAGGATGGCTCCGATCGCGTACGAGATCGACACCCCGGAGAAGCGCACCGACGCGGGGAAGAGCTCCGCGTAGTACGCCGCCTGCGGCCCGTAGGTGAAGCCGAGGCCGACGGTCAGCACGGCGACGCCGAGGAACAGCAGCCAGATGTTGCCGGTGTTCACCAGCGGGAACAGCGAGAAGACGCCGACGAGCTGCAGGATCCACCCGGCGATGTAGGTCGTGCGGCGGCCGATCGCGTCGCTCAGCCGACCCGCGTACCAGGTCGACAGCAGCCAGGTGACCGCCGAACCGGCGACCGCCCAGAGCACGGGGCCGCGGTCGAGCGCCAGCGGGCCGTCCGGGTTCGTGGCGTAGTTCTGGATGTAGCCGCCCGTGGTCATGTACCCGACCGCGTTGTTGCCCGCGAAGATCAGCGCAGCGATCACGACGAGGAGCGCGTGCCTGCGGAACAGCTGCACGATCGGGGTGCGGGTCCGCTCCTTGCGCTCCGCGATCTCGAGGAAGACGGGGCTCTCCTCGACGCGGCGGCGCACGTAGTAGCCGATCAGGATGAGCACGATCGACAGCAGGAACGGCACCCGCCAGCCCCAGACGAGGAAGGCGTCCCCGGGGGCGATCACCGCTATCAGGGCCATCGTGCCCGACGCCAGGAGCAGCCCCAGCGGCACTCCGATCTGCGGCGAGGCGCCGAACAGGCCGCGGCGGGCGGTCGGCGCGTGCTCCACGGCCATCAGCACCGCGCCTCCCCACTCGCCGCCGGCCGAGATGCCCTGCACGATGCGCAGCAGCACGAGCAGGATCGGCGCGGCGATGCCGATGGCCGCGTAAGTGGGAAGGAGCCCGACGAGCGCCGTCGCCGCACCCATGAGGATGAGCGTGACCATGAGCACGAGCCGACGGCCGTACTTGTCGCCCAGGTGCCCGGCGACGAACGCCCCGAGCGGCCGGAAGAGGAAGCTGACGCCCACGGTGAGGAACGACAGGATGGTCGCGAACTGCGGGCCGGCCGGTTCGAAGAACAGCTGGCCGAACACCAGGGCCGCCGCCGACGCGTAGATGAAGAAGTCGTACCACTCGACGGTCGTGCCCACAACGGTCGCGAACACCACCCTCCGCCGGTCCGTTCTGGCCGCGAAGCTCCCGGTCGGCGTGAACGCGGCGGACGGGGGCGGGGCCGGCTGGTTCGAGGACGGCTGTGTGCTCATTCGGGGTTACTCCTTCGATCGACGTCGTCGTCAGTGCCGAGCAGCGGGGCTCGGGAGGGATGCGGATAGTATATGATACGATTTCGGATATTTCGACCCCTCGCCTGAGCCGGATATGATCGCCTTTCGATGGCGACCGACGAACGAACGCAGAGCAAGTCCCGCGCCGCCTACGACTGGGTCAAGGCGAGGATCGCGCGGCGCGAGTACACGCCCGGCTACCGGCTCGTCCTCGGCGCGATCGCGGCGGAGCTCGACATGAGCGTGGTCCCGGTGCGCGAAGCACTGCGCCAGCTGGAGGCGGAGGGCCTCGTCACCTTCGAGCGCAACGTCGGCGCGCGGGTCGCGATGGTCGACGAGTCGCAGTACGCGTTCAGCATGCAGACGCTCGCCGTCCTCGAGGGCGTGGCGACCGCCCTCGCTTCCCGGTCGCTGACCTCCGGCGACCTGCGTCGTGCCCGCGACATCAACGACCGCATGGTCGCAAGCCTCGACCACTTCGACCCGGGCGCGTTCACCGCCCTCAACCACGAGTTCCACGCGACCCTGTACGCCCCGTGCCCGAACGGCCGGCTTCTCGATCTCGTGGAGGCCGAGTGGGGACGACTGGGCAACCTCCGCAACTCCACGTTCGCCTTCGTCCCGGGGCGCGCACAGGAGTCGGTGCGCGAGCACGAGACCATCGTCGCACTCATCGAGGCCGGGGCGCCGGTCGACGAGATCGAATCCGCCGCACGCCGCCACCGCGCGACCACCCTCGACGCGTACCTCGCCCACGAGCACGCCGCGCGCTGACGCGCCGCGCCGCCCGGCGGCGCCCCGCCCAGACGGCCCGAAGTACGCACGAAAGCGTCGAGGCGGCCGATTCTCGGCCGCCTCGACGCCCGCGACGGATCAGTCCCAGCCAGCGGCCGCGCCGCGCATGCCGCTCGGGCCGGCGTCGAGACCGGCGCCATGACCGGCGCCGGTCTCGCCGTTCATCACCGCCCACGTTCCGAACGCGACGAGCGCCAGACCGACGAGCACGAGGATGACGACGATCAGGGCGGTGGCACGCCTGTGACTCACGGACCCTCCCCCGGGTGGACGACTCAGTCCACCATACGGGGATAACGGTACGTTTCAGAATCGAGGGGTCGTCAGACGGCCGCCGACTGCCGGACCGCCAGGATCGGCGCGAAGAATGCGGCGAGCTCGTCGACGCCCGTCAGGGGCAGCACGTGTGCCACGTACTGATCCGGGCGCACGACGACGATCGCGCCGCCTCGGTCGATCCCGCGCTCCTCGAACACGTCGGCGGCGGGGTCGGCCGCGTACACCTTCTCCTGGTCGATCAGGCCGAACGGCCCCACGCGCGGCCGGAACATCGCGGGCACGGCATTCAGATCGACCTCGGTGTGCGGCTGCTGATAGACGACCTTCACGTCGAAATGGGCGTCCCGATCGGCGCCATCGGGCGTCGAGACGACGACCGGTGAGGCGGGGTCGCCCTCGAGCCAGGCGGCGAGGTCGGCGACGGGCGACGGCTCCCCCGCACGGGCCGCGTCCGCGAACACGTAGATGCGCCAGCGCCCGTCCGCCTTCGCGTGGTGCCCGAGGTGGACCGGGTTTCCGTCGCAGACGCGCGTCGCGATGGGCGACTTGAACCGCTTGCCCAGCGGGAATCCGGAGGCCAGCTCCTGGTGGGCGGCCTCCCCGATGAGAAGGCTCGGCGGGTACTGCGTCATGAACCCGGCCGGGAACTCGGCCGTGCGCACGTAGAAGTCCTCGAGCTCGGTGGGGTCGCCGAGCTCCTCGGGCTTCGCCGCCATGAGGGACGACCATTCGCGGTCGAAGTCGATGAGGTTCTGGGCGATCACCTGCCGCTCGGCCGAGTAGGTCGCGAGCAGACTCTCCGGACTGCGGCCGTCGAGGACGTGCCCGAGCTTCCAGCCGAGGTTGAAGCCGTCCTGCATCGAGACGTTCATCCCCTGGCCCGCCTTCGCGCTGTGGGTGTGGCAGGCGTCCCCGGCGATGAACACCCGGGGGACGCGCGAGCCGCGCTGCGCGGGAAGCACGTCGTCGAACCGGTCGGTGAGGCGGTGGCCGACCTCGTAGACGCTGTGCCAGGCGACGTTCTTCACGTCGAGCACGTACGGGTGGAGGATCTCGTTCGCGCGCGCGATGATCTGGTCGATCGTCGTCGCCCGCACGGCACCGTTGTCCCCCTCCTGCACCTCCCCCAGATCCACGTACATCCGGAACAAATGGCCGCCCTCACGCGGGATTAGGAGGATATTGCCGCCCTCCGACTGGATGGAGCACTTCGTGCGGATGTCCGGGAAATCGGTGACCGCGAGCACATCCATGACGCCCCAGGCGTGGTTCGCCTGGTCGCCCGCGAGCGTGCACCCGATGGACTCGCGCACCCTGCTCCGCGCACCGTCCGCACCCAGGACGTATTTGGCCCGAACGATCCGCTCCGCACCCGCCTGCTCGCCCGCCATGTGCACGAGGCGCACGGTCACGGGATGCTCGCCCTCCTCGGCCACCGTGAGCCCCACGAACTCGTAGCCGTAGTCGGGGCGCATGCGCGTGGGGGCGTCGGCCATGAACTCGGCGAAGTAGTCGAGCACGCGCGCCTGGTTGACGATCAGGTGCGGCCATTCGCTGATGCCTGTCGGGTCGTCGACGGCACGGGCGGCGCGATGGATGCGCGAGGGGTCCTCCGGGTCCGGCTTCCAGAACGCCATCTCGGTGATCCGGTACGCCTCGCCGATGATGCGCTCCGCGAAGCCGAAGGCGTCGAAGGTCTCCACGCTGCGTGCCTGGATGCCGTCGGCCTGACCGATCGCCAGCCGTCCCGGCCGCCGTTCGACGATGCGCGTCGTGACACTCGGGAACTGCGACAGCTGCGCAGCGGCGATCATGCCGGCGGGTCCGGACCCGACGATGAGCACGTCGACTTCGTCGGGCAGTTCGTCGGGACGATCGATGCCGGCGCCTGCGACGGGCTGCACACGGGGATCTCCGGACACGTAGCCGTGGTGGTGGAACTGCACGGGCATTCCTCACTTCGCTGTGGGGCTTGTTCGATTATCGAACAGCGGGTTCTGATATCGCACACCGATCATAGGCATGCGACAGCAGCGCGACAAGAGCGCCGCACGAACCCGAGGAGGCGGGGAGGGAGGGAGGGAGGAGACGAACGGAGCCGGCTGCGGGACTCGAACCCGCGACCGCTCGCTTACAAGGCGAGTGCTCTACCAACTGAGCTAAGCCGGCGACGACGGCTGGCCCGTCGCCCACCATCCTACGGGATGGGGTGGAACCGTTCCGAGAGGATCAGCCCGCGGCCGGTGTCGTCGTCGGCGTCGGCGTGGCGGTCGAGGAGTACTCGTCGCCCTGGGCCTGCAGGATGAACGCCTTGAAGTCGTCCGCGTCGGTGAGGGAGCCGGTGTACGGCTTGCCGTTGACGAGGACGAGGAGCGCGTTCGTCATCTTCTTGACATCGGAGTCGGGCAGCGGTCCGCTGAGGGCACGGTCGCTCGCCGACGTGACCCAGGACTTGAACCGGCCGTCGTCGATGCAGGAGTCGATGCTCGAGATGCTCGTGGCGCCCGCCGCGGCGACGCGCTTCTTGAGCTCCTGGTCGCTGAGACCGGGGCTGCCCTCCTTGGGCTGCTTCTCGAACAGCGACGCGTTGAACTTCCAGTATGCCGCCGGCGAATAGTTGGCCACGCAGGCGGCGGCGTTCGCGGCCCGGAGCGAGTACTTCGTCCCGGCGGAGTGGCTGGTGTAGATGGCGACCGGGTGCATCTCGACGATCACCGCACCGTCCTTCACGAGCGGCTCGAGCTGCTCGAGGTTGGTGCGCTGGAAGTCTCCGCAGAGGTCGCAGAGATAGTCGGCGTAGATACGGATGTCGACGGCGGCGGCATTGGGGTCCGGCGTGGTCGCGATGGGCTTCGAGTCGGCCGCGAGGGCCGGAGTCGTGGCGACCTTCAGGCCTGCGCCGATCACGACGCCGTCGCTGGCCATGTTCTTCGGGCCGGGGACCGTCGGGCGGATGGCGCCGACGATGACGACGGCGACGATGGCGACGACGGCCAGAACGCCGACCGCGATCCCACCGCCGATCAGCGCGCGGTTGCGGCGGTCCTTGCGCTGCTGAGATGTGCGGAGCTGGCGGGCTTTCTCCCGCGCGACTGCACGGACGTCGCCGTTCTCGTCGGGGTCGGTCATGGGGGAATCACACTCTCGGGGTCGATCGGGGCTGCGCAGGGGGACGCAGCGGCGGCGTCGCGCACCGGGGAACGCACGCAACCGGTCGATCGTATTCACCCAGTCTGGGAATAGACCAGACGGTCGCTGGACGCGCGGAGCACGACGGCGGCGCCTCGAACCGGGAGCGGTCGTCGACACCCTCGCCGATGCCATATTATGGGGGATTGCGGCGCTGATGCCCTACGGACGTCGACGCCACGTTCATCCATCACAACGGATCGTCCGGCACGTACCTGCCGGTGAAGGAGAAGAAGAGAAAATGGCGACTGTCACCTATGACAAGGCGACCCGGCTCTACCCGGGTTCCAACCGTCCCGCCGTGGACGCGCTCGACCTCGACATCGCGGACGGCGAGTTCCTCGTCCTCGTCGGCCCCTCGGGTTGCGGCAAGTCGACCTCCCTCCGCATGCTCGCGGGTCTGGAAGAGGTCAACGACGGCAACATCTTCATCGGCGAGCGCAACGTCACCGACGTCCCGCCGAAGGACCGCGACATCGCGATGGTGTTCCAGAACTACGCGCTCTACCCGCACATGACGGTCGCCGAGAACATGGGCTTCGCGCTCAAGATCGCCGGTGTCGGCAAGGAGGAGCGCGCCAGCCGGGTCCTCGAAGCCGCCAAGCTGCTCGACCTGGAGCCGTACCTCGGCCGCAAGCCGAAGGCGCTCTCCGGTGGTCAGCGTCAGCGCGTCGCCATGGGCCGCGCGATCGTCCGCTCCCCCCAGGTGTTCCTCATGGACGAGCCGCTGTCGAACCTCGACGCCAAGCTCCGCGTCCAGACCCGCACGCAGATCGCGTCGCTGACCCGCCGCCTGGGTGTCACGACCGTCTACGTCACCCACGACCAGACCGAGGCCCTGACCATGGGCGACCGCATCGCGGTCCTCAAGGACGGCGTCCTGCAGCAGGTCGGCACCCCGCGCGACCTGTACGCGCAGCCGAAGAACGTCTTCGTCGCCGGCTTCATCGGCAGCCCGGCCATGAACCTGTTCTCGGCCGACGTGACCGACGGCGGCATCAAGTTCGGCAACGCGATCGTCCCGGTCGAGCGGGACATCCTCGCGGCAGCCGGCTCCGCCGTCACCATCGGCGTCCGCCCGGAGGACGTCGTCGTGTCGTCCACCGAGGGCAGCGGCCTCAAGGTGACGGTCGACCTCGTCGAGGAGCTCGGCGCCGACGGCTACCTGTACGGCCACTCGGAGGTCGACGGCAAGCGCACCGACATCGTCGGTCGCGTCGACGGCCGCGTTCACCCGAACGCCGGCGACACCGTGTACATCACCCCGAAGCCGGGTCACGTGCACGCGTTCCACGCCGAGTCGGGCGAGCGCCTCGGCGGCGCCGTCGTCGACTGAGGTCGCGCACTAGGCTCCTCAGAAGGAATCACACTCTGCCGCAGTCCGGTTCCCGGGCTGCGGCAGAGTGCTTTCCCCGTCAGCACCGAACCCGGAAGGCATCCTCATGGCCGGCTCCGTCAACATCACCGCGGCGACCGTCGACCCCGCGCTGCTCGACCTCCCCTGGAACGTCCCGCTCGACCAGTGGTCCGCCGAGCACATCGCGCTCCTGCCGAAAGGCATCAGCCGGCACCTGGTCCGATTCGCGAACCTCTCCGGGTACGTCATCGCCATCAAGGAGACGACGGCCGAGATGGCACAGCGCGAATACGACATGCTGCGCACGCTGCAGCGCCTCGACGTGCCCTGCGTCGACCCGGTCGCCGTCATCAAGAACCGCACGGACGACGACGGCAACGAGCTGAACGCCGCCCTGGTCACCCGCCACCTCAAGTTCTCGCTCCCCTACCGCGCGCTGTTCTCGCAGACTCTGCGGCCCGACACAGCGACCCGTCTTGTCGACGCGCTCGCGGTGCTCCTGGTCCGGCTGCACATCGTCGGCTTCTTCTGGGGCGATGTCTCGCTCTCCAACACGCTCTTCCGCCGCGATGCCGGCGCGTTCGCCGCCTACCTGGTGGATGCCGAGACGGGGCAGCTCTACGACGGGCTCTCCAACGGCCAGCGCGAGAACGACCTGGAGATCGCGCGCGTGAACATCGCCGGCGAGCTGATGGACCTCGAGGCCGGCGGCCGGATCGACGAGGACCTCGACCCGATCAAGGTGTCCAACGGCATCGTCGCCGCGTACCGTTCGCTCTGGAAGGAGCTGACGGGCAGCGAGTCCTTCTCGTCGTCCGAGCGCTGGCGCATCAGCCAGCGCGTCGAGCGCCTCAACGAGCTGGGCTTCGACATCGAGGAGCTGGCGATCAAGACCTCCGACGAGGGCACGACCGTCCGCATCCAGCCGAAGGTCGTCGACGCCGGGCACCACCAGCGGCGCCTGTTGCGGCTCACCGGTCTCGACACCGGCGAGAACCAGGCGCGCCGCCTGCTCAACGACCTCGACTCCTATGCCGCGACACTCGGCAAGGAGGGGCTGGACGAGGAAGCCATGGCCCACGAGTGGCTCATGCGTGTGTTCGAGCCCGTGATCCGCGCCATCCCGGCCGACCTCAAGGGCAAGCTCGAGCCGGCGGAGGTGTTCCACCAGTTGCTGGAGCACCGCTGGTTCATGTCGCAGCACGAGGGTCGCGACGTGCCGCTCGCCGAGGCCCTCACCTCGTACATCAACGACGTGCTCCGCCATCGCCGGGACGAGGCCACGGTGATCGCCCCAGCGACCGACACGATGAGCATCCCGACCATCCGTCGCGCCGCCGGCCTGGACGATGACGACGACGACGCGGACGACTGGCGCTCGAAGGTCTGAGGCTCGGTGACGGAGGAGATTCGTCACGAAACGTCGCCCGCGTCCTCCGCTACCCGCGGTCCGGGCCCTCATCCCGACTCGCGCACCCGCAGCACGGCGTCGAGTCCGCGCCGGACGGTCTCGGCCGGGCGGTCGTCGTCCATCAGCTCGAGCAGCAGTTCGCCGCACGCTCGGCCGAAGGCGCGCGGCTGGAGGTCGACCGAGGTGATGGGCGGGGTGTGGAACTCCATGATCAGGCTGTCCACGCCCGAGACCAGCTTGATGTCGGCTCCCGGGCGCAGCCCGAGTGTGCGCAGGAGACCGGCGACGCGCACCGCCACCCCGTCGGCGCCGACCAGGACGGCGTCGACGCCCTCCGGGCCGGTCCACTCGGCGAGGCGACGCGCCAGGGTCGCGTTCTCCTCGTGGATGGTGGTCAGCAGCACCCGCGGCTCCAGGCGGCGCTCGGCGCACCACGCGCGATAGGCGCCCTCGAGCTCCTGCGCCCAGGCGGAGACCTGCTCGACCAGCAGCAGGCCAGGCCGGGCCGCGCCGTGGGCGACGAACCGATCGAGCACGTCGCGGGTCGTGCGGGTGTTGGGCGACTCGACGATGCCCCACGGGTCGGGGAAGCCGGGAGGGGGCGCGTCCCCCGTGACGACGGGGAGCTCCTGCCCGAGGATCATCGCGGCGCCCTCGTCGTCGGAGTGCGGTTCGATCAGGATGAAGCCGTCCACGGGAGGGAAGGACTCGATACGGGGGCTCGTCGGGGTGCTCGGGACGATGAGGAGGGACAGGTCGGCCTCGTGCAGGCGCTCGGTCAGGCCGAGGGTCGTCTCCGTGTAGTAGCCGAAGTGCACGGCCGACTCCGGCAGGTAGAGGCCGACGGCTCCGGCACGCGACTGCCGCAGCGCGCGGCCCAGCCGGTTGATGCGGTAGCCGGACTCCTTCGCGATGGCGAGGACGCGCGCCCTGGTCTCCTCCGAGACGCCCTTCTTTCCGTTCAGAGCGAGCGAGACGGCGGCTGCTGAGATGCCGGCGCGCTCGGCGATGTCGGCCAGCGTCGTGCTCGCCATCGAACGCTCCTCTCCGCACCGGACGGCCCGCCGCGACGGGCTCGGGAGCCTCGATTGCATCGCGGCTCCCTCGCATTGTATAGTCCCAGATTAATCGATCAAGTTCTTAATCGATTCAGTTCGGATTTCCCGGACGTTTCCTCCTTCGCCGCGCGGGTGCGGCGACGAAGAGATGGGTGGCACGTGGCAGTGGAGCTCGACCTCGCGTTCGTCGACGGCATGGTCTTCGACGGCGTCTCGGACGCACCCCGGCGCCTCGACGTCGGTGTGGTCGGCGGACGCATCGCCGTGCTCGGGGACGACGTCGCCGCGGGCATCGCCGCGGGCACGCGGGTCGTCGACCTCACCGGACGCCTCCTGCTCCCCGGCCTCATCGACTCCCACGTGCACCCGGTCGAGGCGGGTGTCGAGCGTCTCCACTGCGACCTCTCCTCCGGCTGGACGCGAGAGGACTACCTGCGCATCATCGCCGAGTACGCGGCGGCGAACCCCGAGCGCGGCTGGATCGTCGGCGGAGGCTGGCAGCAGGCCGCCTTCGCGGGCGGAGCGCCGCTCGCCGCCGACCTCGACGCGCTGGGCACGGGACGGCCGATGGTCATCTCCAACCGGGACCACCACAGCGCGTGGGTCAACTCGGAGGCCCTCCGTCGCGCCGGGATCGACCGCCACACCCCCGACCCCGTCGACGGGCGCATCGAGCGCGACGCCGCCGGCGAGCCGACCGGAACGCTCCACGAGGGCGCACGGATGCTCGTGCTGCGTCTCGCGCCCGCTGCCACCTCCGACGAGCAGTACGACGGGCTCCTGGAAGCCCAGCGCTACCTGCACTCGTTCGGGATCACCGGCTGGCAGGACGCACTCATCGGCGACTACGGCAACCACTCCGCGGGCATCGTGGACGCGTACCAGCGTGCGATGGACGAGGACCGGCTGAAGGCGCGCGTGAACGGCGCCATCTGGTGGGAACGCGAGCGCGGCCCGGAGCAGATCGCCCGCATCCTGGGCCTGCGGGAGCGCTTCCAGGACGAGCGGTTCCGCGTCACGACGGTGAAGGTCATGCAGGACGGCATCGTGGAGAACCGGACAGCCGCGATGATCGAGCCCTACGTGCACCAGTGCGGCCCCGGCGAGACCCACGACGACGGCCTCTCGTTCGTGGACCCGGCGCTGCTGGCCGACTACGTCTCGCGCCTCGACGCGCTCGGCCTGCAGGTGCACTTCCATGCCATCGGCGACCGCGGCGTTCGCGAGTCCCTGGATGCCGTGGCCGCCGCCCGCGCCGCGAACGGCGACAGCGGCCTCCTGCACCACATCGCACACCTGCAGGTCGTCCATCCGGACGACCACGCACGGTTCGCCTCCCTCGGCGTCGCCGCCAACATCCAGCCGCTGTGGGCCTGCTACGACCCGCAGATGGTCGAGCTGAACGTCCCGTTGCTCGGAGCCGAGCGCACCACCACCCAGTACCCGTTCGGCTCCCTGCTCGGGGCCGGCGCGCACCTCTGCGCCGGCTCGGACTGGCCGGTCACGAGTCCGGACCCCTGGCTCGGCATCCATGTGGCGGTCAACCGCCGTCTGCCGGCCTGGCACCCCGATCACAACGCCGAGGCGTTCCTCCCGAGCGAGAGCCTGCCTCTGGCCGACGCCCTGCGCGCCTACACCAGCGGCGCCGCACGCATCAACGGCCGCGACGACTCCACCGGGTCGATCGCGGTGGGCTACTGGGCCGACCTGGCCGTCGTCGACCGCGATCCGTTCGCCCACCCCGCGGATACGATCGCCGACACCCGCACCATCGAGACCTTCGTCGCCGGGGAGTCCGTGTACGCGGCCCTCCCTGTCGCGAGCTGACGGTCCCGCCCCGCACAGCACACCCCCAAGGAGACAGCACCATGAGAAATCGCACCCTCACCGTCCTCGCCATGGCCGCCGTCGCCGCCGTGCTCACCGGCTGCTCCAGCGGCGCCGCGGGCAGCGCGGACCGGCAGACCGCACTGAAGGACCTCACGATCGAGAAGCTCGACGCGGCCGCCGCGCTGCTCCCGGCCGACATCCAGAAGGCCGGGAAGCTCGTCGTCGGCGTCGACCCGACCTACGCCCCCAATGAGTTCAAAGACAAGGACGGCGCACCCATCGGCTGGGAGATCGACCTCATCGACGCCGTCGCGGCGAAGCTCGGAGTGAAGACCGACTACCGCGTCGCGAAGTTCGACAACATCGTCCCGAGCATCCTCGGTGAGAAGTACGACATGGGCCTCGGCGGCTACTACGACACCAAGAAGCGCGAGGAGACGCTCGACATGGTGGACTTCTTCACCGCGGGAAACCAGTTCGCCTCCCCCGCGGACAAGCCCATCACGGACGAGCTCGACGTGTGCGGCCTGAAGGTCGCCGTGCAGAACGGCGGATCGGCTCCGCTGGTCTACCTGCCCGAGATCGACAAGAAGTGCGAAGCCGCCGGCAAGGAGAAGGTCACACAGCTCGGGTACGACACGCAGGACGACGCCACCGCCGCGGTGACGTTGGGCCGCGCGGACGCCATGGTCGCCGACTCCCCCGTGATCGGCTACGCGGCCAAGCTCAGCAAGGGCAAGCTCGTCACCTCGCCGATCTACGACTCCCTCCTCTCCGGCACGCCGGTCAAGAAGGACCGCGGGCAGTTCGCGGACGCCATCCTCGCCGCGCTGCAGGACCTCCAGAAGGACGGCAGCTACACGAAGATCCTCACCTTCTGGGGCGTCGAGAACGGCGCGCTCGACACGATGCAGATCAATGGCGCGACCGAATAGCGCCCCGGAGGTCGGCACCGCCCCGCGCGGTGCCGGCCGTCGGCGCTCCACCGAACCGGGCCTCCACCCGGTGACCGGCGCCCCGGCCATCCGCTCGACACCCGTCCGGCACCCGTGGCGTGCCGTGGCCGCGGTCGTCATCCTCCTCGCGATCGTGCTGTTCGTGATCGACGCCGGCCGTCGCGAGGCCTACGACTGGCCGGCCTTCGCCGAGTACCTGTTCGACCCGCGCATCGTGCAGGCCGCGGGCGTGACCCTGCTGCTCACGGTGCTCTCCATGGTGATCGCGGTGCTGCTCGGTGTGCTGCTTGCCGTGATGCGGCAGAGTCCGAACTACATCGTGCGCTGGGCGTCCGGCATCTTCATCTGGATCTTCCGCGGCACGCCGGTGTACGTCCAGCTGGTCTTCTGGGGCCTCCTCTCGACCATCTACAAGACCATCGAGATCGGCATCCCGTTCCAGCAGCCGTGGCTCGTGTTCGAGAGCATCGACCTGTTCGACGTGTTCTGGATCGCCGTCTTCGGACTCGCCCTCAACGAGGCGGCCTACATGGCCGAGATCGTGCGCGCCGGCCTGCTGTCGGTCGACACCGGGCAGAAGGAGGCGTCGACCGCGCTCGGCCTCACGCGGGCGCAGACGATGCGGAAGATCGTCCTCCCCCAGGCGATGCGCGTCATCATCCCGCCGACCGGCAACGAGGTCATCTCGATGCTGAAGACCACGTCGCTCGTCACGGCCGTTCCCTTCAGCCTCGACCTCTACACCCGCTCGCGCGACATCTCGGCCGAGACGCTCAACCCCATCCCCCTGCTGCTGGTCGCTTCGGTCTGGTACCTCGCGTTCACATCGATCATGATGGTCGGCCAGCTCTTCCTCGAACGGCGATTCGCGCGCGGCTTCGACCAGCGCGGCGGCGGCCACGTGCCGGAGCCGATGCCCGATACCGAGGCCGTCAGTGCGACGGCGCCGGGAGGCACGGCGGCGATCGACACCGCCCCGGCCGACCCGACCCACACGGAAGGAGCGGGCAGATGAGCGGCACCGCGACCGGCGCGCTCCCGATGGTGCGCGCAGAGGAGGTCCACAAGGCCTACGGCGACCACCATGTCCTCCGCGGCGTCTCTCTGGACGTGCATCAGGGCGAGGTCGTGTGCGTGATCGGCCCGTCCGGCTCCGGCAAGTCCACCTTCCTGCGCTGCATCAACCACCTCGAGGGCATCGACGGCGGGCGCATCCTCGTCGACGGCTCGCTCATCGGGTACCGGCAGGTGGGCGACCGCCTGCACGATCTCACGCCCACCCAGGCGGCGGCGCAGCGCCGGGACATCGGGATGGTGTTCCAGCGGTTCAACCTGTTCCCGCATCTCTCGGTGCTGGAGAACATCACGACCGCTCCGATCATGGTCGGCGGCCAGAAGCCCGCGCAGGCCGCCGCGCGCGCCCGCGAGCTCCTCGACCGCGTCGGGCTCGGTGCCAAAGCCAACGCCTACCCCGGCCAGCTGTCGGGCGGTCAGCAGCAGCGCGTGGCCATCGCTCGCGCCCTGGCGATGGACCCGAAGCTGATGCTCTTCGACGAGCCCACCTCGGCGCTCGACCCCGAGCTCGTCGGCGAGGTGCTCGACGTGATGAAGGGCCTGGCGCAGTCCGGCATGACGATGGTCGTCGTCACCCACGAGATCGGCTTCGCGCGCGAGGTCGGCGACACCCTCGTCTTCATGGACGGCGGCGTGGTCGTCGAGTCGGGCGACCCCCGCGCCATGATCGCCGACCCCCGACACCAGCGCACCCGCACGTTCCTCTCCCACGTGCTCTGACCGCCCGCGACACGAAACCGCCGCGGCCGCAGGTTCCCTGCGGCCGCGGCGGTTCTCGGCGTCGTCGTCGCGGACGCGGCTACGCGGTGGAGCCGGAGGACTCGGCGCGGAGCTTGGCGATCTCGTACAGGGTGACGCTGACGGCGATGCCGGCGTTCAGCGACTCGGTCGCCGCGCTGATCGGGATGGAGACGACCGCATCGCAGGTCTCGGTGACGAGACGCGAGAGTCCCTTGCCTTCGCTGCCGACCACGATCACGACGGGACGGTCGGCGAACGTGAGCCCGGGGAGCGACACATCGCCGCCGCCATCGAGTCCGAGGACGAACACGCCCGCCTGCTTGAACGCCTTGAGCGTCTGAGTCAGGTTGGCCGCCATCGCGACCGGGGTGCGCGCCGCGGCACCGGCCGAGGTCTTCCACGCCGAGGCCGTCATGCCGACCGAGCGGCGCTGCGGGATGATGACGCCCTGGCCGCCGAACGCGGCGGTCGAGCGGATGATCGCGCCCAGGTTGCGCGGGTCGGTGATGCCGTCGAGCGCGACGAAGAGCGGGGTCTCGTTCTTGCGGATCGTGAGATCGAGCAGCTCCCCCGGGTGTGCGTACTCGTACGGCGGAACCTTGAGCGCCACGCCCTGGTGCACGGCGTCACGGCCCGCGAGCCGGTCCAGCTCGGGGCGCATGATCTCGAGCACCGGGATGGCGCGGCCGGTGGCGATCGAGAGGATCTCCTTCATCCGGTCGTCCATCTCCACGCGCGCGGCGATGTAGAGCGTCGTGGCCGGGATGCGCGCGCGCAGTGCCTCGAGGACCGAGTTGCGGCCGGTCACGATCTCGCTCTCGTCTCCGCTCTTCGCCCGGCGGGAGGCTCCCGAAGCGCCACGCGGGGCGGCGTCGCGCCCGCCGCGGCCCGCCTGCTTCGCGGCCGCGCGCTCGCGCAGCACCTTGTTCTTGTGCGCGACGTGGTACTCGCGGTCCTCGGCCTTCGGCGTCGGCCCCTTGCCTTCGAGCGCGCGGCGCCCGTTGCCGCCGCTGCCGACCTGGGCGCCCTTGCGCCCCTTCCTCACGGCGCCGCCGCGCGGCTTGCCACCCGAACTCTTCATGCTTCGATGCTCCAATGCGACCCCGTCGGGGTGTCTTCGATGGTGATGCCCGCGCCGATCAGTTCGTCGCGGATGCGGTCGGCGGCCGTGAAGTCGCGGGCCTGCCGGGCGGCCTGTCGGTCGTCGAGCAGTCGGGAGACCAGCTGGCCGAGCGCCGCGTCGGCGGCGGACGATCCGGCACGGCTCCACTGCGGGGACAGCGGGTTGATGCCCAGCACCTCGGTCATCGCGAGGGCCTGGCCGCGCGCGATGGCGGCGGCCTCCAAGTCTTCCGCATCCAGCGCCGCGTTTCCTGAACGCACGGTGTCGTGCAGCACGGCGAGCGCCTGCGGCACGGCGAGGTCGTCGTCCATCGCCTCCGCGAAGGCGTCGGGGACGACCTCCGCGCCCGTGCCGGCGAAACGGGTGCCGGTGAGCCGTCGGTCGACGCGCTCGAAGAACCCGGCGATGCGATCGAGGGCCGCCTCCGCCTCGGCGAGGGAGCCGTCGTGGAAGTCGATGGTCGAGCGGTAGTGCGCCGAGCCGAGGTAGTAGCGGACGACGAGCGGACGCGCGGCGGCGAGCAGGTCGGCCGCGTAGACCGAGTTGCCGAGCGATTTGCTCATCTTCTGTCCGTTGACGTGCACGAGCCCGTTGTGCACCCAGTAGTTCGCGAAGGCATCCCCGGCCGCCGTCGACTGCGCGAGCTCGTTCTCGTGATGCGGGAAGCGGAGGTCGAGGCCGCCGCCGTGGATGTCGAACTGCGGCCCGAGATAGCGGCGCGACATCGCGGAGCACTCGATGTGCCAGCCGGGCCTTCCCTCTCCCCAGGGGGACGGGAACGACGCGGACTCGGGCTCGTCGGCCTTGCGGCCCTTCCAGAGGGCGAAGTCGCGCGGGTCGCGCTTGTCGCGCGGGTCGGCGTCGGCCGCCGCCTCCATGTTGTCGATGCTCTGCCGTGTCAGCTCGCCGTAGGCGGGCCAGCTCTTCACGTCGAAGTACACGTCGCCCGAGCCGTCTGCGGCCGGGTAGGCGTGCCCGTTGTCGATCAGGCGCTCGATGATCCGCTGCATCTGCGGGATGCTGGCCGTCGCCCGCGGCTCGTAGGTCGGCGGCTGCACGCCGAGCGCGGTGTACCCCGCGGTGAACTCCAGCTCGAACCGGTAGGCGAGCGCCCACCACTCCTCGCTGCTGCCCTCGGCGCGGGCGGCCTCCGCGTTCAGGAGGATCTTGTCGTCGATGTCGGTGACGTTGCGCACCAGCGTGACGTCGAGCCCGCGGTAGGTGAACCAGCGACGGAGCTGGTCGTAGACGAGGGCGGAGCGCAGGTGTCCGATGTGCGGCGACGACTGGACGGTCGGTCCGCACACGTACATCCCCACGGCGCCGGGGCGGAGGGGGACGAAGTCGCGCAGGGCGCCGGCCTTCGTGTCGTAGAGTCGCAGAGTCACGGCATACAGCCTACGGGCCGCGCGCTGCCGGCGCTCAGCGCGGCAGCAACAACGCCGTGGCGAGCGCGGCGACGCCCTCCCCTCGGCCGGTGAAGCCGAGGCCGTCCGTGGTGGTCGCCGAGAGCGAGACCGGGGCGCCGAGCACGGCGGCCAGGGCCTCCTGGGCCTCCGCCCGACGGGGTGAGAACGTCGGCCTGTTGCCGACGATCTGAGCGGTCACGTTGCCGATCCGGTAGCCCGCCTCTTCGACCAGGCGGCGCGCTTCGGCGAGGAAGACGACGCCGCGGGCGTCCGCGAGCCGGGGGTCGTCGGTGCCGAAGACGGTGCCGATGTCGCCGAGCGCGGCCGCCGAGAGCAGGGCGTCGACGATGGCGTGCGCGACCGCGTCCCCGTCGCTGTGCCCGGCGAGCCCGTCCTCCCCCGGCCAGTGCAGGCCTGCAAGCCAGAGCTCGGCGGCGGGATCGAACCCGTGCGTGTCGCTTCCGAAGCCGATCCGCGGCGTGGGGGGCTCGGCCCGGCCTCCGTTCAGGAGTTCCTCGGCCCGCCGCAGGTCCCACGGCGTCGTGATCTTGAAGGCGTGCGCGTCGCCGGGGACGACCGACACGGGATGCCCTCCTGCGGCGACCAGGCCGGCGTCATCGGTCTCGTCGCTCGTCGCCGCAGCGTAGGCGGCGAGCAGCTGGTCGCGCGGGAACCCCTGCGGGGTCTGGATGGCGGAGAGCGCCGACCGGTCGACCGTCTCGTGCACCTCCCCGTCGGGAGAAACGCGCTTGATCGTGTCGCTCACCGGCAGGCCCGGGATGATGCCGTGACCGGCGTGCCGGACAGCGGCGACCACGGCGTCGAACAGCGAGGGCGGGGTCAACGCGCGGGCGGCGTCGTGCACGAGCACGACCTCGACGTCGGGGGCCAGCGCCGCCAGCCCGGCGGCCACCGACCGCTGGCGCGTCTCCCCTCCGGCGACCACCGCCGACGGGGCGAGGGAGCCGAGCGCGCCGGCGACGATCGTCCGCGCCTCCTCCAGCCGCTCGGACGGGGCGACGACGATCGTCTGCGCCGGCTCGGCCATCCCGCGTACGGAGCCCAGCGAGCGCTCGAGCAGGGTACGGCCGCCGAGGGCGACGAACGCCTTCGGAAGTCCGGCGCCCAGACGGGTGCCGCTCCCGGCGGCGACGACGACGACGGCCACGCGCGGGGCCGGGATGCTGCTGTCCACCCCACGAGACTAGTCCGCCCCCGCCGCCCGGCGCGGAGGCCGGGCGGCAGGGGCGGCGGTCAGACCTCCCGACGCCGGCGTGCGCGCAGCAGCAGTGCGGCGGCGCCTCCCACGATCAGCAGGAGGGCGAGCGCGCCACCCGCGAGCGGGAGGCCGCTGCCGGTGTCGGCCAGGCCGGAGACCGGGCCGGCGCCCGCTCCCCCGGGCGCTCCGCCGACCGCCGCGACCGTGACGCCGATGCTCCAGAGCTCGCCGGCCGGGGTGCGTACGACGAGGCGGTGGGCCCCGGCGGTCGCGTCGACGGGGACGGTCCCCTGCAGTGTGATCGCCGACCCGTCGCCGATCGCCTGGGCGATCGTGACCGGCGTCGAGTGGAACTCGAGCGCGTAGTCCGTGCCGACGACGGTCGGGGCGACCGTGACGGTCACCGCGTCTCCCGGCGTCAGCACGGCACCCTCCGCGATCGGTCGTCCCGCGGCGTCGACCACGCCTGTGACGGCCGGAGCCGGTTCGGGGGCCTTCGCGCCGACCACGACCGTGTTGGAGACCGCCGCGGCAGAGGTGTAGCCCTCCGCCGTGGCGCTCACCGACACGCTGAGCGGCAGCCCTTCGTCGGCGGCCTGCGGCGTGTAGGAGGCGTCGGCTGCGTCCGTCACGACGGCGACGCCGTCGACGAGCCAGGTGTACCGCAGGGCCGCGTCCGCCGGGTCCACCGTGGCCGATGCCGCCACCGGCTCGGCGACGCGAGCACCGCCCAGGTCGGCGACCGTGAGGGCGATTTCGCGGGCGAGGGCGACCGTGTAGGTCTCCGTCGCCGTGCCGTCCTCGCTCGTCACGACCACGGTTCCGACGTGACCGTTTCCGGCCGAGGGCTGAGTGATGGCGACCCCGGCCTTCCCGTCCACCGCGACCGCCGCGAGCTCCGGCACGGCCGCGCCACGGGTCGGGACGGAGTACTCGGTGGTCCCGGTCGCGAAGCCGGCCACCGGCTCACCGCCGACGGTGAGCGCCGCGAGGCTCGCGACCGCTCCCGCACCGGCGGTGCGCGCGTAGATCTGCACTTCGGCGATCGTCAGGTGCGTGTTCGCGTACGCGGTCATGACCACGCGCACCTTCGAGGTGCTGACCCCGCCGATGGGCACATCGACGATCGGCGCGCTGCCGTCCGTCGGGACGGCGACGACAGTGGGCGAATCGGGCGCGTCGATCCACGTGCCGGACGCGTCCGCGTACTGCACGGTCAGCCGACTCGGCCAGCTGGTGGTCGAGCCGTCTTTGTAGGCGTAGATCGTCACGTGGTTCACCGTCTGCGTGCCGCCGAGGTCGTAGGTCAGCGTGCTGGAGGTCGGCTTGTTCGTCGACACCCAGTTCGACCACCCCTTGTCGGTCGTGACGCCGTTCCGGGTGTTGTCGGCGGAGTAGCCGCTCTCGGTCGAGGTCGCCGTGGCCTTCACCGCCGTGTCCGTCGCGACGTTCCGCTCCGACGGGGTGGTGACGATCAGGGACAGCGTCGCCGGGAGGGAGGCCGCGGCCGGATCGTTCGACACGGCGGTGCCGCGCACCGTGACCACGCCGGGGTTCGCCAGCGCGGCGTCGGTGACGGCGGTCCAGTCCCAGGTCACGGCGGCGTCGTGGGTCGCACCGCTCGTGCCCACGTGGGCGGGGACGGTGGCGGGGGCCGCGGCGCGCACCGAGGCGGCGGAGACGCCCGCGAAGGTCGTCAGCGAGACCGGATCGGTGCGGCTGTAGCCTCCGACGTCCACCGTCGCGACGGCGGAGTCGAAGGCGTGCCCGAACAGATCCGTGCCGGAGCCGCGGAGGGTGACCGTTCCCGGCACGCTCCAGTCGGCACCCGCGGTGTCCCAGGTCACCGCCACCGGCGAGCCCGCGCCGGACCGGTAGACCGGCACGACGGTGGCGGGCAGCGAGGGAGCGCTTCCGGCGAGGGTCGCGATCGCGACGGGCTGGATCGACACGAGCTGCGTGTCCTGGATGGTCCACAGCTGGTTGGCGCCGGTGTTCGAGCCGTACACGCCGACCGACGCGTTCTCGGCCGTCGACTGGCCGCCCACGTCGAGCACCGAGCCGGCGGCCACGCTCAGGAGGCTGTAGCGGGCGCCGTCGACCGTCGAGAGCATCCATTGCGCCGACGGGTCGGAGGCGGCGGCCCCGTCCGCGAGGGACCGCACCGCTGTGCCTGCGGAGGTCGCCGTCAGGTAGCGGCCGGAGCCGTCCTGCAGCGTGTAGCGCTCGATGTTCGCAGCGCCCGAGGTGAGCTTGCGGACCGTCCAGGCCTGCGTGGAGGCCGCAGCCGTGGTCGTCGCCGACGAGGTGATCGTCGCCGCGCCGGTCGCGCTCCCGGTCAGGTTCTTGCCGCTCTGCACGCCGCGCAGCTGGTACGTGTGGCCGTCCTGGAGCGGGACGGCGGTCTCGGCGACACCGTGCACGCCGGTCACGACGAGCGTCGTGACCGACTTCGCCGGTACGGTCACGCGCGCGGTCTTGGCCGCCGCATCCACGGGGAGGGCGGCCTTCTGCACCAGGGCGTTGGCCGTCGGGTCGCTCGCGGGCGACTCGGTGGTGACGATCGGGGTGACCGTCGCTCCGGCGTCGATCGCCCCGAACTTCGACAGGTCGATGGTGAGGTCCTCCGGCGCGGTGCCCGCGTTCGTGTGCACCAGCGTGACCGTGCCGCCGTCGGCGGCGAGGGCCGCGGTGGTCGCCGCGTTCGTCGACGGGATGATGTGGTCGCCCGGGCGGATGTAGTGCGTGAAGTTGCGCACCGTGTTGTACTTCGCGTTGGTCACGACCCTGCACGACGGGTCGGCGTCACCGTCCGCCAGGCGCCGCACGGAATTCCCGTCGGCGTTGCAGTCGAAGTCGATGTCGATGCTGCCCCAGTTGAGCTTCTCGACCTTCTGCATGTTGTAGTAGTCCTCGACCGGCTGCCAGAAGATCCACGCGCTCGGCTCGAGCTCGCGCAGGTCGTCCGTGATGCGCGTGGCCATGCCGATGCCGTTGTTGATGTTCGTCTGGTTGTTGACGCCCGTGCCGTCCCAGTCGCCCTCGACCTCGCTCATCCAGAGGTCCTTGCCGTTGGCCTTCGCGACGTCGCGCACCTGGGTGCGACCGCTCGTGCCGTAGGTGTGCACGTTGAGCTGGTCGACGGCGGCCTTCGCCTGCTGCGACCAGCCGTTCCAGTCGGTCATGAAGATCGACGGGTTGGTCTCGTCCATCGCGGAGATGTGCGCGCCGGTCGTGGTTCCGGGCTGCGCGAGCTCGCTCTGCAGCGCCTTGATCACCGTGTCCTGCAACGCGGGACCCATGTGCGCGCCCTCCTGACCGCCCTTCTTGGGCCAGCCGGTGCTGGAGTCGATGTTCGTTCCCCAGTAGTTCGTGTTGGGCTCGTTGAACGGGTCGATGCTGTCGAAGGTGATCCCGCTGGTCTGCTCGATGTGCTGGACGACGGTCTTCAGGTAGGTGACGTAGTCCGCGATGCTCGAGGTCTTCAGCTGGTCGCTGGAGGCGGTGAAGTTGCCTGAGACGTACCCGCTGTTGGTCATGAAGTAGGGCGGGGAGTTGCTGAACGCCTCCCACTTCGTGATCTTCTCCTTCAGCGCGTCGACCCACCAGCGCTGGGTGGCGTCCGCCGAGAAGTCGTAGGAGGCCGGGTCGTCCGCATCCCACGCCGCCGCGAGCCGGTCGCGGTCCGCGTAGGTGCTCGTGATCGCGCCTTGGGCGTCGGTCGCCGTGATGTCGGGATTCCACCAGCCGTCGACGGCGCCGCCGGCCCGCAGGTACGGCGGCACGTCGGTGGCGTTGCCGCCGCCGATGTTGTAGCGGGCGATGTTGAGGTTGAGGCCGTCGCTGCCGAAGACCTTGTCGAACAGGTCCTGGCGCACTGCCTCGGGGTATCCGCCGGTCGCGTTCGCGAACCAGGCGAGGCTCGTGCCCCATCCTTCGAACGCGGCGTTCTGGTAGGCGGGGTTCGGGGTGATGGTGACCGCGGAAGCGGTGGCTGCTGCGGCGGTTTCCTGGCTGCCGGGGATGCTCGTGATGCTTCCGGCCGCGGCGAGGGAGCCGACGGCGAAAGAGGCGAGCAGCAGCCGTCGAAGACGTGACGACACTGTCAGGTGACCTTTCGATTCTGGTGATGTTGACGTCAACATGTTTACGTCAACATTGCAGAGTCTGGCCTAACCCTCCCGCGGAAGTCAACGGCTGCCCGCCTCGTGTTACGGCCGGGCCGCCCTCGAACGCGAAGTGGATCCGAGCCCGCCGCCGCGCATACCGGGGAACGTATACGGCCCCGTGACCGGAGGGTCACGGGGCCGTAGCGGAATGCAGAGTGGGCTGCTAAGAGGCGAGCACCTCGTCGAGGAGGCTCGACGCCTTCTCGTCGTCGGTCTTCTCCGCCAGCGCCAGTTCGGAGATGAGGATCTGCCGCGCCTTGGCGAGCATGCGCTTCTCGCCCGCGGACAGCCCGCGATCCTGATCGCGACGCCACAGGTCGCGGACGACCTCGGAGACCTTGATGACGTCGCCGGACGCCAGCTTCTCCAGGTTGGCCTTGTACCGGCGCGACCAGTTGGTGGGCTCCTCCGTGAACGGGGCTCGGAGCACCTCGAAGACGCGGTCCAGACCCTCCTTGCCGATGACGTCGCGCACTCCCACGAGGTCGACGTTCTCGGCGGGGACCTCGATGGTCAGGTCGCCCTGCGTCACGTTGAGCTTGAGGTACAGCTTCTCTTCACCCTTGATGATTCTTTTCTTGACCTCGGTGATCGTTGCAGCACCGTGATGGGGGTAAACGACGGTTTCGCCAACCTCGAAAAGCATAGATATGTTGTCCCTTCAGCAAAGAATAGGATACCACACGAGGCACATGCTAAGGTTCGCCCTCGCACCTGCGGACGGCCCCGAGAGGCCCTCGCGCATAGGCTAAACTCGACTCGAATCTCCGCTTCCTGACAGGGCTGCACCGCGCCGTCGAGCGGAACGATCGGGAGGGTCATCCAGTGAAAGCTCGAGTCGCGGCGTCCGTCGTCCTCGCCCTGACGGTTGCGTTCGGCACCGCGGGATGCGGGCTCATCGCCCCGCAGGCCACCACGAAGCACTACGACGCGAGCGACGGCGTCAGCGGCAACGTCGGCACCGTCGACGTGCGCAACGCGATCATCGTCACGGACGCCTCCGGCGGCACCGTGGGCAGCCTCGTGGTGACGCTCGTCAACACCGGCTCGACCGCCCAGCGCGTGGCCGTCACGGCCGGCGACAAGAGCAGCGACCCCGCCTACGTCACGGTCGACGCCGGCCAGACCAAGAAGATCGGCACCGACCCGGAGTCCACGTCGGGCAACGTCTTCTTCACCCCGTTCTCCGCGCTGCCGGGCAGCCTCTACCCCGTCTACTTCCAGTACGGCGACCAGACCGGCGTGCAGCTGCAGGTCCCCGTGCTCGACGGCGGCCTGGCCGAGTACAAGGACCTCGTGCCGCCGACGGCGCTCCCGACCCCGACGCACACCGCGACGGCGACGAGCACCCCGGAGCCGACGGAGACCGCCGCTCCGTAATCCGCGCGCCGCATACGACGAAGCCGCCCCTCGAGAACGAGGAGCGGCTTCGTCGTATGCGGTCGAACGCGGGTCAGGCGTTGAAGCGGTAGCCGAGTCCCCGCACGGTCACCAGCATCTGCGGCTCGGACGGGCTCTCCTCGATCCGCGAGCGGATGCGCTTGATGTGCACATCGAGCGTCTTCGTGTCGCCGAAGTAGTCGCTCCCCCACACCCGGTCGATCAGCTGGCCGCGCGTGAGCACGCGGCCGGCGTTGCGCAGCAGCAGTTCGAGCAGCTCGAATTCCTTCAGCGGCATGGAGATCTCCGAGCCGTTCACGGCCACGGTGTGGCGGTCCACGTCCATCCGCACCGTGCCGGCTTCGAGGATGCCGTCGTCCTCGACCTCCTCGGCCTCGACCCGCCGGCGCAGCACGGCGCGGATCCGCGCCAGAAGCTCCCGGGAGGAGTACGGCTTGGTCACGTAGTCGTCCGCGCCGAGTTCGAGGCCGACCACGATGTCCACCTCGGAGTCCTTGGCGGTCAGCATGATGATCGGCACGGTCGAACGCGACCGGATCTCGCGGCACACCTCGGTGCCGGGGATGCCCGGCAGCATGAGGTCGAGCAGCACCAGATCGGCGCCCTCCTTGTCGAACTCGGCGAGCGCGGTCGGGCCGTCCTCGGCCACGGTCACCTCATAGCCCTCGCGGCCGAGCAGGTACGCGAGCGGCTCGCTGAGCGCGCCCTCATCCTCGACGAGCAGGATGGATGTCACAGGTTCTCTCCTATCGGGGGACGGACGGTGGAGGCTTCGGGCAGCCGGATCGTGAAGGTGGAGCCGCGCCCCGGCTGCGACCAGACGCGCACCTCGCCGCCGTGGTTCTGCACGGCGTGCTTGACGATGGACAGCCCGAGCCCCGTCCCGCCGGTGTTGCGCGAGCGCGCCTGATCGACGCGGAAGAAGCGTTCGAAGACGCGATCCAGGTCTTCCTCGGGGATTCCCTCGCCCTGGTCGGTGACCGCGATCTCGACGACGCCGTCGAGCGTGCGGACGCCGATCCCGATGCGGGAGTCGTCCGGCGAGTACTGGATGGCGTTCGAGATGAGGTTGTCGACGGCGGTGACCAGGAGGCTCTCGTTGCCGAGCACCTCCGCCGTCTTCTCACCGCGCATGGCGATCTCGATGCCGCGGGCCTCGGCGGCCACCCGGTTCTGGTCGATGGCGGCCTTCACGATCTTCGCGGCCGACAGCGTGCGCGCGTCTCCGAGCGCATCGGTGGCCTGGAGGCGGCTGAGCTCGATGATGTCGCGGGTGATCCGGGCGAGACGCTCGGCCTCGTCGCTCAGCCGCGCCGCGAACCGGCGCACCTGCACCGGGTCGTCCGACGCGTCGTCGAGCGCCTCGGCGAGCAGGCCCACCGCCCCGATCGGCGTCTTCAGCTCGTGACTGATGTTCGCCACGAAGTCCCGTCGGACCGAGTCCAGGCGGTACGACTCCGTGCGGTCCTCCGCCAGCAGCAGGATGTACCGCGAGCCCAGACGGGCCACGCGGACGCTCAGGTGGATGTTCGCGTCGCCGAACGGTCCACGTGCGAGTTCGCAGTCCTCGGTCACCGGCTCGCCCGACCGGCGGACCCGGTTCACGAGTTCGACCAGGTGCGGGTGGACGAGCGCGCCGCCCCAGACCAGACCGATCGCGTGCGCGCCCGGCGAGGCCTTGATCACGTTGTTCGACGGGTCGAGCACGACACCGGCGGACTCCATCGCGTCGAGCACCTGATCGACGCCGTCGGGGACCGCCGGGTTGACGACGGCCGCGGCGTGATCGCCGCGCCGCGCCGCGATGTGCAGGATCCACACGAATCCGGCGCCGACGGCGAGGCCCAGGCCCAGCGAGAGCAGCACCAACCAGGCGGAGTCCATGCCGCAAGCGTATGGGATCGTGGAACGCGCCGGAGGTCGCTCGCCCCGTTCCGCCGCGTGTTTTCGCGGGTATGTTGGACGATGTTCAGCCTCAGGGCACCGATTGTTAACCTGATGCGGCGAACATGCTGAACGGGGTCAGACGACCCCGACATCCCGCGTGCCCGCGCACGCCAGGAAGGATCCCACCCCATGCGCGAAGTGTTCCAGCAGGAGCTGGCCGAAGTCCAGGACCGACTGGTCGAGATCGCCGAACTCGTCGTCCGCTCCATCCAGCACGCGACGCGGGCGTTCAACGAGTCGGACGTGTCGCTGGCGGAGGACGTCATCGAGAACGACCACCGCATCGACGAGCTCACCGTCATCCTCGACGAGCTCTCCATCCAGATCCTCGCCCGCCAGCAGCCGGTAGCCCGCGACCTGCGCATCGTGGTGAGCGCGCTGCGCATCAGCGCCTCCCTGGAGCGGATGGGCGACATGGCCGAGCACATCGCCCAGCTCGCCCGCTACCGCTTCCCGGACAAGGTGGTGCCGAAGGGCCTCCGCTCGACCTTCGCCGAGATGGGCCGTCTCGACGTCGCCATCGCCGAGAAGCTCGCCGAACTGCTCCGCACCCAGGACATCCGCCTCGCGGACGAGATCCGCAACGACGACGACGATGTCGACGAGCTGCACGCCAGCGTGTTCGACAAGGTCCTCGGCGAGACCTGGAAGGGCCAGGCCGTCGACACCGTCGACGCCACCCTCGCCTCGCGCTACCACGAGCGGTTCGCCGACCACGCGGTGTCGATCGCCAAGAAGGTGCAGTACCTCGCGACCGGCGACTGGGCCCCGGAGCTCGCCTCCTGAGCCCCGCTCGCACGCAAAAGAAAACCGCCGAGCGGGCGAATACTCTGCCCGCTCGGCGGTTTTTCGCGTACTTCGTGCCGTCTCGCGGCTACTTCTTGCCCTGGGCGGCGACGGCGGCGGCACCGGCGGCGGCGGCCTCGGGGTCGAGGTAGTACGCGGGCTCCGTCGGGCGGAAGTCGGCGTCGAGCGTGTAGACGAGCGGGATGCCGGTCGGGATGTTGAGCTCCGCGATGTCGTCGTCCGAGATGCCGTCGAGGTGCTTCACCAGCGCGCGCAGCGAGTTGCCGTGCGCCGTGACGAGCACCGTCTTCCCCTCGGCCAGGCTGACCGTGATGTCGGACTCCCAGTAAGGCAGCATGCGGTCGATGACGTCCTTGAGGCACTCGGTGCGCGGCAGGTCGTCGCCGAGGCCGGCGTAACGCGGATCGTGCGCCTGAGAGAACTCGCTGTCGTCGTCCAGCGGCGGCGGCGGCACGTCGAACGAACGGCGCCAGAGCTGGAACTGCTCCGGACCGAATTTCTCGAGCGTCTCCGCCTTGTCGAGGCCCTGCAGGGCGCCGTAGTGTCGCTCGTTCAGACGCCACGTGCGCTTCACGTCGATCCACAGCCGGTCGGAGACGTCGAGCGCGTAGTTCGCGGTCTGGATCGCGCGCGTGAGGACGGACGTGTAGAGGATGTCGGGCTGGAGGCCGGACTCGGCGAGCAGCTCGCCGGCGCGCTTGGCCTCGGTGACGCCCTGCTCGCTGAGCCGGACGTCGACCCAGCCGGTGAACAGATTCTTCTGGTTCCACTCGCTGTTGCCGTGGCGGAGGAGGATCAAAGTGTAGGGGGCGGACATGGTCCTAATCTACCGTCCGGGAGCCCGGCGCCGCAGGCCCGGTCGCCCGGGCGGCCGACCATGCCCGGCTGCGGCAGACTGTGCCCGGCTGCGGCAGACTGGGGTGATGGCTTCCGGTGCGATCGGCACGGTGACCCGTGGCACGACCAACACCAACCGGCTCCGTCGCGTCGACCGTTGGGTCACCGCCCAGCCGGTGCTCCGCCGCACCCGCGACCCGCTCGTGGTCGACCTCGGCTACGGCGCCAGCGGGGTCACCGCGCTCGAGCTGCACCAGCGCCTCGCGAAGGCGCGGCCGGACGTCGAGGTCGTCGGCCTCGAGATCGAGCCAGGGAGAGTGCGGACCGCCGACGAGCAGCTGGCGGCCGTGCGCGCGGGGCGCACCGGCTTCGATCCGGCCGCGCGCATCCGGTTCGCGCTGGGCGGCTTCGAGGTGCCGCTGCCGGAAGGCCGGAAGGCGGCCGTGATCCGCGCGTTCAACGTCCTGCGGCAGTACGACGAGTCCGAGGTCGCGGGCGCGTGGGAGCGCATGCTCGCCCGCCTCCAGCCCGGCGGCCTCCTCGTCGAGGGGACCTGCGACGAGATCGGCCGCATCGCGAGCTGGGTCGCGCTCGACCCGACCGGACCGCTGTCGCTCACGGTGTCACTGCGGCTGCATGGGCTCGATGCCCCCTCGATCGTCGCCGAGCGCCTGCCGAAGGCGCTCATCCACCGCAACGTGCCGGGCGAGCGCGTGCACACGTTCCTCACGGAGCTCGACCGGCTGTGGCGCATCCACTCGCCTCTCGCGGCCTACGGCCCCTCGCAGCGCTGGATCGCCGTGGCGCAGGGGATGCGCGACGCCGGCTGGCCCGTGCTCGGCGGTCGCACCCGCTGGCGCCTCGGCGAGCTCACTGTCGCCTGGCCCGCTGTCTCCCCCGCCTGAGCCGTGCCCACATTCGTGACGAATGCGGCGAAAGCGCGCGCTCGTCGCGACATTCGTGACGAATGTCGGACGCGTCAGGTGCGCGGGCGGCGGGTGACGGCGCCGAGGCGCGGGAGGTGCGGGACCTGCGCTTCCGCGCCGGCCCCGGGCGGGACGACGACCTCCTGCGAGGCGGCGAGCGAGGTGCCGTCCGCGTCGACCGTGAGCGTTCCAGCGGAGTCCGTGCCGCGCTTGACCACGGCGAGCGCGATCGGCCCGAGTTCGTAGTGGAGGGCGGCGGAGGTGACGGTGCCGACCTCCTTGTCGCCGAACGACACGGCCGCGCCGCGTGCGGCGTGGACGCCCTCGGACCCGTCGAGGTGCAGCATCACGAGACGGCGCGGAGGATGCCCCAGGTTGTGGACCTTGGCCACCGTCTCCTGCCCGCGGTAGCAGCCCTTGTCGAGATGGACGGCGCTGCGCAGCCAGTCGAGCTCGTGCGGGATGGTGCGCTCGTCGACCTCGGTCGCGAATCGCGGCCGCCACGCGGCGATGCGGAGCGCGTCGGCGGCGGAGGCGCCCGCCACGGTGAGCTCCCCGTTCTCGACGCGCGACACGATGGAGCCGAGGGCGTCCCTCGGGACGAGCCGCTCGCTCCACGTCCACCCTGCGCCCGGGTGCTCGCCCTGCGCGTACTGGTGACCTCCGACGGCGACAGCGCGCCACGGGTCGTGCCAGATCAGCGGGACGCCGTTCGGTGCGGCGACCGGGAGGGGCGGGTCGCCGAGGGTCCCGATGGTCGCGAAATCGTCGCTGCGGTCCGCGAGCTCCACGCGCAGCATGAAGCGCATGCGGTCGAGCCAGGACAGCAGACCGTCCGCCTCGGGGCGGTCGACCAGCAGCCACAGCGTCTCGCCGTCCTCGACGAGGCGTACGGCGTGCTCCACACGTCCTGTGACGTCGAGCAGCAGGGTCTCGGACGACTCGCCGGGCTGCAGCCGGGTGAGCGCCTGGCTGGTCAGGGAGTTCAGCCAGCTCAGCCGGTCGGGACCGGTGATCGTGAGCACGGCGCGGTCGGAGAGGTCGACGATGGCGCGGCCCTCGGCCAGCGCGCGCTGCTCCCTCAGCGGGTTGCCATAGTGCGCGGCGACGCCGGGCTCGGCGGGAGCACCCGCGACGGACCCCGCATCGACGGCGCCGGGGAGCCGCAGGAACGGCGAGACCGTCATCACTCCACCTTGGCGAGGCGGGCGGAGGCATGCGTGCGCAGCTCCTGCCCGAGGGCGGCGATGTCCCACGCCCAGAGGAGGTGGTTTTCGACCAGGCCGTAGAGGCGGGTCGCCGCGGTGTACTCCTTGGCGCCGGCGGTGCGCAGGACGGCGTCGGTCGCCAAATCGATGCGCGGGCCGTTCACCTGCCCGAGGTACAGCTCGCTCACACCGTCCGGGTGGATGACGGAGACGTCGATGTCGAAGGCCCCGTTGGAGTTGCGGAGGGTCTCGACGGACTGCGCGGTGTTGAACGGCCGTGGACCGCTGCCCGGCAGCATCGCCGGCCCCTGGTCGCCCTCGATCAGCTTGCGGCTGAGACGCCAGTATCCGGTCTCGGCCGCAAGCGGGGTCTTCTCCTCGTCGAGGATCCATGTGGTCGAGGAGTAGTTGAGATAGGCCTGGTCGTCGTGACTGAAGCTGACGCGCTGGCCGAACTCGAGCTCGGTGTGCTCGTCCTCGATGGCGTAGTCGAGCACTCCGGTGCCCTCCCAGACGCCGATGAGCCACGAGAGCGGGACGAGCTCGGAGGGGAGGTCGGTCGGGATCTCGATCATGGCGTGACCGCTCCCCCGTCTAGCGCTGGCCGCGGAAGAGGTTGTAGACGACGACCCCGGACACGCCGAGGATCGCGAGGGTGGCCAGGCCCAGCAGGCCGACGAAGAAGAGTTCGAGAGCGACGAGCATGAGAAGAGTCTATGTCAGCTCGCGGCGGGAAGGAGGGCCAGGATCGCCCCCGTGACGCCCAGGATGAGGAAGCTGCCCGTCAAGGTGGCCGCGAGACGGTTCACGAAGCCGTCTTTCCGCTGCGTCGCGAGCTGGGCTGCGAAGGCCAGGAGCACGCTCACGCCCAGCGCTAGCGACAGCCAGGAGCCGTACCCGGAGCGCGGGGAGAGGAAGCCGATGAGGAGCGCGAGCACGACCGAGACGGCCCACACCGCGCCGATGCTGCCGTAGAGCGCCGGCTTCGGCAGGGGCGGCACGGGATCGGCGGCGGCCGCCGGACCCTGCGGATGCGGCCCGGGACCGGGCAGATCGGGGCCGGGTGCGCCGTGCGCGATGTCGCTCATGCTCCCATTGTGCCCCGGCGGCGGCGCCCGCGGACGGCCAACGCACGCATTTCGGGTAGCATTGCGGCACCGAGAGGGTGGAGGACCTGGGTGGCGCAGCTGTTGATCCTCACCTCTGCGCCCGACGCGGAGGTGCTCCCGTCGCTCGCCCTCCTCAGCCACCGCACCCGCCAGATCCCGGCCGAGCCGGCGGCGCTGGTGAACGCGCCGAGCTGCGATCTGATCTTCGTGGACGCCCGCCGCGACCTGGCCAGTGCTAAGTCGCTGTGCAAGATCCTGACGACGACCGGTGTGACCGTGCCGCTTCTGCTCGTCCTCACCGAAGGCGGCCTCACCGCCGTGAGCGCCGACTGGGGGGCGAGCGACGTCGTGCTCGACACCGCGGGGCCCGCCGAGATCGACGCGCGCATCCGGCTCGCGATCGGCCGGCAGACGCAGGAGCACTCCCAGAGCAAGATCCAGGCGTCCGGCATCACCATCGACGAGGCCAGCTACTCGGCCAAGGCGCACGGACGCCAGCTCGACCTCACGTTCAAGGAGTTCGAGCTCCTGCGCTTCTTCGCCACGCATCCCTCGCGCGTGTTCACCCGCGAGCAGCTTCTGAGCGAGGTGTGGGGCTACGACTACTTCGGCGGCACGCGCACGGTCGACGTCCACGTGCGGCGCCTGCGGGCGAAGCTCGGCGATCTGGAGTCGCTCATCGGCACGGTGCGCAATGTCGGTTACCGCTTCAACGTGTACGACGACGACAACGACCGCATCCCGTCCGGCACGCACAGCTGAGCTGTGGACGGCTCGTTCGTCCACCGTTAACGGCAGTCCGTCCCGCTCTCCGTGGTCGAGTGCCAAGATGGGGGGATGGACGCGGACGACATCCTTCTCGACAGCGGGCTGACCGGAAGCCTGGGCAGCGACTTCGACGACGACTTCGCGCCGTTCATCTACGAACCCGACCCCGACCTCCCGGGCGACCGCTACCTCGATCGAGAGCTCAGCTGGCTCGCCTTCAACCAGCGCGTGCTCGAACTCGCGGAGGACCCGCTGCTCCCGGTGCTCGAGCGCGCCAACTTCCTGGCGATCTTCGCGAGCAATCTCGACGAGTTCTTCATGGTGCGCGTCGCCGGCCTCAAGCGCCGGATCGCGACCGGTCTCGCGGTGCCGACCAACGTCGGCCGCGCGCCGCAGGACGTCCTGGCCGACATCTCCCTGAAGGCGCACGAACTGCAGGAGCGGCACGCGCGCGCCTACAACGAGCTCGTGGAGCCCGCGCTCGACGCGGCGGGCATCTCCGTCGCCACCTGGGACCAGCTCGACGAGGCCGACAAGGTGCAGATGAGGGAGGTGTTCTCGCAGCAGATCTTCCCCGTGCTGATGCCGCTCGCCGTGGACCCGGCGCATCCGTTCCCCTACATCTCCGGCCTCTCGCTCAACCTCTCGGTGCGCGTGCGCAACTCGCGCACGGGCAAGGAGCAGTTCGCCCGCCTCAAGGTGCCGCAGATGCTGCCGCGCTTCGTACGCATCGATCAGCGCGAGGGCCTCGGCGAGGTGCGCTTCATCCCGCTCGAAGACCTCATCGCCAACCACCTCGGCGACCTCTTCCCCGGCATGGAGATCCTCGACCACCACGTCTTCCGGGTCACCCGCAACGAGGACGTCGAGATCGACGAGGACGAGACGGAGAACCTCATCCAGGCGCTCGAGCGCGAACTGCTGCGCCGGCGGTTCGGGCCGCCGATCCGCCTCGAGGTCACGGACGACATGGACGACGTGACGCTCGGACTGCTCGTGCGCGAGCTCGACGTCACCGAGCAGGAGGTCTACCGCCTCCCCGCGCCGCTCGACCTCGGCGGCCTCTTCGACCTGGCCCGCATCGACCGGCCCGACCTGCACTACCCGAACCACGTGCCCACCACCGCGGCACAGCTCATGCCGAGCGAGCCGAACGCCAAGCCGAACATCTTCGCCGCGGTGTCGCGGCAGGACATCCTGCTGCACCACCCGTACGAGTCGTTCGCGACCAGCGTGCAGGCGTTCCTGGAGCAGGCCGCGGCGGACCCGCACGTGCTCGCCATCAAGCAGACCCTCTACCGCACGTCGGGCGACAGCCCGATCGTGGAGGCGCTCATCGACGCCGCTGAGGCCGGCAAGCAGGTGCTCGCACTCGTCGAGATCAAGGCCCGCTTCGACGAGCAGAACAACATCTCCTGGGCCCGCAAGCTCGAGAAGGCGGGGGTTCACGTCGTCTACGGCCTCGTCGGGCTCAAGACGCACTGCAAGCTCGCGCTCGTGATCCGTGAGGAGAAGGGCGTCCTCAAGCACTACAGCCACATCGGGACGGGCAACTACAACCCGAAGACCTCCCGCATCTACGAGGATCTCGGACTGCTGACGGCCGACGATCAGGTCGGCAAAGACCTGACCCGCCTCTTCAACGAGCTCTCGGGCTACGCGATCGAGAAGAAGTTCAAGCGCCTGCTGGTCGCCCCGCTGCACCTGCGCAAGGGGCTGCTCAAACGCATCGACACCGAGCGGGCGAACGCGGCCGCGGGCAAACCGTCCGGCATCCGCATCAAGCTCAACTCCATCGTCGACGAGGCCATCATCGACGCTCTCTACCGCGCCAGCCAGGCGGGCGTCCCGATCGACCTGTGGGTGCGCGGCATCTGCGGGCTCGTCCCCGGGCGCGAGGGGCTCTCCGAGAACATCCGTGTGCGCTCGGTGCTCGGCCGGTACCTGGAGCACTCGCGCGTCTTCTCGTTCGTCAACGGCGGCGACCCACAGGTCTACATCGGCAGCGCCGACATGATGCACCGCAACCTCGACCGCCGCGTCGAGGCCCTGGTGCGACTCACCTCCCCGGAGCACCTCGCCGAGCTCGACGAGCTGTTCGACCTCGCGTTCGACGACCGCACCGCGTCCTGGTCGCTCGCGGAGGACGGTGTCTGGACCCGCCATCACCTCGACCCGGAAGGCAAACCGCTCATCGACCTGCAGAACAAGCTCATGCAGCAGATCAGCCACCGGCCCCGCAGCCAGCGCACGGGAACCAGGCGGTGAGCCAGGCCATCTACGCCGCGGGCGCCCTCTGCTGGCGTGTCGTGGACGACAAGATCGTCGTGCTCGTCGTGCACCGCACCAAGTACGGTGACGTCACCATCCCCAAGGGCAAGGTCGATCCCGGAGAGACGCTCCCCCAGACGGCGGTGCGCGAGATCCATGAGGAGACCGGTCTGAAGGTCGCCCTCGGCCTGCCGCTGGGCGTCTCGTCGTACCCGCTCAGCAGCGGCCGCGAGAAGATCGTCCACTACTGGGCGGCGGAGGTCTCCCCCCGCGCGATCGAGCAGTCGACCTTCGTGCCGAACGGCGAGATCGCGGCCGTCGAGTGGGTGACCGTCAAGAAGGCCCGCGGCTACCTGACGTACGAGCGTGACGTCGAGATCCTGGATGCCTTCGAGGGCTTCGTCAAGCAGGGCATCACCTCGACGTTCTCGCTGATCGCGCTGCGCCACGGCAAAGCCGAGCCCCGCGGAGGCTGGGACGGCTCCGACGCCTCCCGGCCGCTCACCGACCGCGGCGTGAAGCAGGCCGCCGGCGACGTCCCCACCCTGCTCGCGTGGCGCCCCAAGCGCATCGTGACGAGCGACGCCGTGCGCTGCGTCGCCACCGTCGCGCCGCTCGCCGCCGCCACCGGCATCCAGCCGCAGCGCACCCACGCCATCAGCCAGGACGCCTACGAGGAGGGCCGCGGCGACGTCCGCGGCGTGATCGGCAAGCGCGTACGCGCCGGCAAGACCGCCGTGCTCTGCAGCCACGGTCCCGTGCTGCCCGAGATCCTGCGCGAGATCGCGCTGGCGACGGGGACCATGCCGGGCGGCTACCTCACCGACGCGGCCGACCTCGACACCGGCGGCTTCTCGGTCGTGCACCTCTCTGCGACCAACCCCGCCTCCGGGATCATCTCGATCGAGACCTACGCGCCCGCGGTGGCGTGACGGCGCTCCTCTCGGTGTCGCAGGTCCGTGAGAGCGTGACGCGGTGACCTCCCCCGATCCTGCTCCGCGCCCGGCTTGGCGGGAGGCGCTCGCCCACCTGTCGCGCCCGGTCACGGAGGATGCCGTGGGCACCGCGAGAGCCGCACTCCACTTCGAGGCGCGGCAGCTGGTCCGGCGCCCCACCGATCGCTGGCAGCGCCCGACCTCGCGCACGATCCCCGCCGAGCCGGGCACGGACGCTCCCGTCGTGCTGGCCGTGCGCCCCGCGGTGCTCGGGCCGTCCGGGCGCTGGAAGACCTCCGGGATCAGTTGGAGCACCGTCCAGCACCACGTGCACCGGCTGTCGCTCTCGCGCGCGCAGATCCGGTGGTTCCACCAGGTGTCGGCGCTGCAGCGCTCGACCCCCGTCGTGCTCGGCGACGACCCCGACCGCATCATCCTCGACGACTACGAGAGCCCCCTGCTGTGGGAACTGCTCGCCGGGGCGGGTGCCGCCGGTATCGAGCTCGTCACCGGCACGGCGGCCGGGACCGTGCACCTCGGCCGAGCGGCCGAGGTGCTGCTCGACGCCCGCACGGACTCCGACGGGTTGACGCTGGAGACCGTCGTGCTCTTCGACGGCGAGCGCCGCCCTCCGGAGTCGGTCGGCCGCATCGGCGACCACGGCCTGTACACGGTGCACTGGTCGCCGGCGCCCCGGATCCTGCTCGCCCCGACCGCCACGCCGCTGACGCCCGAACAGCGGTCGGTCCTGGAGCATCCACTCCCTCCCGTGCCCGCCGCCGATGTCCGCGAGTTCCTCCACGAGGCCTACCCCTCGCTGAGGCAGGCGATCTCCGTCGTGAGCGGCGACGAGAGCGTGGATTTCCCGCGGATCGCACCGCCCGTGCTGTCCCTCGTGGTCGAGCACCGGCCGAGCGCCTCCGTCGAGCTGCACTGGGAGTGGCTCTACCAGGTCGGCCCGACCCGCACGCGACGCGCGACGGACCTCGAGCCGAAACCGGGCGAGTTCAGCGACCAGGACGCCGAGGCGCAACGCCTGGCACTGCTCGGCCGAGACCCGCTCCCGGGCGGTCTCGTCGCCGGCGTGCCCACCGTGCTCCGCGGCGTGGACGCGCTGGAGTTCGTGGTGGAGACGCTCCCCCTGCTGGCGGGCCGCGGCGATCTCCGCATCCGAGAGGTGGGCACGCGCCCGGCCTTCCGGGCGATCACCGACACCCCGGAGCTGACGATCACCGCCGTGCCCGGCGACGGATCCGACTGGTTCGACCTGGGCGTCCTCGTGCGCGTCGACGGCCGCGACATCCCGTTCACCCCGCTCTTCGCCGCCCTGACGCGCGGGGCGAAGAAGCTGCTGCTCATCGATCGCACCTACCTGCCCCTCGACCAGCCGGTGTTCGACCGGCTGCGCGAGATCATCCAGGACGCCTCGACCTTCCCCGAATGGGAGGCCGGCGTCCTGCGGCTCAACCGTTACCAGGCCGCGGTCTGGGACGAGCTCGACGAACTCGCGGACCACACCGAGCTGGACGATGCCTGGCGCGAGACCGTCGGCGGCCTGCTCGCCCTGACCCGCGGCGGCGACCCGATGGGCGACGCGCCGCCGCACGCGGCCTCCACCACTGCCACGCTGCGGCCGTACCAGGAGCACGG
The DNA here is from genome assembly GCF_019924635.1 of Leifsonia sp. ZF2019. Taxonomy (NCBI): domain Bacteria; kingdom Bacillati; phylum Actinomycetota; class Actinomycetes; order Micrococcales; family Microbacteriaceae; genus Leifsonia; species Leifsonia sp. ZF2019. The sequence goes on from NZ_CP065037.1 coordinate 3,138,021, forward strand.
CCGCCGCTGGCTGCACTTCCTCTGGCGGCACGGCCTGGGCGGCGTGCTCGCCGACGACATGGGCCTGGGCAAGACCGTGCAGACGTTGAGCCTCATCGCTGACGCGAAGGCGGCCCGCGACGACTCCGACTCCGCTCTTCCCTTCCTCGTGGTGGCGCCCGCCTCCGTGGTGTCGAACTGGGCCGCCGAAGCCGCGCGGTTCACCCCCGGGCTGACGGTCGTGGTGCTCGACGCGGGGGTCCGGAGCGCGGCCCGCTTGCGGGACGCCGTCGCCGGCGCCGACCTCGTCGTCACCTCCTACGCCCTCTTCCGCCTCGACGCCGACCACTTCGCGACGCTGGACTGGGCGGGCCTGGTGCTCGACGAGGCACAGGTCGTCAAGAACAGGCAGTCGCAGGTGCACCGCCGCGCGCGCGACTTCCCCGCACCCTTCAAGCTGGCCATCACCGGCACTCCGCTCGAGAACGATCTCCTGGAACTGTGGGCGCTCTTCGCGATCGTCGCTCCGGGGCTGCTGCCGCCCGCCCACCGGTTCACGCAGCACTTCGCACGGCCGATCGCCGCCGGGGAGGATGTCGCGGGCGTCCGGCTCGAGACGTTGCGCCGCCGCATCCGCCCGCTGCTCCTCCGCCGGACGAAGGAGCAGGTCGCCCCCGAGCTGCCCCCGCGCCAGGATCAGGTCCTGACCGTCGAGCTCTCGCCCAGCCACCGGCGCGTGTACGACGCCTATCTGCAGCGCGAGCGTCAGAAGGTCCTGGCCCTGGTCGACGACCTCGACCGCCAACGGTTCAACGTGCTCCGGTCACTGACCCTGCTGCGGCGGCTCAGCCTCGACGCCGCGCTGATCGACACCTCCGACGACCCGCACGGCGAGTTCGACGGCATCCCGTCGAGCAAACTGGACGCGTTGCTGGAGCAGCTCGCCGACGTGATCGCCGAGGGGCATCGCGCCCTGGTCTTCAGCCAGTTCACCGGCTACCTCGCCAAAGCGGCCGCCCGGCTGACCGCCGCCGGCATCCCCCACGCGATGCTCGACGGGACGACGCGCCGGCGAGCCGAGGTCATCGACGGCTTCCGCACCGGATCCGTCCCCGTCTTCCTCATCAGCCTCCGCGCGGGAGGCGTCGGCCTCAACCTGACCGAGGCCGACTACGTCTTCCTCCTCGATCCGTGGTGGAACCCCGCGGTCGAGCAGCAGGCCGTCGACCGCGCCCACCGCATCGGCCAGACCGCGCCGGTGATGGTCTACCGGCTCGTCTCCGCCGGCACTATCGAGGAGAAGGTGATGGCGCTCAAAGCCGAGAAGGCACGGCTGTTCGACGCGGTGCTCGACGGCGGGGCCGGTTTCGACGCGGCCCTGACCGCGGACGACATCCGCGGACTCCTCGCCTGACCGTCGCGCGCACGACCCAAGACAACACCCCTCGTTCACCTTCCGTTTACCACTGCGGGGGACGCTGGTCAGACACCGGCGTTAGCGTCTCACGCGGGTCGCACCGGCCCCGTCCTGTTGTTACTGATCCCCGGAAGGGACAACTGTGAAACTGAAGCGTCTTGGCGCTCCTCTGGCCGTCCTGGCCGCTGCCGCCATCTCTCTGACCGCGTGCGCGTCGAACGAGGGCAGCACCCCGTCGACCACGTCGGCCGCTCCGTCGAACCTCTCCGGCACGCTGAACGGCATCGGTTCGTCCGCCCAGGGCGCTGCTCAGACCGTCTGGGCCGCCGGCTTCCAGCAGGCCAACCCCAAGGTCACCGTCAACTACGACCCGCAGGGCTCCGGCGCGGGCCGCAAGTCCTTCATCTCGGGCGCCGCCGACTTCGCCGGCTCCGACGCCGCGCTGAAGGCCGAGGAGCTCTCCGGCACCTTCGCCGGCTGCGCCGCGGGCACCAAGGGCATCGACCTCCCCGTCTACATCTCTCCGATCGCGATCGCGTACAACGTCGACGGCGTGAAGGACCTCAAGCTGGACGCCGACACCATCGCCGGCATCTTCTCGGGCAAGATCACCACCTGGGACGACGCGAAGATCAAGGACCAGAACTCGGGCGCCTCGCTCCCGTCCGCTCCGATCACCGTCGTGCACCGCTCCGACGACTCGGGCACCACGCAGAACTTCACCGAGTACCTCGCGGCGAACGCGGCCGACGTCTGGACCGCTCCGGCGTCGCAGACGTTCCCCTTCCAGGTCGGTGACGCCGCCAAGGGCACCTCCGGTGTCGCGGACGCCACCAAGAACGCCAAGAACTCGATCACCTACATCGACGAGTCGGGCTCGGCCGGTCTCTCCATCGCGCAGCTGAAGGTCGGCGACACCTACACGAAGCTCAGCGCCGACGGTGCTGCCGCTGTCGTGGCCGCCTCCCCGATCGCCGACGGCCGCGAGGCCAACGACCTGGCCATCGCGATCGACCGCAAGGCCGACAAGAAGGGCGACTGGCCCCTCGTGCTCGTCTCCTACATCATCGCGTGCCAGCAGTACAGCGACTCCGCCAAGGCGGACCTCGTCAAGGGCTACGTCGACTACATCGTCAGCGACGCCGCCCAGAAGGCCGCTGCCGAGCAGGCCGGCTCCGCCCCGCTCGCGTCCGACCTCGCCGCCAAGGTGAGCAAGGCCGTCGCGACCATCAAGTAACACACCGGCCGCTCGGCCCGGGCCGCACACGCGGCCCGGGTCGAGCGGTACGTCTCCCTCACCCGCAGCCCCGCGGGACCCCCGATGAGAGAAAGCCAGGAATGACCGCCGGAACCGCAGGAGCAATCAGGCCCAAGGCAAAGGTCCGCCTCGGCGACCGCGTCTTCTCCACGAGCACCATCGTCGCGGGATCGCTCATCCTCGCCACGCTCGCCGCTGTGGCGCTCTTCCTCGTCATCCAGAGCATCCCGGCCCTCTTCGCCGGCGCCGGCGAGCTCCCCAACAACGCCTCGAACTTCTGGGCGTGGGTCTGGCCGCTCGTCTTCGGCACCATCTGGGCCGCCGTGATCGCGCTGCTCATCGCCACGCCGCTGTCGATCGGCATCGCCCTCTTCATCTCGCACTACGCGCCCCGCCGCGTCGCGCAGACCCTGGGCTACATCATCGACTTGCTCGCCGCGGTGCCGTCTGTCGTCTTCGGTCTCTGGGGCATCGCGACGCTGGCCTCCTTCGTCCAGCCCTTCTACGCCTGGCTGGGCGACAACCTCGGCTGGATCCCCTTCTTCGCCCCGCCGGTCTCCGGAACGGGCCGCACCATCCTCACAGCCGCCCTGGTGCTCGCCGTCATGGTCATCCCGATCATGACCGCCATCTGCCGCGAGATCTTCCTGCAGACCCCGCGCCTGCACGAGGAGGCGGCCCTCGCTCTCGGCGCGACCAAGTGGGAGATGGTCCGCATGGCCGTCCTGCCCTTCGCCCGCAGCGGCATCATCTCGGCGATCATGCTCGGGCTGGGACGCGCGCTCGGCGAGACCCTCGCGATCGCGATGGTGCTCTCGCCCGCCCTGGTCGTGAAGTTCGCGGTGCTGCAGGCGCAGAGCCCGAACACGATCGCCGCGAACATCGCGCTGCAGTTCCCCGAGGCCACCGGCGTCGGCGTGAACGCGCTCGTCGCGTCCGGTCTGGTCCTCTTCGTCGTGACGCTTCTGATCAACATGCTCGCCCGCTACATCGTCAACCGCCGCAAGGCCTTCTCGGGAGCGAACTGATGGCCGCCACCACCGTCACCGCCGCAGGTCCCCGCCCGCTGGCCAACAGCTACACGGCCGGCAAGCTGCCCGGCTGGGCCCCCTGGACGATGCTCGTCGGCTCCTGGGCCGTCTTCATCGCCGTCTTCGCCATCCTCGCCGCGAGCGGCGCGGCGAAGGACTTCAACATCGTCGGCGCCATCTTCTTCGGCACGGTGCTGTTCGACGTCGCGATCTACCTCACGTCGCTCTTGGTCGAAGGCAACCGCAAGGCGAAGGACCGCCTGGTCACCTCGCTCGTGGCCACGGCCTTCATCATCGCGCTGCTCCCCCTGATCTCGCTCGGCTGGACCGTGATCGCGCAGGGGCTCGCCCGGTTCGACATCCAGTTCTTCTCGGAGTCGATGCGCAACGTCATCGGCGCCGGGGGCGGCGCACTGCACGCGATCGTCGGCACGCTGCTCATCACGGCGATGGCCGCGCTCATCTCGGTGCCCATCGGCCTCCTCACCTCGATCTACCTGGTCGAGTACGGCCGGGGGATGCTCGCCCGCGGGATCACCTTCTTCGTCGACGTGATGACCGGCATCCCGTCGATCGTGGCCGGCCTGTTCGCGTACGCCCTCTTCGCGCTGATCTTCGGTCCGGCTGTGCGCAACGGCTTCATGGGGTCGATCGCCCTCTCGGTGCTGATGATCCCCGTGGTCGTCCGCTCGAGCGAGGAGATCCTGCGGATCGTGCCGAACGAGCTGCGCGAGGCCTCGCTCGCCCTGGGCGTGCCGAAGTGGCTCACCGTGCTCAAGGTGGTGCTGCCGACCTCCCTCGCCGGGCTGGTGACGGGCGTCATGCTCGCCATCGCCCGCGTCATCGGCGAGACGGCGCCGCTGCTGATCGTCGCCGGCTTCACGACCAGCATGAACTACGACCTCTTCAGCGACCGGATGATGACCCTTCCGGTGTTCGTCTACACCCAGTACACCCAGGCGGCGGGCCTGCACGCGCAGGACTCGATCGACCGGGCCTGGACGGGCGCCCTCGCCCTCATCATCATCGTGATGCTGCTGAACCTCGTCGGCCGCATCATCGCCAAGGTCTTCGCCCCCAAGTACGGCCGCTGATCCGGTCACCCGAGACAAGGAATCCACACGTGTCCAAGCGCATCGAAGTCAACGACCTCAACGTCTACTACGGCAAGTTCCACGCCGTGGAGGATGTCTCCCTCACGATCGAGCCCCGCACGGTGACGGCCTTCATCGGCCCGTCCGGCTGCGGCAAGTCGACCTTCCTCCGCACGCTCAACCGCATGCACGAGGTCATCCCCGGCGCGTACGTGGAAGGGGACGTGCTGATCGACGGCAACAACCTCTACGGCGCGGGCGTCGATCCCGTGCTGGTCCGCCGCCAGGTGGGCATGGTGTTCCAGCGTCCGAACCCGTTCCCGACCATGAGCATCCGCGAGAACGTGCTCGCCGGCGTCAAGCTGAACAACCGACGTATGTCGAAGTCGGAGGCGGACGACCTGGTGGAGAAGTCACTGCAGGGCGCGAACCTGTGGAACGAGGTCAAGGACCGCCTCAACCTCCCGGGCTCGGGCCTCTCGGGCGGTCAGCAGCAGCGTCTCTGCATCGCCCGCGCGATCGCGGTCTCTCCCGACGTGCTCCTGATGGACGAGCCCTGCTCGGCCCTCGACCCGATCTCGACGCTCGCCATCGAGGACCTCATCGAGGAGCTCAAGAACGAGTACACGATCGTGATCGTGACCCACAACATGCAGCAGGCCTCGCGCGTCTCCGACCGCACCGCGTTCTTCAACATCGCGGGCACCGGCAAGCCCGGCAAGCTCATCGAATACAACGACACCAACCAGATCTTCTCGAACCCCACCGTCCAGGCCACCGAGGACTACGTCTCCGGCCGGTTCGGTTGAGCTGAGCTTCGCGCGCCCCAACGGCCGCGAGTACGCAGAAAGTGCGCCGATTCACAACGAATCGGCGCACTTTCTGCATACTCGGCGGGTGCCCCGGTCAGGAGGGGATGGCGACGATGGGGGTGGTGGTGGGGCGCGGCGAGCCTCCGCTCGGCTCGACCGTGACTCCGACGGTGTCGCCGGCGCGCATCGTCCCGGCCAGGACCTTCCACGTCGAGCCCGCGGCGGCCGCGTCCATGGTGCCGGCCGGCGTCGCCTCGCCGTCGCGGATGTACCAGAGCTCGTAGGTCTTGTCCTTCGGCAGGCTCGGCAGGTCGTTCGCGATGAGGGCGGAGGTGCCGAGCTTCGCGGACCACACCAGGGTCGCCGTCCCTCCCCCGGTCACCGCAGCCGTCGCCCGCTGGGCGTCGGGAGCCGCGTTGATGGACGCGAGGGCGGAGGCCTGCTGCTGCTGGGTGGAGTCGGTGCCGGAGAGGACGCCGCCGACGACCGTTCCGCCGACGAACAGCACGACGGCGGCCGCTGCGGCGGCGGCGATGGCCATCGGCCGCGAGAACCAGCGGCGCTGGGCGGCACGCTCGGCGGGGCCGGGGATTGCGGGGGCAGCGGCTGCGGGAGACGCGGTGGCGACGGGCGCAGGTGCGACGGACGGGGGCGCAGGTGCGACGGACACGGGCGCGACGGGCGCCTGCGGCGCAGCCGTGGCATCGTTCGTCTCGGCGGGCAGCTGCGGCGTCGTCTGGAGGGCGGCGAACAGCGCCGTCTTCAATTCCGGTCGCGGAGTGACGGGCTCGGCAGCGAGGCCGAGCTGTGCCGCGACGTCTTCGAAGTCGCGGGCCTCCTGCTCGTTCTCGGCGCCCAGTTCGGTGCCGAGACGTGCGGGGGTGCGGCGGGTCTCGTCGGTCATCGTGTCACCCCCAGTTCCTCTCGCAGCCGTATCATCGCATCCCGTAGCCGTGTCTTCGCTGTGCCGAGAGGGATCCCCAGCTCGGCGGCGACCTCGCTCTGGCTGAGGCCCCCGTAGTAGGCGAGTGTGATCGCCGCGCGTTGCGCTTCGCTCAGCGTCGCCAAGGCCACCTCCACTCGTTCGTGCTCCACTCGGATCTCGACCGTCTCTGCCACCTGGTCGTACGCCGTGGGGAGGTCGCGGATACCCACGGCGGTGTCGCGGTCGCGGGACGCCTGGGACGCCCGGATCCGGTCGATCGCTCGACGATGGGCCATGGTCATGATCCACGTCATCGCTCGACCTTTGTTCGGATCGAAACGCGAAGCGGATTGCCACGCCTCGAGGAACACCTCCTGGGCGACCTCCTCCGACTGTGCGGCGTCGATCAGGACGCGGCGGATGAGGCCGAGTACGCGTGGAGCGGTCTGATCGTAGAAGGCGGAGAACGCCTGCTGATCGCCCGTCGCGGTCCGGACAACGAGCGCATCGAGGTCCGAGGCTACGGCGTCGTCCACGTCGTCTCCGCTCTGTCGCTGCCGGTCGGGGCATCACGCTTCATCGAGGCACAAAAAAACCGGGCCGCAGAACGCCTCTCGGCGCGAGGCCGCTCGGAGCGGCAAGTTTTGGAGCCCGGGGTTACTGCGGCCCGGCTCCATCAATAGTACACATCCCCCGCCGGACGTCGACGGCGTGCCGTTCGCCGCCCGAGAACGGGGAATCCGCTGAGAGCCCGATCCCGCGCGCGTCAGTCGAGGGAGTCCGACCGCCAGAGGCGCGCGCACGCCGTGAGCTCCTCCGCCGTCGTCGTGAAGCGGAGGGCGCGCGTGGTGAGCTCGGCGGCGCGTTCCGTGTCGAGGACGACATCCCGGTCGTCCGCGACCGCCGCGGCTCCGGCAGCGACCACCCGGCAGAACGCGGCGGCACGGTCGAGCGCGCCGGCGAAGTCGCCCTCGAACAGCCCGCGCAGGATGCGGTCGGCGAGGTCCGTGATCTCCGCCGGGCCTGCCGGCGTCGGCGCTCCCGCCACCACGGGGTCGATCGAGGTGAGCACCTCGGTGCCGCGCTGGTAGAGCAGGGCCGTCCCGTCCGCGTCCTGCCGGATCAGCAGCCGCAGCAGGTAGATTCGCCACAGCGCCCCCGGCAGGCTCTTCGCGTTCGACCGCGACCAGAGCTCGGCGAGCGCGTCGATCCCGTGCGCGTCGGTGTACGCGACCAACCGGTCGACGATCTCCGGATCCGGATTCTCGCGCACCCGCGCGAGCAGCGCCCGCGCCGTCTCGTGGGCGACCCGGCTGATCTGCGCCGGATCCTCCCCGCCCAGGAACGCCTCGAACATCCCACCGGGGAAGGTCACCGGCTTGTGGTGTCGTTCAGCCATTGCCCCATTCTCCCCCTGGTACGAGCCGAGAACGATCCACGGTAGATTAGTCAGCGATCGGGCCTGTAGCTCAGTTGGCAGAGCATCGGACTTTTAATCCGCGGGTCGTGGGTTCGAGCCCCACCGGGCCCACAGTTTCCGCGGGTCCCGCTCGCTCTGGTGCGCGAAATCCATCACAAACCCATCGGATTCAGTAGTCGTGTGCGGCAGCGATGACGTCGACCGCGCGCAGGTCGACCTCGCCCCCGCACACCTCGAGCGTCTCCGTCACGATCGCCCACAAACGAAGGGCGCCCGCATCCCCACCACGCGCGAGGTGGTAGACGATGCGGGCGTACGGTTCAGCCGGCGCCGACTCTTCGAGGAGTGGCATGGCGGCGTCCTGGAGGGCTCTACGACGCGACTTCCGCTCCTGGCTGCGCCGGTTGTAGGCCTGCTGCCGTTCACGCTTCTGCGCCTGTGTGAGCCTCGTCATCGTCCCCTCGCATGAACCTGTCGATCTCATCGCGAGAGTACCTCACACTGCGACCGATCCGGACGAACGCGGGGCCCTTACCGAGGACCCGCCAGTTGGCGAGCGTTTGAACGGCGAACCCTGTTTCGTTCGCAACTTTTGTTGCCGTCATCCATTCCATGATGGCCAGGCTAGAGTCCGCACCATGGACCGCGAACGCGTAGCGGTCAAGGAGGGGGTGGGTGGGCGAGGGGTTCCCCCTGGGGTGGTGCAGGATCGTCGCATGAGCTATTCGATTGAGCAGCTGCGTGCGTTGAGTGATGATGAGTTGGTGGCCGCCCACGACGAGCTGGCTGTGTTCACTCAGGTGGGCACGCAGTACTACGTGGACGAGTTGAATCGGCGTGAGCAGGAGCGGTCCATTGCGGCGTCTGAAGCGTTGGCGCGTTCGAGCCATCGGTTGTCTGTGACGAACACGTGGTTGGCTGGTCTCGCTTTGGTGGTGGCAGTCGTCGCGTTGTTCGTTCGTTAGCGGGGCATGCGGCTGCCGTCTGGTCCTGCGATGGGCTTGCCGTCGGTTCTCTCGAGGATAACGTGGCAGTGGGTGCAGTAGACCCATCCGCGGCTGTCGCGTTCGCTGGCGAGGTGGTGGCCCCGATGCTCGCACTCTGACTCGAGGCGATCGGCCCGCTCTCGCATGGCCATGAGGTGGCTGATCGTCTCCTCGTCCTTGATGAGGTAGCCACCGTCGCGTCGCTCCCAGAGCCCCACCGTCTCGAGCTCGACCGCCGAGATCGTTGTCTCGGCGGAGATGGCGTTCAGGTAGTCGTCGCTTATGAACCCGGGAGTGCCGTCCTCGAAGCTATTGATGATCGAGTGCGAGTGCAGCATGAAGGCAGCGGGACTGAGCACGCCGAGTCCCTCCACATCGATGAATCGTTCGCTGTCATCGTCGTCGCTCATGCGACCAAGATAGCGCCGACCTCTCCCAGTCCGGTGACGCTCAGCGCTTCTTGGTGGTGTTGAGCATGTAGTCCTCGGCGAGGTCGAGGGCATATCCGAGGTGGCGTGTGGCTTGCTCGAGCATCATGCCGAGAGCCGTGACGTTGACCGTCACCAAGACGTGATCTTCGTTCTCCGTGCGTTGTAGCGCCCCGGCTGCGAAGTTCGGGTTGGAGTGAGCGATCCCCGAACATGCTCGCCATGCGTCTACACCGCGGAGGTTTGAGCGCTTGCTTCCAGGGATCTTGTCGTCGACGGCGGAGATGATGTCGGTGAGGTGGGCGAACGGGGCTTCAAGGTCGAGACTCTTCAGGCCAGGCCGAGACTGGGTGATCTCCGTGAGGATGCGTCGCAGCTCTGCGGTGATCGCATCCGTGGGGGTGTCGTACCTTTTCGTGTAGACAGCCACCCGTTGGCGGTTGTCCCAGGTGAGTCGAATGGACTTGCGGACCCTCGCGTCGATCGTTCCGGGGATCATGATCCACGAGGCAAGCGCTGAGGCTTCAATCGCAACTCGGATCAGGGAGAACCCGGCGAGCGGACGGGGCCCGGTCGTCTCGATGGACTGAGCGAGCATCGTGAGGTGGTCGTGCGCGCTGTGAAGCAGGTGGGTGATCTGTTGCGAAGGCGGATCGATCCACTTCACCTTGTCATCGCCCTGTACTCGGCTATCCTCCATCGGCCGGAGCGTCCCTATGCGCGTCTCCACCTCCTGAACCCAGGACGGAAGTCGTGTGAGGAGACCAGTTGCGAAGGCTACGAGTACTGGGTCGTTGAGTATCGCGTCTTCGGGTGAAGTCTGCGTCATACCGTCAGGGTATCTGCGGCTCGGGCTCAGGAGGGCGCCGAGTGATCGACTGGTGCCAGGTCAATAAGACCGGGGTGTAGCGGTGCGTCTTCGTCGCGGCGTGCTCGGCGTGCAGCCGCAGATGCGGTGCCTCCCTCCGAGGAGGACTTCCGTTGGTGGTGCCACTCGCACAGTGCTCGGAGGTTCGACGGTCGAGTCAGCCTGCGGCCGAGCCTGCGAACATCTGCTTGGCGCCCCAGTAGATGCGCCCCGGCAAGCCGGCTGCCCCCGAGTTGTTCTGCACCTGAATCGTCATCTGCGTTGTGGATACCGCCGTGACGACACCCGTGAACCGGCCGCTCGACGTCGTGACGTCAGGGATGGGAGCTTGAGTGAACCGATTGGTGGGGAAGGTGACCGTTACATTCGCGGTAGCCTGTGGTGCAACTCCGGTGGTGGCGAGCGCGTCCGTGAATCCGGCCGCCTCCGCGAACGGGAATGCGACCTGCCAGCCAGTGCCGACGTACTTGTAGAAGTCGAGGCCGATCTGCGCCAGCTGCCCCAGAAGGGGCGGCGTCCAGTTGTTCATCTCCGTCGCGTTGTTGAAGGGCACCACCCCGCCGGCGGCGGCCGTGTACGGGGCAACCCACGTGACGCTCGGCGCACCGCTGCCGGACTTCGGTACGTTGATCTGGGCGATCACGAACGCGCGCGCGACCGGCGGAGTCGGAGCGACCCCGGAACCGGCCACACCCGCGAGGTACTTCCTGGTGACCGCGGGCGTGGTCGAACTGTCGCCCTCAGCCGGGTCGTCGATCTGCACGTAGAGGATGTCCGTTCGCGCACTCGATCCGTCCGCCGGGGTCATGGCACCCGTGGCGGCCGCGCTGAACGCGAACTCGTACCCTCCGGCCTCCGCAGCAGCCTCGACATCAGCCATGCCCGCGAAGGGCTGGCACGTCCACGTCGTCGACGATGCCGTGACGGTGGAGCTCGGGGTGCCCGGTCGCACACCTGTACGCACTCCGAGCGGCCGCGACGCCGCCCCCATGGCCTGATGCACGCCCCGCAGCTGCCGCTCCGCGCGCCCGTCATAAGTGGGTGAACCGCCAACTGCGTTCACCGGTCCAAAGAGATCAACCATGGTCAGTTCCTACCTTTCAGATTCACGGTCGTCGTCCGTATCGACGGCGACCTTTGATACTCAGTCGTCCGACATGCTTTCCAGCAGTGTCAGAAGCAACAGGAGCGCGCCGAGCGGGCCGAAGAACCCGAGCCCGGGGATCTTGATGCCACGGGCGATCGATATGCCCTTCCGCTTGACCGCCCGGCCGTCCTTCGCGGCCTTCTCGCCCGCTTTCGCGAGCCGCTCGAAATACACCTGCCGCTTCTGGTCCCACTTCAACAGCGGCCCGCTCCAGTTGTTCACTGCCCTACCTCGTTCACGTACCGGTGCGCGAGCCGCTGCAACGCCACCAGGGCCACCGCCAACTCGAGCGCGTCAGGCACCTCCGCTCGCTGCAGACGATCCGTCAGGAGCTGCAGCGCCCGCTTCGGCTTGCCCGCCACCGGCAACAGCTCTGCGAGCACCGCATCCGCCGACCTGACCAGCTCCACCGGATAGTGCAGCGCCGTCACCATCCTGCGCTCGTACTCCTCGTGCGGAGTCGGCCGTGTGATGCGATGCACGTGCGTCCGACCGGACTCGTCCGTCCAGCTGACATCACGGCCCGTCTCGTCGTCCATCGTCAGTCTTCCGTCTCGTTGTCGAGCTCGGTGAAGGCCTTGTGCTGCGCCAGCCGCTCGATCCAGTCGGGCCGGCCGCAAGCGCGCGGAAGCTCGAGCGTGGCCAGGTCCGCCACTAGATCCTCGTCCAATCGCGAATCCACACGCGCCACCGCGTCCGGGACGACTCGGATCGAAACGCGACCAACGCTATTGCCACCAGGGCACTTCGCCACGCGAACTTCCTTCGATCACGGTGGGGGTGGATCTCGCCCTTCGAGACCCCCACCAGGAGGACAGTTCGCGCTTTCGGGGAACGCAACTGATTGCTTCTATTCTCTCGCAGTTGCGGCCGATTGGGAGCCTGCGGCACCGGCGCGGCGACGCTCCGCCCACGCCTCCCGCCGACACTCGTCCGAGCAGTAGACCTGGCCGGCCCGCGAGGGCTCGAACGACCACGAGCAGCCTACGCAATCTCGCTCAGCACGGGGATCGGCGTCCACCGAGCCGTACCGGTCACGCAGGTAGCGGTGGCGGCCACAGAGCGCGCCGTGGCGGCCGTCAAGCTCGCCCCGGCATCCGTCGACCGAGCACGAGCGCTCCTGACTGGCGTCCATCAAATCGCCTCCAATAACGCGAACCTGGAGCACCAGATCCGCGGAAACACTGGGATCGAAGGGCATCACGCCCGCTGTGAAAAAACCCTGAGACTTGTGCGCACCGCGAGCAGCAGAACGCTAAGCGGTCCAGGAGGTGATGGGGGCGGGGGAGGTTCCCCCACCCCCATCGGGTGGTCATTCGCTGGTGATGCCGTGGAACGCTCGCGCGGCGGCGAGTTCTTCATCGGTGGCGAACTGAGGGTCGAGGGAGTCACGGGCACTTGGTGGTGCTGCCAGGACCTGGCGTGCTTCGGTGATTCGTGCTGCTCGCTCTTCCTCTTCGTGGATGAGGCGCTGGGCTTCGTGTCTGCCCATCATCGGTGGCTCCTGCTGAGCGCGTCGGCAACTGGGTCCGTCCCTGGCCTGTAGGTGTGGGTGCCTGATGGTGGGGCCGGCGGTGAAGCGATGGCCTCGGCGCGGAGGGCGTCGGCGCGTGCTTGCTGGCGCCGGGCCACGTCCTGCGGCGTGTCTCCGCGCTCTGCGTTGATGGGCTGGAGCCTGGCGACTGCGGCAGCTCGGAGCTGCGCAATGGTGCCGGTCATCAGCTCTGTCCCTTCATGCGGTCGTACGCACCAGCACCGAATGCCTGGTCGTATCGAGTGCGGTCGACGTTCGTCTGGATCTCCTCCGGAGTCTTGTCGTTCGCGCCGGGATCTGTTCCAGTCCAGGGCTTCTGAATGGTCTTCTTCGCCCGGGCCTGATTGCCCGAGATGCTATTGCTCTTCTTGCTCACCATCGTTGTTCACCTCCTCTTCCTCGTTGGGGTCAGTGAGGGCGGCGGCCGACATGCGGAGATGCCGGTCCTCGATCGCTTCCCGGAGCCGCTGTCGCTCCTCGCGCCAGTCCGCAGGGGCTGGACGGTTGAGACGTTCCTTCTGCTGTCGGTTGCGCTTCAGGATCTGGGCGCGGAGTTCGTTCGCGTTCGGAGAGTCAGCCACGGCTGCGTCCTCTCTGGGTGAGTCCCTGCACGACCGCCTCGTCTCGGCGCTGCTCCCACAGGTCGTCGATGCTCTTGCGATGGTCGCGGAGCTGGCTCTGGTTGAGGGGTATCCAGACCTCGACGTGATGGTCAGCGATCCAACGCAGGAGCTCGAGCGGTCGGTCCTCGATCGGTGCCAAGGGATTGTGCTGACCTTCCAGCGTGCCGAAGGTGTTACCCGAACGATCCTGGATCGTGAGGGACACCGACAGCCAGAACTTCGGCCACGCGGCCTCATACCCGCGGATGATGTGCGACAGCATCCACGGTTTCGGCAGGGACGGTCCGGTCTCTGCCAGCTGGTGCTGACCGACGAAGCTGGACCGCACGAGACTCTCGATCTCTGCGAAGGTGCGGGACAGCTCGGTAAGCCGAGTGAACGGCTGGAGGAGCTCCGGACGCACCACGATCTGGTCGACCGTCGCGCCGCCACGCAGCGGTCCATCGCACAACTGTCGGGCTTCGGCGACGACCGACTGGAGCCGTTCGTCGACCGCCTCGATGATCGCCGGAAGATGCTCGTTCAACCACACGCCCGCTCGTGACCGCGACCGCTCCAACGCCGTCTTCATCAGCCCATCCACGAGCTTCTGCAGCCGTGCTTCATCCTCCGCCTCGACAATCCTTCGAGCGACGTCCAAGACGCTCTCGCCGGCCAGCACCATCTCGACCCCCTGGTCGGAGTAGTAGCCGCCCACCTCGGACGTGGCGGGCGAGCTGAGCTGAGCCGATTCCTCGATGCGCTGCATCTCCGCCACCAGCGCGTCATACCCATCGAAAGTGGGTAGAAGGGGCGCGACCAATGGGTGGTCGGCGAGGCCTGCGTAGGTGCCCCCGAAGATCGGGGGCGTCGTTTCTGTAGTTGTGGTCATTCTGATTCCTTCCCGGGTGCGGGCTCTCCGCCACCCAAGGTCTTGTCGATCGACTCGAGCGAAGCGTCGAGGTCGTCAGCGACCCGGTTCAGCACGCGGCGGAAGAGCTTCCACTCACGTTCGTGCTTCCGGGCCAGGTCACGCCACTTCTGCACCTCGGCACGCAACTGGGCGTTCTCCTCGGCCAAGTCATCCCCCATGCCGGCGCTCCTCGCGCGTGTACTGGAGTCGCCTCGGGTGTCTCCACTCCATCCGTGGTTGCGTCACCCAGGAGACCGAGCCTCCATCTCGTCCACTCCCACTCCAGGGCCAGCGGCGCCGGGAGGCGGCGCAATAGCAACCACCCACCCAAAGCGAGGTCCGAACGCCCAACCGCCTCGAGAACTGCCAGCCTCGCTGCCGGCCGGCTGCCCTTGACCGTCGAGGATGATCACTCTCAGCGAGCGGAGCGAGCGGCCAGCGCCCGGGAGGGCGCGCATAGCCACGGAAGAGCGGCAAACGTGAGGTGCTTTTAACTTCGTGACCGGCTGGCGGGCAGGTTGGCTCCTCCCAACCTGCCCCGTGAAACGGGCAGGTTTCAAGCAACGAACCTGCCCGGCTCCCGGGCAGGTTGCTCGGGGATGTCGCACACCCGATACCGGGTCGAGCGACCGGGCCTACCCGGCTCGTGCTCGACGATGGCCCCGACCGCGAGGAGACGCGCGAGCGCCCCTTGGATCGTCGATCGGGCGATGCCGAGATCTCGGACAAGTAGCAGCTGCGACGGCCACGCGATCCCCGTGTGCTTGTCGGCTCGATCAATGAGCGCGATGAGCACGAGCCCCTCGTGTGCGGTGACTCCGAGAGCCTTGAAGCCACCTCGGACCAACCAGCGGGTCGTAATTCGAGCCACACCGTCTACTCCTCCGGGAGATGCTCGTAAATCCACTCGCAAGACACGCAGAGCTTCCGCGCCTTGCCGTCCCCGCCGTCGGCGGAGCCCGGGTCGACATCGTCGAGGGTCTCTCCACAGAGCGCGCGTGCCGAGGTGTGTCGAATCCTCGCCAGCTCGATGCGCGCCTTGAGGATGTAGTGGAGCTCATTGGGCTCCTCCTCGGGGTCGGTCCCGGTCACTTCCGTCACGGGTCGGTCCTCAACTAGGCTTTGCACGATGAAGTTCCTTCCCAGGGATCATTCGGCCGCCGGCTCAACCCCGGCGGCCTTCTTCTTTGCTTCGGCTGCCACCCACGCGATGTGACGCCGCAATTGCTGATCTGCGGCCGCCGTGAGCAGCGGAAGGGCGGCCAGTAAGCGCTCGGGCGCCGTCTCCGGCCCGATCGCGAGCGCACGGCTCGGGTAGATCTCTCCGTCAAGCTCGAGCGTCAAGCGCGCCTCTCCGGCTCCCGGACCCGCCATGCTCACTTGTCCTCCTGGACCGTGCCGTGCTCGTTCGCGGCCAGCCACTCCCGGATGCCCTCGCGGGGGTACCGAACCGCCGAGCCGCCGACGCGGACCCACGGTGGTCCCATCCGCTTCTGCCTCCATCGCGCGAGCGTCGCGACCGAGACGTCCAAGAACGCGGTCAGGACCGTGACGGTGGCGAGAGCCGGAAGGTCATCTACCGAGTCGTACTGCCGTACCGCAGTCTCCATAGCAACTCCTCTGTGTCTACGTAACACCAATCATTTGATTTCGTGTCTCCACGGACAGTATCAGGTGTTTCTTGGGAACACAAGAAGTGGCAGAATGTGTCAAGTGATCGAACTCGACTTCAACGGCATCGGCCAGCGCATCGCTTCATTTCGGAAGGAGCACGGAATGAGCGCCGAAAAATTGGCCGAGGTGTCCGGCGCTGGGCTGACGCGTTCCGTGGTGGCCAACATTGAGTCGGGGCGTCGCGGAGATATCCCCCTGAGCCAGCTCCTCGCAATCGCGTGGGCCTTGGGCGTGCCCCCGGCCGTTCTGATCTTCGACACAAGCCGGCCGCGCGACACGATCGAGACCACCGGCGGCGATCGGAGCATCGCGGAGTTGCTCGACTGGATGTCAGGATGGCCCGCACGAGGTCCGATGAACTCGCAGACGACCAAATCCACCGCCGCTTCATCGCGCCGGCTCCTGGGCATTCGCAACTACGACCGCACCGCGCGGATGCTGTCGGACCTCCTGCGAGCGAAGGAAGCCGTGACGAGCGACCCTTCCTTGGATACGGCAACGAAGGGCCAGCGCCTACACGAGCTCAACCTGCAGCTCGAGATGGTTGGCGATCAATTCGAGAGCGCCCGTCAGGCGATGTTGAGCGAGGGGGTGGACATCGATGGGTCGGCCTCCGCTTCCAATCAATAGCTACGGCGCGATCAGCACCACCGAGCTGGGGCCCGGGCGTTGGCGAGCTCGCACCCGCTACCGATTCGATGACGGCAAACTTCGGCTCGTGGAGCGAAGCGGGTCGACTCGCACGAAAGCGGAGAACACGCTCAAGGAAGCCCTGGTCAACATCCCAACGCCCACCTCCGCGAGCATCACCGGCGACACGCACCTGGAAGACTTGGCGAAGAAGTTCATCGACACCAAGCGGTCCGCGAACCTCGCACCCAGATCTCTCGACTCCTACCAATGGGCGATCACCGCCGCGATCGTCCCCGAAATCGGCGCTCTGCGCGTGCGAGAGGCCAGCACCGAACGTCTGGACCGGTTCCTCGTGAAAGTGGCTGAGGCCCGCGGCAAAGGGGCAGCGAAGACCTGCAGGAGCGTACTCAGCGGCATGATGGGGCTCGCCGTCCGCTCTGGCGCAGGGAAGATCAACCCCGTCCGCGAGGTCAGCTCGATCAGCCGGAAGAACGAGGGCGCCAAGCTGATCCCGATCAATGCGATGCCCGAGATCCTGGCAGCGGTCGCCGCCGATGAGGAGTTGCGGCGCCTCGACCTGGTGGACCTCGTGGAGCTCTGGGCGGGCACCGGCTTACGGATCTCCGAGTCACTTGCGCTCGAGTGGCCCGACGTCGACATCGAGGCAGGCACGCTCTCGGTGCGCGCGAATGTGGTCCGCGTGAAGGGCCAGGGACTTCTCCGCCAACCTCACACTAAGACGGACGCCGGCGAGCGCACGATCATCGTGCCGGCTCGTGTCGTCAACATGCTGCTCCAGCGGCGAGTCAGTTCGTCGACGGATCTGGTGTTCCCGTCGATGTTTGGCAAGCTCCGCGACCCCAACAACACGCTGGCCGACTGGCGCGAGCACCGCGACGCAGTGGGCGCCGCGGGCAGCACGCCGCACAGCTTCCGGAAGTACGTGGCGACCGTCCTTGACAAGGCCGGCCTCAGCGCGCGCGAGATCGCCGAGTATCTCGGCCACAAGCGGCCGTCGCTGACCCAGGACATTTACATGAGCCGGAAGGTGGGCGGTAGCGACGCTGCGGCGGCCCTGTCGATGGCGCTCGCCTGACCCATCACTTACCCATCACTTTCGCTGAGATTCGGGCAGATCGGGTGATATCAGGATCATCCCTACTTCCGCGCGAGGACAGCGATGTGAGGTCGGCTGCGCTCTGCCGATATCGACGTTCAGAAAATCCGCGGGTCGTGGGTTCGAGCCCCACCGGGCCCACCTCTCTTCCCCGCAATCCCTCGCGACGTTCGTGCCGAATCGTGAGTCCCGGGCGTTCTTTCGCGACATTCG
Source organism: Leifsonia sp. ZF2019 (assembly GCF_019924635.1). Lineage (NCBI taxonomy): Bacteria > Bacillati > Actinomycetota > Actinomycetes > Micrococcales > Microbacteriaceae > Leifsonia > Leifsonia sp. ZF2019. The sequence continues at coordinate 3,156,072 of NZ_CP065037.1, forward strand.
TGCCGATTCCGCACTCACGCTCCCGGTGCTGAAGGCGGGATTCGTGGATGGACGGGGACGGTATGTTAAGGATAGGCTAACCTCACTTAGGTAACCCTAAGTTTCACCAGCCCGGCCGCTCGGCCGCCTCCCGAAGCGAGAGCCCTCTATCCTCATGTCACGATCCATCCGCCTGTGGAGCGCCGCCGTCGCGGCGTTCGGAATCGCTGCCGTCGGCACGTTCGCCGGCACCCCCAGCGCGGCGACGGCCGCCGCCGACCCCGGCGCCTACACCCTCGAGTCCACGGTGGCCGTCGGCGCCACGACGCGCAGTCTCGCGGTCGACGACGAGCGCGGCCGTGTGTATGTGCCCGTCTCGAGCGACCCGGGCGCCGTCACCTGGCTCGACACCGCGACGCGGACGCCCAGTCCCGACGCGTATCCGCTCGGCACCGCCGCGCCCGAGAACGTCGTGCTCAGCGCCGACCGCTCGACGCTCTTCGTCCTGCACTACGGGAAGGGCGTCCTCTCGGTGGTCGACACGGCGACGGGCACCGTCACCCGCACGGTCACGGGCCTGCCCACCTACGCGGGCGGGCTGGTGCAGGACACCGACAGCGGGATGCTCTATGTGCTCGACGACGGTCTCACGCCGGTCGACCCCGTCACCGGCACCGTCGGCTCGGAGATACCGATCTCCACGCAGGCCTACCCGCTGCTGAAGGACGCGGTGTACGACTCGACGAACCGCATGATCTGGATCGCGGAGGGCCGCGCGAAGGTCGTGACCGGCTTCAGCACGGTGTCGGGTCGCTGGATCGACAGTCTGAACATCCCGATCAGCTCGTTCGCCTACGACGGCACGGCGCTCGGCGGGCGCCCGGCGCGCCTCGCCGTGGACGAGCAGCTCGCGAAGCTCTACGTCGTCGTCCAGTCCACCCTCGCCGACAGCTGGGACGAGGACCGCGTCGTCGCGATCGACACCACCACCACGAAGCGACTCGGCTCGCCGATCGTCGTCGGCGAGACGGCCCGGGCGATCGAGGTGAATCCGGCCACCCACGAGGTCTACACGCTCAACGGGTTCTCGAACTCGCTCTCGGTGATCAGCCCGGATACCTGGTCCGTGTCGCACACGCTCGACTTCACCGCGCTCGGCGTCACCGCGGGCACCGGTGCCGGGAACGCGGACGTCTGGGCGCTGGGAGTGAGCGGCGACGGCGCGACGCTCTATGCCACCCACCCGTACGGACAGGCGCGGATGAGCGTGATCTCGCGCTCGGGCGCCGCCCCGGCGATCACCGCGCAGCCCGTGACGCCCGGACAGGACGACACGACACCGCCCGAGACCCCGGAGAACGAGCCGTGGGCGGGGCCCGCCGCCGGGTCGGCGTCGACCTCCCCGGCGGGAGCCGCGACCGTCGCGAACGCCCGCCTGAGCTGGTCGTTCAACGAGTATGCGAAGGCCTGGACGCGGGAGGCGCTCGGATCCGTCGAGCTGGCCGGCGACGACTTCGTGTTCACCGGAGGGACCGGGTGGACGGACCCCGCGACCGGAGCCACCTCGATCGCGTGGACCGACGGCTTCCGATTCCGCCACTACGCAGCGCTCGCCCCCGAGGTCGTCTCGACGCTCGGAAACCCGATCCTGACGGTCGCTGCCGACGGGTCCGGCAGCCTCAGCATGGACGTGGCGTGGTCGGTCGCTGCCGACACGACGAGCGACGGCTACCGCCGCGTGGTGGTGGCGACCTTCGGCGCAACCGCGGCGCAGCGCGCGGGAGACGACGTGACACTGACCGCGACGCCCGACTACGCGGGACGCACCTACGGCGCCAGCGCCTCGTCGTACCCGGCCGAGTTCATCGACTGGTTCGACCCCTCGATGCGATCGTGGTGGTACTCCACCGGAGCGAGCATGGACGCCAAGAAGGCGCCGAACCCGTTCGGCGTCTCCTTCACCGCGGCCGTGGCCAGCCAGCCGGGCACCGGAGGAGGCGACGACGGCAGCGCGCCGGGAACGGGAGACCCGACAGGATCGGGAACCTCCGGGAGCGGCACGACGGGCGCGTCGACCGTGTCGGGATCGGCGGACGCGCTCGCACGCACCGGGTCGGACCTGGCCCTGCCGTTCGTCGGCGCCGGTGCGCTCCTCCTGAGCGGAATCACCGTCACGACCGTCGGCCTGCTCCGCCGACGGCAGCGCACAGCGGCCTCGGACGGCTCGCGGACCAGCTGAGCGACACCTCAGCGCAGGAGGGGCGGCCCGGCATGCACCAGCACGCCGGGCCGCCCGTTCGTCATCGCTAGGCGACGCCGGTGACGCGCCCGCGCTCGACGAGGTAGCCCACCGCCACGGCTCCCGCGATGCAGAGCATGAGGGGCGCGAGGAGCTGGAGGCCCTGGTTCGTGAACTCCATCACGAGCACCAGCGCGGTGAACGGCGCCCGCATGGTCACCGCGAGGAAGGCCGCCGCGCCGATCAGGGCGAAACCCGCCAGGGGGGCGCCGGGCCACGCGAGATTCCAAACCGCTCCGATCGTGAGCCCCAGACCGGCCCCGATGGCGAGCGACGGCGTCAGCGTCCCGCCCGCCGCGCCGGCGCCGATCGTTCCGACGGTCGCCGCCGTCTTGACGACGGTGGTCGCGAAGATGAGCAGCACGGGAAGCGTCGCCGTGAAAGCCAGCTGGCCGAGCGAGCGCCCGTTGCCCAGGACGGCGGGCAGCCACAGCGAGACCACGCCGACCGCAGCGAACACGAGCGGCATCACGATCAGGATGCCCCAGGACGTCGGGCGGTGCCGCTGCGCGAACCCGGCGAGCTTCACGAAGCCGACCGCCGCGAAGCCGAGCACGGGACCGGCCAGCACCGACCAGGCCACGATCGTCGGCGTGAGCGGCACCTGTTCCACCGCGTAGAGCGGATTCGCCGGCACCACGACGCGCGCGACCAGCGCCGCGATCGCCGACGTCGCGAGCGCCGGCAGCACCGTGGCGAAGCTCACCTCGGCGAGGAGGATCTCGACGGCGAAGACGGCCCCGCCGAGCGGCACGTTGTAGACGGCGGCGAGGCCGGCGCCGGCGCCGCACGCCACGAGGATGCGGCGCTCCCGGGCCGAGACCCCCGCGCGCTCCGCGAGCCAGCCGGCCCAGAGCGCCGCCACCTCGCGCGGTGCCACCTCCCGGCCGATCGAGGCACCGAGCCCGACGATGACGATCTGCAGGCCCGCGTTGATCAGCGTCACGACGACGGGCATGCGCCGGCCCCCGACCGACGCCTCCACGGAGACGACCGCGTGGTCGGGGCGCCGGCTCCCCCACCGGCGCAGCAGCCACCAGCCGACACCGCCGATGACACCCGCCACGACCAGGGCGACGACGCGGCTGACCGGCGGCGCCTCGAGCAGCCCTTCCAGGAACGAGCCTTCCGAGTACCCGAAGGCGAGGTGCTGGATGCCGTGCAGCGCGAGGTAGACCAGGCCGCCGCCGATGCCCCCACCGACTCCGACGAGCGCGGTGACGACGACGAGGCGGATCAGCCAGGACGGGGTGCCGGGACGGCGCGCTGCTGCGGCGGGATGCACCGCACCAGCGTATCCGAGCGGGTCAGGCTCCCGGGACGAGGGCTCCCACGGTGAGCAGCGACATCGAGTTCGACTGGCAGGCCGTCACGTCGGCGTCCTTCACGAACAGCGATGCGGTGGATCCCGGCGGGTAGACGCGGAATCCATCGGCCTGCTTGGGGTTGCAGTCGGAAGCGGAGTAGTTGAGCGCCTGCACGATCTTGAGCGGCGCCTGCGCGGTTCCTCCCGGCTGCAGCGTCACGGTCGGGTGGGGCGTGCTCCGGTCGAAGTCCGCTGCGGCGCCGAGCTGGGTGCCGTTGCCGTCGCCCACGAAGGACACGCCGGGCCAGCCCTGCAGCGCGCACTCGGTGGCGCCGTTGTTGGTGAGCACGAGCGTCACCTCCACGCTGCCCGCCGCTCCTCCTCCCCCGGGCTGGATGCTGCCCGAGAGGGACGCCGTGTCGCACTGCCCGTCGACGGGTGCGGACGTGCTGGTGCCGGTGGGGCGCGGGGTGGAGGTACCCGTCGGCGTGGACGTCGACGTCGACGCCGCCGGTGTCGACGTGGGAGACGCCGCGGGCGAGCAGCCGGCGATCGTGAGGACGAGCGCTCCGGCGGCCAGCGCGGCGGCGGCCAGGCGGGAGGCGGGACGGGACGAGTCGATCCGGTAACGGGCCATGCGCCCATCCCACCAGCAGTGGCGGCGCTCGGCCGGACAGCACGCCGTGCAGGCCGGGATTCGCGGGTTCGATGCCTGCTCGCCCCTGCGCCGTGGAGGTGCACCCTGGCAGGATGGACCCATGAAAGCGACGATGTCCTGGCTCATCCGCTACTGGGCGGTCGTCGTCCCGATCATCGGCGTGGTGGTGCTCGCCCTGTTCTGGACCGTGGAGCTGCAGCCGTGGGCGGTCGTCCTCATCGCCTTCGTGCTGGGCGGCACGGTCCTCGCCGCGGTGCAGCACGCGGAGGTGGTGGCCCACCGCGTGGGCGAGCCGTTCGGCTCCTTGGTGCTGGCGGTCGCCGTGACCGTGATCGAGGTCGCGTTGATCGTCACCCTGATGACGACCGGCAAAGACTCGGAGTCCCTCGCCCGCGACACCGTCTTCTCGGCCGTGATGATCACGATGAACGGCATCGTGGGCCTCTCGCTGCTGCTCAGCTCGAGCCGCGGCACGATGTCCTCGTTCAACGCCAAGGGCAGCAGCGCGGCGCTCGCCACCGTCACCGCCATGGCGACGCTGACGATGGTGGTGCCGACCTTCACCGAGACCCCCGGTCCGCAGTTCTCACCCAGCCAGCTCGTGTTCGCGGCGCTCGCCTCCATCGCCCTCTACGGCATGTTCGTCTTCACCCAGACCTTCGCGCATCGCGACTTCTTCCTGCCGGTCACTCACACGGACGACGGGACCGACGACGAGGACAGCCACGCTGAGCCCCCTTCCACCCGGACCGCGCTGATCAGCGTCGCGCTGCTCCTGGTCGCCCTGGTCGCGGTGGTCGGGCTCGCCAAGCTCGAGTCGACGCCGATCGAACGCGCCGTGACCGGGATCGGCCTGCCGCAGTCGTTCGTGGGTGTCATCATCGCGCTCCTGGTGCTGCTCCCGGAGGGCATCGCCGCCGCCAAGGCCGCACAGCGCAACCGCATGCAGACCAGCCTCAACCTGGCGCTCGGCTCCGCCATCGCGAGCATCGGACTCACGATCCCCGCGATCGCAGTCGCTTCGATCTGGCTGCCCGGCGCGCTGCATCTCGGGCTCGGTGCCAGTCAGATCGTGCTGCTGGCTCTGACGGTCGCGGTGAGCATCCTCACACTCATGCCCGGCCGCGCGGTCCGGATGCAGGGCGGCATCCACCTGATCCTGTTCGCGGCCTTCATCTTCCTGTCGATCGCGCCGTAGCCCGACCGCGCGGGATCACGCGCGGGCCGTGCTCCCCACCGCGGCGTCGAAGAGCTGCTCCGCCGCCCGGCGGGCGGCGAGCGGGGTTCCACCGCAGAGTGCGGCGCTCGCGGAGGCGCCGTCGAAGAGCAGCGTGAGCTGGACGGCGAGCAGGTGCGGATCCGCGGCGCCCGCCGCCTCGGCCTGCCGCTGGAAGAAGTCCGTGAGCCGGCCCTTGAAGTGGCGCGCCACGTGGGCGGCCGGGTGCTCGCGATCGCGGAGCTCGGTGGCCACGTTGACGAACGGGCAGCCGTAGAAATCGCTGGAGCGCGCGGCTTCGTGCAGGGCGTCGAAGACGTGGAGGACGCGGTCGCGCGGGGAGCGCCTGTCGTCCTCCGTGAAGTAGCCGGCGACCACCCGCGGACCGTACTCCTGCAGCATCTCGGCGACGATCGCGTCCTTGCCGTCGAAGTGCTGGTAGATCGAGCGCTTGGAGACCGCGGCCTCCTGCGCGATGCGGTCCACTCCGACGGCGCCGACTCCCTCGCCGATGAACAGGCGGGCGGCGGCGGCGAGCACCCGCTCGCGCGGCTTGGGCCGGGGCGCGGGCGGCGTGACGGGCGCGGCATCGGCTGTGGAGGTCATCCAGCGATTCTAGAGGCCCGCTTGCGCAAAGTAAACCGATCTGTTTACATAGCCGAGTACACCGATCAGTTTACTTTTGGAGGACCGACTCATGACCGACCTGAACGGACGCATCGCCCTCGTCACGGGCGCCAACCGCGGACTCGGCGCCGCCTTCGTCACCGGTCTGCTCGACCGCGGGGCCGCGAAGGTCTACGCTGCCGCCCGCCGGCCCGAGACCGTGGCCGTCCGCGACCCGCGCGTCGTCCCGCTCGCCCTCGATGTGACCGACCCGGAGAGCATCCGCCGCGCCGCCGAAACCGCATCCGACATCAGCGTGCTCGTCAACAACGCCGGCATCGCCGTCAACCAGTCGCTCGTCTCGGGCGACCTGCAGGAGATCCGCCGCGAGTTCGACACGAACTTCTGGGGTCCGGTGCTCGTCACCCGCGCGCTCGCGCCGGCGATCGAGCGCAACGGCGGCGGCGCGATCGTGAACATGCACTCCGCGCTCAGCTGGCTGGCGCTCGGCTCCTACAGCGCGACCAAGGCGGCCCTGTGGTCCGCCAGCAACTCGGCGCGCGTCGAGCTGGCACCCGCGGGCATCCAGGTCGTCGGGGTGCACGTCGGCTACGTCGACACCGAGATGGCGGCGGGGGCGGAGGGCGTGAAGGTACCGCCGACGCAGGTCGTCGACGAGGCGCTCGAGGCCGTGCTGGCCGGAGAGGCGGAGGCGATCGTCGGCGATGTCGCCCGGCACGTGAAGTCCAAGCTCCACGAGGACGTGCGCGCGCTCTACCCCCAGCTGGCCAGATAGGACGACCCGGCGAAGCCCTCCGGCCGGATCCCCCAGCGCACCGTCCACTCCTCGCCCGGCTCGAGCCAGCGCAGACCCTCTCCCGAGTTCAGCGCATTCGCGGGCGCGGTCATCGGCTCCACGGCGAGCGCCACGTCGCCCGGCTCCTTCGTGGCGAACGAACGGTGGGTGAAGACCTGCACGTAGGCGAACGCGGGATCGCTCCAGAGCACGACCCGGCGGCCGTCGTCGGCGGCGAGGGCGTGCTCCGGCCGCTCGGCGAGGCCGCCGAACCCGTCGTTGACGTCGAGGTCGCTCACGCGCACGCCGGCGGAGAGGTCGAAACGGGTTCCGGCCACCGGGGCCGTCCCCGTCACGTTCAGGCGGTCGTCGGTCTCGTAGCGTGTGGCGGCCGCGACGGTGATCGTGAGCTGGTCGGCGGGCACGTCTCCGATGCGCAGGTTGGGGGTGTGCGCCGATCGCGACCGGCGCACGCCGCTCACCGGCGTTCGCGATGGTGTGGGTGACGGTGAGGCCTTCCGTGTCGAGTTCGTGCTCGACCACGGTGTCGAGCAGGAACGGGTACCCGGCCTGCGGGTAGATCGTCGCCGCCTGCGTGACGGAGGAATCGGTGCGGGCGACCAGGGTGTAGGGCGAGAAGCGCAGGAGGCCGTGACTCGCGTTGCCGAGCGCGGGCTCCGTGAGCGCGAGCTGCTGAGCCGTTCCGTCGAGCTCCCAGCGGCCGTCCTTCACACGATTGGGCCACGGCACGAGGACGATCCCGTCGGCGGACGGCGGCGTCGCCCCCTCCGCGAACGGCTCCGTCAGGTCGACGCCCGCATAGCGGAGGGTGCGGATGCCCGCCGCGACCTGTGTGATGGTCGCGGTGAGATCGCCGAACTCGAGGTCGTACTGATCGCCGGTGGGTGCTCGCATGGGCTCAGCCTAGGCCCGCGGCGACGGTCACGGGCAGCCCGGCCCCGCGCAGGGCGGCGAGCTGAGGGGAGAACGCCGAGGCGCCGGTGATGAGGGCGGCGACCTCGTCGACCCCCGCGATGCGTCCGAGGTGCGTCCGGCCGAGCTTGGAGCCGTCCGCGACCACGACCGCCCGCTCTGCGGTGGTCACCATCGCCCGCTTGAGGTCGGCCTCCGGCAGGTTCACGTTGGTGATCCCGCCGCTCGGGTGGACTCCGGTGCAGCCGATGAACGCGAGGTCCGCGTGCACACGCTCGAGCAGGCTGGAGGCGAGCGGTTCGACGAGCGAGTGCTGCAGCGGCCGCAGGGTGCCGCCGGTGACGACGACCTGGAAGCGCGGGATGGCGCGCTCCAGCTCGAGCGCGATCGTCAGGCCGTTGGTGATCACGGTCACGTCGGTCAGTTCCTCCCGGTCGACGAGGGCGCGCGCGATGGCCGCGGTGGTCGTGCCGACGTCGAGGAGCACACTGCTGCCGGACGTCACGAGCGACGCCGCAGCGAGGCCGATCGCGCGCTTCTCGTCGGCGGAGGCTTCCAGAGCCTCCTCGAAGCTCGCTTCGCGCATCCCGGCGCCGCGCAGCACCGCGCCACCGTGGACTCGCCGGATGCTCTGCTGCTCGTCCAGAGCGTCGAGGTCGCTGCGCACCGTGACGTCGGAGACCTGGAACGCCTCGCTCAGCTCGCTGACCCTCACGAAGCCGGCACGTCCGATCAGGTCGAGCATCCGCTCACGGCGGAGGGCGGCGGGCAGCGGGTCGCGCGGCGATTCGCTCATACGCCTTATGCTGTTCTGCTTGCGTTTGGTTGTCAATACGAAAGCTAATCGGTACATTTGCTTTCGGAATCGAAAGGCTGGCATGGCTTCCATCACCAAGCGCCCGCACGTCCTCTCCGACGGCCGGGACCTCATCTACTACGACGACGCGGACTCGACACTGGCTCCCGACCGCGCGCCCGACCTGCGCGAGCCCGCACCCCGTCCCGCGACGGCGACGATGCGCCAGGATCCGCTCACCGGCGAGTGGGTGTCGATCGCGGCCGCCCGCCAGAACCGCGTCATGCTGCCGCCGGCCGAGCTCGACCCGCTCGCTCCGGCCACCCCGAGCAACCCGTCGGAGATCCCGAGCGTCTACGACGTCGCCGTCTTCGAGAACAAGTCGCCGTCCTTCGGTCCGCTGCTGGAGGACGCCGACGCCCCGCTCGGTCTCGACGACCTGGCCGAGGTCGGTCTCGGCCGCACGCGCACCTCCGTCGGCCGCTGCGAGGTCGTCTGCTTCAGCCCGGCGACCAGCGGCTCGTTCGGGAGTCTCACGCCGTCCCGCGCCCGCACCGTTATCGAGGCCTGGGCCGACCGCACCGCGGTGCTGTCCGCGCTGCCGGGCGTCCGCCAGGTGTTCCCCTTCGAGAACCGCGGGGAGGCGATCGGCGTCACCCTGCACCACCCGCACGGGCAGATCTACTCGTACCCGTACATCACCCCGCGGACGAGCGCGCTGATCCGCTCGCTCGACGCGTACGGCCCCACGCTCTTCGCCGACATCCTCGAACGCGAGCGCGCCTCCGAGCGGGTCGTGCTCGCCGGGGAGCACTGGACGGCGTTCGTGCCGTTCGCCGCCCGCTGGCCCGTCGAGATCCACGTGCTCCCCCACCGCCACGTCGCGGATTTCGCGGAGACGAACGACGCCGAGCGCGACGAACTGGCGACGCTCTACCTGCGCGTGCTGCGCGGCGTCGACGCTCTCTACGACTCCCCCACGCCGTACATCGCGGCCTGGCACCAGGCTCCGGTCGACGTGCGTCGCGACGAGATCCGTCTCATGCTGCAGATCACCTCGCCCCGCCGTGCCGCGGATAAGCTGAAGTTCCTGGCCGGCTCCGAAGCCGCGATGGGCGCCTGGATCGGCGACGTCCCGCCGGAGAAGGCCGCCGAGGCCCTCCGCGACGCCGTCGCGCGGGCCGACCGAGAGAACCCGGTCGGCGAGCTGCCCTCCGGCATCTCCGGCCTGGTCACCGTCACCCCCGCCACCACCTCCGACCGAAAGGCCGACCGATGACCGATCTGCGCTCCGGCGTCCGCGACGACTTCGCCGAGGTGTTCGGCCGTCGGCCCGACGGCGTGTGGTCCTCCCCCGGCCGGGTGAACCTCATCGGCGAGCACACCGACTACAACGACGGCTTCGTGCTCCCGTTCGCGATCAACCGGCGCACCGTCGCCGCGCTCGGACTCCGGGAGGACCGCACCGTGCGCGTCGGCAGCACCTTCGCCGACGAGCTGGTCGAGATCGACCTCGACGCGCTCACGCCCGACGCCCTCGCGGGCTGGTCCGCCTACCCGCTCGGCGTCACCTGGGCGCTCGGCGAGTTCGGCGCCGACCTGGCCGCCGTGCCCGGCTTCGACCTGCTGATCGACTCCAACGTCCCTGTCGGCGCCGGGCTGTCGTCGTCGGCCGCCATCGAGGGCGCCGTCGCACTCGCGCTCAACGACGTCTGGCGGCTCGGCCTCGACCGCAAGACCCTCGCCCGCGTCGGGCAGCGTTCCGAGAACGTGGCCGTGGGCGCCCCGACCGGGATCATGGACCAGTCCGCCTCCCTGCTCGGCGAGCCCGACTCGGCCGTGTTCCTCGATTGCCGCACCCTCCACTCGGAGATCGTCCCGCTGGGTCTTGCCGAGGCCGGACTCGAGATCGTCGTCATCGACACCCAGGTGGAGCACGCCCACGCGACCGGTGGCTACGCCGAGCGCCGGGCCTCCTGCGAGGCCGGTGCGGCCGCGCTCGGAGTCCCCTCGCTACGCGACGTCTCGGTCGCGGACCTCGATCGGGCGCGCGCGATCCTCGACGACGTGACCTTCCGCCGTGTCCGCCACGTCGTCACCGAGGACCAGCGGGTGCTCGACACCGTCCGGACCCTGCGCGAGCAGGGGCCCACCGCCATCGGCGACCTGCTCGACGCCTCCCACGCCTCGATGCGCGACGACTTCGAGATCTCCGTCCCCGAGCTCGACCTCGCGGTCGAGACGGCGCAGGCGAACGGCGCGATCGGCGCGCGCATGACAGGCGGCGGCTTCGGCGGCTCCGCCATCGCGCTGGTCCCGGCAGACACCGTCAGCCGGGTCCTGGTCGCGCTCGACGGTGCGTTCGCCGAGCACGGCTTCGGCCAGCCGAACCTCTTCACCGTCGTCCCGTCGGAGGGCTCGCGTCGCGAGAGCTGACGGCCGGCCTCACCCGGCGTTAACCTCCCGGCAACCGGCCGGGAGGAACATGGACCGGATGACGGATCCCGAGATCACCTGGCTCGACGCCGACACGGTGCAGCTGCGACAGCCCAAGTCGTCGCACTGGGAGGCGCCGTTCCTGTTCCTGCTGTTCGGGCGCCGTCGCGCGCTCCTGCTGGACACCGGCGCGACCGGCGACGAGACGGTGTTCCCGCTGCGCACGACGATCGACCGGCTCACCGACACCTGGCTGCGCCGCAACCCCGCCGTGTTCCTGCGGCCGTATCCGCTCGTCGTCGCCCACACGCACGCCCACCGGGATCACATCGCCGGAGACCTGCTGCTCGCCGCACGGCCCGCGACGACCGTCGTCGGCACGACGCCGGCGCAGGTCATCTCCTTCTTCGGCTTCCGCGCCTGGCCGGACGAGATCGTCGAATACGACCTCGGCCAGCGCCCGATCGACGTCATCGGCGGCCCCGGCCACGAACCGTCCGCCGTCGTGTTCTTCGACCGTCGGACCGGGATCCTGCTCACCGGCGACACGGTGCTTCCCGCGCACCTCTACATCCACGATCCCGGGCAGTACCGGGCCACCATCGACCGCCTGATCCGGTTCCGCGACGCGGCGCCGGTGCGCGTGCGCGAGCTGAGAGGCGCCCACATCGAGATGTCGCGCGAGCCGGGCGTCGTCTACCCGCCCGGGACCATCGATCAGCCCGACGAACCGCCCCTGGAGCTCCCGCCGCGCATCCTGAACCGGGTGCGGGATGCGCTCGACGAACTGCCGGGCTCCCCCGACGGGCGCGTCGTGCGCAAGCGCTTCATCGTGGTCGACGAGAGCAGGGAGCGGCCCGCCGAGGCTGGCTAAGCTGACGGGATGACCATCGTCACCCTGTCCGACGGCTCGACCCCCCGCGTCGCTGCGGACGCCTTCGTCGCCTCCGGCGCCGTCCTCGCGGGGCGCGTTCGACTGCTGTCCGGCTCGAGCGTCTGGTACAACGCCGTGCTGCGCGCCGAGGCGGAGGACATCACGCTCGGCGAACGCAGCAACATCCAGGACAACGTCTCCTGCCATGTGGACGCGGGCTTCCCGTTGACGATCGGCGCGGACGTCTCCGTCGGCCACAACGCGGTGCTGCACGGCTGCACGGTCGAGGACGGCGCCCTGATCGGGATGCACGCCACCGTGCTCAACGGCGCGGTGATCGGCGCCGGATCCCTCGTGGCGGCGGGCGCGGTGGTGCTGGAAGGCACGATCGTCCCGCCCGGATCGCTCGTCGCCGGCGTGCCCGGCAAGGTGCGCCGTGCGCTCACGGACGAGGAACGCGCCGGTCTCCGCGCGAACGCGTCGTCCTACCTGCGACTGCGGGACGCGCATCCCTCTCATCCCACCGCCGACCACTGATCGAGGTTCACGTCGTTGCGCCCATTCCGGCGTTTTGACCGCAACGACGTGAACTTCAGCGAGGGGTGGGGTCAGGAGGTGGGGGGCTCCACCGGGCCCGGGTCGCCGTTCGTGATGCGCACGAGCTCGGCGAACGTCGTCGGGAACACGGTGTGCGGGTGGCCTGCGGCCGCCCAGACCTCCTGGTAGCCCGCGAGCTCGGTATCCACGACCGTGCGCAGCGGCGCGGGATGCCCGACCGGCGCGACTCCACCGATCGTCTGGCCGGTCGCCGCCTTGACGGTCTCGGGGCCGGCGCGGCGGATGCGACCACCCAGCCGCTCGCCGAGGAATGCTGTGTCGACGCGGTGGGCGCCGGAGGTCATCACGAGCAACGGCTCGCCGTCGATCGTGAAGACCAGCGAGTTCGCGATCGCGCCGACCTCGACGCCCAGTTCCGCGGCCGCGGACACGGCTGTCGGCGTCGCCGCCTCGAACCAGCGCACCCGCGGCTCCACGCCGGCGGCGAGCAGCGCTGCCTCCACCTTCTCGACGGCCGGGTGCGTGCGGTCGGCGCCCTCCGCGCTCATGCCAGGGACCGCTCCGCCGACTCGACCACGTTCTGCAGCAGCAGCGCACGCGTCATCGGGCCGACCCCGCCGGGGTTCGGCGAGACCCACGCGGCGACCTCGGCCACATCGGCGGCCACGTCACCGGCGACGACGCTCTTGCCGGTGACCGGGTCCTCCACGCGGCTCACTCCGACGTCGAGGACGATCGCGCCGGGCTTGACGTTCTCCGCCGAGACCAGGCCGGCGACGCCCGCCGCGGCGACGATCACGTCGGCGCGCTTCAGGTGCTCGTCCAGGTCGACGGTCCCGGTGTGGGTGAGCGTCACCGTCGCGTTGTACTCGCGACGGGTCAGCAGCGAGCCGATGGGGCGCCCGACGGTGACACCGCGGCCCACGACGACGACGTGCTTGCCGCTCAGCTCGATGCCGTGGCGCTCCATCAGCTCGATGACGCCCCGCGGGGTGCACGGCAGGGGTGTGGTGATCGGCCGGTTGACGTTGAGCACCAGGCGGCCGAGATTGGTCGGGTGCAGGCCGTCCGCGTCCTTGGCGGGGTCGACCAGCTCGAGGATCGCATCGGTGTCGAGGTGCGCGGGCAGCGGAAGCTGGACGATGAACCCGGTGCAGTCGGGGTCGGCGTTCAGTTCTTCGATCACGGCCTCCAGCTCGGCCTGGGAGATGTCGGCCGGGAGGTCGCGGCGGATGGAGGCGATTCCCACCTCCGCGCAGTCGCGGTGCTTGCCCGCCACGTACCACTGCGAACCCGGGTCGTCGCCGACCAGGATGGTGCCGAGCCCGGGCACCACGCCCTGCTCGCGCAGCCGCGCCACGCGCTCCGTCAGCTCGCTCTTGATCGAGGCCGCCGTCGCCTTGCCGTCCAGAATCTTCGCGCTCATGTTCCCTGCTCCTTCACGATCGGCCGTCGAGTACGCGGATCGTCCGCGTACTCGACGGTCTCCCGCCGACTTTGTGTGTACTCGAGTGGTGGGGCCGGGTCAGATGGAGGACGGAAGCTCGACCGGGAAGGCGTCCTGTCCGGAGGGGGTCAGGCCCGGGTAGAGCGGGAAGGCCGCGGTGAGGGCGTCGACGCGCGAGCGCAGCGCCGCGGTGTCGGCACCCGGCACGAGCGCGGCGGCGATGATGTCGGCGACCTCGGTGAACTCGGTGTCGCCGAAGCCGCGGGTCGCGAGCGCCGGGGTGCCGATGCGGAGGCCGGAGGTGACCATCGGCGGGCGCGGGTCGAACGGGACCGCGTTCCGGTTCACCGTGATGCCGACCTCGTGCAGCACGTCCTCCGCCTGCTGGCCGTCGAGCTCCGAGGTGCGGAGGTCGGCGAGCACCAGGTGCACGTCGGTACCGCCCGTGAGCACGTCGACGCCGGCCGCGCGGGAGTCGTCGGCGGTGAGGCGGGAGGCGAGGATCTGGGCGCCGCGGATGGTGCGCGCCTGGCGGTCCTTGAACTCCTCGGTCGCGGCCAGCTTGAACGCCGTCGCCTTGGCGGCGATGACGTGCATGAGCGGGCCGCCCTGCTGGCCGGGGAACACGTTGGAGTTGAGCTTCTTGGCGAGCTCGGTGTCGCGGCTCACGATGAAACCGGAGCGCGGGCCGCCGATGGTCTTGTGCACCGTGGAGCTGACGACATCCGCATAGGGCACGGGCGACGGGTGCAGACCCGCGGCGACGAGTCCGGCGAAATGCGCCATGTCCACCCAGAGCTTGGCGCCCACCTCGTCGGCGATGTCACGGAAGGCCGCGAAGTCGAGGTGCCGGGGGTAGGCCGACCAGCCTGCGATGATGACCTGCGGCTTGTGCTCGCGCGCCTTGTCGCGCACGACGTCCATGTCGACCAGGAAGGACTCCGGGTCGACGCCGTACGAGACGGCGTTGTAGAGCTTGCCGGAGAAGTTGAGCTTCATGCCGTGCGTGAGGTGGCCGCCGTGCGACAGCTCGAGACCCAGGATGGTGTCGCCGGGGGTCGCGATCGCGGAGAGGACCGCGGCGTTGGCGGAGGCGCCGGAATGCGGCTGGACGTTCGCGTACTCGGCACCGAACAGGCTCTTCGCCCGGTCGATCGCCAGCTGCTCTGCGATGTCGACGTACTCGCAGCCGCCGTAGTAGCGGCGGCCCGGGTAGCCCTCGGCGTACTTGTTGGTCAGCACGGAGCCGACGGACTCGAGCACGGCGCGCGGGACGAAGTTCTCGGAGGCGATCATCTCGAGGTAGTCGCGCTGGCGGCCGAGCTCGAGCTGCAGCACCTCCGCGATCTCGGGGTCGACCTCCGCGAGGGGGGCGGTGAAGGTCGAGGGCAGGGTGTCGGTCACAACGGGCTCCTTCGGACAGGGATGGACATTCGTACGTATCGACCCAGGCGCGCGGCCGAATCCACCCATGCTTTCGAGGTACCGTCGTCGCTCCCCGATGGTGACCATCTGAGCGCCAGTCGCGACGTGGGCAAGCATAGCAAAGGCGGGTGCGTGCCGTGCCCTTGCCCCTGGGTCAGGAGGGCTGCGATACTCGCTGGTGGCCGCCCGGCGGGGTGGACGGAGGCGGCCGACACCCGAGCAGTCCCCAGCCGCGTTAGGAGCCTCCGTGGTCGTACCCCGCCCTGTCGAGCTCGAGAGCACGACCGATGCGCCTTTCGTCCTCGGGCCCACCGCCCGGATCAGCGTCGCCGGGGCGGGAGCGGAGAGCGTTGCCGCCCTGCTGCGCGACGCGCTCCGCAGCGACTGCCGCCGCGAACTCGTCGTCGTGATCGAGCCGCCGGAGTACGGCGACATCGCCATCGTCGTCGCCGACCACGAAGGTCCGGAGGGGCACCGCGAGGAAGGGTACTCGCTCGACGTCGCCGCCGAGGGCGTGCGCATCGGCGCAGCGACCGCGGCCGGCGCGTTCCACGGCGTGCAGACCCTGCGCCAGCTCGTTCCGGCGTCGTGCTCCGACGATCCCCTGACGATCGACGCTGTGCGGGTGCGGGACTACCCGCGCTACGCCTACCGCGGCGCGATGCTCGATGTGGCCAGGCACTTCTTCCCGGTGCGCGACGTCGAACGGTTCATCGACGCGATCGCCCTCCTGAAGGTCAACCACCTCCACCTGCACCTCACGGACGACCAGGGCTGGCGGCTGGAGATCCTGTCGCGTCCCGAGCTCACGCGCATCGGCGGGTCGACGGCGGTGGGCGGAGGCGCGGGCGGCTTCTACACGCAGGACGAGTACCGCGGCCTGGTCGCCTATGCCGCCGAGCGGCACATCGCGATCGTGCCCGAGATCGACATGCCCGGCCACACCAACGCGGCGCTGGCCTCGTATCCCGAGCTGAACCCGGACGGCGACGCGCCCGACCTCTACACCGGCACGACGGTCGGCTTCAGCACTCTGCTCACGGGTGACGAGGCGACCGAGCGGTTCCTCGCCGACGTCATCGGGGAGGTCGCCGCGCTCACACCCGGGCGGCTGCTCCACATCGGCGGCGACGAGTGCCTCAGCACCTCGCGGGGGGACTTCGTGCGCTTCATCGAGCACGCCGCGGCGCTCGTCGCGGCCGCGGGCAAGACGCCGGTCGGCTGGCACGAAATGGGCGCGTGCGACGCGCTGCCCGCGGGGACGGTCGGCCAGTACTGGGACTTCCGCACGCCCCGCGGGAACGCGGCGGAGGACATCCTGTCGTTCGTCCGACAGGGCGGCGCGGCGATCATGTCGCCGGCCGACGTCGCCTACCTCGACATCGTGTACGCGGAGGGTGATGCGATCGGTCAGGACTGGGCCGACGGTCCGACCAGCCTGTCCGCAGCGCTGCAGTGGGACCCGGCGCGTATCGTGCCGGGACTCGGGGACGCCCACATCCTGGGCGTCGAGGCGCCGCTGTGGACCGAGACGGTCGAGACGATCGAGCAGGCCGAGGAGATGACCTTCCCGCGGCTGGCCGCCGTCGCCGAGATCGGCTGGTCCCCGGCCCCCGCCGACACCGAGCAGGTGGAGGCCGCGCGCGACTTCCCCGCGTTCGCCCGGCGGCTCGCGGCGGTGGCGGAGCACTGGGATGCCTCCGGCACCTCGTACCGTCGCGTCGCCGAGGTGCCGTGGCCGGAGGGCGCTCGCCCCTGATCCCGCGCCGGGCTCCGCAGCAGCCGTCGCGGGCTCGGGACCGAGGAAGCCAGGGGTAGCCGCGGAGGATCAGGGATAGCCGAGGAACCAGAGCAGGATCAACGCCACCGGCTGCAGGGCCACGCCGACCGCGAGCGCGATCGTCCGCGCCCGGGGGCTGTGGGTCAGGCCGCGCGCCCCGCCGAGCGGAGCGAGCGGCAGCAGGAGCCGGAAGAGGCTCTGCTGCGGCAGGAACACCGCCACCAGGTAGAGGCCGTAGCTCGCGGCGTAGGCGACGACCTCTGTGCCGAGCGCGCGCACGCCGCGGCGGGTCAGCACCCACACGAACCCGGCGAGAGCGGCGATCACCAGCAGCACACCTGCCACGCCCGCGTACTTCCAGGTGAACAGGAACCACGGCGTCAAGGGCACGAAGGAGACGTGCCCGATGAATCCCGTCCACCAGGAGAGCTCGGTCGAGACGTACGCGTCGGGCGCCCCCGTCGCTGCGGACGCGATGAGGGGCCAGGCCAGCCCGGCCGACGCGGTGACGGCGCCGGCGACCAGCACGGCGATGCGTTCGCGCCGGGGGAACTCCTCCCGTCCCCGTCGGTCCGCGAGCAGACGCACCACGAACACGACGGCCAGCGCCAGCGGGATGGCCAGCGCGCCCGGCTTGGCGAAGGCCGCAGCGACCGTGAGCGGGACCACGAGCCAGTACCGGCGGCGGATCATGGCCAGGAGCCCACCGAACATGAGCAGGAAGAACATGCTCTCCGCGTAGGTGATCTGCAACACGAACGAGAGCGGCCCGAAGCAGAAGAAGATCGTCGCCCACAGCGCGGACACCGTGCCGCCGCGCGCCAGTACGACGCGATACAGCACGAGGGCGGCGCCGGCGCCGCAGAGCACCGCGATCAGCACGCCCGCCGGGGCGAACGACAGCCCGGTCATCGCCATGAGGGCGCGCACCACGAGCGGGTAGAGCGGGAGGAACGCCCACGCGTTCTGCTCGACCTCGCCCGATCCGTCGACAGGCAGGGTGGTGGGATAGCCGCCGGTCGCGATCCGCTGGTAGAACGAGCCGTCCCACGAGCTGGAGAAGGTGAAGAACGTCGGGTCGTGCCGCGAGCTGGCGAAATGCCAGCCGCCGACGGTCGCCGCGACGTAGAGGGAGAGCATGAAGACGGTGGTCAGCAGCCGCGACGACGCGTAGACGATGAGGATCGCGCCCCACCACGGCAGGTCGCGGCCGAACAGGCGCACCCGTCCCCCGCGTGTGCGCGTACCGGCTCCCGGCCCGGGCGCTGTGCTCGTGATTCCCGCTGACATGCTCAGGGGGATGGTACTCCGGCGCACCGTGAGTGGCGACCGGGATGGGATCCTGTACATGTGAACGTACTCACCGATCCGTCTCCGGCCTCGCGTCACCCCGCCCTCCTCGGCCCCGGCCTCCCCGTCCTCGCGATCGACGTGGGAGGGACGGACATGAAGGCCGCCCTCGTCGACGCGGACGGCCGGATCGTCGAGATCCTGCGTCGGCCCACGCCGCACGAGGGCGCACGCACCGGGGAGGCCGTGGTGGAGGCGGTCGTCGCGATCGCCGGCGAGCTCCGGCTCGCCCACCCCGGGCTCGCACCGGCGGCCCTCGGGCTGCTGGTGCCCGGGCACGTCGACGACGCGCGCGGCGTGGGCGTCTTCGCCGAGAATCTGGGCTGGACCGAGTTCCCCTTCCGCGCGGCGGCCTCGCAGGCCCTGGGCATCCCGGTGTCGTTCAGCCATGACGTGCGCGGCGCCGGCGAGGCCGAGCAGCGCCTCGGAGCGGCGGCCCCGTATCGCGATGTCGTGGTGATGGCCATCGGCACCGGCATCGCCGGCGCGCTCTTCCTCGACGGCCGGCTGATCACCGGCGGTGGGCTGGTCGGCGAGATGGGGCATTCGAAGGTCGCCGACGGCCCGGTCTGCGCCTGCGGCGGCATCGGCTGCCTGGAGGCGGTGGCGTCGGCGGCCGCGATCGCCCGCCGGTACAACGCGGCGACCGGTGCGTCCGTGCCCGGAGCCCGCGAGGTGCTGGAGCGCGCCCGTGCCGGCGACCAGCACGCCGTCGCCGTCTGGGAGAGCGCCCTCGACGCCCTCGCGCTCGACCTCTCGCACACCGTCGCCCTGCTCTCCCCGGAAGCGGTCGTCATCGGCGGAGGCCTCTCCCAGGCCGGCGATGCACTGTTCGGCCCGCTCGCCGACCGGCTCGACCGCATCCTCACCTTCCAGCGGCGCCCTGTGCTGCTGCGCGCCAGCATCGGCGAGAACGCCGGTGTGATCGGGGCTGCGCTGCGCGCACGCGACCTGCTCGACGGCCCGGTACCGCGCCCGGAACGGTGAGCGCAGGGCGAGCGACGGTATCGTCGGTGCAATGACCGCGCACGTGATCCATTCCGCCCGCCTCGTCAGCGAGGGCCGCGTCGTCCACAACGGGTGGGTGCGCTTCGCGGGCGGCACCATCGTCGCGACCGGCGCGGGCGACGACTGGCGCGCGGCCGTCGCGGGCGAGGAGGCGGTCGTCACGGACGCCGACGGGGCCTGGGTCACACCCGGGTTCGTCGACATCCACGGGCACGGCGGCGCCACCGCCAGCTTCGACGACGGCCCCGAGAGCATCCGCCGCGCGCTCGACCTGCACGAGCGCCACGGAACGACACGCGCCGTCGTCTCCCTCGTGACGGCGCCCGTCTCGAATCTCGCCCGGAGCCTCCGGGAGATCGCGGCGCTGACCCGGTCGGACGCGCGGGTGCTCGGCTCCCACCTCGAAGGCCCGTTCCTCGATGTCGGCCACAAGGGCGCGCACGAGCCGAGTCTGCTGCGGGCGGCGACATCGTCCGACATCGACCTGCTGCTCGACGCCGCCGATGGCACCCTGCGCCAGATCACCCTCGCCCCGGAGCTGCCGGGCGGGCTGGACGCGGTCCGGGCCTTCCGCGCCGCAGGCACGGCCGTCGCCGTCGGGCACACGGCCGCCGACTACGCGCAGACCCTCGCCGCCTTCGAGGCCGGCGCGAGCATCCTCACCCACGCGTACAACGGGATGGACGGCGTGCATCACCGGGCACCGGGCCCGGTGGCGGCCGCGACCCGCACACCCGGCGTGACCCTCGAGGTCATCAACGACGGCGTGCACGTGCACCCCGAGGTCGTCCGCATGCTGTTCGCCGCCGCTCCCGGGCGCGTGGCGCTCATCACGGATGCGATGGCGGCCGCGGGCGCGGACGACGGCGACTACCTGCTCGGCTCGCTGGCGGTCGAGGTGCGCGACGGCGTCGCCCGGCTGGCGGAGGGCGGATCCATCGCCGGGTCGACTCTGACGCTCGACGACGCGCTGCGCCGCGCCGTCCTGGAGGTCGGCATCCCGGTCGAGGAAGCGGTGCTCGCGCTGACGCAGACCCCGGCGACGGCGATCGGCCGCGGTGACGACATGGGCCGCCTCGCCCCCGGATACGCCGCGGACGCCGTGGTGCTCGACGACGACTTCCGGGTGCTGCAGGTCTTCGCGGAGGGCGCGCCGGTCGCGCGCTGACGGTGACCCGGGGCCGGACCCTGTTTCCGGGTCCGGCCCTCGAGGCTCCCCTTCGTCGAGGGCGATCGGCGTTCGGGTCGCCGGTCATCCTCGAGCTCGTGCCGGTTCGGGTCCGGCACGTGCGGTGGTCTTTCCGCCCCCTGTGCGGTGGCCACGTCTGAAGAGACCGGGTCTTCCGCATTCCATGACGCCGGTTCCCGAAGTTTTTTCCAGAGATCCCACGGTCTGGATCGCACAGCCACTTCGCGGCCAGGATGCGCGACAATCGTGGGATGCGCGCCGTCCACGATCTCTCCGACCTCGAGCTCGTCGAGGCGACCCGTGGCGGCGACCGTGAGGCGTTCGCCGAACTCTGGCGACGCCACGCGCGGGCGGGTCTCACCGTCGCGCGGGCGCACAGCGACCTCGACGCCGACGACCTGGTGGCCGAGGCGTACGCCAAGATCTACCAGGCCATCGCCAACGGCCACGGCCCGACCTCCGGCTTCCGGGCCTACCTGTTCACGACCGTGCGCAGTGTGGCCGCCACCTGGGGGCGCCGCGCGCGCGAGACGCCCATCGATGACGCCGAGACCATCGAGGACCCGGCGTCGACCGAGGCCGCCGGGCTCGAAGCCCTCGACCGCTCCCTCACGGCGACCGCCTTCCGCACCCTCCCCACGCGCTGGCAGGAGGTGCTCTGGTACGGCGAGGTCGAGGGCATGAAGCCCGCCGAGATCGCCCCGCTGCTCGGGATGTCGGCGAACGCCGTCGCCGCTCTCGCCTACCGTGCCCGCGAGGGTCTCCGGCAGGCCTGGATCCAGGCGCACATCGCCGCAGTGCCGGAGGGGTCGGAGTGCCGGTGGACGACCGAGCGGCTGGGCGCGTACGCCCGGCACGGTCTCGGCAAGCGGGAGACCGCCAAGGTCGAGGCGCACCTGATCGACTGCGCGCGCTGCACGATCGTCGCTGCGGAGGCCAAGGATGTCGGATCCCGGATCGCCCTCGTTCTGCTCCCGCTCGTAGCGGGCGTCGGGGGCGCGACCGCGTATACGGCGTGGATGCAGACAGGAGCGCACACCGCGTCGTACGCGCTCGGCGCCGCCGGGGCCGCGATGCCGGCGGCCGCCACGGGCGGGACAGGATCGGCTCTCGCGCGCGGGCGCAGGCGCAGCGGGAGGCTCGGCCGCGGGTGCCGCGGGCGGCTCGTCGACGTCGGCCGGGGTGCCGCCGGCGCCGGCGCCGTGACCATTACGTCGTTCGCCGTCGGCGGGGTGCTCGTAGCGGCCGCCGTGGCTGCGGCCGCCGTTCTCGGCCCGTCGCTCTTCGCCCCCACGCCCGCCCCCACCAGCGCCGCGGTCGCCGGGCCCGCACAGCCCACCGCCCCGGCGCCCGCCGACGGTTCTGCGACGGCCGCGCCGACCGATCCTGCACCGGCCGCCCCCGCGCCGACCAGCCCCGCGCCGGTCGCCCCGTCCCCCGCCCTTCCAGCCCCGATCGACGCGCCGTCCACCCCCGCCGCTCCGCCTGCGCCCGCGCTGCCGGGAGGCGCGACGCCGACCACCCCCACCACACCGACCACCCCGACCGATCCCTCGGGGACCCGGCCGCAACCCCCGGCCCTGTCGAGCGCCTTCCCCGCGGACGGCTTCACGACCAACGCGCTCGCCATGGACGCCACCGGCACCGCCTCTCCGGACGCCGCAGTGACGGCGACTGCGGCTCCCGGCGGTGGCACGGGCATCCGCTCGGCGGCGGCCGCGGCGGCCACGCTGGGCAGCACCACCGCGGGCGCCGACGGCTCCTGGGGGCTCGGTCTGGATCTGGCCGGACTCGCCGACGGCACGTGGACGCTGTCGTTCACCCAGACGACCGCGGCCGGCACCTCCGACGCCGTGGCGCGCTCGATCGTCATCGATCGCACCGCGCTGCCGCCGACGATCGCGACCGTCGACACCGGGACCGGGGCGATCGCCGGCTACGCCGCGCCCATCGTCTCCGGCACGGCCGAGCCCGGTGCTTCGGTCGAGGTCTCCGACGGCGGAACGGTGCTCACCACGGTGACCGCGGCGGCCGACGGCTCGTGGACGACCGGGGAGCTGACTCACGTCGGGCAGGAGTTCGCGATCACCGCCCGCCAGACCGACGTGCTGGGCAATGTCTCCGCGTGGTCTGGTCCTACCACGGGGAGCGTTCTGGCGCCGTCGATCACGGCCACCGTCACTCAGTTCGACGTCGCGATGACCGCGTACGGCCGCCCGGACACCGGGCTTCTGCTGTATGTGAACGGCTCCCCCGCCGGGCTGACCCTGCGGACGGCGGCGGACGGAACCGCGGCGCAGACCTACGAGTGGGTCGGCCCTCCCGGCACGTACCGGCTCGGGTTCGGCTACGACTTCGGCGACCGGCACGGGATCGTGATGGACGCCCCGGTCACGTTCCCGGGGCTGCCGTAGCCATCGACAGCCGGTGTCGGCTCAGCCGGCCGCACTCGCCCGAGCGCCCATCCGCCCCACGATCAGCACCAGCACGAGCGACACCGCCAGCAGCACGATGTAGAGCACGGGCAGGAGCAGAAGACCGCCCGCATCGAAGACGAGCGAGCCGAGCAGCGCTCCGCCGCCGATCCCGATGTTGAACGACGTCGTGTAGAGCGCGCTGGCCGTGTCGCGGAACGCGGCGGACGAGGTGTGGAGCAGGCGTGTCTGGAGCAGCGGCGGCAGAGCGCCGAACGCCAGGCCCCACGCGATGAACGAGGCGAGGCCGAGCACCGGCTGCGCGGCGAAGACGGCGAGACCGGCGACCGCCGCACCCGTCACGACGAGCGCGAGGACCAGCCCGAGCTGCGGACGCGGCCCGAGCACCGAGCCGGCCAGCACGAGCCCTACCGCGCCGGCGATGCCGTAGACGAACAGGAGGGCGCCGACATCACCGGCGGCCACTCCCATCGGCCCAGTCAGGAACGGGACGACGAAGGTGTAGAACGAGTAGTGACCGACCATCGTGGCCGCGACGATCAGGCACACCATGACGACCGCGGAGATGGTGCGGTCGCGGGGGCGCGGCACGCTTCGGTCGCGCCGTCCCGCGGGGCTGTCGTCGTCGCGCTCGACCGCCGGGAGGAGCCGCCAGACGAGCACGGCCCCGACGAACATCAGCCCCGCGAGGACCCCGAACGAGAGCCGCCAGCCGAACACATGCCCGGCGAAGGTGGCCAGCGGCACCCCGAACACGAACGCGAGGGTGCCTCCGCCGAGGGTGATGGAGACGGCGCGGCCGATCTGCTCCGTGGGGACCAGGTGCCCGGCGTACGCCCCGACGATCGACCAGAACATCCCGTGGGCGACGCCGCCGACGATGCGCGAGACGACGACCCAGGCGTAATCGGGCGACACAGCGGTGAGCAGGTTCGAGAGCCCGAGCACCACCAGGACGCCCACGATCATCCCGTGCCGCGGCCACCGTTTGGTGAGCGCGGTGAGCGGAGTGCTCGTGATGACGACGGTGAAGGCGAAGACCGTGACCAGGAGTCCGATCTGCGCCTCGCTCACCCCGAGCGCGGCGCTCATGTCGGGCAGGAGCCCGGTCGGGATCATCTCGCTCGTGATCGAGAGGAACACGGCGGCGGCGAGCGCGAGCAGGCCCACCCAGGGGAACTTCGGAACGGTTGCCAATGGCGACGTTGAAGAGGCAGTCATGACGGTGCTGTCCAACGAACGGCGTTCCCCGCCCATTCCGGCCGGTCAACTGGCGGGAGGAGTCCTCCGAGGAAGGAGGGGCGGGTCGACTACGCGCCCATGTGCGCGCCCAGGGCCGTGCGGGAACCGCCGACCAGGGACGAGTCTACCGGAGGCCGGCGAGGATGGCGGTGGTCGTCTCGATCTCGATGAGCGGTGCGTAGAGCGCCATCGCGTCGAGCGCGCGGCGGTGGTCGGCCTCGGTCAGGCCGGCGCACGCGTCGGCAGCGACGCGCACGTGCACGCCGGCGTCGGAGGCGGGAAGCGCGGTCGACAGCACGCAGCAGTCGGTGGAGACGCCGGCCAGGACGATCTCGTCCGCTCCCCGGAGCGCCTCCCGGAGGGAGGGACCCCACTTGCCGAAGGTCGTCTCGGTGACGACCGGATGCCCGGTGTCGCGGAAGGCGGGGACGAGGTCGTAGAGCGGGTCGTCGGGCGGCACGAGCGCGAACGGCCACTCCTCGTAGTAGCGCACCCATGCCCCGCGCGGCGCCCGGGGCGCGGTGAACCGGGTGAAGACGACACGATCGCCGAACGCCGGCAGGAGCCGCGCGACGCCGGTCTCGGCCTCGGCGAACCCCGGCGTGAACCAGCCGCTCGCCGGATCGCCGAACACCTGCTGCATATCGACGACGACCAGGACGGGCGCACTCACCGCTCCTCCTGGCGCCGGATCGAGGCGCGCGAGAAGAGCGCCGTGCCGACGAAGCCGATCACGAGCGCGACGAGCACGCCGAGGTTGGCGTAGGCCCAGTCGCCCTTCGTTCCTCCGAGCCCGAGCGGGCCGAGGAGGTAGCCCTGCCAGCCGAGCCAGGACGCCGCGGTGTTCGTCACAAGGCCCCAGCCGATCGCGGTGCCGACCACGATGAGCGCGATGGGCAGCCACCGCACCGACCCGTAGCGACCGCGCGGGTCGTAGAGCTCCGCCTCCGCGTAGTCCTTCCTGCGCAGGGCGATGTCGGCGACGAAGATGCCGCACCACGCGGCGATCGGCACCCCGAGGGTGATCAGGAAGCCCTGGAACGGTCCGAGGAAATCACCCGCGAAGAAGACCACGTAGATCGCACCGGCGGTCATGATGACGCCGTCGATCCCGGCCGCGATGTAACGCGGCACGCGCACACCCACGCTGAGGAGCGCCAGGCCGGACGAGTAGATGTCGAGGACCGCGCCGCCGACGAGCCCCAGCACGGCGACGATCACGAAGGGGACCAGGAACCAGGTCGGCAGCAGGGAGGCCAGTGCCCCGATCGGATCGGCCGCGATCTTCTCCGACAGCGACGGCGACGACCCTGCGAGCAGGATCCCGAACACCAGCAGGACGACGGGCGCCAGGGACGACCCGAACGTCGTCCAGCCGACGACGCCACCGCTGCGGGTGCCGCGTGGCAGGTACCGCGAGTAGTCCGCGGCCGCGTTCACCCAGCCGAGCCCGAAGCCGGTGAGCATGAAGACGAACCCGCCGATCACATGCGGCGCATCGCCCGCCGGGAGCGCACCGACCGCGCCGAGGTCGATGTGGCCGAGCACCAGGGCGATGTAGAGCAGGGTGAGCACACCGGTCACGACCGTGATGATCATCTGCATGCGCATGATCAGGTGGAAGCCGATCACGCCGCCGACCACGACGAGCGCGACCACGACGACGAGGGCCACGATCTTCGTGACGACCCCGCCCTCCCAGCCGAGCTGCTCGAACACGGTGGCCGTCGCCAGGACCGCCAGCGCGGTGAGGACCGTCTCCCACCCGACGGTCAGCAGCCAGGAGAGCAGGGAGGGGACGCGGTTGCCGTTCACGCCGAACACCGCGCGGCTGAGCACCATGGTCGGGGCCGAGCCGCGCTTGCCTGCGAGCGCGATCACGCCGCAGAGCAGGAACGACGCGACGATCCCCACCACGCCGACGAGGGTGGCCTGCCAGAACGAGATCCCGAAGCCGAGCAGGAACGAGCCGTAGCTGAGTCCGAAGACCGACACATTGGCGCCGAACCACGGCCAGAACAGGCTGCTCGCGCGCCCCTTCCGCTCGCTCTCGTCGATGGTGTTGAGGCCGTTGAGCTCGACGCCGAAGGCCGAGCCGGGCGCGGGCAGGGAGGCGGGCGCCCGGTCGGGCGCGTCCTCGCCGGTGCTGGTCATGCACCGATCCAAGTGCACGCGCCGTCGCCCGTCAACAGCCGAGGACGGCGCGGAACCTCCTCGACGGAGCGATATCCTGAGCCGATGACCGCGAGCGCGACCTCCCCCACCCCCGCTTCCCCCGGCCACGCCAACCACTGGGTGCTGACGTTCAGCTGCGCCGACCAGCCCGGGATCGTGCACGCGGTGAGCGGGGCCATCGTGGCCGCGCGCGGCAACATCACCGAGAGCCAGCAGTTCGCGAGCCTCGACACCGGGCGCTTCTTCATGCGCCTGCAGGTGGAGTCGGGCGCGAGCCGCGCGGAGTTCGAGAGCGCGCTCGCACCGGTCGTGGAGCGGTTCGGGATGACGCACCGCGTCGACTTCGTCGGTCGCCCGCTGCGCACCCTGGTGCTCGTGTCGACGGCCGCCCACTGCCTCAACGACCTCCTCTTCCGCCAGCGCGCCGGCCAGCTGCCTGTCGAGATCCCGCTCGTGCTGTCCAACCACGGCACGTTGCGCGACCTCGCCGGGTTCTACGGCGTGCCGTTCGAATCGCAGCCCGTGACGGACGCGGAGTCGAAGGCCGCCTTCGAGGAGCGCGTGCTGGCCGCGGTCGAGGAGCACGACATCGAGCTGGTCGTGCTCGCCCGCTACATGCAGATCCTGTCGCCGGAGCTGTGCGAGAAGCTCGCCGGACGCGCGATCAACATCCACCACTCCTTCCTCCCGGGGTTCAAGGGCGCCAATCCGTACCGGCAGGCGCACGCCCGCGGCGTGAAGCTGATCGGCGCGACGGCCCACTTCGTGACGAGCGACCTCGACGAGGGGCCGATCATCGAGCAGAACGTCGTTCGGGTGGATCACGCGCAGACGGTGCAGCAGCTCGTGGCGATCGGTCAGGACGAGGAGAGCCGCACCCTCACCCAGGCCGTGAAGTGGTTCGCGGAGGACCGCGTGCTGCTCGACGGCGCACGCACCATCATCTTCCGCTGACGCCCGCGCCCGCCCAGCAGGAGGCGGCCGGTAGACTGGGCCGGTGACTCCCGTGCAAGACCAGCAGGCCCGCCTCCGCATCGGACCGAACGACATCCTCCGGTTCGTGCTCGAGCTGTTCGCCGTGGTCTCGCTCGGAATCTGGGGATTCGTCGCCTGGCCCCTGCCGTGGAACGTCGTGTTCGGCATCGCGACGCCGGCCGTCGCCCTCCTGCTCTGGGCGCTGTTCCGCTCCCCCAAGGCCGTCCTGCACGTCGACGCCCTCGTGAAGGCCCTGGTCGAAGTGCTCGTCATGGGCGCCGCGGCGTTCGCGTGGTGGGATCTCGGACAGCCGATCGTCGCCCTCGTGTTCGCGGTGATCGCGACGGTCAGCGGCGTGATCAACGGGCGGCGCGAGTTCGCATGACCCGGCTCGTCGTCCACGACGCCCGCAAAGTGGATGCGGACGGGCTGGTCGACGAGTTCTGGCTGATCGCCGAGCGCGGCACGATCGTCGCCACCGGCTCCGGCACGGGCTGGCACGAGGCTGCCCGCTCGCCCGGCGCGACCGTGATCGACGCGGGCGGGCACTGGCTCACCCCCGGCTTCGTCGACCTGCACTGCCACGGCGGAGGCGGCCATCCGTATGACGACGGGCCGGAGGAGATGATCGCCGCTCTGGCGACGCATCGCGCGCACGGCACGACGCGCTCCCTCGTCTCGCACGTCGCGAATCCCCTCGCCTCTCTGCGCGAGAGCCTTGCCATCGTCGCCGACCTGGCGGCCTCCGACCCGCTCGTGCTCGGCTCGCACCTCGAAGGCCCGTTCCTGGCCGTCGAGCGGCGGGGCGCCCACGACGCGGACTTCCTGCGAGAGCCGGGGCCCGCCACGGTGGAGGAGCTGATCGGCGCCGCGCGCGGCACACTCCGCACGGCCACCATCGCCCCCGAGCTGCCCAATGCCCTGGAGGCGATCGGCGTGCTCATCGAGGCCGGCGTGGTCGTCGGCGTGGGGCACACCGCGGCCGACTACGACCAGGCGTCCCGCGCCTTCGAGGTCGGCGCGCGCCTCCTGACGCACGCCTTCAACGCCATGAACGGCATCCACCACCGCGCGCCCGGCCCGGTCATGGCGGCGATCGACAACCCCGAGGTCACGCTCGAGCTGATCCTCGACGGGCTCCACGTGCACCCATCGGTCGCGCGCTTGCTCTTCACGGCCGCGCCGGGGCGCGTCGCCCTGGTGACGGACGCCATGGCGGCCGCGGGCGCGAACGACGGCGACTACCGTCTCGGCGGTCTGAACGTCACCGTCAGGGACGGCCTCGCCGTGCTGTCGGGCACCTCGACGATCGCAGGCTCAACCCTCACCCAGGACGCCGCCCTGCGCGTCGCCGTCGGACCGGTCGGCCTCGACCCGGTGCACGCCGTCACGGCGCTGACGCTCACTCCCGCACGCCTCCTGGGGGAGGACCACCGTTTCGGCCGCCTCCACCCGGGCTACGCCGCGGACGCCGTGCTGCTCGACCACGAATGGCACGTGCGCTCGGTGGTCGCCGACGGGCGCGTCCTGCGCTGACGCGGCCGTCCCGCCCCGCAATCGGCCGGCGCGGCCCCGTAACTCCGGCGTTCGCTGATCCCGCGGCCGAAAACACCGTCCACACGGCGAGGCCACCCGCGTGTCGTGGCCGACTTCCGGAGTTGCCCGGCCACGCCCAAAACACCGGAACTCCGGAGGTCAGTCGCGACACGCTGGGCGATCCACCGTTCGAACGGAGGTTCGCCCCGTGCCGGGCCCGATCACCGGAGTTCCGGGGAGCGCGGACGCGTCCTACAGCTTCTGCCAGGCGGGCTTGTTCGCATAGGCGTAGCGGTAATAGTCGAGGTTTCGCAGCTGCGAGGCGGCGGCTTCGTCGACGAGCACCGTCACGTGCGGGTGGAGCTGGATGGCCGAGCCCGGATTGGCGGCCGACACCGGACCCTCCACCGCACCCGCGAGCGCCTCGGCCTTGCCCTCGCCGAACGCGAGCAGCAGCAGGTGGCGCGCCTTGAGGATGGTCGAGAGGCCCTGGGTGATGCAGTGCATGGGGACGTCGGCCTCGGAGTCGAAGAAGCGGGCGTTGTCCTTGCGGGTCTGCTCGGTCAAGGTCTTGACGCGGGTGATCGACGCGAACGACGAGCCGGGCTCGTTGAAGCCGATGTGACCGTCGGTTCCGATGCCGAGGATCTGCACGTCGACGCCGCCGGACTCGGCGATCGCCTTCTCGTAGTCGAGGCCCGCGTGCTCGATGGTCTCCCGTGCACCGTTGGGCACGTGGATGAGCGACGGGGTCAGCCCGAGGGGCTCGACGACCTCGCGGTGGATGACCGAACGGTACGACTCGGGGTGCCCGGCGGGCAGCCCGACGTACTCGTCGAGCGCGTACCCGCGCACGTGCGAGACGTCGACGCCGCGCTCGGCGACCAGGGATGCCAGCGCCCGGTACACGGGCAGCGGGGTCGACCCGGTCGCGAGCCCGAGCACCGCGTCCGGCTTGCCGGAGATCAGCTCCACGATGCTCTCCGCGGCCAGGGCGCCCGCGGCGGCCTGATCCTTCACGACGACGACTTCAGCCACTTGTTCCTCCTACGATCGCGGCCCCGAGGGCGGCGACTGGTGATCCTGCGGGAACGAGGCGCGCGCGCTGCGGCAGCGCCAGCGAGGCGAGGAACGGCGATGTCCGTCCCCAGCGCTCGAGCACCTCGTGGACATCGCCGAGCAGCGGGTCGCCCAGGTGACTCAGGCCGCCACCGATCACCACGGTGTCGACGTCGACGGTCAGCACCAGGACGCGCACTGCGGCAGCGATGCCCTCGGCCAGCCTATCCTTGATCGCCTGCGCCTCGCGGTCGCCGTCGGCCGCCGCGGCGAACAACGCGCGTGCGGGGATGGGGTCGTCGGTGCGCCACTGGCGTGCGATCGCGGATCCGCTCGCGACCGTCTCGAGGCAGCCGCGCTGCCCGCACGCGCACACGGCGCCGGCCGGGTCGACGGGCAGGTGACCGATCTCGCCGGCGATACCCGTCGCTCCCCGCCACAGGCGGCCGTCCACCACGATGCCCGCCGCCATCCCGGTGCCGAGGTTGAGGTAGGCCATGGTGCCGTCGAGACCGAGCACATCGTAGGCGCCGAGAGAGGCCGCCTTCACGTCGTTCTCGATCCGCACGCCGACGCCGAGCCGGTCGGCCAGGGCGCCGCCGAGGGGCAGACGGTCGACCCCGAGGTTGACAGCGTGCGCGACCTCGCCGGAGGCGGTGTCGACCAGTCCGGGGATGCCGATGCCGATGGAGGCGAAGCCCCGCACGTCGATGCCGGTCAACTCGCCGATGCGCGCGACCGCGGTCACAGCGGTCTCGACGACCGCGGCGTGCCCGAAGCCGGTCGCGAGGCGGATGCGCTGCGCGAGCGCGCCGCTCTCGTCGACGGCGACCGCGTCGGTCTTGGTGCCGCCGATGTCGATGCCCAGCCTCATGAGCCGGGTCCGAGCAGGTCGAGCAGCGCCCGGCCCAGCAGGCGGGACCCGCCGTAGGTGGCGATGTCGGCATAGCGGCGGTCATCCGCCGGCCAGCCCATGTCGACCACGAGCACGTCGGCGTCGGAGGCACGCAGGCGGTCGATCGCCGCGCGGGCGAAGGCGTGACGGTGGTTGTCCTTGCCGATCACGACGATCGCTCCGGCGGGCGGCATCGACGGGGCGGGATCGCCCTCCGCCAGCACGACGGTCGGACGGGAGGAGAACGCGACGGATGCGCTTGCGTCCGGTTCGGCCGCCGCTTCGGCGAACGGTCCCCACGGAGCCGTCCCGACCGCGATGTTGGCGACGGTCTCCAGCCTCACCACCGTGTAGTCGTAGTGTCCGGCTTCCCGCCACCGCCGAGCGCCGTCCGTCAGGTCGAACGCCGCGACGACCGCCGCGACCTCCGCGGAGTCGAGGTCGGCGGGGTCGACCACCGAGCCGGCGCCGGACACGGCCTCCCCGTCCTCCGCGCGCAGGTCGGTCGCGAGGCGGAGCACACGCCCCGCCGCCTGCGCGACGCGGTCGGCGGAGAGCCGGCCCTGGCCGATCGCGGCGGCGACGGCCCGCTCGATGGCGGCGAGCTGCTCGTCCGTGTTCTCCGTGCCCAGGCACAGGAGGTCGCAGCCCGCGGCGAGCGCCAGCACCGCCGCCTCCGGAATGCCCCGCTCTCCGCTCGCGCCGTGCATGTCGAGGGCGTCGGTCACGACCACACCGTCGAAGCCCAGCTCACCGCGCAGCAGCCCGTCGACGACAGGGGTGCTGAACGTCGCGGGCTGGGCCGCGTCGAGCTGCGGGAGGAGGATGTGGGACGTCATGACCGTGCGGGTCCCCGCCTCGACGGCCGCGCGGAACGGCACCAGCTCGCGGTCGCGGAGCTCGGCGGCGGAGCGGTCGACGACCGGCAGCTCGAGGTGCGAGTCCTGGTCCGTGTCCCCGTGTCCCGGGAAGTGCTTCGCGCACGCCGCGACGCCGGCGGCCTGGAGGCCGCGCACCCAGGCCGCGCCGTGCTCGGCGACCACCGTGGGGGATGTGCCGAAGCTGCGGACGCCGATGACGGGGTTGTCCGGGTTGGAGTTGATGTCGACGTCGGGGGCGAAGTCGAGGTTCACGCCGACGGCGCGCAGTTCGGCTCCGACCCGCCGGGCGACCTCCTCGGTGCGGCCGGTGTCGGCGAGGCGGCCGAGGACAGCGTTGCCCGGGTAGGGCGACCCGGTCGCGTAGTGCAGCCGGGTGACGTCTCCACCCTCCTCGTCGATCGCGACGATCGCGTCGGGATTGGCCGCGTAGATCGCATCCGTGAGGGCGCGCAGCTGGGCGGCCGAGACGATGTTCGGGCCGAAGAGGCACACGCCGCCGAGGCCGTCGCGCAGCCGCCGTTCCAGCCAGTCCGGCAGCGTCGTGCCGACGAATCCGGGGAGGAGGGTGGCGGCGATGCGGTGCGCGAGGGCGGGGTCGAGGAGGCGGGGTTCGGCGGCGGCCGTGCCGGTCACCCCTTCACCGCCCCGCTGACGAGCCCGCTGGTCATCCGGCCCTGCACGATCAGGAAGAAGATGATGACGGGGACCGCCACCAGGGTGGACGCGGCCATGACCTGGCCCCAGTCGGTCGCGCGCGAGGCGGACTGCTGGATGAAGCCGCGCAGCCACAGCGGGAGCGTCTGGCTGCTGTTCTCCTGCAGGATGACCAGCGCGACGGTGAACTCGTTCCAGGCCTGCAGGAACGCGTACACGCCCGAGGCGACGAGGCCCGGCGCCAGCAGCGGGAAGGTGATGCGCAGAAAGGCCTGCGTGCGGCTCAGGCCGTCCACCATCGCCGCTTCCTCCAGGTCGGCGGGGATGCCCGCGACGAAGCCGCGCAGCATCCAGATCGTGAACGGCACGACCGCCGCGATGTAGAGGATGCTGACGCCGATGACGGAGTTGAGCAGGCCGAGGCTGCCCATCAGCTTGTACTGCGCGATGAAGAGACCCTCCGCGGGGAGCATCTGGATCAGCAGCACGGCCAGCACGAACGACGTGCGCCCGCGGAACCGGAAGCGGCTGATCGCCAGCGCCGCGAGGAACGCGAACGCCAGGCACACCACCACCGTGATGAGCGCGATGGTCAGGCTCATCCCGAGGGCGGGGAAGAACGTGCCCCCGGCGATCACGGCGGTGAAGTTGTCGAACGAGCCGCCGAACGGCAGCCAGGTCGGCGTGGTGTTCTGCAGCACGACGTTCGGCAGCAGTGACGAGTTGACCATCCAGTAGACCGGGAAGACCCAGATCAGGGCGATCACGACGGCGACGACGCCGAGCACGACGCGGCCCGGCCGCACCTTCTGGCGCAGCCTGCGGGCGGGCGCCGTCTGGGCGGCGGTGGCGGATGCGGTGGATGCGGTCGACGCGGTGGTCACGACTCGTCCTCCTTGATCAGCGAGCGGACGTAGAACCAGCTCAGGGCGACGGTCAGGATGAGCACGAACACCGAGACGGCGCTCGCCATCGCGAAGTCGCTCGACCCGACGCCGAGCTGGTAGATGTAGGTGCCGAGCAGGTTGGTCTCGCTCGCGATGGAGCCCTTGTCCTGCAGCAGCTTGATCTGGGTGAAGACGCGCAGATCCCAGATGATCTGGAGCAGCAGCACGATGCCGAGCACCGGGCGGATCATCGGCAGGATGATGTAGCGCAGGCGCTGGAAGCCCTTCGCGCCGTCCATCTGGGCGGCCTCGAGCACCTCGCTCGAGACCTGAGTGAGTCCGGCGTAGACCGAGAAGGCGACGAACGGGACGCTCATCCACACCACGATGACCATCGCGACGAAGAAGAACGAGAGCGGGTTCTGCAGCCAGTTGTGGCCCTGGAAGTCCAGGCCCCACGAGCTGAGGACGGTGTTGATGAGGCCGCGACGCCAGTCGAACAGCCAGTTCCAGACGGTCATCGCGGCCACGACGGGCATCGCCCAGGCCAGCAGCAGCGCGATCTGGAGGATGACGCGGACGACCGCGTGCACGCCGGTCATGATCAGGGCAAGGCCGACCCCGATCACCACGGTGACCGCGGCGGTGACCAGGCAGAACGCGATCGACCGGGCGACCACGATCCACATGTACGGATCGGAGAACAGGGTCACGTAGTTGTCGAACCACACGAACGGCGCGGGCTGACCGAACTGCTGCGCGAGGCCGAAGTGCTGCATCGAGGTGATGAGCTGCCACACGATCGGGTAGCCGAGGGCGAGCAGCAGGATGGCGATGGCGGGCAGGATCAGCACGTACGGGGCGAGCTGCCGCTTGCGGGGGCGGGCGGCCGGCTTCGGCGAGTGCGCCGGGCGGGCCGGACGGCCGGTCGCCGCAGGGGCCTCCTGAGTGGTGGTCACGTCGGTCCTCCTTCCGAGAATTCTGGGGGCAGGAGCGAGGGCGCGGAAGAGGCTCTTCCGCGCCCTCGCCCTCCGGGTGTCGCTACATGGTGCGAGAGCGGACGATCAGCCGTTCTTCTCGTTGAGGAGAGCGTCGATCTTGGTGTCGTACTCCTGCGCCAGAGCCTTCAGATCGGACGCGTCGCGGATCTTGGAGAAGAACTCCTCCATCACGTTGGCCGCTTCGACCTTGGCCCAGCCCGGCGCCGCCGGGGTGAGCTTGGAGTTGGACGCGGACGCGATCAGCGCCTTCGCGAACTGGTCGTCGCCGAGCGAGGAGGTGTACTCCGAGTTC
Source organism: Leifsonia sp. ZF2019 (assembly GCF_019924635.1). Taxonomy (NCBI): domain Bacteria; kingdom Bacillati; phylum Actinomycetota; class Actinomycetes; order Micrococcales; family Microbacteriaceae; genus Leifsonia; species Leifsonia sp. ZF2019. Next base: position 3,190,760 of record NZ_CP065037.1, read on the forward strand.
GCCGGGCCGAGGCCGTTCTTGCCGAGCATCTCCTGGTACTCCTTCGAGAAGATGATCTTGAGGAGCGTCTTGGACAGGCCCGGGTTCTTCGTCTTGGCCGAGATGCCGATGTTCGAGCCGCCCGCGAAGACCGGGGCGGGCTTGCCGTCGTTGCCCGGCAGGACGTAGGTGCCGAAGGTGTCGTCGTTCCAGGTGCGGACGGCCTTGCCGTCCTTCTGAGAGAGGTCGCCGATCGACCAGTGGGCCCATCCCGGCGCCATGATGGTCGCCGCGGCGAGCGACGTGTCGCCCGTCTTGTTGCCGTCCGCGTCGACCGTCTGGTCGCTGTCGTTGAGGTAGATGTACTGGTTCGAGTCCTTGGCATCGTTCGGCGCCTTGGACGCGTTCTTGTAGAGGTCCTGGAGCTGCTGCAGTCCCGTGAGGGAGTCGGCGGAGTCGAGGGTGGCCACCCACTTGTCGCCGTCCTTCTTGGCGATGTCCCCGCCGTTGGCGAAGATCCAGGAGATGCCGTCGCGCCAGTCCTGACCGCCGAGGAAGAAGCCGGAGACGTTCGGGATCCCCTTCGGGTTCTTCGCCGTGATGTCGGCGACCGTGGTGTTGAACTGGTCCAGCGTGGTCGGAACGGTGGCGCCCGCCGCCGCGTAGACGTCCTTGCGGTAGAACATGTAGCGCGAACCGAAGTAGTACGGCAGCGTGTAGTTCTTGCCGTCGACCTTTCCGGCGTCGACGAAGGACTGCAGCAGGTTGTCGCCGCCGAGGTCCTTGTACATGTCGGAGATGTCGAGGAACGCGCCCACATTGGTGAACGTCGGCGACTGGGTGTTGCCCATCTCGGTGACGTCCGGCGTGTTGTTGGCGTCGGGGAGGGCCGTGGTGAGCTTGGTGACGATGTCGCCCCAGTCCTGCTGCTCGATCTTGAGGGTCGCCCCGGTCTCCTTGTTGAACTCCGTCTTCAGGTAGTTCCGCAGCTCATCCGGGGTGTCGGAGCCGACGAGCCACAGGGTGACCGTCTTGCCCTTCCCGTCGGTGCTGGGAGCGGACGATCCGCCGGAGGCGCATCCCGCGAGCACGAGAGCGGAAGCCGTAGCCACTGCGGCGAGGCCGACGAGCTTTCTCTTCATTGCTGTTCCTTTCGTAATGATCGGGCTTTCTCTGGTGGTCGATGTGTGCGGTTGCCACACCGTGGTGCAGGGGTCGGTGGTTCCGAAGTGCTGTGTTACGAGACCCCGAGCCGTCCGGAGAGGACGAGTACGGCCGCGCCGCGCAGGACGATGTCCTGCCCCTGCGTGGTCATCCGGAGCGCGAGGTCGGCGTGGTTCTCGGCCATCGTCCGGCTCCGGAGCGTGTGGATGGTCGCCTCGGCGAGGGGGCCATCGAGAAGGTCGGTCGGGCCGCTGAGCACGATCTCCGACAGGTTGAGGGCGCCCACGACGGGGGCGAGGGCGATGCCGAGACGCTGCCCGGCTTCCCGGAGGGCGGGCGTGACGTCGGCGCCGGCGGCCCGCGCCTCGGCGATGCCTCGACGCAGCCGGGGCACGCTGAGCCAGTGCTCGAGCACCTGGTCGCGGTTGTAGGTCGCCTCGAGCCCGAGATCGGTGCCGACCATGACCTGCCCGATCTCGCCCGCTGCGAAGTGGCTGCCGTAGACGAGCGCGCCGGCGACGATCAGCCCGGCGCCGATGCCGTGCCCGACGCGGATGAGCATCAGGTCGCCCGCCGCTCCCCCGTAGCTGTGCTCGGCGAGCACGGCGGCGTTGGCGTCGTTGGCGACGATGACCGGCAGCCCGGTGGCGAGCTGCAGCTCGTCCTGGAGCCGCAGGCCGTGCCACCCCAGGTTGGGCGCGGTGAGGATGGTGCCGGCCAGGTCCACGACGCCGGGCGAGCCGACACCGATGCCGAGCACCGGCGCGGTCGCGAGGGCGACGAGGTCGGCGACGAGGCGGCGCACCTTGTCCGCGGCCGCCTCCCCTGTCGCGCCGTCGAGGGGGAGGTCGGCCGTGGCGAGGATGGCGCCGTCGAGGTCCATGACCGCGCCGCGGAAGCGGTCGTGGTCGCTCAGATCGACGCCGACGATCTGGTGGGCGGCGCGGTCGATGTCGAGCAGCACGGCCGGCTTTCCGGGGCGTGCCGACTCGCGCTGGCCGAGCTCGACGACCAGGCCCTCGGCGATCAGCTCGGCGACGAGGTCGGAGACCGTCACGCGGGTGAGACCGGTCTCGCGCGCGAGGTCGGCCCGGCTCTGCTCTCCCGACCGGTAGAGGGTCTGCAGGACGAGCGACCGGTTGTGGCTGCGCGCGTGCTCTGGAAGCACCTTGGCCCGGGGGCGGAGCGCCCGGCCGGGAGTGAGGCCGGCGAGACCCGCGAGCGCACTGTCGGCCGGCGCCGTGGCGGCGTCCGAACCCTGCGTCCTCGTCGTGGTCATGTTTGTTAGTAAAGCTTACGAACAAAAGAAACGCAAGCGTGGAGACGGGGAATCTCCGGCGGACGGAAGGCGAGGGGGGGTCGGCCGCCGCAGTGGACGGCCGACCCCCTCCGACACTCACCGGGGGGATCGGGATGTCAGAACGCCCAGTCCTCGTCTTCCGTCTCGACCGCCGTGCCGATCACGTACGACGACCCGGAGCCGGAGAAGAAGTCGTGGTTCTCGTCCGCGTTGGGCGACAGCGCCGACAGGATGGCGGGATTCACGGCGGTCGCCGCGGCCGGGAAGAGCGCCTCGTAGCCGAGGTTCATCAGGGCTTTGTTGGCGTTGTAGGCGAGGAACCGGGTCACGTCCTCCGTGAGGCCGACGCCGTCGTAGAGATCGGCGGTGTACTCCAGCTCGTTCTCGTAGAGGTCCTGCAGCAGCGCGTAGGTGTAGTCCTTCACCTCGTGCCGTCTGCGCTCCCCCGCCTGCTCCAGCCCCCGCTGGAACTTGTAGCCGATGTAGTAGCCGTGCACGGCCTCGTCGCGGATGATCAGCCGGATGAGGTCCGCCGTGTTCGTCAGAGTCGCCCGGCTCGACCAGTACATCGGCAGGTAGAAGCCGGAGTAGAACAGGAACGACTCCAGCAGCGTCGAGGCGACCTTGCGCTGCAGCGGGTCGTCGCCGGTGTAGTAGTCGAGCACGATGCGCGCCTTCTTCTGCAGGGCGGCGTTGCCGGTCGACCACTCGAACGCCGCGTCGATCTCCGGGGTGGAGGCCAGGGTCGAGAAGATCGACGAGTAGCTCTTGGCGTGCACCGACTCCATGAACGCGATGTTGGTGTACACCGCCTCCTCGTGCGGGGTCAGCGCGTCGGGGATCAGCGAGACCGCGCCGACCGTGCCCTGGATGGTGTCGAGCAGGGTCAGCCCGGTGAAGACGCGCATCGTGAGCGTCTGCTGCTCCGGCGTGAGCTTCGCCCAGGACTGCACGTCGCCCGAGAGCGGCACCTTCTCGGGCAGCCAGAAGTTCGCGGTGAGGCGGTTCCACACCTCGACGTCCTTCTCGTCCTCGATCCTGTTCCAGTTGATGGCATCGACGCGCCGGATCAGCGCGACCTTCTCTGACATGGCTCTCCTCAGTGGTTCGTGTGTGTGGTGCGGGGTGGGCCGGGCGTCACAGCATGCAGCTGACGCATCCCTCGACCTCGGTGCCCTCCAGCGCGAGCTGGCGGATGCGCACGTAGTAGATCGACTTCACACCCGACCGCCAGGCGTGGATCTGGGCGCGGTTGATGTCGCGCGTCGTGGCGGTGTCCGGGAAGAACAGGGTCAGCGAGAGCCCCTGGTCGACGTGCTGCGTGGCGGCGGCGTAGGTGTCGATGATCTTCTCCGGGCCGATCTCGTACGCGTCACGGTAGTACTCGAGGTTGTCGTTCGTGAGGAACGGCGCCGGGTAGTAGACGCGGCCGATCCTCCCCTCCTTGCGGATCTCGATCTTCGACGCGATGGGGTGGATGGACGAGGTCGCGTTGTTGATGTACGAGATGGACCCGGTCGGCGGCACGGCCTGGAGGTTCTGGTTGTAGAGCCCGTGCTCCCGCACCTCCGCGCGCAGGTTCTCCCAGTCGGCGGTGGTCGGGATGGCAATGCCCGCCTCGGCGAAGAGCGCGCGGACACGCTCGGTCGCGGGTTCCCACACGCGCTCGGTGTATTTCTCGAAGAACGCTCCCGACGCGTAGGCCGAGTCGGCGAACCCGCGGAACGTCTCGCCGCGTTCGATCGCGAGACGGTTCGAGGCGCGCAGGGCGTGGAACAGCACGGTCAGGAAGTACATGTTCGTGAAGTCGATGCCCTCCTCGCTGCCGTAGTGGATCCGCTCGCGCGCCAGATACCCGTGCAGGTTCATCTGCCCGAGGCCGATCGCGTGGGCGCCGGCGTTGCCGCGCTCGACCGACGGGACGGCCGACAGTCTGCTCTGGTCGGACACGGCGGAGAGGGCACGCACGGCCGTCTCGATCGTCCGCCCGAAGTCCGGCGAATCCATCGCCATCGCGATGTTGAGTGAGCCGAGGTTGCACGAGATGTCCGTGCCGACGTGCTCGTACGAGAGGTCGTCCGCGTAAGTGCTCGGGCTGTTGACCTGCAGGATCTCGGAGCACAGGTTCGACATGTTGATGCGTCCGGCGATCGGGTTGGCCCTGTTCACCGTGTCCTCGAACACGATGTACGGGTAGCCGGACTCGAACTGGATCTCGGCCAGCGTCTGGAAGAACGCCCGGGCATCGATCGTGGTCTTCCGGATGCGCGGGTCGGCGACCAGCTCGTCGTACTTCTCGCTGATCGCGATGTCGCCGAACGGCACCCCGAGGACGCGCTCGACATCGTAGGGACTGAACAGGTGCATCGGGCGGTTGTCGCGGGCGAGCTCGAACGTGATGTCGGGCACGACGACGCCGAGCGAGAGCGTCTTGATGCGGATCTTCTCGTCCGCGTTCTCGCGCTTGGTGTCCAGGAAGCGCAGGATGTCGGGATGGTGCGCACTGAGGTACACCGCTCCCGCGCCCTGGCGTGCACCGAGCTGATTGGCGTAGCTGAAGGAGTCTTCGAGGAGCTTCATCACCGGGATCACCCCGGACGACTGGTCCCTGACGTGCTTGATCGGTGCGCCGGCCTCCCGGAGGTTCGACAGCAGCAACGCCACCCCGCCCCCGCGCTTGGAGAGCTGCAGGGCGGACGTGATGCCGCGACCGATGGACTCCATGTTGTCCTCCATGCGCAGCAGGAAGCACGACACGAGTTCGCCGCGCTGCGCCTTGCCCGCGTTGAGGAAGGTGGGTGTCGCGGGCTGGAAACGGCCCGACATCAGTTCGTCGACGATGCGGCCGGCGAACCCTTCGTCGCCCTCGGCCAGAGTGAGGGCGACCATGACCACGCGATCCTCGAAGCGCTCCAGATAGGTCGAGCCGTCGAAGCTCGTGAGCGCGTAGGACGTGTGGAACTTGAACGCGCCGAGGAAGGTCGGGAACCGGAAGCCGTACGCCTCGGCCCGCGCGGTCAGCCGCTCGACCGCCGCCACCGGGTACCGGCCGAGCACCTCCCGGTCGTAGTAGTCGTTGTCGACGAGATAGGCCAGGCGCTCGGCGACCGAGCCGAAGCGCCGGCTGTTGGGCAGGACGTGCTGGCGGTAGTAGGCCCGCGCCGCGTCGTGGTCCCGCTCGAGCTGGATGCGCCCCTCCGCGTCGTAGAGGTTCAGCATGGCGTTGAGCGCGTGGTAGTCGAGCGCCGTCTCGGTGTCGAGGTCGGCGGGGCCGGCGGGGCCGGCGGTCAGTGTCGCCACAGGGATTCCAATCCGTTCTGCACCGCGGAGACGTCCTCGGGGGTGCCGAAGAGTTCGAAGCGGTAGTGATGGGGCACGCCGCACTTCGCCGCGACGATGTCGCCGGCGATCCCGTAGGCGGGGCCGAAGTTGGTGTTGCCGGCGCCGATCACGCCGCGCAGAAGGCTGCGGTTGCCGTCGTCGTTGAGGAAGCGGATGACCTGCTTCGGCACCGCCGCTCGGTCCTCCCCGCCTCCGTACGTGGGCAGCACGAGCACGTACGGCTCGGTCGCCCGCAGCGCCGGCTCGTGCGCCCGCAGCGGGATGCGCGCGGCCGCGATACCGAGCTTCTGCACGAACCGATGCGTGTTCCCGGACACGGACGAGAAATAGACGAGGCGGGTCACGGCCGCGGTCACTTCCCGAGTTTCGTCGCGACCCGTCCGATCAGGTCGGGCCGGAACCCCGACCAGTGCTCGCCGTCGGCGACGACGACCGGCGCCTGGGCGTAGCCGAGCGCGCGCACCGCCTCGAGGGCGGCGGCATCGGTGGTGACGTCGACCACCCGGTAGTCGAGTCCCTTCCGATCGAGGGCCGTGTACGTGGCCGTGCACTGCACGCACGCGGGCTTGCTGTAGACGACGATGCTCATGTCTCCTGCGCCTTTCATGTCGAGGGGATGCCGGAGCGTTAACACTACATATAGTGGCGACACGACACGCCGTACACTAGATGATGTGGTTATTTCCGGCGTTTCGGCGCGCGGAGCGCTGATGCGACCACGACGCGGCGACCGCCGAAGACGCAGAGAGGCCCGGCGGACCGAAGTCCGCCGGGCCTCTCCCGGTGCGCTGGCGAGCGCTACGCGCCCATGCGCGCCTGGAGGTTGTCGCTGATCGCCGCGAGGAACTCCTCCGTGGTCAGGTACGGCTGCTCCGGGCCGACCAGGAGCGCGAGGTCCTTGGTCATCTTGCCCTCCTCGACGGTCTTCACGACGACGTCCTCGACGGTGTGCGTGAAGTCGATGAGCTCCTGGTTGCCGTCGAGCTTGCCGCGGTGCGCGAGGCCGCGCGTCCAGGCGAAGATCGAGGCGATCGGGTTGGTGGAGGTCGGCTTGCCCTGCTGGTGCTGGCGGTAGTGGCGCGTCACGGTGCCGTGCGCGGCCTCCGCCTCGACGACCTTGCCGTCCGGCGTGGTCAGCACGGAGGTCATGAGTCCCAGCGAGCCGAAGCCCTGCGCGACGGTGTCGGACTGCACGTCGCCGTCGTAGTTCTTGCACGCCCAGACGTAGCCGCCCTCCCACTTGAGGCTGGAGGCGACCATGTCGTCGATGAGGCGGTGCTCGTAGGTGAGGCCGGCCGCGTCGAACTTCGCCTTGTACTCGGTGTCGAAGACCTCCTGGAACAGGTCCTTGAAGCGGCCGTCGTAGGCCTTCAGGATCGTGTTCTTGGTCGAGAGGTACACCGGGTAGTTGCGGTCGAGCCCGTAGTTGAACGACGCGCGCGCGAAGTCGCGGATGGACTCGTCCTGGTTGTACATCGCGAGCGCGACGCCGGCGCCCGGGGCCTGGTAGACCTCGAAGCTCTGGGCCTCGCCACCGTCGTTCGGCTGGAAGCTGAGGGTCAGCGTGCCCGGGCCGTCGAAGGTGAAGTCGGTGGCGCGGTACTGGTCGCCGAACGCGTGACGGCCGATGATGATCGGCTTGTTCCAGCCGGGCACGAGGCGGGGGATGTTCGAGATGATGATCGGCTCGCGGAAGACCACGCCGCCGAGGATGTTGCGGATGGTGCCGTTCGGGCTCCGCCACATCTTCTTGAGGCCGAACTCCTCGACGCGCGCCTCGTCGGGCGTGATCGTGGCGCACTTGACGCCGACGCCGTGCTTCTGGATGGCGTGCGCCGCGTCGATCGTGATCTGGTCGTCGGTCTCGTCGCGCTTCTGGATGCCGAGGTCGTAGTACTCGAGGTCCACGTCGAGGTACGGGTGGATGAGCGAGTCCTTGATCGCCTGCCAGATGATGCGGGTCATCTCGTCGCCGTCGAGTTCGACGACCGTTCCTTCAACCTTGATCTTGTCCACTGGTTCTCCTGCTTCTCTGCCGTTTTCAGCCGCAGACAGCTTACCTGAGCCGCGCAACTATCTTGACATCGAGACAAATTGCCGTCCGGCCTCCGGCGGCGGGACGCGACTATGCCAGTGTCGCCCGGGCACGTTACCCTTTCGTTATGGCTGAGTTGAGACTGGAAGAGTTGAGCGCGCGGACCGTGGTCGCGGCGAACGCGCTCACGTTGAAGCCGGGCCAGGAGCAGTTCATCGCTCCGGTCTCCTACTCGGCCGCGGCCGCCGTCGCCGACCCCACCACCTCCTGGCAGCGCGTCGTGCTCGACGGCGACGAGGTCGTCGGCTTCATCATGGGCGACTTCAATGCCGAGGCGGAGCACGAGGAGTTCAGGGCGATCCTCTGGCGCATCAACGTGGACGCCGACGACCAGGGCCGCGGCATCGGCACGTTCGCCGTCCGCGCCCTCGCCGACGAGGCGCGCCGCCGCGGCCACGACCGTCTCTACGTCATCTGGGAATCGGGCGAGCTCGGCCCGGAGCAGTTCTTCCTGCGCAGCGGCTTCTCCCCCGTCGGCGAGACGCAGTACGGCGAGACCATCGGTGCCCTCGACCTCTGACGGGGGCTCCGACTCGTTCGTCGAACGGGTCCTCACGGTGGTGGAGTCCATCCCGCCCGGGGAGGTCATGACCTACGGAGACGTCGCCGCGGTGCTCGGCTCGCGCGCGGCGCGCATGGTCGGCCAGATCATGGCGTATTACGGTTCGACGGTGCCGTGGTGGCGCGTCGTCCGCGCCAGCGGGCACCCGCCGGCGGACCACGAACAGCTCGCGCTGGAGCACTACCGCGCCGAGGGGACGCCGCTGATCGGGGGCCCGCGCGCGGACGGCACGGTCACGACCTACCGGGTCGATCTGCGCGTCGCACGCCACGAGCCGCGCTAACATCATCCTTCCGGCCGATGATGCGCCCAGCTTGATGGTGTTGACTGAGTCGGATCGCATGTCATCAGAGACCCAGGAGCGTCCCGTGCCCCGATACCGAGCCGTCGGCCTCGCCGTGGCGGCCTCCGCCGCTGCCCTCGCCCTGTCCGGATGCTCGGTGGTCGCCGCATTCACCCCGCACGTCGATGCGCAGATCTTCGACTCCGCCAAGGAGTTCAAGGCGGCGGACACGGCTGTCTTCGGCTCGCCGAAGTTCGTCCCCGACGACGCGACGATCATCCGGGTCGACTACGACACGCAGACCGGCGCCGCGATCATGACGTACACCTCGCCGACGCTCCTCGCCAAAGATGTGTGCAACGAGCAGACGACCGCGCCGAAGGCGGCGATCCAGGACAGCTGGTGGCCGATCGACGGCGTGCCGAAGACCGCGGCGAAGTGCCCCGGCGGCTGGTCCGCGTTCGCCATCGGTCAGCAGGTCTACGCCGCGCTGCCCGCGAAGAGCAAGTAGCGGGGCCACCTCCGCCTCGAGTCACTCGCTCCGTTTGCCGTCGTCGGGGGCTGCGGAGGTCGGCACCGGGATGGTCAGCTCCAGGATGGTCCCCAGGCCTGTCACCGACCGCAGCTCGGCGCGGCCGTTGACGGCCTCCACGCGGTCGCGGATGCCTTCCAGCCCGCCGCCGGGTTCGAAGCGCGCACCGCCTGCGCCGTCGTCTTTCACGACGACCGAGACGTTGTCGTCGCGTCGGGTGACGAGCACAGCGCAGTTGCGCGCCCCGGCATGCTTGGCGGCATTGGCCAGGCACTCCGAGACCGAGTAGTAGATGGTCTCCTCGATGACGTTCGCGAACCGGTCGGTCGTGTCGACCCGCACCTCGACCGGGAGGTGGCTGCGCTGCCCCAGCTCCTCCAGCGCCGAGCCGAGGTCGCCGTCCGTGAGCACCGTCGGGTGGATGCCCCTGGCCAGTTCGCGGAGCTCCTTCAGCGCGTCCGCCAGCTGCGCCGACGCCCGCTCGAGATCGCCGGCGACCTCCGTGTTCCCGGCCGCCTCCGCCTTCGCCGTCGCGATCCGCAGACTGATCGCCAGCGACACGAGCTGCTGCTGCGAGCCGTCGTGCAGATCGCGCTCGAGGCGACGTCGCGCGAGGTATCCTTCCTCCACGATGCGGAGGCGGGACTCCCGGAGCTCCTGGATGGTCCGCTCGAGCCTCCCGCGCAGCCGGTCGTTGTCGACCGAGAGAAGCAGCGCCGAGGAGACGGCGTCGAGCAGCCGGTCGTCCTGGCTGAGCGCGATGTCGTGCTCGATCAGCGCGATCGGGCCCTGGTCGGAGTCGATCGCCAGGGTGGAGCGCCCGCGTCGATCGCGGTCGCCGTCGTCCGGGACGTGCTCGCCGTCACTCGTGAGGAACGCCCGCTGCTGCTCGTCCCACCAGTACACCCGGAGCGAGGGGTCGTGCAGCGTGCGTGCCAGGCTCGACTCCCACAGCGCTCGGTCGACCTTGTCGCGCGCGACGATGACGAGGTCGGCGACGCGCGAGCGCAGTCCACGCGCGTAGAAGACCCCGCCCACGAACGCAGGCGGGATGAGCGCGATGGCGAACGGCGGGATGAACTGCAGCCACCCGCCGTCCCAGCCGAGGGTGAAGCTCAGCGAGTCCTGGACCGTGCCGTAGCACCAGAGCACGATGGCCAGCGGCATGACGAACGAGACGCGACGCGCGGGCAGGGAGCTGGTGAACCAGCGCACTGCGAGCCGGACGGCGATCGTGATCATCAGCGCCAGCCCCACGGCACGCCAGGCCACCCCCAGCCAGAAGTCCGCGTCGTCGTTGGGCAGCACCGCGTAGACGTTCTGGACGCAGCCGCACTCGGAGCCCGACGGCGAGCTGAAGAGCAGTGTCCCGATGAAGCGCACCAGGATCGCCCCGCTCCCGGCCAGCAGGAGGATGCGGTCCGTGCGCGAGAAGCGACCGGTCGGATAGCAGAGCACCAGGGCGCCGACGAAGATCGCCCACAGGTCGGTGACGCCGGCCACTGGGGGCCAGAGCCAGCCGATCCCGCGCGCGAGCGGATACCAGGCGCCCGCCGACCAGAGCAGCGCAGCGCCGATCATCAGCCAGCCCGGGACGGGACTGCGCACGGCCTTCCAGGCGATGATCGCGCACACGACGTAGACGAACGCCACCGCGACGAAGACGATCGCCCAGCCGAGACCCTGCGGTCGCGGGCCGTAGTTCCCCGTCACCGCGCTCGCCACCTGGGCCAGCACGTTCGACGCGATCGTGACGGTCACGGCGAGCGCGCGGAGCCAGCTGCGCGCGACGTTCACCGCCGTCAGCCGTCCTTGCCGAGGAAGCGCAGCACGGCGAGGACCCGCCGGTGTCCCTCGGCGGAGTCCTCGATACCGAGCTTGGCCATGATGTGCCCAATGTGCGACTCCACGGTGCGGAGGCTGAGGTGCAGCTCCGCCGCGATACCGACGTTGGACTTGCCCTCCGCCATGCGGCTGAGCACGTCGCGTTCCCGAGCGGAGAGCGCCTCCACCGTGCGCTCCGACGAGCGGGCCGTCACGAGCAGCTGCACGACCTCGGGGTCGACGACCGACCCACCTGCGGCGACGGTGCGTACGGCGTTGACGAGGGACTCCCCATCCGCGACGCGGTCTTTCAGCAGATAGCCCGTTCCGCTGCCCGCGCTCATCGCGCGGATCGCGTACGACGCCGTCGTGTACATCGACAGCAGCAGGACGCCGACGGTGGAGCCGCCGGCCCGGAGCGTCTCGAGAGCCCTCAGGCCTTCGTCCGTGTGGGACGGCGGCATCTTGATGTCGAGCACCACGGCATCGATCGCGTCGTCCGCAGCGACGACGGCGAGCACTTCCTCCGCCGTGTCGACGGAGGCGACGACCTCCACACCGCCCGCGCGCAGGATCTGACCGATGCCTTCGCGGAGCAGAACCGCGTCGTCGGCGACCGCGACCCGAAGCGCGCGGGGAACCGAATTCTCTCCCGCTACCACGCGCCTAACGTAGCAGACTGCGGATCGCCGGGCCGGTCAGGTCGCCTTTGGTGATGAATCCCTCTGCGCCGCTGTCGGCCACGCGGCGGCCGTAGTCGCGGAACGACCGGCTGGAGGTCAGAACGACCGCCGCGCCGGTGGCGTGCATGTCGGCCACGAGATCGAACCCGCTCGCGTCGGGCAGCCCGACATCGAGCAGGACGAGGTCGGGTGCCAGCCGTCGGCTCAACTCGACGCCGCCGGCGCCGGTGTCGGCGTCGCCCACGACCGCGAACTGCTCGATCTGCAGCAGTTCCGCCGCCTGCGCACGGAAGCGTGCGTGGTCGTCGACGATCACTACACGCAGATACATGCACCCATCCTCGCCCGGCGGCGCGTCCACTTCATCCGTGGATGCACGCAATCGGTTCAGGTGACCCCCCGGATGCGGGACGCGCGGCGGCGCGAGGATCATCTGAGACAAGCTCACCTAATCCCGAGGAGAACACCCGATGCCCGCCGTCACCCGAACCGCCGACCCGATCGGCGCCCCTGCGGCGCCGGCGGCGGTGACGGCGGGCGACCTCCGCGAGCCACCGCTCGTCGTCATCGACGTGGAGCGCGCGGCCGGCCGCTACCTCGAGCTGCGTGCCGCCTTCCCGTGGGTGGATGTGCACTACGACGTGAGCGCACTCTCGCACCCCGCCCTCCTCGACGCGATCGCGGCCGCGAGCGGGGCCTTCGAGGTCGCGACCCCCGCCTCCGTGAACGCCGTCATCGCTCGCGACGGCCGCCCGCGGTTCCTCCACACCGGCCTCCTCGCGCATCGCTCGGAGGTGGACGCGGCCTACGCCGCGGGCGTCCGCCGCTTCGTCGTGGACGCGCAGAACGACCTGGACGCGTTCGCCGGCGCACCGGACGACGTCCGCGTGCTGCTCCGCCTTCGCCCTCTGGCCGATCCGCGCTCCGCGCATCGTGCGTCGCGCGGGTTCGCGCCCGATCACATCGTCCGCGCCGTCCGCGCGGCCTCCGACCGGGATGTGTGCGTCGGTGGGCTCTCCCTCCAGCCCCCGGCGCACTCGTCTCCGTCCGGCTACGTCGCCGAGATCGCCCACGCCGCCGCCGTGGCCGCGGATGTGCGCGCCGCGGTGGGTCTCCGGTTCGAGACCCTCGACCTCGGCGACGGGTTCCCCGGTCGCGCGGCGACCCGTCCGGCCGAGCAGTCCGAGCTCGCCCGTGCCGTCCGCGCGATCGTCGCCCCCGCCACCTCGCACGTGTCGATCATCGCCTCCGCCTCCCGCGCCGTAACGGCCGGCTGCCTGAGCGTCGTCGACGGCGCGAGCGCGCGGGAGGCGGATCCGGCGTACGCGAGCGAGTGCATCGACGCGGGCGCCGACGTGCGGGTTCTCACGGGCGCCCTGCGCTCGGGCCTCCGCGAGCGCCTCTCCTTCTTCCGTGCCGACACCGAACGTGGGCATCGCGTCCTCCGTCCGCGCCGGGCACGCGCGACCTGGTCACCCGCGGGCTGACAACCCCTACCGCGGGGATCACGGCGGAGGGGCGACGCGTACCGCTACGCGCCGCCCCTCCGGAACCACGGCCTCCCGGCCCGGTCCCTCCCGTCACACCAGCGAGTCCCGCCACGCCGCGTGCAGCTGGGCGAAGCGGCCGGTGCCGGCGATCAGGTCGCCCGGAGTGCCGTCCTCGACCACGCGGCCGTGCTCCATGACCAGCACGCGGTCCGCGATCGCGACCGTCGACAGACGGTGCGCGATGATCACGGCGGTGCGGTCGGCGAGCAGCGTCTGCAGCGCCTCCTGCACCAGACGCTCGCTCGGGATGTCCAGCGAGCTGGTCGCCTCGTCCAGGATGAGCACCGCCGGATCGGCCAGGAAGGCACGGGCGAACGAGATCAGCTGACGCTGACCCGCGGACACCCGTCCGCCGCGCTTGTTCACGTCGGTGTCGTAGCCGTTCGGCAGTCCCTCGATGAACTCGTGGGCGCCGACCGCCTTAGCCGCCTCCACGACCTCGTCCCGCGTCGCGTCGGGCTTGCCCAGTGCGATGTTGTCGGCGACGGACCCGCTGAAGAGGTACGCCTCCTGCGTGACCATGACGATGGCGCGCCGGAGGTCCTTCGGGTGCAGGTCGCGCAGATCCACACCGTCCAGCGACACCTCACCGCGGCTCGGGTCGTAGAACCGCGAGATCAGCTTCGCCAGCGTGGACTTGCCCGCACCGGTCGAGCCGACCAGGGCGATCGTCTGCCCGGCCGGGATGTCCAGACTGAATTCCGGCAGGATGACGCGGTCCTCCTTGTAGGCGAAGGCGACGTCGTCGAACCGCACGTGCCCCTCCGCCGTCCAGAGGTCGACCGGCTTCACCGGATCGGGGACGCTCGGCTCCTCCTCCAGCACGCCGGAGATCTTCTCGAGCGCGGCCGCGGCCGACTGGTAGGAGTTGTAGAACATCGCCATCTCCTCCATCGGGTCGAAGAAGCGCCGGGTGTAGAGCAGGGCCGCCAGCAGCACGCCGATGGCGAGCTGGCCATCGGCGACGCGGAAGCCGCCCACCAGCAGGACGACGCCGACGGTCACGTTGCCGATCATCACGAGCCCGGGGTCGAAGATCCCGAACAGCTGGATGACGCGCGCGTTCACGTCGCGGTAGTCCTCGACGAGGTCGCCGAACTCCTTCTCGTTGCGCTTCTCCTTGCGGAACGCCTTGACCGCGCGGATCCCCGTCATGGTCTCGACGAACTGCACGATCAGCTTCGCCGACGCCACCCGCGAGATGCGGAACAGCACCTGCGAGCGCTTCTGGAACCAGCGCGTGAGCAGGTAGAGCGGCACGAGCGAGCACAGCAGCACCACGCCGCTCACCCAGTCCAGGGCGAACAGCGCGATCGCGATGAACAGCATGTACAGGAAGCCCTGCACCAGCTGGTTGATGCCGGAGTCGAGCAGTTCGCGGATCGAGTCCAGGTCGCTCGTCTGGCGCGAGATGATGCGACCAGACGTGTACGACTCGTGGAACTCGAGCGAGAGCTTCTGCGTGTGCAGGAACACCCGCTTGCGCAGGTCGATCAGGATGGCCTGGCTGATCCGAGCGCTCAAGATCGTGTACCAGGCGATCAGGACCGCTCCGACGATCCCGGTCAGCAGGTACGCGACGCCGGCGGCCGCGACGGGCAGCCAGTTCTGCGACTGCAGCGCCGTGATGCCGTTGTCGATGCCGAACGCGATGATCGCCGGTCCTGCCACCTGCCCGGCCGTGCTGATCACGACGACGACCGCCGTCAGGATCAACCGGACGCGCAGAGGCTGCAGGAGCGAGCCCAGCAGGCGCAGCGAGCGCCTGCGCACCTGCCTGCTCTCCTCCTTGCTGAGGTCGTGCCGCTCTTCGCCCTCGACACCCAGTACGGTCGTGCTGCTCACAAGTTCACCTCCTGCAGGATCTCCTCGTTCTCGTCGTCCTCCAGGCTGGAGATGACGAACCGGTAGTGCTCGCTCGAGGCGAGCAGGTCGTGGTGCGTGCCGACGGCGGTGATGCGGCCCTCCTCGAGGAGCGCCACCCGGTCGGCGAGCATCACGGTGGAGGGGCGATGCGCGACGATCAGGGCCGTCGTGGAGGCGAGCACCCGCCGCAGCGCGGCCTCGACGAGCGCCTCCGTGTCGACGTCGAGCGCCGAGAGCGGGTCGTCGAGCACCAGCACACTGGGGGCCGCGGCGACCGCACGCGCGAGCGCGAGCCGCTGCCGCTGTCCGCCGGAGAGGCTGAGTCCCTCCTCGCCGACCTTCGTCTCGAGCCCCTCGGGAAGCTCGTAGACGAATCCCGCCTGCGCGATCTCGAGCGCCTCGGTGAGGACGCGCTCGGCTTCCGGGGAGGCAGGGTCGAGGTCGTCGCGGCCGAGCAGGACGTTGTCACGCACGGAGGCCGAGAACAGCGTCGCATCCTCGAACGCCATCGCGATCGCCTTCCGCAGGTCGTAGCGGGTGAGATCGCGCACGTCGACGCCGTCGATGCGCACGGCCCCGCCCGTCACGTCGTAGAGCCGCGTGGTGAGCGCCGTCAGCGTGGACTTGCCGCTTCCGGTCAGGCCGACGAGCGCCATCGTCTCCCCCGGCTCCACCGTCAGGCGCACGCCGTCGAGCAGGTCGGGGAAGCGCTCCGGCGCGTCCTGGTACCGGAAGTGCACGTCGTCGAAGACGAGCTCGCCCTTCGGGTCCGCGATCCGCTTCGGCTCGGCCGGGTCGGTGATCGTGTTGACCTCGTCCATGACCTCGAAGAAGCGGTCGGCCGCGGTGCGCGTGTCGAACGTCATCGAGAGCAGGAAGCCGATCGACTCGATCGGGAAGCGCAGCACGGTCGCCGTCGCGAAGAACGCGACCAGCTCGCCGACGGACAGCTCGCCCTGTGCGGCCAGCCAGACGCCGACCACCAGGCTGATGCCGAAGGCGACGTCAGGGATGAGCAGGAGCCACAGCCAGATGCCGGCGATGGCCTTCGCCTTCTCGATCTCGGTGCCGCGCAGCTGCTCGGCCTGCGACTCGAAGTTCTTGAGGGCGTGCTTGCCCCGGCCGAACGCTTTGAGCACGCGGATGCCGTGCACCGACTCTTCGACGGCGGTCGCGAGGTCGCCCGCCTGGTCCTGGCTGCGGCGGGCGATGACCGAGTACTTCGCCTCGAACACGAACCCGTAGATCCACAGCGGGATGGAGCAGACCAAGAAGATCAGCCCCAGGATCCAGTTCCATCCGATGAGGATGGCGAAACCGACCACGATGGTGACCACGTTGACGACGAGCAGCACGATGCCGAACGACAGCCAGCGTCGGATCAGGCCGAGGTCGCTCACCGCGCGCGACAGCAGCTGCCCGCTCGGCCAGCGGTCGTGGAACGCCACGGGCAGGTCCTGCAGCTGGGCGTAGAGCCCGTTGCGCATGCGCGCCTCGACGTGCGTGCCCGGCGTGAGCACGAACCAGCGGCGCAGCGAGATGAACACGGCCTCCGCCGCGCCCAGCCCGACGACGATCAGTGCCGCCGGCCACACCGCGGTCGGATCGCCGGTCGACAGCGGGCCGTCGACCAGCCAGCGCAGCACCTGCGGGATGCTGAGCGCGACAAGGCTCGCCAGCAGCGCCGCCACCATGCCGAGCACGATGCGCGGAGCGGCCGACTTGGCAAACGGCAGGATGCGCAGCAGGGTGCGGACCGTGCCGGAGCGCTTCTTCTTCGTTTCTCTTTGAGGGGGATGCTGATGCGTTTCAGCGACAGACATGAGAGTTCCGTTTTCTTGTGATTTTCCGACTTCGTCGACGGGTCACCGAAGACCCGGTGAACAGTGCTGAGAGGTCGCCGTCTGGGGTCGCCGAAGGCGCACGAAAGCGCATTCGACGTCGGGGACGTTGCCCGAGGGGATGGCCGGCGACAGTCAGCCGGAGACGCAGCTCGTCCTGGGACCTACCAGGCGGGGGCCGGCTCCGAGGACGCGTGCGCGACAAGCCCGAACACCGTCACGATCCGTGCGTATCCAGTCTTTTCCATTGCGTCCTCCCGGCCTCGATGCGTTCACGTAGTTGCCGCGACAAGGCAGCCCTACAGCTTATTGCCGGGCTGTGCCAACACGCAAGCATCGATTCGAGCGCATGAAAACACGCCGGTGATGCACCGAGGGGCACGTCGTCGTGCTCATCCACGGGGAATGGCGGCGACGACGTGCCCCTCGGCACGCGATGCGGTCGGTCAGCGGATCCGGATGGACAGACAGGTGACGCAGCCCTCGAGCTTCTCGAACTCCGAGATGTCGACCGGGATGGTCGTGTATCCGAGATCGTTCAGCAGGGCGGCGGTCTGCGGTGCTGCGGAGGAGATGAGCAGCGTCTCGTCGTCGAGCACGACGACGGCGGTGCCGTGCGCCTCCGGGACGGGCAGGAAGCGCTCGAAGATCCGCGGCTCGTCGACGAGCGGCTCGTAGCCGATGACCGTGCCGTCGGGCAGGGCGGTGACGGCCGTCTTCAGGTGCAGGGCCTTCGTCACGGGCACGCCGACGACCGTGTAGCCCAGCGGTGCGACGAGGGCGCGCAGCTGCCGGATGCCTTCACCGTTGGTGCGACCGCCGCGGCCGACGTACACGGTCGAGCCGATCTTGAGGACATCGCCGCCCTCCAGGGTGCCGGGCTCCTCGATGCGCTCGAGGTGCAGGCCCTGGGCGCGCAGCGCGGCCTCGGTGCCGGCCGTCTCGGGCTTGCGGGAGTCCGCGCCCGGGCGCGTGATGACGGCGGTGTCGCCGAACACGACGGCGGTGTCCTCGACGAAGACCGAGTCGGCCAGGTCGTCGGCCGACGCGACCTCGACCGTCTGCCACCCGGCCTGCGAGAGAGCGTTCACGTACCCGTCCCACTGGGTGTCCGCGAGCTCGGCGTCGATCTCGGTGCGCTCGAGGTGGGTGACCAGTCCGTCCTGCAGGTTCTTGGCCGGGATGCGCACCAGCGCGACCTTGCGCTCGGTCTCGAACCGGCTCCGCACACCCTCCACCACGCGGAACAGCCAGCGGCCGAAGGTCGGGGTGAGCGCGGTGACGGCGACGCCGTAGAGGAGGTTGATGCCGAGCAGGGTGCCGAGCACCGCGACGATGAGCTCGCCGCTGAACGGCGATCCGCCCGACGTCGCGGTGAGGAGCGTTCCGAGGGCGGGCGACAGGAACCCGGCCACCAGGCCGGCGATCAGCGCCGTCCACCAGCGGTCGAACGCGCCCACCACGCCCGCGATGAAGAGCAGCACGAACCCGAAGACGCTCGTCAGCGAGAAGTAGTTGCTGACGGCGACGATCAACGCCCCCGACGGGGCCGACGACCCGGCGAGGCTCCCCACGTAGAACGCGGCGATCATCGCTGCGTGCACGGTGAGAGCCACCACGAAGGCGGCGACAAGGGATGCGATGAGCCGGCGGCCCCACGAAGTCGTCATGGGAACCAACCCTATCGGAGCGTTTCTATGCGTTCGCTGGTTCGCGGAGGCGGGCGAGGGCGAGCTCGTCGGCGGCCTCCAGCGTGGTGATCCCGCGCTGATAGGCGACCGCGAACACCTCCGACACGATGTCCCCGATCCGCTCCACGCGCGCGGCGGTGGCCGCGGCCGACGGCTGCTCCCCGCTCATCATCGCCAGGAAGATGACACCTCCGGCGTTGACCACGAAGTCGGGCGCCCAGAGGATGCCGCGCGCGGCGAGGCGCGCGGCTCCCGCACGCGTGGCGAGCTGGTTGTTCGCGGGGCCGACCACGGCCTTCACCCGTAACTCGTCGATGACCGTGTCGGTGAGCACTCCGCCCACTCCCGCGGGCACGAAGAGATCTCCCTCGACGCGGTGCGCCTCCGACGGCTCCACCCAGGTGGCGCCGATCGCGTCGGCGAGCGCGCGCTTCGCCGGGTTCACATCGGTGACGGTGAGCTCTGCGCCCTCGCTGGCCAGTCGCATGGCCAGGATGGAGCCCACGTGCCCCAGGCCGAGCACCGTCACACGGCGACCGGCGACGGAACGGGTCCCGACGGCGTGCTCGAGCGTGGCCAGGAGTCCGGCATAGACCCCGGCGGCCGTGGCGTCGCTGGGCTCGCCCACGCCGCCGTCGGCCGACGGAAGCCCGCAGACGTGCGCGGTGCGGGTGGCGACGACCGCCATGTCCTCCGCGCTCGTGCCGACGTCCTCCGCGGTCATGTAGCTGCCGCCGAGGCTCTCGATCGCGTCGCCGAGGTCGAGCATCGCGTCGTAGCGGAGCGTCGGTGTCAGCTCGACATCGCGCGGCACGTAGACGACGGTCTTGCCTCCGCCGCGGTTCAGCCCGGCGGCGGCGTTCTTCATCGTCATGCCCTCGGCGAGGCGCAGCGAATCGGCGACGGCCTCGAGCCACGAGTCGTACGTCCACACCCGGCAACCGCCGAGGGCGGGGCCCAGCACGGTGGAGTGGACCGCGATGCTGATGGTGAGACCGCTCCTCCTCCCCGTGACCACATGCAGTGTTTCGTGCGGCAGGTCGGTTCCGGTGGTTTCGACCAGGTCGGCGGGCAGGACGGACATCGGTGTCTCCTCGTGGGATCGCGGTGGTGATGGTGCGGTCTTGTGGACCGCCGTCCATTCTCCCGCGACCCCACGAGGGGCGCAACGTCAGTGGAAGAAGTGGCGCTCTCCGGTGAAGTACATCGTGACCCCGGCCGCCTTCGCCGCCGCGATCACGTCCTCGTCGCGGATGGAGCCGCCGGGCTGCACGATCGCTCGCACGCCGGCGGCGATGAGGATCTCTGGCCCGTCGGCGAAGGGGAAGAATGCGTCGGACGCGGCCACCGAGCCTGACGCACGCTCCCCGGCGCGGCTGACGGCGAGGTTGCAGGAGTCCACGCGATTGACCTGGCCCATGCCCACGCCGACGGACGCGCCGTCGTTCGCGAGCAGGATGGCGTTGGACTTCACCGCGCGGCAGGCCTTCCAGGCGAACTCGAGATCGGCACGGGTCGCCGCGTCCGCCTCCTGACCCGAGACGAGCGTCCACGAGGAGGAGTCGAACGTGTCGAAGCGGTCGGCGTCCTGCACGAGCACGCCGCCCGAGATCTGCCGGAACTCCGTGGTCGCCCGCGCATAGCCCTCGGGGAGCTGGAGGATGCGGAGGTTCTTCTTCGTCTGCAGCAGCTCCAGCGCCTCCGGCTCGTACCCGGGGGCGATGAGCACCTCGGTGAAGATGCCCTTGACGGTCTCTGCCATCGCGAGGCTGACGGTGCGGTTGGCCGCGATCACACCGCCGTACGCCGACACCGGGTCGCACTCGTGCGCCTTGCGGTGGGCATCCGCGATGTCGTCGGCGACTGCGATGCCGCACGGGTTCGCATGCTTGATGATCGCGACGGCAGGCTCGGCGAAATCGTAGGCGCTGCGGAGGGCCGCGTCGGCGTCCACGAAGTTGTTGTACGACATCTCCTTGCCGCCGAGCTGCGTCGCCTGCGCGATGCCACGGCCGGCGGGGTCGGTGTAGAGCGCCGCGGCCTGGTGTGCGTTCTCACCGTAGCGGAGCGTTCGGGACAGCTCGGCGCGCACCTCGAAGCGTTCGGGGAAGTCGTCCGTGCTCGGCGCCTCACCGGCGAACCAGGCGGCGACCGCGCCGTCGTAGGAGGCCGTGTGCGCGAAGGCCTGCGCGGCCAGTGCCCGGCGCTGCTCGAAGGTGGTCCCGCCCGCGGCGACCGCCTCGGCGATCCTCGGGTAGTCGGACGGGGAGACCACGATCGCGACGTTGGCGTGGTTCTTCGCCGACGCACGGACCATGGCCGGGCCGCCGATGTCGATCTGCTCGACGACGTCGTCGCCGACCGCACCCGAGGCGACGGTCTCGACGAACGGATAGAGGTTGACGACGACCAGCTCGAACGGCTCGATGCCGAGGTCCTTCAGCTGATCCTCGTGGGAGGCGAGACGCAGGTCGGCCAGGAGGCCGGAGTGGATCGCCGGGTGCAGGGTCTTCACGCGGCCGTCGAGCGATTCCGGGAAGCCGGTCACGCTGGCGACGTCCGTCACGGGGTGCCCCGCGTCACGGATGGTCTGCGCGGTCGACCCGGTCGAGACGATCTCGACGCCGGCCTCCGCGAGCGTCCTCGCGAGGTCGAGGAGTCCGGTCTTGTCGCTGACCGAGATCAGCGCGCGGCGGATCGGGACGACGTCCCGTTCGCGGTAGAGGCTGGCGTCGTGGCGGGGTCCGCTCATGCTCGGGAAAGCTCCTTGAGGTCGATGTGTCCGTTGGCGATGTCGAGGACGGCGTCGATGAGCAGCCGTCGCTCCACGGGTTTGATGCGCTCGTGCAGGGCGGCCTCGGTGTCGCCGGGCAGGATGGGGACGCGCTCCTGGCTGATGATCGGGCCCGCGTCCACGCCGTCGTCGACGACGATGAGGCTGGCGCCGGTCTGCGTCGCGCCGGCGGCCAGGGCGTCCCGCACGCCGTGCGCCCCGGGGAACTCCGGCAGATAGGCCGGGTGCGTGTTGATCAGGTACGGCGAGAAGGCCTCGACGACGCGCGGGGGCACCAGACGCATGAAGCCCGAGAGGATCACGAGGTCGGGCTCCCACTGCCGGATCTGCTCGGCGAGCTCGTCCCCCCACTCCTCACGGCTGTCGAACGACGAGAACGGGACGGTGAACGAGGGGATGCCGAACTCCTCGGCGTGGGCGAGCCCGTCCGCGTCGCGGTCGGCGCCCACGGCGACGACCCGGGCGGGGAACTCCGCGTCCTGCGACGCCTCGAGCAGCGCGCGGAGGTTCGAGCCTCCGCCGGAGATCAGCACGACAATCGAGAGCACGCGACCAGCCTACCGGCGCGCGGATGAGCAGACCGACCAGTTCTCTGGCCCAGGGCCGCGGACGGCGTCAGACCAGCCGCAGCTTCCAGCGAGCCGGCGCGATCGTGTAGATCTGGCGGAACAGCGCGGTCCCCACCAGCACCCCCAACGCGATCGACACGATCGAGCCGAGGAGGTTCGGCACGCTGCTGGCGTCGAAATCGACGCCGCTCGCGCTCTGCGTGAGCCGGATGAGTCCCGTCGCGCCCGGCACGAGCAACCAGAACGCGGGAAGGAAGCAGACGACGGCCGGGGGCGCGCCGGGCACCGACTGCACCAGGTAGGCGACCACGGTCAGTGCGAACGCGCCGAAGAAGCCGCTGAACACGGAGCCCATGAGCAGGGCGCCCGCCAGCTGCGCGCCGTAGGCCACGAGCAGCACCAGGGTCAGGAAGTACACCGAGCGCCGGGGTCCGCAGTAGTAGAGGAAGATCCCGACCGAGAACAGCAGCACCCCGGCCCACGGCTGGAACGCCCCGAGCGGAGGCTGCGTGCTCAGCAGCGCGGCGGAGGCCGGCACACCGGTGATGGTGAGCGCGGCCAGGATCCCGATGGCCAGGAAGCCGAGCTGGGCGATCCCCGAGACGAGACGGCTGGAGCCGGCCACCATGTCGCCTGCGGCCAGCTCCTGGATGCCCGTCGTCAGCAGGGCACCCGGCAGCAGGGTGACCAGCGGCGGTACGAGCACCTGCAGCGGTTCGCCGATGACGACGGTGTTGCCCAGCGCGAAGACCAGCAGGGCGAGGAGGAACGCGGTCGCGACCGGGAGCAGGATCGCGGCGTAGGTGCCCGGGCGCACGATCAGCTTGGCCGCGCCGACCAGCATCCCGAGCACGAGGGCGTAGAGCATGCTCGTCGTCTCGGCGCCGAGCAGCACGAGGGCCACGCCGGCCGAGGCGACGCCGTGCCCGGCCACCCGCACGAGCCGGTTGAACCGCGGCTTCGCGGCGATGACGGCCTTCACCTCGGCGATGCCGTCGGCCGCGGTGATGGTGCCCTCCAGCGCGCGGTCGACGATCCCGTAGATGCGCGCGGCACGGTCGAAACGCACCTCGCCGCCTGTCGGCATCGCGACCTCGAATCGTGTCTGCGTCTCGCCCGGCATCCCCACGAAGAT
This sequence comes from Leifsonia sp. ZF2019, assembly GCF_019924635.1. Classification (NCBI taxonomy): domain Bacteria; kingdom Bacillati; phylum Actinomycetota; class Actinomycetes; order Micrococcales; family Microbacteriaceae; genus Leifsonia; species Leifsonia sp. ZF2019. The sequence continues at coordinate 3,213,970 of NZ_CP065037.1, forward strand.
CAGCGTCGGGAAGACGATGAGACTGGCCTTCGGCGAGCCGAGGGCCACCGCCACCCGGCCGAGAGTGTGCTGGATGTCCGTCGACGCCGTGCCGACCGCGAGCAGCGCACTGCCCAGCAGGACCAGGAACTCCTGGAGCTGCGCGGACGGGGTCTCGACGATCTGCCGCGCGTCCACGGACCGTCTGCGGAGCCTCAGCTTCGGCAGCTGCAGTGGCGTCAGCCACGGGCTCATCTGCGCGCCCGTCCTCCCGCCATGAGCCCGATGACCGCCGCGACAGCGACCTCCGCCGCCGCGATCCCACCGACCAGCCACGGGTTCGGTCCCACGTCGTGCAGGCGGCCGGGGCCGAGAGCACCGGAGGACCACCAGGCCAGCAGTCCGAGCTCGATGCCCGCAACGATACCGATCCCGAGAGCGGTCAGGAAGAGCGGCAGCGCTCCGCCCGGCAGACGCACCCACGGACGGGAGCGCAGTAGCACGGCCGCGAGGAAGCCCGCGAGAAGGGGCACCACCACCCCGACCAGGCCGAAGGAGTACCCGCCGGAGGGGATCACGCCGAAGAGCGGAAGGCCGGGGAGCGGTCCGAGCTCTGTCCCGAGCGGGCTCACCGATGAGCCGGTCCCGATCGCGAAGCCGGGCCCGACGAGCCAGGAGGCCAGCCAGATCACCACATTGGGCAGGAACGCGAGCTGTCCGAGGGTGAGGGCGATCCCACCGAGCGCCCCCGCCTGGAGCTGCTCGTACATGGTGATGATCGTGCCGTAGTTGCCGAAGATCAGCAGCGCGAGGATCAGCGCGGCGACGCCGATGACGGCAGCCGTCGCGGCCGAGCCGGCGCGCATCGCGGCGGCCGCTCCCATCCGCACGACCTCGGGGACGCCGCCGAGACGCTCCCGCAGAGCGATGACGACGGAGTTCAGGGCGGGCTCGGGGCCGTCCGCCGCTCCCGCCGCACGCTCGGCCCTCGACGTGCGCGACGCGGCGAAGCCGAATCCCGCCGCGATTCCGAGGGCGTAGACGAAGGGCGGCAGGACGATCCCCTGCCACAGGGAGGGAACGACCAGCGCGCTCCCCGCCGTGAGCGTCACGATGACGGCGACGGCCGCGAAAGCGGCGATGGCGCTGAGTGCACCGGTGAGCCGGAACGTCGTCTCGGCCGCGCGGGCACCGGTCCGCGCGCCCAGCCCGGCGGTGAGCACGGCGAAACCGAGCAGCGCGATGGTCACCTGGAACGGCTTCGCTGCTCCGGGCAGGCCCAGGGTCGCCACCGTCTGCGCGTCGAGCGTCACCGTCAGGTTGGCGCCGTGTCCGACGAGCCAGATGTCGGCCGCGGACCGCCACACCACCAGCCAATCCGCGCCGAGCTGGTACTGCGCCGCCCACAGGATCGTGAGCGGCACGAGGGCGATCCCGATCCCGATCGCGGCCACGATGACCGCCTCCAGTGCGGCGAGCAGGGCGACGGTTGTGCGATTCATGACCGGATGGAGCCTACCGGCCACGGGTCGCGGGCCGTCCGCGACACTTCGGCGGTCAGGAGACGGTCATCACGGGGGTGTCGTCGCCGGCGTTCTCCGGCACGGTGACCACCGGGCGCTGGACGAGTTCGAGGACGGCGACGACGAGGGCCGAGAGCACCAGTGTCCAGATGATCAGGGCCGGGGAGAGCGGCCGCACGAAGAGGACGATCGCCGCGGCGATCAACGCGACCAGGACGCGCAGCAGCACCCGCTGGGCGTAGATCCACTCCCCCGTGCGGCCCGTGCTGATACCGTGAGGCTCCGCGGCCTCCCGCACCCATGTCACGCCCGATCCGAAGAAGCCGCGCAGCTTGCGTGGCACGGTGAACGGACCCGAGTACCAGCCCACAACGGCCACCACGATCGCGAGCACGAGCACGGCGATGCCGGTGTCCTGCATCCGCGTCGTGACGGTCTGGTAGACGGTGTTCGCGACACCGGCCGGGAGCAGCGAGGGCGACACCGAGCCGACGAAGACCAGCCGGCCGATCCCGATCCCCGCCACCACCACAACCATCGCGAGCGCGAGGGCGACCGACGCCCAGACGAGCGCGAGTGCACGGCGCCGGGCGACGACCACCCCCAGCACCAGGAAGGCGAGGGCGATCCACGTGAGCCACGCCCCGGCCGCCACGGCGACTCCGTAGAACAGCTGGATGGTCGGGATCGACGAGTTCTGCGCGATCGTGATGGTCTGGTTGATCGTCGGGATCTGCGAGGCGAACGACAGCCCCTGGTCCACCAGCAGCTGCTTCACGCGCTCGATGACGGGGGCCAGCTGGATGCCGATCGAGCCGTCCGCGCCCACCGCGATCGCGGCTTTGGGATCGTTCTGCATCGTCGCGACGAGCTGCGTGTGCGTCGCGCGGAGCGCCTCCTGCCAGACCTGCGCGAACGCATCGGACGAGACGAAATTGCCCACCGTCGTGTGGATGAGCGAGACGATTCCCTGGGCGAGCGGTCCCTTCAACGCCTCGAGCGCCTTCGTCGCCACCGGGCCGGTCCCGAGCTCGGTGATGCCGTCGACGACCTGCGACGTCACCTGCGGGATGTCGAGGTTCTGCTGGACCACCTTCACGGCCTCGTCGGTGACGTACGCCTGAACGGACGGGTCCTTGGCCAGCGGTGCGTAGGTGTCGACGAAGCTCTGCGTGTCCGTCAGCTGCGCTTTCGCCCAGGAGGCGACGACGGCCACCGGGGCGAGCAGGGCACCGATGACGATGAGGGCCGTGGCGAGGAGCGTCCACGCCCAGCTGCGGGCGTGCGTGGACGGGGCCACGGGAGCGGCATCGCGCACGGAAACCGTCGCGGCGTCGCCGAGCTCGTCCCGCAAGGAGGCGTTCTCCGCCTCGAGTGCGGCGATGCGCCCGAGCAGCTCGGCATTGGTCGGTCGTGGCATGACGGCCCTCTCATGTCCCTGTCCCCGCCGGTCACCGCGGCGGATCCGGCAGATCGTGCCTCACTGTAGCGCCGCGCGGGCTCGCCGCGTCAGAGGGATTCTCCGAGGCCGCCCGCACACAACGAGGCCGGACCCCTCGGGGTCCGGCCTCGTGCCGTACGGGTGTCGCGCTCAGAGAGCGGCGTAGACCTCGCGCAGCAGCGCGGCGGTCTCGGACGGCGTCTTGCCGACCTTCACGCCCGCGGCCTCCAGGGCCTCCTTCTTGGCCTGGGCGGTGCCGGCCGAGCCGGAGACGATGGCGCCTGCGTGGCCCATCGTCTTGCCCTCGGGGGCGGTGAAGCCCGCCACGTAGCCGACGACCGGCTTGGTGACGTTCGCCTTGATGAAGTCGGCCGCGCGCTCCTCCGCGTCGCCGCCGATCTCGCCGATCATGACGATCGCCTTGGTCTCCGGGTCGGCCTCGAACGCGGCGAGCGCGTCGATGTGTGTCGTCCCGATGATCGGGTCGCCGCCGATGCCGATCGCCGTCGAGAAGCCGAGGTCGCGCAGCTCGTACATCATCTGGTAGGTGAGCGTGCCCGACTTCGACACGAGCCCGATCGGGCCCTTGCCCGTGATCGTCGCCGGGGTGATGCCGACCAGCGACTCGCCCGGAGTGATGATGCCGGGGCAGTTGGGACCGATGATCCGGGTCTTGTTGCCCTTCTCCTTGGCGTACGCCCACGCCTCGGCGGAGTCCTGCACCGGGATGCCCTCGGTGATGACGACCAGGAGCGGGATCTCGGCGTCGATGGCCTCGACCATCGCGTCCTTGGCGAACGCCGGGGGGACGAAGATGATCGACACGTCCGCGCCGGTCTTCTCGATCGCCTCGACGACGGTGCCGAAGACCGGCAGCTCGACATCCCCGTGCGTGACGGTGGTGCCGGCCTTGCGGGCGTTCACGCCACCGACGACGTTCGTGCCCGCCTTCAGCATCAGCGCGGTGTGCTTGGTGCCCTCACCGCCGGTGATGCCCTGGACGATGACCTTCGAGTCCTTGTTGAGGAAGATAGACATTCTGTATCGCGCCCTTACTTCGCAGCCAGCTCGGCGGCCTTGTCGGCGCCTTCGTCCATGGTGAGTGCGAGGGTCACCAGCGGGTGGTTCGCCTCGGTGAGGATGCGGCGGCCCTCGTCGACGTTGTTGCCGTCGAGGCGGACGACCAGCGGCTTGTTCGCCTCGGTTCCGAGGATCTCGAGCGCTTTGACGATGCCGTTCGCGACGGCGTCGCAGGCGGTGATGCCGCCGAAGACGTTCACGAACACGCTCTTGACCTGCGGGTCGCCCAGGATGACGTCCAGGCCGGCCGCCATGACCTCGGCCGACGCCCCGCCGCCGATGTCGAGGAAGTTGGCGGGCTTGACGCCCTTGTGGTTCTCACCGGCGTAGGCGACGACGTCGAGCGTCGACATGACGAGGCCTGCGCCGTTTCCGATGATGCCGACCTCGCCGTCGAGCTTGACGTAGTTGAGGTCGGACGCCTTGGCCTTGGCCTCGAGCGGGTCGGCGGCGTCCTTGTCCTCGAGCGCCTCGTGCTCGGGGTGGCGGAACGACGCATTCTCGTCGAGGGTGACCTTGCCGTCGAGGGCGATGATGTCGCCCTCCTCGGTCAGGACCAGCGGGTTCACCTCGACCAGGGTCGCGTCCTCGCCGGTGTAGACGGCGTAGAGCTTCACGAACACGTCGGCGACCTTCGCGACGAGCTCGTCCGGGAAGCCGGCGGCCTTCGCGATCTCGGTGGCCTTGGCAATGTCGAGGCCGGCGCCCGGGTCGACCTCGATGCGCGCGAGCGCCTCCGGCTTCTCGACGGCGAGCTGCTCGATCTCCATGCCGCCCTCGACGCTGGTCAGCGACAGGTAGGAGCGGTTGGCCCGGTCGAGGAGCACCGAGAAGTAGAACTCGCGGGCGATGCGGGCGCCACCGGCGACCATCACGCGGCGGACCACGTGCCCCTTGATGTCCAGACCCAGGATGGCCTTGGCGGCCTCCTCGGCCTCGTCCGGCGTCTTCGCGACCTTGACGCCGCCCGCCTTGCCGCGACCGCCGACCTTGACCTGCGCCTTCACCACGGTGACGCCGCCGAGCTTCTCGGCGGCCGCTCGCACGTCCTCCGGGGTGTCTGCGACGATGCCCGGCAGGACCGGGACACCGTACTTCTCAAACAGGTCTCTGGCCTGGTACTCGTATAGATCCACCGTTATCCAATCCGCTGCTGGGCCGGGCTCGCTGTGGCGTTCCCGGTTGTCATCTGCTGGGCGGTCGGCGCGAGAGAATAGCTCGACGCCGAGATAAATTCGCCAGTGAGAACCTTAGCGCGTCCGGCTGTGCGTCCCGTAAACGGGAGGCATCGCGTTCTCCCCAGCACGGGTGCTCGATCGTGTTCTCCACGGATCGCACGGAGGCGTCCTCGCGCCCGTCCCGCCCGGCGAGGGTGGAGGCCATGACTCAACGGATCACACGACTCATGACCGCGACGGCGCTGGCGGGGCTCGCCGTCTTCCTCGGCGTCCTGCAGGCCCTCGCACCCTCCTCCGCCGCACAGGCGCTCAGCGGTGCGGGGCACGGGCCGGGTTACCTCTCCTCAGACGGCTGGTGGCTCGGCACCTACCGGCTCGACGATGGCGCCCAGGGCTTCTGCCTCCACGCCGGTCGCCTGAGCCCGACCGGTCACCCGCTGGAGTACGCCGACGGTGCGGCGCTGGGCTGGTTCAGCACGGAAGAGTCTGCGCGCTTGGCCTACATCTCCCGCACCTGGGCAGGCACGGACGACCGCCTCACCGCCGCCGCCGGGCAGATCGCGACCTGGATGGTCGCCGGCCTCGGCGGGCGCACGCCCGAGGCCTACGCCGCGCGAGCAGGAGCCGACGCCGGCTCGGTGCTGGCACTGGCCCACGCGATGGTCGAGGAATCCGCGCGTGAGGCGACGACCTCCGTCCGCGCCGAGGCCGTGGTCGAGCTCGCGGAGACCGGACCAGGACGGGTTCGGGTCGACGTCACCGCCGAGCGGCTGTCCGGCGCCGAGCTCCTCCCCGCCGCCGCCCATTCCGCTGTCGTGCAGCTCGTCGGCGCGCGCTTCGCCGACGGCGCCACGACGGCGACCGTCGAGACCGGCCGTGACGTCCCGATCGTCCCCGACGGGCAGGAGGCGAGCGTGTCCGTGACGGCGACGGCATCGCTGGACGGCCTGCCGTACGGCACCGGGTTGCGCGTCGCCGTATCGCCGAACGGCGAGGTGCAGTCCCTCCTCATGGCCGTCCCGGCGGCGACGTCGGCGAGCGCCGGAGCCAGCACCGCCGGGCCGTCGCCGCTGCCGTTCCAGCCCCGCGTCGAGACCACGACGAGCGCGGCCGTCGCGACGGTCGGGGACTCCATCACCGACATCATGAACGTGTCGGTCGACAGCGGCGACGGCCTGCTTCCGGCGTGGGGCGTGCGCGCATCGGACGACGGCTTCATCCCGATCGAGGTGACGATCGTCAGCAGCCTGCTCGGCCCCTTCTCCGAACCGATCGTCCGCGCGGAGCGCTCCCCCGCGGATGCCCCCGTCGTCTGCACCGTCGAGACCGCCGTCGACGGCACGGGAACCTACCAGACACCCGCGTGCGTCCTTCCCGCTCCCGGGTACTACGTCTGGGTGGAGAGGATCGATCCGGAGCGCACGGAGCCCGCACTCGGCGGAGCCCGTGTGCTGCCGTGGAGCTCGCCGTTCGGGGTGGCGAGCGAGATCACGCGGGCGGAGGCGCCGGCCGTGCCGTCCCCCGCCGCACCGGCCGCTGCTCCGACCGCGGCGGAGCTCGCCGACACCGGCGCCGCGCCGGGTGTCGTCCTCGGCGGGGGTCTCGCGGGAATCGCTGCGACCGCCGCGGGTGTGGTCGCGCTCGCGACGGGCGCACGGTCCAGGCGCAGCAGCTCTCGCCACCACGAGCTCGGACGGGTGCGGGGAGCATGATCGGCCGTTGCGCTCTCTCGCAGCCGGGCACGGCAGGATGGCCGCGTGAGGAACGACTTCCACCGCGGGCCGACCACGCGACCGCCGGTCGATCTGCGGACGATCGGCGCCGAGGCGCTGCCGCTGGTGGGCGGCGGCCGGGCGCTTCTGCTGCAGGTGGCGCATCCGGCGGTCGGCCGCGGCGTGCTGGAGCACAGCGACTTCGCGGAGAGGGCGATGGACCGCCTTCACGCCACGATGACCTTCATGTACGCGGCCACGTTCGCGACGCCGGAGGAGTTCGCCGTCGTGCGACGCCGGGTGAACAAGGCCCACGCCCCGGTGCGCGCCGAGGCCGCCGAGGGGGCGCCGGCCTACAACGCCTACGACCCGCAGCTCCAGCTGTGGGTGGCGGCCACGCTTTACGAGACCATGACGCAGCTCTACGAGCGCGTCTTCGGAAGGCTCGCGGACGACGAGCGGGAGAGGGTCTACCAGGAGTACACCCGGCTCGGCGCCAACCTCCAGGTCCCGCCGTCCAGTTGGCCACCGACACGCGCCGCCTTCGACGACTACTGGCAGGCGATGATCGAACGCCTCGCTGTGAGCGATGGCACGCGAGAGCTCGCGCGGCAGATCCTCTACCCGCGGAACGTCCCGTCGTGGATGCGTGTGTTTCTGCCCGACATCCGGCTCGTGACCGCGGGACTGCTGCCGGCCGAGGTGCGAGAGCAGTACCGGCTGCCGTGGGACGCGGACCGTGCGCACCGGTACGAGCGCTGGATGCACCGGCTGGCACGCTGGTACCCACGCGTCCCCCGCTTCCTCCGTACTGCGCCACGCGACGACTATCTGCGGCGGGTCCGCCGCCTGGTGAAGGAGGACCGGGCGGAGCGCGCCCGACGGTCAGGGACGTCCCCGGCCTAGGCCGCGAGGCCGCGAGCGCGCTCGACGCCGCGGGCGAGGAGCACGAGCACGATGCCGATCCCGGCGCCGAGCACCGTCTCGAGCACCCGGTCGCCGACCAGAGCCGCGAGCGGAGCGGGGCTCGCGAGATGCGACACGGCGAGCGCCATCGGTGTGATGAAGACCAGCGCGGAGCCGTAGTGGCGCCCGACGAGGATCTCGGCGAAGAACTGGCACACGACGATCGCCAGGATCACGACGAGAGCCGGCGGCGACCAGAACAGGAGCGCGGCCGCCACCACGACGCCGGCGACCGTCCCGACGATGCGGTGCAGCGAGCGCGAGATCGAATGGGCCGCGCGGGCGGGCGGGATCACCGCCACCAGGCTGACGACGGCCCAGTACGCATGCCCGAGACCGAAGGCCAGAGCGATCCCCCCGGCGATGAGCACGCCGACGACATTCTGGGCGACGGTCAACCACACGCGCGGGTCCCGGAGCACAGTGGCGTCCGCGCGCGGATGCCGGTTCAGCTCCTTCAGCAGGGTCCAGCGGCGGCCGCCCGCCAGGCGCCGGACCAGCCATCCGGACATCGTCAGGAGCCACGAGAACACGGCCACGATCACGGCGAGACCGATCCGCGGCCAGGCATCGGCCGCAGTGGTCGGGATGTTGGCGCAGACGAGCAGGGCGAAGACGAAGAACAGCGGCTGCGAGGGCAGCAGCTGGAGCGCGGTGACGAACAGGGTCCCCCCGCCGACGACCAGCACCAACGCCGCCGCAAGAAGGGGCAGAGGCTCGCCGAGGACGGCGATCAGGACCCCGAGTGCGATGCTGGCGACGAGCACGACCCCGGCGGCGGACACGCTCCGCAGGCGCAGCCGGTACTGCTCGTTCCGCCCGTACAGGGCGGTGAAGGCGCCGAACGTCGCGTACGCGGCGAGGTCCAGTCGCCCGACGGCCCACAGGACCAGCAGCGGAACGGCGACGGCCGTCGCGGCACGGAATCCGACTTCGATGCTCGTCGAGGCGAGCCCGGAAGCCTTCACAGCTTGTCGATAGGGGCGATCTTGATGAGGAGCTTCTTCGCGCCCACCTTCTCGAACTGGACGTGCGCGACGCGCTTGGCGCCCTCCCCCGTGACGGCGGTGACGCGGCCCTCACCGAAATCGGTGTGCGAGATGCGATCGCCGGGGGCGAGCTCGAGGTCGCCGTTGTCGCGCACCTTGCCCGTCACGCGATTCGGCCACTCGGCCTTGGGCCGCTCCGGCGCCGAGAAACCTCCCGACCCGAAGCTCTCGCTCCAGCGGGACCCCGAACCGGAGCCGAGACCGGGCTTGCGCGCATTGAGAGCCCGCGACTGCGTGCCGCCGCGGCCGTTCGCCGAGCCGGGAGACTGCCGCCACTCCACCAGATCGGCTGGGATCTCTTGCAGGTAGCGGCTCGGCATGGCGACGGCGGTCTCACCGAACTGCGCGCGGGTCATCGCGAGCGACAGGAACAGACGCTTCTTGGCGCGCGTGATGCCCACGTAGAAGAGCCGCCGCTCCTCGGCGGGGCCGCCCGGCTCGTTCGCCGACATCCGGTGCGGCAGGAGGTCCTCCTCCACCCCGGTGAGGAACACGGCGTCGTATTCGAGACCCTTCGCCGTGTGCAACGTCATCAGCGAGACGGAGCCGCTCGAGTCGTCGATCTCGTCCGCCGCCGCGACGAGCGACACCTCCGTGAGGAAGTCGACCAGGGTGCCGTCGGGATTGTTGCGCGCGAACTCGCGCGTCACCGCGACGAGCTCCTCCACGTTCTCCGCACGCGCTTCGTCCTGCGGGTCACGGCTGTTGCGCAGCACCTCGAGCAGGCCGCTGCCGTCGAGCAGGAAGAGGAGCACGTCCGCCACCGGCGAGACACCCGCCGGGTTCGCAGGGTCCGTCTTCGCCGACGCCTCGTCGAGCAGCGCCGAGAGCTGCAGGATCGCCGCGGTGACCTTGGGGCCGAGACCGAGCGAACCCGCATCGCGCATGGCCTCGCGGAACGTCATGCCGTTGTCCTCGGCGTAGCTCGCGAGCTGGGTCTCCGTCGCGGGGCCGATGCCGCGCTTGGGAGTGTTCAGGATGCGGCGCAGCGCGAGCGTGTCCTGCGGGTTGGCGACGGTGATCAGATACGCCATCGCGTCCTTGATCTCGGCCCGCTCGTAGAACTTCGTGCCGCCCATCACCTTGTACGGGAGGGCGGAGCGGATGAAGATCTCCTCCAGCGCACGGGTCTGGGCGTTCGTCCGGTAGAACACGGCGATGTCTTTGTACGCCATGCCCGCGCCGTGCAGCTTCTCGATCTCGTCCGCGACGAACTGCGCCTCGTCGTGCCCGGAGTAGCCCGTGTAGCCGACGATCTTCTCGCCGTCGCCCACCGCGGTCCACAGATTCTTGTCTTTGCGGTCGAAGTTGTTCGCGATGACGGCGTTGGCCGCGCTCAGGATGTTCTGCGTCGACCGGTAGTTCTGCTCGAGCAGCACGACCTTGGCCCCCGGGAAGTCGCGCTCGAACTCGACGATGTTGCGGATGTCGGCGCCGCGGAACGCGTAGATCGACTGGTCGGAGTCGCCGACCACCGTCAGCGAGGCGCCGGGGACGACACCGGCGGCGTCGCGCATGCGCTCGATGTGGTGCCCCTGCGCCTCCAGGTCGTCGGCGATGTCCGGTGCGATCGGCATCGTCAGCTCACGGATCAGCGAGTACTGCGCGTGGTTCGTGTCCTGGTACTCGTCGACCAGGATGTGCCGGAACCGGCGCTGGTAGAGGGCGGCCACCTTCGGGAACGCACGGAACAGGAACACCGTCTCGGCGATGAGGTCGTCGAAGTCGAAGGCGTTGGCGGTGCGCAGTGCGCGGGTGTACTGGCGGAAGATCTCGAGGAACATCACCTCCTGCGGGTCGCTCAGGTTCGCCGACCGCGCGAAGGCCTCGATGTCCGTGAGCTCGTTCTTGAGCTTCGAGATGCGGTTCGCGGCACCGGCGACCGTGAAGCCCAGAGCGTCGGCCGAGAGTTCCTTGATGATCCGTTTCAGGAGGGCACGCGAGTCACCGGAGTCGTAGATGGTGAAGCTCTGCGTCTTGCCGATGGTCTCGGCCTCGCGGCGGAGGATGCGCACGCACGCAGAATGGAAGGTGGAGATCCACATCCCCTGCGCCTTGCCGCCGAGCAGTCCCTCGACCCGCTCCCGCATCTCGTTCGCCGCCTTGTTCGTGAACGTGATGGCGAGGATCTGACTCGGCCACGCCTCCCGCGTCTCGATGAGGCCGGCGATGCGCCGCGTGAGCACACTCGTCTTGCCGGATCCGGCCCCGGCGAGGATCAGGAGCGCGGGGCCGCGGTACTCGGCGGCGATGCGCTGCTGCGGATTGAGGCCGGCGAACAGACGGTCGTTCGCGGCGGAGGCGCCACCGCGAGCGCCCGCGTGGTCGTCGCGGCCTCCGCCGGAGCGGTCGTCGCCCTCCCAGCCGTCGAGGATGATCGGCACGGAGGAGGTGGTGCCGGAGGGGGCGTCGGGGAGGCTCGTCATGTCGCCTCCGATTTTACCCGGCTCCACCGTCATCCGCGGCGGGAGCCCGCGCTCACCGGCCGTCGCGCACGGCGACCGCCAGATCCGGATGGTCGGCGAAGACGCCGTCGACGCCGGAGTGCAGCAGGATCGAGAACAGCCTGCGCCAGTCCCCCCACTCGTCCTCACGACCGGCGGTTCGGAACTCCGCGGGCAGCATCGCGTTCTCGGGCCGCAGCGTCCAGGTGTAGACCGAGAGGCCCGCCGAGTGCGCGAGATCGACGAGGTCGGACGTGACCGCCCCGATGTCGATGCTGCCATCGTCGTCCTCGAAGAGGGAGACGGAGACCGAGCCGGAGGCGAGCACGAGTGCCGTCTCCACGCTGATGCCGTCGACACGCGCGGACGGGTCGGCCGCACCGGAGCCGAGCGCATAGAGCCCGCGCAGGGTGAGATCGGTGGCGTAGGCGGCCGCGGCCGAGCCGTGCGCGGCGACCCGGTCGGCGGGCGCGCCGGCGTCCTCGAGCAGATAGACCCGCTTGCCGGGGAACCCGCGCTCGTGCAGCTGCCGCAGGACCGTCGGCTCGAAGCTCTCGACCACGAGACCGCGGTTGTCCGTCCAACCCGCGTCCGCGAGCTCGGCGACGAGGAGCTCGTCCAGTGGCAGACCGGCCGCCGCGAAATGGGTGGCGTGCTTGATCTCGGCGACGACCCCGAGCGGGCGGCCCGCGTCGTCGGACGCGGCGTCGACCAGGTCGAGCAGGTCGCGGAAGCGCAGGATCGGATAGCGGTCGTCGAACGTCGCGCTCGCCTGCCGCACGAGAGGAAGGCGCTCACGGGCACGAAGGGTCGCGAGCTCCGCCCAGGTGAAATCCTCGGTGAACCAGCCGGTGAGCGCCTCGCCGTCGACCTCGCGGGTCGTGCGCCGGTCGGCGAACTCGGGGCGGTCGGCGACATCCGTCGTGCCCGAGATCTCGTTCTCGTGGCGCAGGACCAGCACACCGTCCTTCGACGCGACCAGGTCCGGCTCCACGGCGTCGGCTCCGAGCGCGAACGCGAGTGCATAGGCCGCGGCGGTGTGCTCGGGACGGTAACCGGGCGCACCCCGATGACCGATGACGAGAGGAGCCGGCCGAGCGCGCATGGAGCGATCCTAGCCCGCGGTCGGGGGCTGACGACGACCCCGCTGCGGATGACAGAATCGACGGGTGCCCGTCGCCGAGAGCGCTCCCCCGACCGACCGCTGGCGGGAGCCCGCGTCGCTCCTCCCCCTGCGCTGGGGGTCGTACCGCCCCCGCCTGGCGGTCGCGCTGGCGATGCTCGTCGTCGGCAGCGCCTGCGTCCTCGCGACCACCGCGTACAGCCTCCCCCTCTTGCTCGTCGGATCGCTCCTGCAGCCGGCCGCATGGGCCGTCGTCCCGTCGACGATCGGCCGCCGGGTGGCGGTCGCACTCCCCGTGCTCGGTTTCACCTGGCTCATGCTCGGCGGGTCCAGCTTCGCCTGGTGCTACGCGGTGACACTCGCGGCCTGGCTGCTGGTCCGGCTCCGCCCGCTCGTCAGCTTCGCCGTCCTCCTGCTCCCGCTGGCATCGAGTCTCGTGCTCCCCCTCTTCGTCACGACCTACGAGCAGGGCTGGATCACGATCGTCACCAGCACGGTCGTGATCGTGGCGGCCGCGTGGGTCGCCCGGGGCATCGCGGTCCGATGGGATTCAAGGCGATCTGTCAGAACTCTCAGAAACTCCACCGACTAGATTGGTCTGACGAGACCATTCCCCACAGAACGAGGAACCCCATGGCACTCACCAACCCGGCCTTCTCGACCAATCCGGCGTTCAAGGAGAACGGACAGGCCCAGACGGCCGCGACTCTGAGCGCCGAGAACCTCCAGCAGATGTATGAGGCGCCCTCGGCGACCTCCGTCCAGACGGACCGGATGACGGTCGAAGACACGATCGTCAAGACCGCGATCTGCTTCGCCTTCCTGCTCGCGGGCGCCGTCGTCGGCTGGATCGTCCCCGCGCTGGCCCTCCCCGCAGCTCTCGTCGGATTCGTCCTCGCGCTCGTCAACATCTTCAAGAAGAAGCCCAGCGCACCCCTCATCCTCGCCTACTCGGCGGTGCAGGGCGTGTTCGTCGGCGGTATCTCCTTCGTCTTCGAGGCGCAGTGGCAGTCGATCGTCATCCAGGCGGTCATCGGCACGCTGGCGGTCGTGGGCGTGACGCTCGCACTCTTCGCGTCCGGCAAGATCCGCGCCTCCAAGAAGGCCACCAAGATCTTCCTCATCGCGATGTTCGGCTACCTGGCCTACTCCCTCGTCAACGTGATCCTGATGTGGACCGGGGTGACCGGCGGCACGTTCGGTCTCAGCAGCGACGTCCGCATCTTCGGCATCCCCCTCGGCGTCGTCATCGGCATCGTGGTCGTGCTCCTCGGCGCGTACTCCCTGGTGCTCGACTTCGACGCGATCAAGCAGGGCGTCGCCAACCGCGCCCCGCGTATCTACGGCTGGTCCGGCGCGTTCGGCATCATGGTCACCGTGATCTGGCTGTACCTCGAGATCCTGCGCCTCCTCGCGATCGCGCGCGACTAGCGCCACCCGCCCCGCACGACGAAGGGCCCGGATGCCATGGCGGATTCAAGGGGTCGTCGCAACACTAAGTGAACTAAACGAGTTGTATCAGACGCTCGGCTGGGGTATCCCAGCCGAGCGTTTTGCGTGGCCGGCTGTTGAGTTTCTGGGCAACGTGTTCGAGGTCCTCCGGGCCGTGAGCGGTCAGGTCGGTGCCCTTGGGGAAGTATTGGCGCAGCAGCCCGTTAGTGTTCTCGTTCGAGCCGCGTTGCCAGGGGGACGCGGGGTCGCAGAAGTAGACCGGGACGCCGGTGGCGACCCGGAAGGCCTTGTGAGCGGCCATTTCTGCTCCCTGGTCCCAGGTCAACGACCCGCGCAGGTGTTGTGGGAGCGTGCCGATCAGTTCGACGAGGACGTCGCGGACGGCTTCGGCGGTGTGCTCGCCGGGGAGGTGGCCGAGCATCACGTAGCGGGTGGTGCGCTCTACCAGTGTGAGGATCGCGGACTGGTTGTTCGCGCCGACGATCAGGTCACCTTCCCAGTGGCCGGGGACGGCGCGGTCTTCGACCTCCGGCGGACGCTCTGAGATCATCACCATCGGATCCACGAACCGGCTGGTGCGTTGCTCGGGTGACCGGTGGGGTTTGCGGCGGGCGCGGCCGGTGCGCAACGCGTCGGCGATCTCGCGTTTGAGCCCACCGCGGGCCTGGATGTAGATCGCTTGATAGATCGTCTCCGTGCTCACCTGCATGCTCTCGTCATCTGCGTAATCACGCGACAAGACGCCGCTGATCTGCTCCGGAGACCATTGTTCCCTCAGTCGCTGGGCGACATACTCACGCAACCGTCCGGGCTGTGCGAGCTTCGCAGGTTTCGGGCGAGCTCGCTTGGTGGCGGCATCCCGATGCGCGCCGTGCGGGAGATAGAGACCGCCCTTCGAACGCGCATCGAGTTCGCGTTTGATCGTCGATGCGGGCCTGTCTAGCGCCCGTCCAATCGCCCGCAGTGTGAGCCCGGCCCGTCTGAGATCGGCGATCGTCTCCCGCTCCATAAGCGACAGGAGACGGGAGCCAACCTGCTCCGGAACCTTCGGCGGTGGACTCGTCATGGACTCCATCGTGGTGCGCCCGGTCGTGTAATCAACACGTCGCCCGTCCGAGTAAAACCGCGAATTCCGCGACTTCCTCACGCCGTAATCCCAGTCGCGGCCGGTGCGCTCGTGGATCCCGACTCGCGCCGCTGCCTCCCGGCGTGACACGCCCTCCGCCCGCAATCGGGCGAACTCCTCTCGTCCCGGGTGCGGCCTGGCCGGATACGCCTTCGCCCGGAACCCGGCCTTCCGCGCCCAACCGAACGCGGTATTCGTGTTCAACCCCAACTCACGCGCGGCAAGAGTCACACTGCCCAACGACCCCAACAACGCTAGGAACTCAGCCCGACGCCGATCCTGCTCCTCCGAAAACGACACGGTGGTCGCAACCTCCCGAAAACCGGAGTGTTGCGACCACCATTAGAACCCGCCCTCGCGGCATCCGGGCCCTTCGCGGTTCGCTCGCCATCACGGCGGCGGGAGGTCACTCCCACTCGATCGTCCCCGGCGGCTTCGACGTGACGTCGAGCACGACGCGGTTCACGCCGTCCACCTCATTGGTGATGCGGTTGGAGATCTTGGAGAGCAGGTCGTACGGCAGACGGGTCCAGTCGGCCGTCATGGCGTCCTCACTGGAGACCGGGCGGAGCACGATCGGATGACCGTAGGTGCGCCCGTCGCCCTGCACGCCCACCGAGCGGACATCGGCGAGCAGCACCACGGGGCACTGCCAGATCTCCGCGTCGAGGCCGGCGGCGGTCAGCTCGGAGCGCACGATGGCATCGGCGTCGCGCAGCAGGTCGAGACGCTCCTGCGTGACCTCTCCGACGATGCGGATGCCGAGGCCGGGACCGGGGAACGGCTGGCGGCCGACGATGACCTCCGGCAGGCCGAGCTCACGGCCGATCGCCCGCACCTCGTCCTTGAACAGGGTGCGCAGCGGCTCGACGAGCTCGAACTGGAGGTCCTCGGGGAGGCCGCCCACATTGTGGTGACTCTTGATGTTCGCGGTGCCGGTGCCGCCGCCCGACTCGACCACGTCCGGGTAGAGCGTGCCCTGGACCAGGAAGCGGATGGGGTCGCCCTCGTCGGCAGCCTCGGCGATGAGGTCGGCCTGTGCCTGCTCGAACACGCGGATGAACTCGCGACCGATGATCTTTCGCTTCGTCTCCGGGTCGCTGACGCCCGCCAGCGCGTCGAGGAACTGCTTCTGCGCGTTCACCGTCACGAGGCGGACGCCCGTGGAGGCGACGTAGTCGACCTCGACCTGCTTGGCCTCGTCCTTGCGCAGGAGGCCGTGGTCGACGAACACGCAGACGAGCTGGTCGCCGACGGCCTTGTGGACGAGGGCTGCGGCGACCGCCGAGTCGACACCGCCGGAGAGCGCGCAGAGCACACGGCCGCTGCCGACCTGTGCGCGGATCGCGGCGACCTGGTCGGCGATCACGTTGCCGCTGTTCCAGTCGGCCGGGATGCCCGCGGCACGGTGCAGGAAGTTCTCGAGCACGGCCTGGCCGTACTGGGAGTGCTTGACCTCCGGATGCCATTGCACGCCGTAGAGCTTGCGCTCCTCGTTGGCGAACGCGGCGACGGGGGTGTCATCGGTCGACGCGAGCACCTCGAAACCCTCGGGGGCGCGTGCGACCGAGTCGCCGTGGCTCATCCACGCGGTCTGCTCGTCGGGCTGGCCGGAGAGCAGGCCGTTCTCCTGCTCCGCGGCGCCGTCGACGACGCGGACCGCCGTCGAGCCGTACTCGCGGCGGCCGGTCTTGGCGACTTCGCCGCCGAGCGCGGTGGCCATCACCTGGAAGCCGTAGCAGATGCCGAGAACGGGGATGCCGAGCCCGAGGATCTCCTCGTCGAGGCGGGGTGCCCCCTCCTCGTACACGCTGGACGGTCCGCCCGAGAGCACGATGCCGGCCGGGCGCTTCGCGGCGACCTCCGCGGCCGTGACCGTGTGGGGCACGATCTCGGAGTACACGTTCGCCTCGCGCACCCGCCGCGCGATCAGCTGCGCATACTGCGCGCCGAAGTCGACGACGAGGACGGGACCGGCGGGATCGGCCGAGTCGGCCCCTCCGAGGATGTCGCTGAAAACGGGGTCGGTGCTAATTTGTCGCCTCCACGAGGTTCGCGGCCTCGGCCTCACGGCCGGCCAGATAGGTCTTGACCTGCTTGCTGATACGGATCTCCACGAAGAACGAGAGGAACGGCACGACGCCGCCGAGGGCGACCATGACGAACTTCGTGAACGGCCAGCGCATCAGACTCCACAGGCGGAAGTCGGAGAAGAGGTACACGACGTAGAGCCAGCCGTGCGCGATCAGGATGCCCGTGCTCAGGTCGACACCCGTGGGCGGCACCGGCGCATCCACCGCCACGAACGTCAGTGCGCCGTAGTTGCTGAACGCGAACAGCTCGTAGCCGAAGCCGTACTTGACGATCATCTCCGCACAGAGCAGCAGGAGCATGATGCCCGTGACGTACGCGAACACCTGATAGAACCGGAGGGCCCCGCGGATCTTCGGGAAGTCTTCGAGCTTGGGAGCGAGGGGCATGGGGCTATTCTACTTTGCCCGCGGAGGCGCCCAGCCCGGCGAGCTCCTGCTCCCGCAGCTGCTCCTCGCGCAGCTCGTCCTCCCGCTGCTTGGCGTCCTTCACCAGTCGGTACCAGAGGAAGATCGCGAAGCCGGCGAAGATGATCCACTCCGCCGCGTAGAAGATGTTGAGCCAGTTGAGCTCCGTCTGCGCGATGGGCGGCGGGGAGTAGATGGCGTCCAGCCCGTCCGATCCGCCGCGCTGCACGACGTACGCCGAGTACACGTCCATCCCGTCGACGCCGGTCCACAGGTTGTAGAGCGCGCCGATGCCGACGGTCCGCATCTGCGTCGGGTTGCTCTTGTCCTGCGGCACCTCGGGCTGCTCGTCGGGCAGGATGCGCCCGACGACGGTGACGGTGTTCGCGGGTTCGGCCGCGAGGCGCGCCAGGGCCGACTTCGCCGACGCCTCGTCGGGCGCCCAGCCGCGCGCGACCGCGAGCGCGGCCTCGGTGCCGTCGGCCTGCCGGAGGTTGAGGTGGCCGACGACCCACCAACCCGACTTCCCCTCATTGAGCCGGCCGTCCAGGAGCTGGTAGTCGCCCGGGACGAAGCTGCCCGTGAACTCGACGAGCTGGCCCACCGCCTTGTCCGTGATCGGACCGTCCGGCTTCGCCACCTCGGCGAGCGGGAGCACCGTCTCGCTCGGCGCCTCGACCGCCTTGCCCGACTCGAGCGCGCGCTCGAGCTGCCACTGGCCGAGGGCGGCGAAACCGGCTGCCAAGGCGAGCGCGAAGACGAGTGCTCCGATCCACCGGGGGCGGAGCATCATCCGGAACAGCGTGGTCTCGCCCGTCGTCGCGGGGCGAGAGGGGGTCGTGTCGATGGGTCAGTCCCGCTTTCGGTCGCCGCTCGTGTCTTCTTGTCCTGCGGCCTGCTGCTGCATGGCCTGCTCGACGATCCGGTCGACAGCCGCGCGCGTGTGGTCGGCGCTCGTGTCGTCGCGGCGCGCATCGGAGTCGAGGTCGGCGGTGGCGGCCTCGACGAGGGCGATCTCCTCGTCGAGCATGGGATCGCGCTTCTTCTTCCGGTCGCGTCGCTTCGACTTCTTCCCGGTCCGTAGGATCATCGCACCGATCCGCTCGGAGTTCGCTGCGAGGATCGGCCCGAGGATCGCCATGATGAGCACGTAGAGACCGGCGAACGGCTGGATGCGCTCGTCGAGGCCCGCGCTGAGCGACAGCGTCGCGAGGATGAGCGCGAACTCCCCCCGGTTCTGCAGGATCACGGTCGTGTTGATGCCCGCCTGGGCCCCCATCCCGTTGAGGCGAGCCACGAACTGCCCGGCGAGGATGTTGAGCACGATCGTCATGGCGACGGCGATCAGCACCGGCCCCAGCACCGACGGGAACTTGGCCGGGTCGAGCTCGAGACCGAAGTTCAGGAAGAAGAAGGCCGCGAACACGTCGCGCAGCGGGATGGCGATGTGCTCGATCTTGTTGCGGTACTTGGTCGCGCCGAGGACGAGCCCGATCAGGAAGGCGCCGATCGCGTCGGTGACGCCGAGGATCTCCCCGACGCCGGCGAAGAGCACCGCAAGACCGAAGAAGAGGATCGTGAAGAGCTCGTCGTCCTTCGTCCGGAACAGCCGGGAGACGAATCTGCCGCCCCATCGCGCGAGCGTGAACATCACGACGAGGAACGTGAAGGCGATGACGAGTTTGAGGACCACGGGCCAGAAGTCGGTCTCCCCGCTCAACACGACGGAGACGATGGCGAGGTAGATCGCGATGAAGATGTCCTCGACGACGGTCACGCCGAGGATCATCGGCGTCTCGGTGTTGGGCAGTCGTCGCAGCTCGATGAGCAGTTTCGTCACGATGGCCGACGACGACGTCGCCGTGATCCCCGCGATGATCAGGGCCTCGCGGGTTCCCCAGCCGACCCAGAAGCCGAACGCGAGCCCGACGCCCATGTTGATGAGAATGTAGGAGCCGCCGGAGATGATCAGCTTGCCGAAGTTGCCGAAGAACTCGTCCTGGTCGAATTCGAGGCCCAGATTGAACAGCAGCAGGATCAGTCCGAAGACGGCGATCAGCTCGATGTAGTGGCTCTCGAAGTCGAGCGGGAACCATCCGGTGTGCGGGCTGGCCAGCAGCCCGACGATCATGTAGATGGGAATCGCGGGGAGACCCACCAGCTTGCCGAGGCGCCCGAGCACGTACGCGACGAGCAGCAGGAGGCCGAGAATGATGAGATCTTCTCCGAGATGCATCGGATCAGCCTCCCGGCGGAGCGTCGGCGGTCACGCGGGCGGGCATCTCGCCGGTGCGGAAGAAGGCGAACGCCTTCGCCACCTTCTCCGGGGTGCCCGCGACGACGAGGGTGTCGCCGGGGAAGACCTTGAAGTCGGGCGCGGGAGCCGGGTTCGCGGAGTCCCCGCGCACGACGGCGACGACCGTGAGGCCGACGAAGCCGCGGTCACCGGGGGCGCCGAGCTGCTGGCCGGCGATGTGGTCCTCGTAGTCGACCGTGAACCAGTCGATGCTGAGGCCGGGGATCTGGTCGAGCGCGGTGAGCGACTCGGTGATCTGGGTGCCGCCGAGCAGTTCCGCCAGCGTGTGCGCCTCGTCCTCGTTGAGACGGAGCGACACCTTGGTGACGTCGGCGCCGTCCTCGTGGTCCGAGAACGTGATGAGGTCGCTGTGCCCCGAGCGGTGCGCGATGACGCCGACCTTGCCGCCATCGTCGGTCACGAAGGTGTGGAGCACCCCGACCCCGGGTAGTTTGACCCGTCGAACGTCAACCATCGTCCGTCTCCGATCCGTCTGAGGCGATACCTCCAGCCTACCGGAGGCGTTCCCGGAGCACGGCCGGAGTCGCGGAGAGCGAACGCGGAGACGCGCGCCGCCCCCTCGGCGCGAGGGGGCGACGCATCGCCTCAGGCTTTCGCGGTGCCGCCTCTCGCCGCACCGGGCTTCGGCGCCCGGGTGCGGGACGGCTTGGCCGACGGCGCGGCCGCCACCGCCGCGGCCGCTGCTTTGTCGACATCCACGATGTCCGGAGCCTCGAGACGCACCCGGTCCGCCGACGCGTCGTCGGGCTGGAGCTGGCTCTCGCGCTCGGCGATGACGCGCTTGAGGTAGGTCTGCACCTCGCGCTCCTCGCGGGCGGCGTCCCAGCCGAGCACCTTCGCCATCAGCGACGCAGCGACCGGAGCGGCGGAGACACCGCGGTCCCAGGCCTCGATCGAGATGCGGGTGCGGCGGGCGAGCACGTCCTCCAGGTGGAGGGCGCCCTCGTGCGTTGCCGCGTAGACGACCTCCGCTCCCACGTAGTCGTCCGCACCGGGGAGCGGCTCGGCGAGGGAGCGGTCCGAGCGGATGAGCGCGAGGATGTCCTCCGTCAGTGTCCCGTACCGGTTGAGGAAGTGCTCGATCCGCGCAGGGTGGAGGTCGTTCTCCGCGGCGATCCGGCCGCGGCGGTTCCAGGCCGCCTGGTAGCCCTCGGCACCCACGAGCGCGATCTCGTCGGTGGTGCTCTGCGGGATCTTGCCGTCGAGCGCGTCGACGGCGGCGTCGATCGCATCCTTCGCCATGATGCGGTAGGTCGTCCATTTGCCGCCCGCGATGACGACGAGCCCCGGCACCGAGTGCGCCACGAGGTGCTCGCGCGACAGCTTCGACGTCTGCTCGGACTCGCCCGCGAGCAGCGGCCGGAGGCCGGCGTAGACACCCTCGACATCCTCGCGGGTCAGCGGGACGTTCAGCACCTCGTTGACGTGGGCGAGCAGGTAGTCGATGTCGGCCGCGGTCGCCGCGGGATGCGCCTTGTCGAGGTGCCAGTCGGTGTCGGTCGTGCCGATGAGCCAGTGGCGACCCCACGGGATGACGAAGAGCACGCTCTTCTCCGTGCGCAGCAGCAGCCCCATCTTCGACTGGAAGCGGTCGCGCGGCACGACGAGGTGGATGCCTTTGGACGCGCGCACCTTGAACTGACCGCGCTCCCCCACCATCGACTGCGTGTCATCGGTCCAGACGCCCGTCGCGTTGACGACCTGCTTGGCACGGATCTCGAACCGCTCGTCCGTCTCGAGGTCGCGCGCCTGCACGCCGACCACGCGCTCCCCCACTTTGAGGAATCCCTCGACCCGCACCCGGGGCGCGATGTGAGCGCCGTAGTGGGCGGCGGTGCGCGCGAGATTGGCGACGTAGCGGGCGTCGTCGACTTGCGCGTCGTAGTAGGTGATGCCGCCCACGAGTGCGTCGGGGGCCATGCTCGGGATCGCCTTCAGCACCTGACGGCGGCTGAGGTGACGGTGGTGCGGCACGCCCGGCGGGCGCAGACCCGTGTACGAGAAGATGTCGTACAGCATCATGCCGGCGCCGATGTAGAGGCGCTCGAACACGCGCTTGTGCAGCGGGTAGAGGAAGCGGACGGGCTTCACGAGGTGCGGCGCGATGCGCTGCAGCAGCAGGCCGCGCTCGATCAGGGCCTCCCGGACCAGACCGAAGTCGAGCTGTTCGAGGTAGCGGATGCCGCCGTGCACCAGCTTGGACGACCGGCTCGACGTGCCGGCGGCGAAATCGCGCGCCTCCACCAGACCGACCGAGAGACCGCGGGTGACGGCGTCGACGGCGCTGCCGGTGCCGACGATGCCGCCGCCGACCACGAGGATGTCGAGCTCGGTCTCCTTCAGCGCCGCGATCGCCGCGGCGCGCTCGGCCGGGCCGAGCCGTGACGGATACGCCACAGCAGGGTCGGACGTGGATCGTGATTCAACCATCGTTGCCTCCCTCTCCCGGCCGCCATCGGCCGCGGGTCTAGTGCGCTTGGTACGGTGCGACGACCACCTCGACGCGCTGGAACTCCTTCAGGTCCGAGTATCCCGTCGTCGCCATGCTCCGGCGCAAGGCTCCCACCAGATTCGCAGTCCCCTCGGCGACGGGCGCCGGGCCGTACAGGATCTCCTCGAGCGGGGCGACCTGACCGACCTGCACGCGGTTGCCGCGCGGGAGGTGGGGGTGGTGCGCCTCGGCGCCCCAGTGCCAGCCGCCGCCGGGGGCGTCGGTCGCTCGCGCCAGAGTGGAGCCGAGCATGACCGCGTCCGCGCCGCAGGCGATGGCCTTGACGATGTCTCCGGAGCTGCCGAGGCCGCCGTCGGCGATGACGTGGACGTAGCGGCCGCCCGACTCGTCCATGTAGTCGCGGCGCGCGCCGGCGACGTCGGCGACCGCGGTCGCCATCGGCGCGTGGATGCCGAGGGTGGAGCGCGTGGTGGAGGCCGCGCCGCCGCCGAAGCCGACCAGGACGCCCGCAGCGCCGGTGCGCATGAGGTGCAGGGCCGCCGTGTAGGTGGCCGCGCCGCCGACGATCACCGGGACGTCCAGTTCGTAGATGAACTTCTTGAGATTGAGCGGCTCGACGCTCTTCGAGACGTGCTCGGCCGAGACGGTGGTGCCGCGGATGACGAAGAGGTCGACGCCGGCGGCGACGACGGTCTCGTAGAGGTCCTGCGTGCGCTGCGGCGAGAGAGCGCCGGCGACAGTGACACCGGCCTCGCGGATCTCCGCCAGACGCTGGGTCACCAGCTCGGGCTTGATCGGCTCCGCGTAGATCTCCTGCATGCGCGAAGTGGCCTTCGCAGGGGGCAGCTCGCGGATCTCGGCGAGCAGCGGCTCCGGATCCTCGTAGCGCGTCCAGAGACCCTCGAGGTCGAGCACGCCGAGGCCGCCGAGCTGGCCCATCATGATCGCCGTGGTGGGCGACACCACCGAGTCCATCGGGGCCGCGAGGAACGGGATGGAGAACTGGTACGCGTCGATGCCCCAGGACACCGACACATCCTCCGGGTCGCGGGTGCGCCGGCTGGGCACCACCGCGATGTCGTCGAAGGCGTACACGCGGCGGGCGCGCTTGGCACGCCCGATCTCAATCTCCATGCTCACCTCCCCAGTCTATGGCCCACCCTCCCGCGGGCGGCCTGCCGCCTCCCCGCCGGGACTGGCAGAGTGGAGGGATGAAGGTCGACGCCGAGCCCCTGGACCGCCTCCGCCAGCGCACCAGCGAGAAGTGGCGCGCCTATCCCGACGACGTGCTTCCGCTGTTCGTGGCCGAAATGGACTACCCGCTCGCCGAACCGATCGCCGCCGCCCTGCACGCCGCGGTCGACCGCTCCGACACCGGGTACGTCGGACCGCAGCGCGGCATGGAGACGGCCTTCGCCGAGCACGCGCGCGAGCGCTGGGGCTGGGCCGTCGATCAGGCGCAGGTGCGCACGTCCACCGACATCGGCGTCGTCGTCGTGGAGGCGCTCCGCCGGCTGATAGCGCCCGGCGACCCGGTGATCATCACGCCGCCGGTGTATCCGCCGTTCTTCTCGTACGTCCCGGAGGCCGGCGGCGTGGTGGAGGAGGTCCCGCTCGTCGACGACGGCAGCACCTGGTCGCTCGACCTGGCCGGCATCGAGCGCGCCTTCGCGGGCGGCGCACGCGCCCTGCTGCTGTGCAACCCGCACAACCCGCTCGGACTGGTGCACCCGCCCGAGCAGCTGCGCGTGGTGGCGGAACTGGCGGAGCGCTACGGCGCGAGCGTCGTCAGCGACGAGGTGCACGCGTCGCTCACGCATCGCGATGCGGAATTCACCCCGTTCCTCCACGTCTCCGACGCCGCACGCCGCGTCGGCATCGCCGCCCACGCCGCGAGCAAGGCCTGGAACCTGGCCGGCCTCAAGTGCGCCTTCTTCGTGACCGCGGGTGAGGAGCAGGCCGCGCTCGTCCGCGGCCTGCCCGTCGAGATCGAGGAGCGCACGAGCCTGTTCGGCCGCATCGCGGCCGAAGCCGCCTACCGCGAGGGGATGCCGTGGCTCGAGGGTGCGCTCGATGCGGTCGAGGCCAACCGCGTGCTGCTCGCCGACCTCCTCGCCTCGCACGTCCCCGAGGCGCTCTACCGGCAGCCGCACGCCAGCTATCTGGCCTGGATCGACCTGCGCGCACTCGGCTGGGGCGACGACCCGGCCCAGCGCATCCTCGCCGAGACGAAGGTCGCGCTGGGCAACGGGCCGGCGTTCGGCCGCGAAGGCCGCGGCTTCGCGCGCGTCAACCTGGCCTGCTCGCCGGAGGTGCTGACCGAGGCGGTGACACGGATCGGGCAGATGCGACACTGACACCGCGATACCGAAGTAAAAATATCAGAATTGTTTAAATAGAGTTCTACAGCTAGCGTGTCACTGGGGCACTCATCGTCCCTCCTCGCCAGACAGAGCCGTCTGGACCACGAAAGGGAGAACGACATGCGACTGAAGAAATCACTCATCGCGACCGCGCTGGCCGCTGGAGCCTTGACCGGGGGCTCCCTGCTCTCGGCGGCTCCCGCCAATGCGTACGTCAGCTACCCGGAGGGAGGTACCTGGGACTACGGCAACTCGGGTTCGACGTGGTCGCACTACCACCACCCGAGCAAGGTTCACCGTTCGACGGCGTGCAACTCATACACCTGTTTGCGGTCTGCGGACGCGGGGCGCGGCTCGTGGTCACGGGCCACCGTCGCGTGGACCGTGACCGGAAACACTTGGTACTACTACAACTACTGAGCGGGCACGGGGTGGTGGGTCGTCGCGGATCCGCCACCCCTCGCGCCGCTCGAGAAGCCGACTGCTGCTGCACGATCGACCACCGGTGAACACATGACCTCCACGACACGTTCCACATCGCTCCTCGGGGCCGCCTTCCTCACCGTCGCGCTCAGCCTGTCCGGCTGTTCGCAGCCGCCCCCATCTGCACCACCCGCCTCCGGGCACGGCGGATCGGCCGGTCAGGATCTCGCGGGACCGTGGTCGGACGAGTTCGCCTCCGTATCCCGTCGAGCGACGACCGACTTCGAGCGCACGGCCCTGGCGGACGGCCGAATCTCCGACGCCGAATTCGCCGAGATGGAGAATCGCTTCACGACGTGTCTCACCGAACGCAACGTGACGTTCGGCGGCTTCAAGCCCGGAGGCGGCTACGAGTTCCGGCCCGGCGCGGCCATGTCCACGGAGAAGGCCAACACGATCGCAGATGACTGCTCTGCGAGCTCCGGCCTGAACACGATCGGCTACCTGTACTTCGCGATGCAACGGAATCCGCAGAACCTCGACGAAGCGCGACTCATGGCAGCGTGCCTGGTCGAGAAGAAGGCCGTGCCCGCCGGATACTCGGCCGCGGACTACGATTGCGACTCGCCTGACCTGACCTATCCGTTCATCAGCGATTCGGCGGGTGATCACGCGCTGGACGAGTGCAGCGCAGATCCGCTCGGAATCCTCGGCACGGGAGACGAATGAGCCGACGTCTGCTCTCGAGGATCACTCTGCTGTCCGTGATCGGGATCGTGCTCTTCGCGGGGGGAGCGTGCGCGGCGTGGCTCTGGTTCTCCCCGGCCGTTCCCGCTTCTCTCGCCGGACCGTCGGCGGCAGCCGAAGCTCCCATCGCCTACCGCGATTTCACGGATCCCCGCACGGTTTCGCTCGCTTTCACTTCTCACCCCGAGAGCCCGCTGGTGTCGGAAGCGTCGGGACGGCTCACGGCGTCGTCATGCTCCCCCGGAACGACCGTCGAGTCCGGTCTCCCTTTCGCGTCGATGAACGGCGAGCCCCTGATCGCTCTGGCGACCAGCGCGCCGTTGTGGAGGGACCTCGCAGCAGGCGACAGAGGCGACGACGTGCGCTCGCTTCAAGCCGAACTCACCAGGCTCGGTTTTCCTGTGACGAACGACGGCGCGGTCGGGACGCAGACCCTCGCGGCGGTCGCGAAACTCTTCGCCCGAGCGGGTGACGATGCCCTCCCGGCGACGACGATCTCCACCGCCCGATTCGTCTGGCTTCCGACCCCCGCGACGACGATCCTGGCCTGCGACGCCCACGTCGGTGAGTCGTTGGGAGTAGGCGGAACGCTCGCGACGGCGGTCGGCGGACTCGCCTCGGTCTCCATCGTCCCGTTGCCTCGAGACCTCGTCGACGGCGCACGGACTCTCACGGTCGATGAGGTGACCGTCCCGGTCGACCGCGCGGGGGACGTCACGGCCACCGAAGCCTTGTCGGCACTGGCCGGCACTCCGTCATACGCGTCCGCCACAGCCTCTTCGCGCGAGACGGGGTCCGCCAGCGAGGCGATCTCCGGTCAGCTCGCGCTGGAGGCTCCTGTAGAAATCGCCACGGTCCCGCCGACCGCTGTCCATTCGGTACGAGGGAACAGTGGATGCCTCTCCTCGCGCGGGACGGGATATCCGGTGACGATCGTCGGCTCCCAGCTCGGTCAGACGTTCGTGCGGTTCGCGGGGGAAGCACGCCCGACCTCAGCCGACCTCTCACCGACGGGCGACTCCGCGTGCTCGTGACCTTGGAGGGCGTCGGCCACCGTTTCGGCGAGGCCGGGTGGTTGTTCCGGGGCCTGGACTTCCAGTTTCATCCGGGCGAGACATATGCCCTCACCGGGCCCTCCAGCTCAGGCAAGAGCACACTCCTTTCGCTGTTGGCGCGACTCGCTCGGCCGTGCGAGGGACGCATCCGATTCGACGGTGTGCACCGGGTGAACTGGGTCTTCCAGAATCCGTTCGGGTCCGCACGTCGCACCGCCCTCGACCACGTCACGCTTCCACTGCTCACTCGCGGCGCGTCGATGCGGTCCGCCGAGCGTCAGGCCCACGACCTGCTTGCACGGTTCGAACTCGCGGAGGTCGCCCAGCGACCGTTCGGAGAGCTGTCGGGCGGCGAGGCGCAGCGGTTGATGCTCGCTCGGGGCCTGGCCTCGCAGCCGGACCTGCTCCTGATCGACGAGCCGACGGCGCAGCTGGATGCGTACAACGCGGAACGAGTGGACGCGGCCATCGCGGCGACGGCGGAGAGCGACGTGATCGTGATCGTGGCGACCCATGATCCGCGCACCACGGCGAGGTGCAGTGTCCGGCTCGACCTCCGGTCCCTTCCCGGCGGAAGGGCGCGATGAGGCTCGGTGCGATCCTCCGCGAAGCGGCCCGGGACATCGCGACCGGAACGACCCGCTTCGCAGGGTTCAGCATCCTTCTGGCGATCGCGATCTCCGGACTGGTCTCCGCCGACGGGATCGCGATCGCGCGACAGATCGCGGAGGCCGAGGACTTCCGCGAAGCGGGTGGGTCCACGCAGATCCTGACCGCCGAAGGACGCATCGATCCGGCGCAATGCGAGAGGCTTGGCGACCTCCCCGACGTGGTCGCGTCCGGTGCGCTTCGATCGGACGCCGACAAGGTGAGAGTCAGCGTCCTCCCGAATGCCCCGGTGCCGTCTTTCGAGGTTTCACCGGGGTTCGCCGACGTCCTGTCGGCGCGGTCCGGCAACCGATCGGGCACACTGATCTCGCGTGATCTGGCCTTGGACGTCGGAGCGCAGGTCGGAGAATCGATCGCGACGGACCGAGGCTCGATGACCGTCGCATCGACGTTCGCCTATCCCTCGGACGGACGGCGACCGGGTTTGGGATACGCCGTCCTCTCCATCACGGCCGACCCGGGCGGATTCGACGAATGCTGGGTCACGGCGTGGCCGCAGCTGACGAATGTTCGAGCGCTTCTCTTCGGCACCATGACTCCCGGGTCAGACCCCGCCTCGAAGCCGCAGATCTCGCAGCTGAACACGTCCCACGGCCTGTCCGTCGCCGGCGAGGCCGGATTCTTGGGACGACTGACACGCGCCGCCGTGCCGGTGGCAGCGATGGTCGGAGTCGGACTCGGGTTCGTCAGCGTTCGGCTGCGGCGCCTGCAGCTGGCATCGGCACTCCACGCGGGGGTACGGCGAGTCGACCTTATCTCGACCCAGCTGCTCCAAGCACTTGCCTGGGCTTCGTCCGCCGCGGTCATCGGTCTCGCGCTCGCCGGCGTCACCGCGTCATTCGTCCCGGGGGAGGATCAGGGCGCCGTCTTCGAAGCCGTCTCCGGTATCCCCCTCGCGGCCGCCGTCGGAGCCGTCGGCGGCGCCTTTGTCGCGACGCTGAGCGCACGGGAGAAGCAGCTCTACCGCTACTTCGCAGAGCGGTGACACGGATCGGGCGGATGCGCGGCTAGCGCGCCCGCGTCACCCGTCTCTCGTCCCACACGGGCTCATCCGTCTCGTAGACCTCGCCGTCCGCCCCGAAGACCAGGAACCGGTCGAAGCCGCGCGCGAACCACCTGTCGTGCGTCACCGCGATCACGGTTCCCTCGTAGTCGGCGAGTCCGTCTTCCAGCGCTTCCGCCGAGACGAGGTCGAGGTTGTCGGTGGGCTCGTCGAGCAGCAGCAGCGTCGCGCCCGACAGCTCCAGGAGCAGGATCTGCAGGCGGGCCTGCTGGCCGCCGGAGAGCGACTCGAAGGTCTGCTCCGCCGACGCGGCCAGGCCGTAGCGGTCCAGCACGCGGCTGGCGGCCTCACGGGGCATGCCTGCACGCCGGTCGTCGCCGCGGTGGAGGATGTCGAGCAGCGTGCGACCGACCAGCTCGGGGTGCTCGTGCGCTTGCGCGAACAGGCCGGGAGCCACGCGGGCCCCGAGCTTCGCGACGCCGGTGTGCGGCACCGGCGGGCCCGCGTGCTCCGCCGCGGCGAGATGGCCGGCGCCGGGGTCGGGATCCGTGCCGCCTGCCGCGAGCAGGCGCAGGAAGTGCGACTTGCCCGAGCCGTTCGACCCGAGCACCGCGACGCGCTCACCGAA
The DNA here is from genome assembly GCF_019924635.1 of Leifsonia sp. ZF2019. Taxonomy (NCBI): domain Bacteria; kingdom Bacillati; phylum Actinomycetota; class Actinomycetes; order Micrococcales; family Microbacteriaceae; genus Leifsonia; species Leifsonia sp. ZF2019. The sequence continues at coordinate 3,243,198 of NZ_CP065037.1, forward strand.
CCAGATCTCCCCGTCGAAGGGACGCATCAGCCCGGTCAACTCGAGTCGCTGCAGCTCGGCGACGCGGCGGCCCGTACGGGACCCGGTCAGCCGCATCCGGACGCTCTGCTCGCGCGGCCGCTCCTGGGGAGGACCGGCCGCCTCGAACTTCGCGAGGCGCGTCTGTGCGGCCTGGTACGCGTTCGCCAGGTCGGAGTTGTACTTGGCCTTCTCCTTGAACCGCAGCACGAGGGCCTTGAGCTTGGCGTGCTCCTCGTCCCAGCGCCGGCGCAGCTCCTCGAGCCGGGCCATCCGCTCGTCGCGGGCCTGGTGGTACCCGCCGAAGCCGCCCCCGTGCGTCCACGTGCTGTTGCCTGCCGCGCCGAGTTCCAGCGTCAGGATGCGGTCGGCCGCGTTCGCGAGCAGTTCGCGGTCGTGCGAGACCAGCAGGACGGTCTTGGGCGTCGCCCGCAGCTGCTCCTCCAGCCAGCGCTTCGCCGGCACGTCGAGGTAGTTGTCCGGCTCGTCGAGGAGCAGCACCTGCTCCGGTCCGCGCAGCAGCGCCTCCAGCACCAGGCGTTTCTGCTCTCCACCGGAGAGGGTCCGAACCAGGCGGTACTGCGCCCGCTCGAACGGGACGCCGAGCGCGGAGACGGTGCAGTTGTCCCACACGACCTCCTGGTCGTACCCTCCGGCGTCGGCGTACTCGGCGAGGGCGTTCGCGTAGCGCAGCTGCGTGTCGGTCTCGTCACGCTCGATGATCGCCTCCTCGGCCGCCGCGAGGGCCTCGGCCGCCCGGCGGACCTCTGCGGGAGCGACGCCGACGAGCAGATCGCGCACCGTGCGGTCGTCACGCACGTGGCCGACGAACTGGTCCATGACGCCGAGGCCGCCGTCGATCACGACGCCGCCCGAATCGGGCCGGACCTCCCCGCGGATGATGCGCAGCAGAGTGGACTTGCCGGCTCCGTTCGCGCCGATCAGTGCGGAGACCGTGCCGTCGCCGACACGGAAGGAGACGTCGTCGAGCAGCGGTCGCCCATCGGCGAGTGTGTACGAGACGCCGGAGACGTCGATATGGCCCACGGTGGAACTCCTGGAGGACGGGTGGTGAGATGCCTCGCCGGTGGGCAAAGCCTTCCAGGATAGCGCGGTGGAGCTATGGGCAGCGCGAAGCGGTGCCGCGACCCCAGCGCCGAGGGAGCCTGCGACCGAGGGGCCGCCGCCCGCGTCGAATGCGAGCGGCGGCTTCGTGAGACGGTCTAGCGGCGGTAGTTCGGAGCCTCGACGACCATCTGGATGTCGTGCGGGTGCGACTCCTTCAACCCGGCCGCGGTGATGCGGACGAACTTGCCGCGCTCCTTCAGCTCGGTGATGGTGCGCGCACCGACGTAGAACATCGACTGGCGCAGGCCGCCGACGAGCTGGTAGGCGACGGCGGCGAGAGGTCCGCGATAGGGGACCTGCCCCTCGATGCCTTCGGCGATGAGCTGCTCGTCACTCGGCACGTCCGCCTGGAAGTAGCGGTCGCGGGAGTACGAGGTCTTCTTGCCACGGGTCTGCAGCGCGCCGAGCGAGCCCATGCCGCGGTAATTCTTGAACTGCTTGCCGTTGACGAAGACGAGGTCGCCGGGCGACTCGGCCGTGCCCGCGAGCAGCGACCCGAGCATGACGCTGTCCGCGCCGGCGACGAGCGCCTTGGCGATGTCGCCCGAATACTGCAGACCGCCGTCCGCGATCAGCGGCACACCGGCGGGACGCGCGGCGAGCGAGGCCTCATAGACCGCCGTGACCTGGGGCACGCCGACACCCGCGACGACACGCGTCGTGCAGATGGAACCCGGTCCGACACCGACCTTGATCGCGTCAGCTCCCGCGTCCACGAGCGCCTGGGCGCCGGTGCGGGTCGCGACGTTGCCGCCGATCACGTCGACGTGCGAGGCCCGCGGCTCGTGCTTGAGGCGGCTGACGATGTCGAGCACGCCGCGGCTGTCGCCGTTCGCGGTGTCGACGACGATGACGTCCACACCCGCGTCGACCAGCGTCATCGCGCGCTCCCACGCGTCGCCGAAGAAGCCGATCGCGGCGCCGACGCGCAGACGGCCCTCGTCGTCCTTGGTGGCGTCCGGGTACTTCTCGCTCTTGTCGAAGTCCTTCACGGTGATGAGACCGCGGAGCGTGCCGTCGGCGTCCACCAGGGGGAGCTTCTCGATCTTGTGCTCCGCGAAGATCGCGACCGCGGCGTCGGGGTCGATCCCGACCGGAGCGGTGATGAGCGGCTGGCGGGTCATGACGTCGCGCACCAGCGTCGTCGACCGCTCGAACGGGGAGACGAAACGCATGTCGCGGTTGGTGATGATGCCGACGAGCCGGCCGTCGCCCTCGACCACGGGGAGACCGCTGACGCGGAACTGGCCGCAGAGCGCGTCGACCTCCTCGACCGTCGCCTCGGGGGTCGTGGTCACCGGGTTGGTGATCATGCCGGACTCGGAGCGCTTCACCTTGTCGACGTGCGCCGCCTGGTCCTCGATGGAGAGGTTGCGGTGCAGGATGCCGATGCCGCCGTGGCGCGCCATCGCGACGGCCATGCGGGACTCGGTGACGGTGTCCATCGCGCTCGAGAGCAGCGGGGTCGCCATGGTGATGCGCTTGGTCAGGCGCGTCGAGGTGTCAGCCTCGCTCGGGATGACGTCGGTGTGCCCGGGGAGCAGCATGACGTCGTCGTAGGTCAAACCGATGAATCCGAACGGATCCGCCTGGTCCATTTCACCCCTATCAAGATGCGCGTATGTGGATGTCCCATGGTAACGGCTCCGGCCTGTGCTCTATTCCGAATCGGCTGGGCTTCGGCCGTCAGAGCACACGGGAGAGGAAGTCGCGCGTGCGCGCGTTGGCGGCGCCGTCGACCGTGAGGCGGTCGGAGGGGCCCGCCTCGACGATGCGCCCGTTCTCCATGAACACGAAACGGTCGCACACCTCCCGTGCGAATCCGATCTCGTGCGTGACGATCACCAGCGTCATGCCGGTCGTCGCGAGTCCCTTGATCACGTCCAGGACTTCGCTCACCAGTTCGGGGTCGAGCGCGCTCGTCGGCTCGTCGAAGAGCATGAGTTTCGGGTGCATGGCCAGGGCACGCGCGATGGCGACGCGCTGCTGCTGGCCGCCGGAGAGCTGCGCCGGGTAGGCGTCGGCCTTGTGGTCGAGGCCCACCTGGCGCAGGAGGTCGTGCGCCTCGGTGATCGCCTCCGCCTTCGGCCGCTTCAGCACGCCGACGGGCGCCTCGATCACGTTCTGCAGCACCGTCAGATGTGCGAACAGGTTGAAACTCTGGAACACCATCCCGATGTCCTGGCGCTGCCGCGCCTCGGCCCGGCCGGAGAGCTCGCGCATGACGCCTTTGCGAGGCTTCCAGCCGAGCTCCTCGCCGTCCAGGACGATGCGTCCGCGGTCGATGCGCTCGAGCATGTTCATGCACCGCAGGAGGGTGCTCTTCCCCGCGCCGGAGGGGCCGAGGAGGACGACGGTCTCGCCCCGCTCGACGTCGAGGCTCACGTCGTCGATGACGGTCACGTCGTCGTAACGCTTCGTGACGTCGGTCACCTGCAGGAAGGGGCTCATGCGCGGTTCTCCTTCGGCGCGGTGTCGGAGGCCGCCGCGTTCTCGGCGAGGGTGTCGTCCGGGGTGGCGGAGTCCGGGAGGATCGGGTCGGCGTCGATCGTCCGCCGGCCGACGCGCGACGGCGACGAGCGCAGAGCGCGCTCGATGAAGAACTGCCCGATCGACAGGATCGACACGACGATCATGTACCACAGGGTCGCGACGATCAGGAGCGGGACGATCCGGAAATTGGACGAGTAGATCTGCTGCACCGAGTACATGAGGTCGGGCACGGCGATGAAGGCGACGAGCGAGGTCGACTTCAACAGGTTGATGGTGTCGTTGGCGATCGGCGGGAGCGCGACCCGGAACGCCTGCGGGAAGACGATCTTCATCATGGTGCGCGTGCGCGTCATCCCCAGGGCGACGGCCGCCTCCCGCTGGCCGGTCGGCACGGATTGGATGGATGCGCGCAGGACCTCCGACGTGTAGGCCGCCTGCTGGAGTGAGAACGTCACGATCGCGGCGACCATCGGGTTGATGAGCTCCTGCGTGTTGATCGAGACGAACACCGGCCCGTAGGGGATTCCGAGGTCGATCGTCGGCCAGAGCAGCGACAGGTTGAAGGTCAGCACCAGCAGCACCAGCAGCGGGATCGACCGGAAGAACCAGACGTAGAGCCAGGCGAGCCCGCGCAGCACCGGGTTGTCGGAGAGCCGCATCGTGGCGAGCAGCGCTCCCAGGACGACGGCGACGACGATGGAGACCGCGGTGATGAGCAGCGTGCGGCCGAGACCGGCCAGCACGTCGTAGTTCAGGAAGTACTGCCCGATCGTCGGCCAGTCCAGGGCCTGGTTGAACGCCAGACCCTGGAGCCAGCCGAGCAGGAGGAGCACGAGCAGGGCGGCGACCACCCAGCGCGCGAGATGGCGGTTGGGGATGTGCGGCGCGAGGGCCGCCGATCCCTGTTCGTGTTCGGGCATGGGGGTGCTGCTACTCTCCGACGTTGGGGTTCGGGTTGACTTCTGCCTTGTCGATGGCGTCGCCCTCGACCCCGTACTTCTCGAGGATCTTGGTGTACTCGCCGTTCGCGATGAGCTCGTTGATGGAGTCGGCGAGCGCCTGCGCCATCCCGTTGCCCTTCTTGGTGGCGATACCGATGAGGACGAACTGGTACTTCGGGCCGCCGATGGTGAACTGACCCGACGACTGCTTCGAAATGTACCCGAGGTTCGTCAGCGTCGCCGTCGTGGCATCGACCTGCTTGCTGCTGACGGCGAGGGTCGCCGCCCCCTGGTCGGCGAAGGTCTGGACGTGGATCGCCTGCTTGCCGGCCGCGGTGCACTTCGTCGACTGCTCCTGGAGCACCGGGATGGCGCTGTCCGCCGCGACGACGGAGATCTTCAGGCCGCACAGGTCGTCCAGGCTCGACCCCAGGTCGGCGCCCTTCAGGCCCATGAACTGGTAATGGTCCTCGAGGAAGGAGACCTGGTCGAAGGTCTTCTCGCGCTCCGCTGTGACGTCGGCGCCGAACGCACCGAAGTACGTGCCGCTGTTGACGCCGAGGAGCGCGTTCTCGAACGAATCCTGCTTGAGGGTCACCTTCGTGCCCCAGGGGCCGCCGACGGCGGTGGCGAGGTCGGTGCTGATGCCGACGATCTTGCCGCCGTCGAGGTAGGCGTAGGGCGGGTACCCGGTGACGGCCGGCGCCACCAGGTCTTTGCCGGCGAACGCGTCGGGCAGCTTCACCGTCGCGGCCGAGGAGCCGGCGGAGGGGGTGCCCGACGAGGATGCCGTGCCGCTGCTGCAGCCGGTGAGCAGCGCGGCTGCTGCAGCCGCGATGCCGATGCCCGCGGCGAGGGGGCCGCGGAGCCGTGAACGTGTGATCGTCATTCGATTCTCCCGATGGTGAGTTTCTTCAGTCCGATGGTGCGGGTCTCCTGGCACGCCGCGGCGAACTCCTCGAGTCCGCTGGTGATCGACGCCCAGATGGTGCAGGGTGTCCAGCCGAGCGGGCCGAAGATCCGGCCGCCCTTGCCGTAGAAGATGCCGACCTCCCACAGCTCGAAGTCCAGCCCGGCCATGAGCTCCTTCGGCTGGAAGAACCAGACCAGGTCGCCCGCCGCGGGGATGACCTGCTGGTTCTCCGCCGGGAGGGCGGTCGGGTCGAACGTCTGCGCGCTCTGCGGCAGCCCGAACATGATCTCGGGTCCGGCGTACATCGCGTGCATGACATCGTCGCTCACGGGCGACTCCAGTGCGCTCCAGATCGCCTCGGCGGTCCGGGGCGCCGCGTCGAGCAGCAATGTCGCTTCCGCGCGCGGTCCCCCCTCGAACTCGAGGAAGATGCGCTTGGGGGTCGTGCTCACACGAACTCCTTTCTCTGTTGGATGGCAGCGGGGCGTCGGCGATAGGAATCGGCCGCCGCGATGAAGGGCGCGAGCAGGCGCGTCGCGTGCGCGCGCCCGTCCGGACCCGGCATCTTCTCCGGGTGCCACTGGACCGCGCGGAGGAAACGTGAGGCGTCCGTGCCGGCGACCGCCTCGACGGTCCCGTCGTCGGCACGGGCGGCGATGGACAGACCGGCGCCCAGACGATCGATCGCCTGGTGATGGATCGAGTTCACGATGCCGTCGTCGGGGAGGGAATCCGCGACCCAGCCGGCAGCGTCCACGATCCGGTGCCGGCTGAGCCGCTCCTCCCCGCGCCCGACAGCGGGGTGGTCCGGGGTGTGCGGGAGGTCGTCGACGAGCGTGCCGCCGCGGTGGACGTTGAGGACCTGGAGGCCGCGACAGATGCCGAAGACGGGCATCCCGAGCCGCTGGGCCTCCCCGAGGAGCGCCGACTCGGTGGCATCCCGCGGGCCGGACGCGACGTCCTGGCCTCCGGACAGCAGCAGGCCGTCGACGCGCTGGAGGAGCGCGACGGCGTCCGGCTCGACGACATCGGGAACGAGCACGGGGATGCCGCCGGCGGCCTGGACGCTGTCGGCGTACTCGCCGCCCAGCGTGTACAGGTCCGTCCGGGCGCCGAGGACGGTCGGCACGGCCCGGCGCCAGACCGTGACGGCGATGATCGGCCCGGTCATGCGCCCAGCTCGATCCACGTGCTCTTCACGTCCGTGTACTTGTCGACGGCGTGGGCGCCCTTGTCCCGGCCGAATCCGCTGTCCCCCACGCCGCCGAAGGGCATCGACATGTCGCCCTCCTCGTAGCAGTTGACCCAGACGGTCCCCGCGCGGAGACAACGGGACACGCGGTGGGCCGCGGAGAGGTCGCGGGTCCAGAGACCGGCTCCGAGGCCGAAGGGCGTGCCGTTGGCGACAGCGACCGCCTCGTCGACGCTGTCGACCGCGAGGACGGAGAGCACCGGTCCGAACACCTCCGCCTGGGCGATCTCCATCTCGGGCCGTACGCCGGTGAGCACGATCGGGGCGACGTAGCTGCCCTTCCCCGTGCCGATGTCGTAGCGGGAGGCGCTCCCGGCCGCGAGAACGGCGCCGTCGGCGAGCGCCCGGTCGACGAAGCCCAGGATGCGCTCGAGCTGCCGTTCGCTGACGACGGCCCCGCTCGGGGCGTCCCCCGCCAGCGGGTCGGCCGGCGCCATCGCGACCGCCTGGGCGATGGCCGCCTCCACGGCCGCGTCGTGCACGTCCCGCAGGACCACCATGCGCGACGACGCGCTGCACATCTGACCCTGGTTGTAGAACGCACCCCAGGCGCTGGTGCGGCCGGCCGCCTCCACGTCGGCGTCGCTCAGGACGACCGAGGCCGACTTGCCGCCGAGCTCGGGCCACACCCGCTTGCCGTTCGACTCCGCCGAGTAGAGGAGGAAGCGGCGTCCGACCCCGACGGAGCCGGTGAACGTCAGGACGTCGACGCCGGGATGACGACCGAGAGCCTCGCCGACCGTGTCCCCGCGGCCCGGTACCACGTTGAGCACGCCCGCGGGCAGTCCCGCCTCGAGCGCCAGCTCGGCGAGACGCAGGGCGGAGACGCTGGTCTGCTCGGCCGGCTTCAGCACGACACTGTTGCCCGCGACGAGCGCGGGGCCGAGCTTCCAGGCGGTCATCGTCAGTGGGAAGTTCCACGGCACGACGGCTCCGACCACCCCGGCCGGCTCGCGCGTCACCAGGGCGAGGGCGTCGGGGGTCGCTTGGGGGGCCTCGTCCGACAGCTTGTCGGCGAGCTGTCCGTACCACCGCAGGCACTGTGCCACCGCCCGCAGCTCGACTCCGAGGGCATCCTGGACGGGCTTCCCCATCTCGAGCGAGATGCGCAGGGCGAGCTCTCGGGCGTTGGCTTCGACGAGGTCGCCGAACCGGACCAGCGTGCGTCCGCGTTCGACGGCAGCGCAGCGGGACCATGCGCCACCGTCGAACGCGGCGCGCGCGGAACGCACCGCGGCATCCACGTCCGAGGCGACGCCGTCGGCGACGGTCGCGAGCACCGCTCCGTCGCGCGGGCTGACGAGGTCGAACCCGGCGGCGGCGTCGGAGAGGAGCCGGCGGCCGCCGATGAGCGGCGCGGTGTCCCACTCCAGGTTCTCCGCCTCATCCTGCCAGGTGTCGCGCATTGCCGCCCTCTCTCCAGTAGTTGAAGTGAGGTTATGCGTTAACGGCCACTATCGCAATCAAAAACTACGCTTTCGGCCACTTCTGCAACAAGATGTTTACAAATCAGCCACATCCACCGAATCGGAGACGAGCATCGGGCCGCGACGGACGGGCTGCAGCACCACCGAGGTCTGCGCCTGCGTCACGCCGAGCGCCGCGACATCCTCGGTGAGGAACCGGTAGAGCGCGTGCTCGTCCTCCACCACGCAGTCCACCAGCACCTGCGTCGCCCCGGTGCACGCCGCGCAGAAGCGGACGGACGGGTGCCGGCCGAGCGCGGCGCCGACCTCCTCGACCCGGTCCGGAGACACCTGGAGCCAGGTGAGCGCCTCGACACGCAGCCCGTGCAGAGCCGGACTGATCTCGGTGCGCACATGGAGGACTCCCGCCCCCAGCAGTGCGTCGAGTCGCCGCTTCACGGTCGGCGGCGTGACGCCGATGCGGTCGGCGACATCGCTCGCCGTCGCGCGGCCATCCTCTGCGAGCACGGCCACGAGTCGGTCGTCGTCGGCGGAGAGGACCATCCGTCCCCCGGCACGCGGCGTGTCGCTGACGCCGTTGCGCAGGTGCGCGAGCACAGCCGGCGGAAGAGGGATGGCGGTCCAGTCGAACCCGGACCGGAAGTACTTGAGCACTGTCCCGACGCGCACGGAGACCAGGTGATCGAGTTCGGGGAGGTCCTCCACGACCAGGCGCGCACTGTCCTCGGGGGTACGCGGCATCAGCTGGCAGATCACGTCGGCTCCGCTCTCCAGCACCGAGACGCTCGAGGCGTCGGTGCGGGTGGCGAGGGCGCGCGCGACGGCGACGGCGTGCCCGGGTCGAGTTCCGATCTGGATGACGAGCGGACGCGCGTCGCCGACCATCGTCGTGTCGAGGTAGGTGGAGACGCGCACGGCCCCCACGTCGAGCAGTCGCTGCCCGCGGCGCGCGACCGTGCGCACGGGGGCGTCGAGCACGGTCGCGATGAGCCCCCAGCTGGCACGGCCGTTCGCCTGCAGCGCCGCCGCGATACGGGAGTCGAGTTCGTCGAAGTCGGTCGAGATGGCCACGGCCCTACGCTAGCCGCGCATCCCGGCGCGTGGCGCGAGCGGAGAGGATCATGTCGGCGCTGAGGACGACGAGTGCGAGCCAGACGATCCCGAATCCGAGCCACCGCTCGGGCGGCATCGCCTCGTGCAGCACGAACACGCCGACGAGGAACTGGATGAGCGGGGTGATGTACTGCACGAAGCCCATGTACACCAGGGGGAGGCGACGCGACGCCGCCGCGAAGAACAGCAAAGGCACCGCTGTGACCACGCCCGCGCCGGCGAGTGCGACCGCGTGCCAGACGCCGTACGCCCCGAGGGTGATGCCCGCGGTCATGCCCACGACGACGAGCTGCACCACCGCGACAGGCGTGAGCCACATCGTCTCGAGAGTGAGACCGGAGACCGCGTCGACGGCGGGGCCGACGCGCTTCTTGATCAGCCCGTAGAGCCCGAACGACAAGGCGAGCACCAGCGCGATCCACGGGAACGCCCCGTAGCCGACCGCCAGCACGACCACCGCGACGGCGCTCAGACCGACCGCCACCCACTGAGCCGGGCGCAGCCCCTCCCGCTGCACGAGCACCCCGAGCAGGATGGTGACGATCGGGTTGATGAAGTATCCGAGAGCCGCCTCGACGACGTGGCCGGTCACGGTGGCGAGCACGTACGTCTGCCAGTTGACATAGATGAGGGCTCCAGCGAGCGCCATCGTGAACAGGATGCGCGGGGTGCGCAGCAGCCCGATGAACGGACGCCACGCCCGCGTGACGGTCAGCAGAAGTGCGCAGAAGACCAGCGAGAACACGACCCGCCAGGCGACGATCTCCCACGCGGTGGCCGGAGCCAGGGCGATGAAGTAGAGGGTCAGCACACCCCACAGCACATGTGCGGAGAGGGCGAAGATCAGTCCGGAGGTGCGGTGGTCGGCCGCGCGGGGAGAAGGTGGTGGCACCCGACCGACTCTAGCCACAGCGGCCGACGAACGACGACGGCCCGGATGCCAGAGGCATCCGGGCCGATCGTGGAGCGGGGTGCGTCAGCGGACGACGACCGCGAGCACGTCGCGGGCCGAGAGCACGAGGAAGTCCTCGCCGCCGAACTTGACCTCGGTGCCACCGTACTTGGAGTAGATGACCTTGTCGCCGACGGCGACGTCGAGGGGGATGCGGTTGCCGTTGTCGTCGATGCGGCCGGGGCCCACGGCGACGACCTCGCCCTCCTGCGGCTTCTCCTTGGCGGTGTCGGGGATGACCAGACCGGACGCAGTGGTCTGCTCAGCCTCGACCTGCTTGATGACGATGCGATCTTCGAGCGGCTTGATGGAGACCGACACGTTGACCCCTTTCCTATGACGAACGGTGTCTTGACAGAAGACGTGATTAGCAGCCTCGCACTGCGAGTGCTAACAGGAGTCTAGAGGGTGCGTTAGCAGTCACGCAACGTGAGTGCCAAGAGGTAGCGTGAGGATCATGGACCGGTCCGAATTCCTCGAACTGCTGAGCCCGGAGGGGCTCCGGCTGCTCGACTCCCTTCCGCCGTACCAGACGGAGAAGGACGTGGTCCGGCTCGTCTCGGATCTGCGCAAGCAGGGCCACGCCCCCGGCCTCGTGGCCGCTGTGCTGACGCAGTCGAAGCTGCGGCGGAAGGCCGTCGCGAAATTCGGCGACTTCGCCTCCCGGATGCTCTTCACGGAGGCCGGCCTCGAACAGGCGACGCGTCTCGCGGTGGCCGCCCGGCATGCGGGCCGCTTCCGCTCCGCGGGCCTCACCCGCGTCGCCGACCTCGGCTGCGGGATCGGCGGCGACGCCCTCGCCGTCGCGGCGATCGAGCTGGACGTGACGGCCGTCGAGGCCGACGAGGTCACGGCCGCGATCGCGGCGTACAACCTGGCTCCGTTCCCGAACGCGACGGTGGTGCACGGCCGCGCCGAGGACGCCGATCTGCGCAGCGTCGACGCCGTCTTCCTCGACCCCGCGCGTCGCACCGCCGGCCACACGCAGACCGAGCGGCTCACCGACCCCGACGACTACACCCCCTCGCTCGGCTTCGCCTACGAACTCGCGACCGGCCGGTCGGTCGGGCTCAAGCTGGGCCCCGGATTCGATCGCGACCTCATCCCGTCGAACGCCGAGGCGCAGTGGATCTCGTCCGACGGGCAGGTCGTCGAGCTCGGCCTCTGGTTCGGCGCGCTCGCGCGGCCGCACATCCGCCGCGCCGCGCTGGTGCTGCGCGGCGACGAGGCCCATGAGCTCACGGCGGAGAGCGACAGCGAGGACGCCGAGACCGGCGAACTCGGCGAATACGTCTACGAGCCCGACGGCTCCGTCATCCGCGCTCGATTGATCGGCGACCTCGCCCGGCAGCTGGACGGCCGGATGGTCGCCGACGGCATCGCCTACATCACGGCGGACCACGCGATGCCGACGCCGTTCGCCGCCGGATTCCGGGTGCTCGAGACGCTGCCGTACGGGGAGCGGGATCTGAGGCGGGCCCTGCGCGAGCGCGGCGTCGGCTCCCTGGAGATCAAGAAGCGCGGCGTGGATGTCGATCCCGCCGCGCTCCGCAGACGTCTGGCGCTCGCAGGCGACCGCTCGGCGACCCTGATCCTGACCCGGATCGCCGGGCGGCACACCGCCCTGCTGGCCGAGCGGCTCTGAGGCCGCCCGGCCAGCGCGAGCCGTGTCCGCTCAGTAGGTGTTGTAGGTGGCGCTGAAGCTGGCGAAGAGGACCGCCAGCCCGATCCACACGATGATCGCGATCGCGATGCTGACGAAGCCGAGGATGAGGCCGGTGAGCCAGAACCCCTTCGCCTGCGGCTCCTTGCTGCGACCGAGGAAGCCGAGGACGACCGCCGCGACTCCGAAGAGCACGCCGACGCCCCATGCGATGTTGAGCACGATGCCGACGATGCCGCCGACGAGGGACAGGATGCTCAGGATCGGCGACTTGGACGGCGCGGCGTAGGGCTGGGCGTAGCCGGGGGCCGGCTGTCCGTAGGCCGGCGCTCCGTAGCCAGGAGCCGGCTGCTGCTGGCCGTACGGCGCCTGCTGCTGGCCGTACGGCTGCTGCGGCTGCTGACCGTACGGCTGCTGCGGCTGCTGACCGTACGGCTGCTGCGGCTGCTGGCCGTAGGGCTGCTGCGGCGCCTGCGGCTGCTGGCCGTACGGCTGCTGCGGCGCCTGCGGCTGCTGGCCGTACGGCTGCTGCGGAGCCTGCGGCTGCGGAGGCGTGTACGCGGGTGCCGCGGGCGGAACCGGAGCGGCGGGTGCGGCCGGGGCGGGCTCTGCGGCGGCGGGCGTGGGCTCAGGGGCAGCCGGGGCGACGGGCTCCGCGGGCGGGACCACTCCGTTCTGGGCGTCGGGGTCCGTGGGGCCGGCGGGCGCGTTCGGATCGGTCATGTTCCGCATCTCCTTCAGGTGGGAGTTTCTGGGAACTCCCTGTATCGATTCCATCGTCCCAGCGCTGTCGGAACGTGTCAACGACTCAGCGTGCCACCTGGATCTCGGTGACGGGAAGCGTCGAGTCGGCGGCGAACGTCGGCTCGCTCGGCGCGTGTCCCGCCATCACGAGCTGGGCGCCGAGAGCCGCGATCATCGCGCCGTTGTCGGTGCAGAGCGAGAGCGCGGGGATGCGGAGCGCGATGCCCGCTTCGCGCGTGCGTTCGGCCGCGAGCTGACGCACCCGCGCGTTCGCGACGACCCCGCCGCCCAGCAGGAGCCGGGGCACGTCGTGGTCGCGGCAGGCCGCGACCGCCTTGCTGAGCAGCACGTCGACGACGGCCTCGCGGAAAGAGGCGGCGACATCGGGGACCGGCACCTCCTCGCCCGCGTCCTGGCGCTGCTCGACCCAGCGGGCGACTGCCGTCTTCAGCCCGGAGAACGAGAAGTCGTACCGATGGCGCTCGAGGTCTCTCGGCTTGGTCAGCCCGCGCGGGAACCGGATGGCGCGCGGGTCGCCGTCCGCCGCGACGCGGTCGATCTGCGGACCGCCGGGATACGGCAGGCCCAGCACGCGCGCCACCTTGTCGAAGGCCTCCCCCGCCGCGTCGTCGATGGTCTCGCCGAGGAGCTCGACGTCGGAGACCAGATCCCTGACGAGCAGGAGGGACGTGTGACCGCCGGAGACCAGCAACGCGATCGTCGGCAGCTCGACCGGGTGACCGGGGCCACCCGCTGCGTCGAGCAGGTCCGCCCCGACGTGACCGACGAGGTGATTGACCGCGTAGAGGGGCTTGTCGAGCGCAACGGCGAGCGCCTTCGCTGCGCCGACGCCGACCATGAGCGCGCCGGAGAGGCCGGGCCCGCTCGTGACGGCGATGGCGTCCACATCGGCCAGGTCGATGCCGGCATCGGCCACGGCGGTGCGGAGGGTCGGCGTGAGGGCCTCGAGGTGCGCCCGCGCCGCGACCTCGGGCACGACGCCGCCGTAGCGCGCGTGCTCCTCCATGGACGAGGCGATCGTGTTCGCGAGCAGGGTCGTTCCCCGCACGATCCCGACGCCCGTCTCGTCGCACGAGGTCTCGATGCCGAGGACCAGGGGTTCGTCGCGGTTCATGCGATCGTCGTCTCCGGGGTCGGGACGGCGAGACGCATCACGATCGCGTCCACACCGTCCGGCTGGTAGTACTGCGGGCGTACGCCGATCTCCTCGAAACCCAGCGAGACGTACAGCGCTTGCGCGCCCGGATTGTCGTCCCGCACCTCGAGGAAGATCTCCTGCGCGCCGCGCGACCGGGCCTCCCCGATCAGGGCGTTCATGAGCGCGCGGGCGAGTCCGCGTCGTCGTGCGCGCGGAGCCACGGCGATGGTCTGGATGTCGCCCTCGCCGGCGCCGCGCGGCGCGAGCAGACCGGCGTACGCATCGATGCGGCTCTTCTCCCCGGGCTCGAAAGCCACCAGGTAGTAGCCGTGCTCGCCCGCCACCTCCGACCGCATGGTCCGCTCGGACCACGCGTCGGTGACGAACGTCGAGCGCTCCAGCTCCATGATCGCCGGCACGTCGGCCGCCGTCGCGCGGCGCAGCTCCCAGGCCGTCACGCGCTCACCCGCTTGGGACCGGCGGACAGGGTCACGTCCGGCGAACGCAGGTACAGCGGCTCGTCGGGGTCGAAGGGGCGCTTGTTCGCGAAGCGGACCTCGGCGATCATCCCGAGACGGCCGGCGCTCACGACGTCGGCGTCGACACGGACGAACTCGGCGTGCGGGAGCTGATCCGGCTTGGCCAGCCCGGGGCCGTCCAGACGCACAGGGAGCCCCAGCTCGTCGGGGCCGCTGTACGCGGTCCAGTACCGTTCGCGGCGCCGCGCGTCCGTCACCACGAGCAGCGGTCCGGAACCGCCGGAGCCGAAGTGCTCGGCGGCGATGGCGTCGTGGCTGACCACGGGAACGAGGGGGCGGCCCGCCCCGACCGCGAAGGCCTTGGCCGCGGCGATCCCGACCCGCAGGCCGGTGAACGGCCCGGGCCCCATCCCGGCGACCACGCCCGAGAGGGCGGACACCGGGACCCCGGCGATGTCCAGCGCTTCGCGGATGAGGGTCCCGACCACCTCGGCATGGCGCATCGTGTCGGCCTCGACGACCTCGGAGAGCACTCCGGCGTCGCGGTCGACCACGGCGACGCTCGTCCCGGAGGAGGTGTCGATGGCGAGGAGCATGCCTCCAGCCTAGGCGGGTCCGCGCGTGCCGCGCTGCCTCAGCTCCAGCGCGCGGTCACCGTCGCCTCGGCCCGGGCGAGCCGGGCACCGGCGGCGTCGGCCGCTCGGGCGGCGTCCATCAGGGCCCGGTGCAGTTCGGCCAGCGCGGCCGTCCACTCCCGGTGCGCCGTGTCGTACGCCCGCTGCGCCTCCCCCGACCAGCTCGCGCGAAGGAGGGCGGCCTCGCGGTCGAGCGTGTCCAGTTCGGCCTGGATCTGGTCCGCCGCCCGCCCCAGCGCGGCCAGCATCGATTCGTGCCGCTCGGGATGGAACGCGATGGGCATCAGTCGCCGGCCTGCTCGTCGATCAGCGTGTCCACATCGCCGGGCACGCAGAGCGAGGTGCCCGAGATCGCGTAGTCCCCCGGGGCCGTCTGGAAGCTGATGGTCTGGACGGGACCGCCGGTGCCGTACACCGCGGTGTCCGGCGCGGTGACCGTGCGGACGCTGATCCCGAGCGACGTCCAGTAGTCCGCGACGGTCTTGGCGTCGCCGGCGAAGTCCGTGCCCGGCGACGCACGGTAGAAGTACCCGTACTTGGCACCCGCCGCGCCGTTCGCATCGCAGTCCGTCACGCTGGGGGCTCCGCTGTCGGTCCACCCGCTGACCGGCAGCCGTGCCGCGGTGTCCGTGATGGTCTTCACCAGGGTGTCGCGCGCCTCATGCGGTGTCATGGTCGCCTCCTTGCTCGTCGGGGTGCAGCCGGTCAGCGCTGCCAGGATCGCCGCGGCGATAACGACGCCGGCCCGCCGCTCAGTAATACGGACCACTCGTCGCTCCATCCACCAGGCCCTGCTGGAGAGGTGTCAGTCCCTTCGGCACGTAGGCCGAGACATGGTCGCCCTGCCCGGTCGTGGCGAGGGCGACGTTGTTGAGCGACTCGGTTCCGGGATCGAGATAGCCCGAGCCGCCATCGGTGTGGGTCCCGTGATCGGTCACAGCCGTCCCCCCGGTTCCGGAGTCGGTGCCGAACGTGTGCGCACCGAACGACGGATCCACGGGATTCACCGGGTGATTGCCGAAGTCGCGGCCGGTCCAGGCCCACTGATCGCCCTGTCCGTCCTCGAGGCCCGGGATCACGTTGCGCGCCTGGCCCGCGTAGACCGCGTCCGCGTGGATGTCGGATGCGCTGTCGATCGAGGACGGCAGACCGGCCGATCCGACGCTGACGAACGAGTCGACGTGCGTTCCCGCGGCCGTCAGGGCGATCGAGGCCGTGGTCGTCCCGTAGGAATGGGCCACGACGTTGAGCGACGCGGGACTCGACCCCCGTGAGGCGGTGAAACCGCCCAGGGCGGCTTCGAGTTTGACGGCCCCGGCCTCGGCCTTCTTCGTGTCGAGCACATCGAGGCCGCCCTGCCCAGGGATCGGTGGGGTCTCGTAGCCGATCCAGGCGACGACGGCGTGCGAGTGCCCGGGATCCACGGCGCTCTGCTGTGCCTGGATGGCGGCGGCGGCATCCGTCCACCCCCGCATGCCCGCCGTGGTCGTTCCCATTCCCGGTACGGCATATGTGACGCTGTCCGCAGTGTCGAGGTCGCCGACCGCGACCGCGGCGAGCGGAGGGCGGTCGTCCGTCAACGAGATGAGGTAATGCCCTTCGCCGCCCTTCGGCGTCTTCGCCGCACCCAGGATGTTCTTCAGGGCATCCACCTGCGCCTGGGCGTCCGCCACGTCCTGGTTGTGCGCGTCGACGACACCCGCGCCGCCGAACAGCGCCCACCACGGCAGCGGCTCCTGCGCCTTCGTCAGAGCCGCCTCGGCAGCGGCGAGCTGGTTCGCGAGGTCGATGCGGTTGGCCGTGTCGCGATCCCCGTACGCCACGCCCTCGAGGTTCCCGATCACCGCGGGCGCGGCGTGGATGAGGGCGTCCCGTTGCGGGGCGTCGAGGCTCTTCCACCAGGGGGCCACGTCGTGCGGGTCGGCCTGCTGGAGCAGTCCGGCGAGGTCGGGGCGCGCCTTCAGGAGCCTCGCGAGCTCGTCGCCCGAGACGCCGGCGAGCGCATCGAGCGCCTCCCGCGGTGTCAGGCTCGCATCGGAGAGCACGTCCCACGCTTTCGCGCTGAGATCGGGCTCGTCCGCCGCAGCGCGGATCGCCGCAGCGGCGGACGACGCCGTGCGGGAGACCGAGGAACGGGCGTCCGCCAGCACCTGCTTCGCCTGCGTGCGGAGGGCCGCGCCGGGGTCCGCCGTGACGATCGGGGCGATCGTGCCCGAACGCGGGGCGAGCGCGGCCGCCGTCTCCTGCCGGGCCTCCTCCCACAGGTCGATCGCCCGGCCGGCTCGCTTCTGCGCGGCGCGCAGCGCGGTGCGGTACTCGTCGAGCGCGGATGCCGCCGACGTGAACGCGTGCGAGAGTCTCTCCCAGCGTGCGGCGGCGTTCTTCCGATGCCTCGCGAACCCGTCGGCGCCCGCGCCGCTCCAGCCGACGGGAGCCGGGAGGGCGTTCAACGATGTCGAGGCCTGGTCGGCCGTCGCGGCCCGCTTCTTCCATTGCGCGATCGCGGAGTCGATGCTGTCGAGCGATCCGGGCACGAGTGCCGTCGGGTCCGACGTCTGTCCGAGCTCGGCCATCAGTACGCCCGCGCCGCCGACCGGACGTCGTCCCGGCCGTCGCCGTCAGCCGACTCGTACTCGACGGCCGACGCACGCAGGCCATCGGCGAGGGCCGTGGTCGCAGCCAGGCGCTCGGCCCAGCTGCGCTGCGTCTTCGCGGCGAAGGACGCGATGGCGTCGGACAGGCCCTCGTCCCCCACCGTCGACGGATGCGCGACGTCTCCGGATGGCGTCGCCGCGTCCGCGATATCGTCCACCGATCTCGCGGCGGTGCGCAGCCCGCCGACCTCCACAGCGAATTCCCCCATGTACGCAGCCTAGCCGTCGGCTGCGAGCCCGCTCCAGCGCGGCCCGAAACCCGTGACCGCGACCGTACGCGGTTCGTCGGCGTCCAGCTCCCGTTCGTCGTCGTGTGCGCTCGAGGCGCCCGCGCCCGTCGGCCGCTCGATCGCGACCTCCAGCCAGGACTCGGCGACTCCCTCGAGCATGCCCCTCCCCCACTCGACGACGACGACCGAGCGCGCGTAGTCGATGTCGAGGTCGTCGAGTTCGAGTGCGCTCGACAGCCGGTAGGCGTCCACGTGCACCAGCGGCGGGCCGCCGACGAGACTCGGGTGGGTGCGCGCCAGGACGAACGTCGGGCTGGTCACGGGACCGCGGACCCCCAGACCGTCGCCGATGCCGCGGGTTAGCGTGGTCTTGCCCGCGCCGAGCGGGCCGGAGAGCACGAGGAGGTCCCCGGGCCGGAGCATGCCCGCCAGCTCGATCCCGAGCGCGTGCATCCCCTCGCTGGTCTCGACGATCCGCTCCACCGGCGGATGGAATCCCCTGTCTTCGCTCATCGCCCGCCCCGGAACGTCCGCTCCACTCGCCCGTCGAGCCGGGTCACGATCTCCCAGCTGATCGTCCCGCATGCCTCCGCCCAGTCGTAGGCCGACGGCACCCCCGCCGCAGCATCGCCGAACAGCACGACCTCGTCTCCGACGGCGACGGGATGGTCGCCCACGTCGACGACGAACTGGTCCATCGCCACGCGCCCCGCGATCCGGAACGTGCGGCCGCCGATCGAGACCGGTGCCGCATTGGACGCGCTGCGCGGGATCCCCTCCGCGTAGCCGAGCGGCACGAGCGCCAAGGTCGTCTCCTGCCCGGTGCGGTACGTGTAGTCGTACGAGACGCCCTTGCCCGCGGGCACACGGCGAACCGCCGCGATCCGCCCGCGCACGGTCATCGCCGGGCGCAGGCCGAGCTCGCGCGCGGAGGCGGCGCCGTAGGGCGAGAGGCCGTAGACCGAGAGCCCGAGGCGCACCAGGTCGTAACGCGATTCCGGGAGCGCGATCGCCGCGGCACTGGCCGCGATGTGACGCAGCTCGGGGACGACCCCCTCCGCTGCGGCGACCGCCAGCCCCCGCTCGAACACGGCGATCGCCGCGCGGTCGTCGTCGTCGGACGCGTTGGAGAGGTGGCTGAAGATGCCGCGCACCGTGATCGCACCGGCGTCCTCGAGCACGCGCGCCCGGCCGAACAGCGCCGCCCACTCCTCCTCGGCGACCCCGTTGCGGCTCAGCCCGGTCTCCACCTTGACGTGGACCGCGATCGGCGCACCGGGGCGCGCCGCCTGCGCCGCGGCCTCGAGCTGCGCGATCGACGAGATGCCGACATCCACCCCGGCCGCCGCAGCCAGCCGGAAGTCCTCGTCGGGCGAGTGGAGCCAGGCGAGCACGGGTGCCTCGATACCCGCCTCCCGCAGCTGCAGCGCCTCGTCCAGGTCTGCGACGCCCAGCCAGTCCGCGCCGCCGTCGAGAGCGGCCCGCGCGGCGGAGACGGCGCCGTGTCCGTAGGCGTTCGCCTTGACGACGGCCATGACGTGCGGCGTCCCCACGTGCGCACGCATCCGCCGCACATTCGAGGCGATGGCGTCCAGGTCGACCTCGAGCTCGCGGAAGGCGCTCACTGCGCGGTCTCCGCGATCACGAAGGCGGTCGCGATGCCCGCGTCATGCGACATCGACACGTGGATGTGCGCGATCCCGCGCTCACGCACCTGTCGCTCGACCACGTTGTGCAGCACGAAACCCGGGTTCCTCTCCTCGTCGGGGACGATCTCCATGTCGTGCCAGCGCACGCCCTCGGAGCCGCCCAGCGCTTTGATCAGCGCCTCCTTGGCGGCGAAGCGGGCGGCCAGGGAGTGCACCGGCAGCGCGCGCTCCGCTTCGGTGAACAGCCGTTCGCGCAGCTTCGGCGTCCGCTCGAGCGACCGGGCGAAGCGCGCCAGGTCCACCACGTCGATGCCGATGCCGGCGATCACGTTCCGACCGCCTCCCGCTACTCGACGGTGACGGACTTGGCGAGGTTGCGCGGCTGGTCGACGTCCAGCCCCTTCGCCGCCGACAGCTCCATCGCGAAGATCTGCAGGGGGACCACGGCCAGCAGCGGCTCGAAGAGCGGTGCCGCCAGCGGGATACGGATGACCTCGTCGGCGAACGGGAGCACCGCGGCATCGCCGGCCTCGGCGATCGCGATGACGCGGGCGCCGCGGGCGCGGATCTCCTGGATGTTCGAGACGACCTTCTTGTGCAGTTCGTCCGACCAGCGCGGGCTCGGCACGACGACGAAGACGGGCTGCCCCGGTTCGATCAGGGCGATCGGCCCGTGCTTGAGCTCGCCCGCAGCGAATCCCTCGGCGTGGATGTACGCGAGCTCCTTGAGCTTGAGCGCGCCCTCCAGCGCGATCGGGTAGCCGACGTGCCGGCCGAGGAAGAGCACCGAGCGGGTGTCGGACATCCAGCGCGCGAGCTGCGCGATGGCCTCGTGCGACTCGAGCACGGCGGCGATCTTCTCGGGGACCTCGGAGAGCTCCTGCACCGCGTCGCGCTGCATCGCGCTGCTCAGCGTGCCGCGCACGCGGGCGAGGTGCAGGCCGAAGAGGTAGAGGGCGGTGATCTGGGCCACGAACGCCTTGGTCGACGCGACGGCCACCTCGGGTCCGGCGTGCGTGTAGAGGGCTGCGTCGGACTCGCGCGGGATGGTGGCGCCCTGCGTGTTGCAGACCGAGATGGCCTTCGCCCCGGCCTCGCGGGCGTACTTGACGGCCATGAGGGTGTCCATCGTCTCGCCGGACTGGCTGATGGAGATCACGAGAGTGCCGTCGGTGATGACGGGTTCGCGGTAGCGGAACTCGTGGCTGAGCTCGACGGTCACGGGGACGCGCGCCCACTTCTCGATCGCATAGCTGCCGACGAGGCCCGCGTACGCCGCCGTGCCGCAGGCGACGATCGTGATGCGGTCGACCCCCGTGAAGAACGCGTCGCCGAGCGCCTCGAGCTCGGGGATGTGCACCTCGCCGTCGACGACCCGCCCGCGCAGGGTGTTGGCCACGGCGTCGGGCTCCTCGGCGATCTCCTTCGCCATGAACGACGACCAGCCGCCCTTCTCCGCTGCGGAGGCGTCCCAGGCGACCTCGAAGGGCTCGACCTCGACGGGGGCGCCGGAGAAGTCGGTCACGGTCACGGCGTCCGGGGTGATGGTGACGATCTGGTCCTGGCCGATGGCCATCGCGCGGCGGGTGTGCTCGACGAACGCGGCGACATCAGAGCCGAGGAAGTTCTCGCCCTCGCCCAGCCCGATCACCAGCGGCGAGTTGCGACGGGCGCCGACGACGACGTGCGGCTGATCCTGGTGCAGGGCGAGGAGGGTGAATGCGCCCTCGAGGCGCGAGACGACGCGCTGGAACGCCTCGCCCAGGTCACCGGTGGTGCGGTACTCGCGGCCGAGGAGCACGGCGGCGACCTCGGTGTCGGTCTCGGACTCGAAGGTGAAGCCGTCGGCGAGCAGCTCGTCCTTGAGCGTCGCGAAGTTCTCGATGATCCCGTTGTGGATGACGGCGAGCTTGCCGTCGTCACCCAGGTGCGGGTGGGCGTTGCGGTCGGTCGGTCCACCGTGGGTCGCCCACCGGGTGTGGCCGATGCCGGTGGCGCCGTCGGGGATGGGGTGCGCGTCGAGGTCGCCGGCCAGGACGGCGAGCTTGCCGGCCTTCTTCGCCGTGCCGAGGCGGCCGTCGGGGCCGATGACGGCGATGCCGGCCGAGTCGTAGCCGCGGTACTCCAGGCGCTTCAGACCGCCGAGGAGGACCTCGAGGCTCTTGTCGGTACCGACGTACCCCACGATTCCACACATGGACCCGATTCTAACCTGGGGCACGGCCTAGACTTGTCGCCTATGCGTGACAACGGCGCCGGTCGCGGCGAACCCACAGGCGGCGACGCCAGCACCCCGTTCGTGGAGCTGGACAGGGCCGATTGGTCGGAGCTCGCACAGAGCACGCAGCTGCCCCTCAAGGAGACGGAGATCGTCCAGCTCCGCGGCCTCGGCGACCCCCTCGACATGCGCGAGGTCGAGGAGGTCTACCTCCCGCTGAGCCGCCTCCTCAACCTCTACGCGGGCGGCGCCCGGCAGCTGCACCGGGTCACCAGCGACTTCCTCGGCGAGCGCTCCCAGCGCACGCCGTTCGTCATCGGCGTGGCCGGCTCCGTCGCGGTCGGCAAGTCCACCATCGCCCGCCTTCTGCGCGAGCTCCTGTCCCGATGGGAGGACACCCCGCGCGTCGAGCTCGTCACCACCGACGGCTTCCTCCTCCCGAACGCCGAGCTGGAGCGCCGCGGGCTCATGGAGCGTAAGGGCTTCCCCGAGTCGTACGACCGCCGCTCGCTGCTGCGGTTCGTGACCGCGATCAAGAGCGGTGCGCCCGAGGTGCGCGCTCCCTTCTACTCGCATCTCAGCTACGACATCGTCCCGGATGCCGAGATCGTCGTCCGGCGCCCGGACGTGCTGATCGTCGAGGGGCTCAACGTGCTCCAGCCGGCCGGCGGCGGCAACCGTCTCGCCGTCAGCGACCTCTTCGACTTCAGCGTCTACGTCGACGCCCGCACGCGGGACATCGCGCGCTGGTACCAAGAGCGCTTCCTCAAGCTGCAGCGCGGCGCGTTCGCGAACCCCCAGTCGTACTTCCACCGCTTCGCGGACCTCACCGAGGAGGAGGCGCGCGCACGGGCGGCGTCCATCTGGTCGCGGATCAACGAGCCGAACCTCCTGCAGAACATCCGGCCGACGCGCTCGCGCGCCAAGCTCGTGCTCCGCAAGGACGCCGACCACACCGTCAGCTCCGTCCTGCTCCGCAAACTCTGAGGTGTGAGGGCCTGAGGCGCAGAGAATGCGCGTGCGGGGACTCTGGTCTCGGAGGCGCGGGACGCGTAGGCCTGGAGTATGCCAACTCCTCGATCACACGCCGCACGCCTGTTCGGCGAGCGCGTCCGCGCCGTGCGTCTCGCCCTCGGGATGAGCCAGGAGGAGATCGCCGACCTCGCCGAGATGCACGTCACGAACTACGGGCGGGTCGAGCGCGGCGAGGCCAACTCCGAGCTGCACACGATCGTGCGACTCGCGACAGCGCTCGACACCGACCCCGCAGAGCTGCTGGTCGGCCTCTACGGCGAAGGGATGCTTCCCGACCGCGACCGCGCGTTCTCCGTCGCCGACTTCATCGCGGCGCGCAAGGCCCAGGAGTGAGTAGCCGATATTGCTTGTAGACCTCAGGCCCCCGCGCCTCCGGTGCGCATCCTCTGGTGCGTTAGGTCCGGGGCCCGAAGGCTGAGAGCATGCCTCGCACGCGCTCAGAAGCCTCTCGCCTGTTCGGCGCGCGACTGCGCGCACGACGACTGGAGCTCGGCTGCTCCCAGTACGACATCGCCCACCTGAGCGGCGTCGACCTGGCGAACTACGGCCGCCTGGAGCGCGGCGGCGGCAACCCGACCCTCACGACCATCGTCCAGTTGGCCATCACACTGTCGATGGATCCCGCCGAACTGGTCACCGGCCTGGCCGAGGACGGCATGCTTCCTGAAGTGGACCGCCCGTACTCCGCCCTGGACTACATCGCCGCACGGAGACAGCAGGAGGGTCGTTAGCCACAATGACGACTAAAATACCCACTAAGCCGATTAAGGGCGAGTATAGTATTCCCTAATCGTCGAGAGGGGAATGGTGGTCAGTCAGCAACCCGCCAAGGTCATGCGCGCGGCGAAGGAGATCGGCGACGATTTCGCCGGCTGGCGCAAGATCCTCGGCCTGACCGCACAGCAAGTGGCGGAACGTGCCGACATCACACGGGACACTCTGCGCAAGCTCGAGCACGGCGACCCGACCGTCGGCTTCCACGTCGTGCTCCGCGTCGCTCGGGCTCTCGGGATCCTCGACACCTTGACCGAAGCTGTGGATCCGCTCGGCACCGATCTGGGTCGCGCCCGCGCAGGCCTCCTCGATCGACAGCGCGTGCGATGACGCACTACGAGGTACTACAGGTGCACGTGGAACTCGCCGGGGCGACGGTCCTCGTCGGACGGGCGCAATTCCATCGCGGTCGCGGCGCGCTCGCATCGACGACATTCCAATACGACCCGGACTTCCTCTCCAAGCCGCACTCGTACCCGATCGATCCGGCGTTCCCCCTGGCCTCTGGGACGCACTACGTGCAAGGCCTGCCCGGAGCGTTCACCGACTCCGCGCCGGACCGCTGGGGACGCACCCTCCTCGCGAAGCGAGAACGTGCCCTCGCTCGGAAGGATTCGCGCCGCGCACAGGAACTCGACGATGTCGACTACCTGAGCGGCGTCGGTGACATCACGCGCCAGGGCGCGTTGAGGTTCCGTGTCGACGACGAATCGGCATTCCTCGACCCGGACCACACCGTGCCGCGGCTCTTGCAATTGCCGACGCTTCTCCATTCTGCGGATCTCGCCGCACAGGACGGTGACGATCTCGCAGCGGTGAAAACTCTGCTCGATGCGGGGACAGGATCGCTTGGCGGCGCGCGCCCCAAGGCCGCCGTCCTTGGTGAGGACGGCCGACAGCTCATCGCGAAGTTTCCGCACCATGAAGACGACTGGGATGTGATGGCCTGGGAGGCGACCGCCCTCGACCTCGCCGCAGCCGCAGGCGTCGCCGTCCCCATCCATCGACTCGTTCGCATCGATGGCCGTCATCTTCTGCTGCTCGACCGGTTCGACCGCACCTTGGGGATCTCGGTCGACCGTCCCGGGCGGATCGGGTACATCAGCGCGATGACGCTGTTGGGGCGCCGCGCCGGTGACGGCGGCGACTACATCGACATCGCCGAGAGCGTGGAGGAGGTCAGCGACGGCCCGACCGACGACGCCCTTCAGCTCTTCCGTCGCGCCGCCGTCAACGTCGGGCTCAACAACACGGACGATCACCTGCGCAACCACGGGCTGCTTCGCCGACGAGCGGGATGGTCGCTCTCGCCGGCCTTCGATATCAATCCGAATCCCACCACCCGTGCCCGGCAGACATCCATCGCCGGCGCCGACCGCCCATCGGACGAGGCGGCCGGGATGCTCGAACTCGCACGTGCGTGTCGGCTCCAGCCGGACGACGTGCGGCGGGAACTGGGTCGGATCATGGACGCAGTGTCGGACTGGCGCGCCACCGCCTCCCGTAATGCCGTTCCGCCGTCCGAACTGATGCGGTTCGAGGACAGCTTCACTACGGGTCTCGCCGTGCTGACGGACGCTCGGTCGCTGGCCCGCTAGCTCAGACCGTCAGCCGCTCGCGGACGACGTCGGCGAGCTCGTTGGCGAGGCGCTCGGCCGTGGACTGGTCCGCGGCCTCGACCATGACACGGACCAGGGGTTCGGTGCCCGAGGGGCGCAGGAGCACGCGTCCGGAGTCGCCGAGCGACTGCTCGGCAGAGGCGACCGCCGCCTTGAGCTTCTCGTCGGTGTGCACGGCGTGGTGGTCCACGCCCTTCACGTTCACCATCACCTGCGGGTAGACGGTCATGGCCTTCGCCAGCTCGGACAGCGGCTTGCGCTGGCGAGCCATCTCGCTGAGGATGTGGAGCCCGGTGAGGATGCCGTCGCCGGTGGTCGCGAACTCGCTCATGATGACGTGGCCCGACTGCTCGCCGCCGAGGGAGTAGCCGTTCTTGTTCATCTCCTCGAGCACGTAGCGATCGCCGACCGCGGTCTCGACGACGCGGATGCCGGCGTCGCGCATCGCGAGCTTCAGTCCGAGGTTGCTCATGACGGTGGCGACGAGGGTGTTGTCCGTGAGCTTGCCGCGCTCCTTCATGCCGAGCGCGAGGATCGCCATGATCTGGTCTCCGTCGACCACATTGCCGTCGGCGTCGATGGCGAGGCAGCGGTCGGCGTCCCCGTCGTGGGCGATGCCGACATCGGCGCCTGCGGCGAGGACCGCTTCCGCGAGCTTGTCGAGGTGCGTGGAGCCGACACCGTCGTTGATGTTCATACCGTCCGGCGCGTCGCCGATGACGGTGACGCGGGCGCCCGCGTCGGTGAAGACCTCGGGCGAGATGCCCGCGGCCGCGCCGTGGGCGCAGTCGAGCACGACGTGGATGCCGTCGAGCCGGTGCGGGAGACTCGCCAGGAGGTGGAGGACGTAGCGGTCCTCCGCGTCCGCGAAGCGGCGGATACGGCCGACATCGGCGCCGGTCGGGGTGAGCTTCTCGAGATCGAGGTGCTCCTCGATCCGGTTCTCGACCACGTCCGGCAGCTTGGTGCCGCCCCGGGCGAAGATCTTGATGCCGTTGTCGGGCGCGGGGTTGTGCGAGGCGGACACCATCACACCGAAGTCGGCGTCGAAGTCGGCGATGAGGAAGGCGGTGGCGGGGGTCGGGATGACGCCCGCGTCCAGCACGTCGATGCCCGAGCTGGCGAGGCCCGCGGCGACCGCCGCAGACAGGAATTCGCCCGAGACGCGAGGGTCGCGGGCGACGATCGCCGTCGGCCGTTTGCCGGCGGCACGCCGTGCCTCCGCGCTGCGGCCTCGCGTCAGGACAGCAGCAGCTGCCTGAGCGAGGCCGAGCGCGAGGTCGGCGGTGAGGCTACCGTTGGCGAGTCCGCGGACTCCATCGGTTCCGAAGAGACGTGGCATGACGGCAGCCTAGACGCTCGGTGTCGCTTAGCGCTTGGAGAACTGCGACGCCTTGCGGGCCTTCTTGAGACCGGCCTTCTTGCGCTCGGTGACGCGCGCGTCACGGGTGAGGAAGCCGGCCTTCTTCAGGGTCGGACGGTTGTTGTCGCGGTCGATCTCGTTGAGCGCACGCGCGATGGCCAGACGCAGCGCGCCGGCCTGACCCGAGGGGCCGCCGCCGGTGATGCGGGCGACGACATCGTAGGAGCCGAGCAGGTCGAGGACCTTGAACGGGTCGTTGATGAGCTGCTGGTGCAGCTTGTTCGGGAAGTAGTCGGCGAACTCACGGCCGTTGACCGTGATGGTGCCGGAGCCGGGGACCAGGCGCGCACGCGCGATGGCCTCCTTGCGGCGGCCGACGGCGCCGCCGGAAACGGAGAGGACGGCGCGCGGAGCGGCCGGGGCCTCGGTGGCCGGGGTCTCGGTCGAGTAGGACTCGACGTTCTCGGCCTGGACGTTCTCGGCCTGGGCCGAGTCGATGCTGTCTGCGATCTTCGCCACGGTGGTGATAATCCTTTGTCTCTGTCAGTCGTGAAGGTCTGGGATCGCCTACTGGGCGACCTGGCCGAGCGTGTACGGCTTCGGCTGCTGGGCGGCGTGCGGGTGCTCGCTTCCGGTGTAGACCTTCAGCTTGCGGAGCTGGGCGCGACCGATGGAGTTCTTCGGGAGCATGCCACGGACGGCCTTCTCGACGGCGCGGATCGGGTTCTTCTCCAGGAGCTCGGAGTAGGTGGTGGCCTTGAGGCCGCCCGGGTAGCCCGAGTGGCGGTAAGCCTTCTTCTGCTCGGCCTTCTGGCCGGTCAGCGCGACCTTGTCCGCGTTGATGATGATGACGAAGTCGCCCGAGTCGAGGTGCGGGACGAACGTCGCCTTGTGCTTGCCGCGGAGGAGGGCGGCGGTGTGGCTGGCGAGACGGCCGAGCACGACGTCGGTCGCGTCGATGACGACCCAGTCGCGCTGGATCTCGTCTGCCTTCGGGGAGTAAGTGCGCGTCACAGTAGTGGCTGCTTTCTGTATCGAACGGAGGAGTTCGTGAATCCCACTCCGTGGGGGTTCTCGTCTCGACGAGACGGGAACCGTGCCGGTGGAGGGCTCACGTTCGCGTGCCGCACCGCAGGAGGCGCGGACACCAAGGGTCAATACTACGCGACACGCCCGGAGGCGGTCAAACCGATGCGCCCCGCGGTGGGCCGGACAAGTCGCCGTCCGGCGACCCCAGCGCCTCAGAGGGAGCGGAGCGCCCGTGTCTGCTCCGCCCGGAGCGCCAGCTCCGCCGGGTTCGGGTAGCCGACCTCCAGCAAGGTGAGACCGCGCGCGGGCATGACCTTGAACGCGCTGGTGCGCAGGTGCTCATCGCGGAGCGCGACGAGGTCTGCGGGCTCGAGCTTGCCCTCGCCGACCTCGACGCAGGCGCCGACGAGGGCGCGCACCATGCTGTGACAGAACGCGTCTGCGACGACCTCGCCCACGAGCACGCCGTCCGCGTCGCGGCGCCAGGAGAACGCCTGGAGCGTGCGGATCGTCGTCGCGCCTTCACGCGCCTTGCAGTAGCTGGCGAAGTCGTGGAGCCCCAGGAGCCCGTGCGCCGCCGTGTCCATCCGGGTCGCGTCCAGCTCGGACGACACCCAGGCGATGCGGTGCCGCTGCAGCGGGTCACGCACGGCCGCGCGGTCGGCGACGCGGTACTCGTACCGTCGCCACACCGCCGAGAAGCGGGCGTCGAATCCGACGGGGGCCTCGCTCGCCGCGCGGACGACCACGTCCGGGACCGGCCCGAGGATGCCGTTGATCCTCCGCGCGAGTGCCTCGTGCGCCGGGAGCGGCGGCCGCTTGCCGTGCGGCTTGCGCAGCACGGCGACCTGCTCGGGCGCGAGATCGACGTGAGCGACCTGCCCGAGGGCGTGCACCCCCGCGTCCGTGCGGCCCGCGACCGTCAGGGTGGGGGCCTCCCCCGCACGCCGGAAGATGGTCGCGAGCGCCTCCTCCAGCACCCCCTGGACGGTGCGGAGCCCCGGTTGCCTGCCCCACCCGTTGAAGTCCGTGCCCTGATAGGCGATGTCGAGCCGGAAGCGCGTCGCCAGTTCGGTCATCCCTCGATTCTAGGGAGCGCGCGGAGTCGGCGGCACGCCTTCCGGCGTGAGCCGGCTGTCAGCGGCGATTGCTATCGTGGGCGCTTCCGTGCCGCAGCGGCACGGCCGTATCCGCCCCGCCCGCCGACCGCCCCGAGAGTGCTGTGCCCCTCCTGACCGTCCATCCCGTCGTGACCGACCGGCGGCCGTCGCCGCCCGCGTCCGGGCCCGCCGCCGGACCGATCCGGTACGCGGGACTGGACGGGCTGCGCGCCTTCGCGGTCGCCGTCGTGCTCGTGTACCACCTCTTCCCCGGCGTGCTGCCGGGCGGATTCATCGGCGTCGACGTGTTCTTCGTCATCAGCGGCTTCCTCATCACGAGCCTGCTCGTGCGGGAGCGGAGCGCGACAGGCCGGATCGACCTGCGGCGGTTCTGGATCCGGCGGGCG
Organism: Leifsonia sp. ZF2019; assembly: GCF_019924635.1. Lineage (NCBI taxonomy): Bacteria > Bacillati > Actinomycetota > Actinomycetes > Micrococcales > Microbacteriaceae > Leifsonia > Leifsonia sp. ZF2019. The sequence continues at coordinate 3,272,193 of NZ_CP065037.1, forward strand.
CGCCGCCTCCTGCCGGCGATCGCCCTTCTGGTCGTCGTCTGCTCCCCCGTCGCACTCGCGATCGGCGGCGACGTGCTGGTGGGGCTCCCCCGGCAGATCCTCGGCGCCCTCACGTTCAGCGCCAACTGGCTGTCGATCGCGGCGGACGCCAGCTACTTCGCCCAGGGGGCGCCGGAGCTGTTCCGCAATCTCTGGTCCCTCGCCGTCGAGGAGCAGTTCTATCTGGTGTGGCCGCTCGTCCTGCTCGCACTGGCGCTCCTGCGGCCGTGGTGGGCGCGGCTCTCGCTCATCCTCGCCGCCGCGGTCGCGTCCGCCGTGTGGATGGGCGTGCTCTATACGCCCGGAGACGACCCGACCCGCGTCTACTTCGGCTCGGACACCCACAGCTTCGGGCTCGCCCTCGGTGCCGCCCTCGCGATCCTGGTCGCGCGGATGCGGCCGGTCGACCTCGACGCGGGAGAGACCGCCCTGCAGGCGTTCGCCCGTCGCTGGCTGCCGCCGCTCGGCGCCCTCTCGGTGCTCGGTCTGGTCGTGTGCGCCTACGCGATGACCTCCGACGCGGCGTTCACGTACCGCGGAGGGCTGCCCATCGTCAGCCTCCTCAGCGCGATCGCGCTCTGGGCGGCGATCGTCCCCCGCTCCTCCCTCGGTCGCACACTCGACCTCGCCCCGCTGCGATTCGTCGGGGCCCGTTCGTATGGTCTCTACCTCTGGCACTGGCCGGTTTTCGTGCTCGCGTGCGCCTTCGTGCCCGACGAGCACGAGCCCGTCGCTGCGCTGCTCGTCGGCACCGGCTCCCTCGCCGTCTCCGCCGCTGCAGCCCTCCTGTCGTACCGGTACCTGGAGCAGCCCATCCGCCGGCACGGCCTGGCGGGCGCGCTCCGCCGCGCCCGGGCGCGGATGCGCGCGTCCCGCGCGGGGACGACGGCGGGGTTCGCCGGCCTGGCCGTGGCCGGGCTCCTCGTCGCCGGAACGGTGGCCGCGATGGTCGTCGCCCCGGCGGCGACGGACGCCCAGCGGATGATCGAGGACGGCGCCGCGTCGTTGAACGGCTCGCCGAGCGCGGGAGCCGCGACGCCCGTTCCCTCCGCCCCGACCCTCCGGGTGCCGCCGGACCCGCACCCGATCGCGCAGGGACCCGACATCTCCGCCTTCGGGGACTCGGTCATGCTCGCCTCCGCCCCGGCACTGCAGGAGACCTACCCGGGTATCGCCGTCGACGCCGTGGTCTCGCGCCAGATGAGCAAGGCTCCGGAGGTGGTCGCCGCCGCCGCGTCTGCAGGCACTCTGCGGAAGGTCGTCGTGATCGGGCTCGGGACGAACGGCCCGATCTCCGGTGGCACGCTGGAGGGCGTGCTCGACGCGATCGGCCCCACGCGCTCGCTCGTGCTGGTCAACGTGCAGGCGCCCCGCTCGTGGACGGACGGGGTCGACGCCGCACTCGACGCGTTCGCGGCCGCGCATCCGGCACGGGTCGTCATCGCGGACTGGAAGGGCACGATCGCGGGGCACCTCGATCTGCTGGCCGACGACCAGATCCACCCGGGACATCGCGGCGGCCTGCTCTACGCGCAGGCGCTCGGCGACGCCCTCCACACGCTCGCCGAGCGATCGACCATCCGCCCGGCGAACCCGTGGGACAAGGCCGGCCCCCGACCGCAGTGACGACCGCGGGTCAGTACACTCGCACCAGACCGGTCTCGCGTGTCGTGGTCACGAAACCGAGACGCGTGTAGAGGCCGAGTGCGCCCGTGGGGTTCTCGGCGTCCACGTCGAGCGTGACCCTCTCCCAGCCGCGGTCGGCGCACGCCTGGAGCGTCGCGGACAGCAGTGCCGGAGCGATCCGGCGTCCGCGGTGCGCCCTCGTCGTTCCGAGCGCGGCGACGTACGCGCCCGTGAAGCCCTGCGCGGTCCAGTCCTCCTCATTGACCTGGCTCAGCACGACGCCGGCCACCTCGTCGCCGTCCGCGCCCGCAGCGAGCGCCACGAACGACAGATCGGCGCGGAAACTGCCGCCGATGAACGCCTTCCATTGCTCGTCGCTCATCGGCTGGCTGCCCCAATGGTCGCCGAAGGCGTCGTCGCGCGCGCGGTGGGCGGCCTCCGAGAGCTCGGGAGCGAAGGGGACGATCCGCACCTCGCCGGAGGGAATCACCGCCGGAATCGGCTCCGAGAGGTCGCGCTCGAGGGCGAGGAAGTAGCGAACGGGCTCGAGTCCGCCCGCGCGCAGAAGCCGTTCGCGCCGCGGCGCACGCTCGTCCGCATAGCCCACGATCCAGCCGGGCAGCCGTTCGTCCGACGCGGCCAGCTTCTGCTCCGCCCGCGCGAGCTGCCAGGCGAGCAGCTCCCGGCCGATCCCGCGTCCGGCGAAGTCGGGATGCAGACCGCCTCTGAGGAACTCACGGACGAGCGTCTCCTTGCGCGGAGGCTCGACCACGAGCACCGCTGCGATCACGCGTCCGTCCGCCGTCTCGGCGAGCAGGCTGTCACGCTCGAGGTCGACGAAGCTGTACCCGAGCTCCTCCGCCACCTCCTCGCGCGTGGCGATGTAGTTCGGGTGTTCCGCGGCGTCGGTCGCCTTCGCGATCTCCCACACCGCGTCGATGTCGTCGACGGACGCCGGTCGCCAGCGCGCGACGAGTGGATGACGCGGAGTGTAGTCGGGCGGAGCGGTCAGCCGCTCTCTCAGCGGAAGCAGGATCTCGTCGTTCTGGTGCATCCTGCCAGCCTACAAAGCGGAAGACCCCGCCTCCCAGAGGGGTGCGGGGTCTTCCGTACAGGATGCGAGAGACTTACGCCTTCTCGGCCTCCGCTTCGGCGGTGGTCTCCTCGGCGCTGACCTCGGCGTCGCCGGTCGCCTCCTCGACGACCTCGGCCTCGGCGACGGCGGTCTCCTCGGCGGCTGCGTCCTCGGCCGGGGCCTCCTCGACCGGAGCGGCCTTCGGAGCGGCGGACGTGGCGGCCTTGGCCGGCTTCGCCTTCGGGGTGACGGGCTCGAGGACGAGCTCGATCTGCGCCATGGGCGCGTTGTCACCCTTGCGGTAGCCGAGCTTGGTGATGCGGGTGTAGCCGCCCTCACGCTCGGCGACCAGCGGCGCGATCTCCGTGAAGAGCTCGTGGACCACGGACTTGTCGCCGATCACAGCGAGCACGCGACGGCGCGCGTGCAGGTCGCCGCGCTTCGCGAACGTGATGAGACGCTCGGCGTAGGGACGAAGGCGCTTGGCCTTGGTCTCGGTGGTCTTGATGCTCTTGTGCGTGAACAGCGCGGCAGCCAGGTTGGCGAGCAGCAGACGCTCGTGCGCGGGACCGCCTCCGAGGCGGGGGCCCTTGGTGGGCTTAGGCATGATCGGTTATCTCCAGTTGTGAAAAAGTCGAAAGGCTTGTCGGTGAGACGAGGCCTCAGATGGTGGACTCGTCCTCTTCGTACCCGCTGTAGAAGTGGGCGCCGTCGAACCCGGGGACCGAGTCCTTCAGCGACAGCCCCATCTCCGTCAGCTTGTCCTTGACCTCATCCACCGACTTCTGACCGAAGTTGCGGATGTTCATGAGCTGCGTCTCCGACAGCGAGACGAGCTCGCTCACGGTGTTGATGCCCTCGCGCTTGAGGCAGTTGTACGAGCGGACCGACAGGTCGAGGTCCTCGATCGGCATCGAGAGCTCGGAGCTGAGGACCTGGTCGACCGGCGCGGGGCCGATCTCGATGCCCTCGGCGGCGCTGTTGAGCTCGCGTGCCAGACCGAACAGCTCGACCAGCGTGCGACCGGCGGACGCGATCGCGTCGCGCGGGCTGATCGCCGGCTTGGTCTCGACGTCGACGACCAGACGGTCGAAGTCGGTGCGCTCACCGGCACGGGTGGCCTCGACGCGGTAGGTGACCTTGAGCACCGGCGAGTAGATCGAGTCGATCGGGATCTGGCCCGCCTCGCTGTACTCGTTGCGGTTCTGCTGGGCCGACACGTAGCCGCGGCCGCGCTCGATGGTGAGCTCGACCTCGAACTTCGCCTTGTCGTTGAGGGTCGCGATGACCAGCTCGGGGTTGTGGATCTCCACGCCGGCCGGAGCCGAGATGTCGGCCGCGGTGACCTGGCCGGCGCCGGTCTTGCGCAGGTAGGCCGTGATCGGCTCGTCGTGCTCGCTCGACACCACGAGACCCTTGATGTTCAGGATGATCTCGGTGACGTCTTCCTTCACACCCGGGACGGTGCTGAACTCGTGCAGCACGCCGTCGATGCGGATGCTGGTGACAGCGGCACCGGGGATGGAGGAGAGCAGGGTGCGACGGAGCGAGTTGCCGAGGGTGTAGCCGAAGCCGGGCTCCAGCGGCTCGATGACGAACCGGGAACGGAACTCGGAGATGTTCTCTTCGGTGAGCGTAGGACGCTGTGCAATGAGCACTGTTGATTCCTTTCGGCTAAGTGTCCGCTATATGACACTTGCGTTGAGTGAGGTGGTGTTCGTCACGCCGTCAGGCGGCGGCCCGGATGGACCGCCGCCTGACGGGCGACGTGAAGAGAACTAGACGCGGCGACGCTTCGGCGGGCGGCAGCCGTTGTGCGCCTGCGGGGTGACGTCGTTGATCGAGCCCACCTCGAGGCCGGCGGCCTGGAGCGAGCGGATCGCCGTCTCGCGACCCGAACCCGGGCCCTTGACGAAGACGTCGACCTTCTTCATCCCGTGCTCCTGCGCCTGGCGGGCGGCCGACTCGGCGGCCAGCTGCGCGGCGAACGGGGTCGACTTGCGGGAGCCCTTGAAGCCCACGCCACCGGACGACGCCCAGCTGATGACCGCACCGGTGGTGTCGGTGATCGAGACGATCGTGTTGTTGAACGTGCTCTTGATGTGGGCCTGGCCCACAGCGATGTTCTTCTTTTCCTTCTTGCGCGGCTTGCGAGCGGCCGACTTGGGTGCTGCCATTTCTTCTCCTGAATCCTAAGAGCTTGGGCCGCGGGCCTTAGCGCGCCTTCTTCTTGCCGGCCACGGTGCGCTTCGGACCCTTGCGGGTGCGAGCGTTGGTCTTGGTGCGCTGGCCGCGGACCGGGAGGCCCTTGCGGTGGCGGATGCCCTCGTAGCTGCCGATCTCGACCTTGCGGCGGATGTCGGCGGCGACCTCACGGCGGAGGTCACCCTCGACCTTGAAGTTGCCCTCGATGTAGTCGCGGAGCGCGACGAGCTGCTCGTCGGTCAGGTCCTTGACGCGGATGTCGCCCGAGATCTCGGTCTCGGCGAGCGTCTTGAGCGCGCGCGTGCGCCCGACGCCGTAGATGTAGGTGAGTGCGACCTCCACGCGCTTCTCGCGCGGGATGTCGACGCCTGCTAGACGTGCCATGTGTTGGCTTCTCCTGTGATGAGTGGAGGTCTGCAGCGATCCCGGTGCCCCGGCCTCCTCCGAGGGTGTCCCCCGCGCCCGTCGGACGGACGCGGGATCTGGGATCGCCTGTGTTCTCGATATTCGGTTATGAGAGCTGCGAGCAGCTCGCGTTCATCAGCCCTGGCGCTGCTTGTGACGCGGGTTCTCGCAGATGACCATGACCCGTCCGTTGCGACGGATGACCTTGCACTTGTCGCAGATCTTCTTGACGGAAGGCTTGACCTTCATAGTGTTTCTTTACCTTTGTTCGCTGTCCTCGTACCTCACCCGGGGCTACCCGGTGGTGAGGCCGTTACTTACAGCAGACCTTTACTTGTAGCGGTAGACGATCCGGCCGCGGGTCAGATCGTAGGGGCTCAGCTCCACGATCACGCGGTCCTCGGGGAGGATGCGGATGTAGTGCTGACGCATCTTGCCGGAGATGTGGGCAAGAACCTTGTGACCGTTGGTGAGCTCCACGCGGAACATCGCGTTGGGGAGCGCCTCGATCACAGATCCTTCGATCTCGATGACACCGTCTTTTTTGGCCATAGCCTCACTGTCGCTAAAAGTAGTGGTTTGCTGGTCGTGCGTTGACTGATGTCGGGCATGCGGAAAACGTGCCCAAGACACCAAGGATCAATCTTATGGGATCAGCGCGCATTTCGCCAACCGAGGGTCTATGATCCCGCCCCGCTCACAGCGAACGCGGCGACGGAGGCGCAGCAGCGGTCTCTCACGCGAGGGGAGTCGGCGTGATCCCGAACGGCGCGAGGCCCTCGGCACCGCCGTCAGCGGCCGTCAGCACCCAGATCCCGCCCGCGTGGACGGCCACACTGTGCTCCCAGTGCGCGGCGGCCAGCCCGTCCTCCGTGGCGACCGTCCAGCCGTCGTCCTTCACGTAGGTGTCCTGGTCGCCGAGAACCACCATCGGCTCGATCGCGACGACGAGACCGGGCTTGACCTCCGGACCCTTCGCACGCACACGATAGTTGAACACCGGCGGATCCTCGTGCATGCGGCGCCCGATGCCGTGGCCGATGTAATCGGTCAGGATGCCGTAATCGCCCTGCGACAGGATGTGGTCCTCGATCGCCTCGCCGACCTCGTTGAGGTGGCGGGCGCTCGCCAGCCGCGCGATTCCGTGCCACAGCGACTGCTCGGTCACATCCGACAGCTTCTGCCGTTCGGCGACGAGCTCCGGGCGGGCCGGATCGGGCAGCACGAACGTGCGCGCGGCGTCGCCGTTCCAGCCGTCGAGGATCGCACCGCTGTCGACCGACACGATGTCGCCGGGCTGCAGCACACGGGCACCGGGGATGCCGTGCACGACCTCGTCGTTGACCGACGCGCAGATGGTGTGGTGGTAGCCCTGCTCCAGCTTGAAGTTCGGCCGGCCGCCGGCCTCCTCGATCGCGTGCTCCGCGATCGCATCGAGCTCGAGCGTCGTCATTCCCGCGGCCACCGCCGCGGCGACCGCATCCAGAGACGCCGATGTCGCCCGGCCCGGCGCCACCATGAGGCGGAGCTGGGCGGGCGACTTGTAGATCGACCGCTTGAAGACCATGGGACGGGCTACGCCACCGTCTCGGAGATCGGCTCGATGCCCCGCTCGGCGAGCGCCGACCGGACGCGGGCCGCGACCTCGTCGATCCCGCCGAGACCGTCGACCTCCACCAGAAGACCGCGCGTGCGGTAGACGTCGACGAGCGGCGAGGTCTCACGCAGGTAGACCTCCTGGCGGTGCCGGATCGCGTCCTCGGAGTCGTCGGCCCGGCCCTGCTCGAGTGCGCGCTTGGTCAGCCGTGCGACGATCTCGTCCTGATCCGCGACGAGCTGGATCACAGCGTCGAGCTTCTGCCCCTGTGCCGCCAGCATCTCGTCGAGGTAGTCGACCTGGGCCAACGTGCGGGGGTAGCCGTCCAGCAGGAACCCGTTCGCCGCGTCGTCCTCCCCCAGGCGGTCGGTGACCAGCTGGTTGGTGAGGCTGTCCGGGACATAGTCGCCCGCGTCGACGATCGCCTTGACCTGGAGGCCGAGCGGCGTCTCGTTCTTGATGTTGGCGCGGAAGATGTCGCCCGTCGAGATGTCGGGGATCCCGTAAGCGGTCGTGATGCGGGAGGCCTGAGTGCCCTTCCCCGCTCCGGGAGGTCCGACGATCAGTAGACGGGTCAACGCAGAAGCCCTTCGTAGTGTCGCTGCTGGAGCTGCGAGTCGATCTGCTTGACCGTCTCGAGTCCGACACCGACGATGATCAGGATGGACGTGCCGCCGAACATGAAGTTCTGACTCGCCCCGATCAGGGCGAACGCCGCCAGCGGAATCAGGGCGATGAGGCCGAGGTAGATCGAGCCGGGCAGCGTGACGCGGGTCAGGACGTAGTCGAGGTACTCGGCGGTCGGGCGCCCGGCGCGGATACCGGGGATGAAGCCGCCGTACTTCTTCATGTTGTCCGCGACCTCCTCCGGGTTGAACGTGATGGCCACGTAGAAGTACGTGAAACCGACGATCAGGAGGAAGTACAGGAGCATGTAGAGCGGGTGGTCGCCCTTGGTGAGGTAGTTCGTGATCCAGGTCACCCACGGCGCCGGAGCCTTACCGGCGGCCGGCTGGTTGAACTGCGCGATCAGGGCGGGGAGGTACAGCAGCGACGAGGCGAAGATCACGGGCACCACACCGGCCATGTTCACCTTGATCGGGATGTAGGTGTTGTTGCCGCCGTACGTGCGCCTGCCGACCATCCGCTTCGCGTACTGCACAGGGATGCGCCGCTGCGACTGCTCGACGAAGACGACGGCCGCCACGATCAGGAGTCCGATCGCGATGACGACGATGAGGATCTCGATGCCCTGCGACTGGGCGATGGCCCAGAGCGAGTTCGGGAACTGCGCGGCGATCGAGGTGAAGATGAGGAGGGACATGCCGTTGCCGATGCCGCGCTCGGTCACGAGCTCGCCCATCCACATGATGAGGCCGGTACCGGCGGTCATGGTGACGACCATGAGCATGATCGCGTACCACGAGTCGTCCGTGATGAGCTGCGTGCACTGAGAGACGGCGGTGGTGCCGAACAGCGCGCCGGAGCGGGCGACGGTGATGAGGGTCGTCGACTGGAGGACGCCCAGGGCGATGGTGAGGTAACGCGTGTACTGCGTCAGCTTGGCCTGACCGGCCTGACCCTCCTTGTAGAGGGTCTCGAAGCGCGGGATGACCACGCGCAGGAGCTGCACGATGATCGACGCCGTGATGTACGGCATGATGCCGAGCGCGAAGATCGACAGCTGGAGGAGTGCACCGCCGGAGAACAGGTTCACGAGCGAGTAGAGACCCGACGTGTCCTGGTTCGCGTTCAGACAGGTCTGCACGTTGCCGAAGTCGACGAACGGCGCGGGGATGAACGACCCCAGCCGGAACAGGGCGATGATGCCCAGGGTGAAGGCGATCTTCCGGCGGAGGTCCGGGGTGCGGAAGATCCGCGCGACGGCGCTAAACAAAGTGCGTCCTGCTTCCTGTAAGAGTCAGTCGGGTGGCCGGTCCTCCGGCCACCCGACTGCGCTGCTTTACGGGTGGTTACTTGATGGAGCCACCAGCGGCGACGATCTTCTGCTCAGCAGAGCCGGAGACCTTGTCGACCGCAACGTTCAGCTTAACCGCAATGTCCCCGTTACCGAGAACCTTGACCTTCTCGTTCTTGCGCACCGCACCCTTGGCGACCAGGTCGGCGACCGTGACGTCACCACCGGACGGGTACAGCTCGGCGAGCTTCTCCAGGTTCACGACCTGGTACTCGACGCGGAACGGGTTCTTGAAACCGCGCAGCTTCGGCGTCCGCATGTGGAACGGAAGCTGGCCGCCCTGGAACCCGGGACGGACCTGGTAGCGGGCCTTCGTACCCTTGGTACCGCGGCCGGCTGTCTTACCCTTGGAACCCTCACCGCGTCCGACGCGGGTCTTGTCCTTCTTGGCACCCGCGGCCGGGCGGAGGTGGTGCACCTTCAGGACCTGCTCGCGGGGCTCCGCGACGTCCTTCTTGGGAGCGGCCTTCTTCGCGGCCGGCTTGGCGGCGACGGTGTCGTCGCTCGTCGAGGCGGCGGCCTTGTCGGCAGCGGCCTTCGCCGGAGCCTTCTTCGCGGTGCTGGTCTTCTTCTCGGCAGCCGGCTTCTCGGCGGCCTTGGTGCTTGCCGCCTTGGTGGCGGGCTTCTTGGCGGCCGGCTTCTCGGCAGCCTCGTTGTTCGGCTTGTCGTCAGCCATTAGTCAATCTCCTCGACCTTCACCAGGTGAGCGACGGTCTTGACGTACCCGCGGTTCTGCGGGGTGTCCTCACGGACGGTCACGTCGCCGATGCGCTTCAGTCCCAGACTGCGCAGCGTGTCGCGCTGGTACTGCTTCTCGCTCACTTTCGACTTGATCTGCGTGATCTTCAGACGCGCAGCCATCAGGCACCTGCCTTCGCGGTAGCGGCGGCCTCAGCCGCACGGGCCTCGATCTGCAGCAGCTTCTCGGGCGCGACACGGTCGTAGTCCAGGCCGCGACGGGCGGCGACGGCACGCGGCTCTTCGAGCTGCTTGAGCGCCTCCACCGTCGCGTGGACGATGTTGATCGTGTTCGACGAGCCGAGCGACTTGCTGAGGACGTCGTGGATGCCGGCGCACTCCAGGACGGCGCGCACCGGACCACCGGCGATGACACCGGTACCGGCGGCGGCCGGACGGAGGAGGACCACACCGGCGGCCGCCTCACCCTGCACGGGGTGCGGGATGGTGCTGCCGACGCGCGGGACGCGGAAGAAGTTCTTCTTCGCCTCCTCGACACCCTTCGAGATCGCGAGGGGGACCTCGCGGGCCTTGCCGTAGCCGACGCCCACCAGCCCGTTGCCGTCGCCGACGACGACGAGCGCGGTGAAGCTGAAGCGACGACCGCCCTTGACGACCTTCGACACGCGGTTGATGGTCACGACGCGCTCGAGGAACTGGCTCTTGTCGGCGTCCCGGCTGCCGCGGTCGCGGTTGGGGTTGCGCTCCCGGCCACCTCGACGAGGCTCACGCTCGTTCGAGTTCTTGGTCGAGGCTGCGGTCTCGACCGGCTGCGCGGTCTCCACGGCCTGCTCTGCCACGGTCTGCTCCTTGTTGTTTTCGTCGCTCACAGGTTCAATCCACCCTCTCGAGCTCCCTCGGCGACAGCCGCGACGCGACCGGCGTACTTGCTGCCACCGCGGTCGAACACGACGGCCTCGACACCGGCGCTCTTCGCGCGCTCGGCGACGAGCTCGCCGACCTTGCGGGCCTTGGCGGTCTTGTCACCGTCGAAGCCGCGCAGGTCCGCCTCCATGGTCGACGCGGACGCGAGGGTGTGACCCTGCGCGTCGTCGACGACCTGGACGAAGACGTGGCGAGCGGAACGGGTCACGACCAGGCGGGGCCGGGACGCGGTACCCGCGATCTTCTTGCGAAGACGCGAGTGACGGCGATCGCGGGCGGCCGCCTTGCTCTTTCCTCTGGTACCCAGAGCCATGATTACTTACCAGCCTTTCCGGCCTTGCGACGGACGACCTCGCCGGCGTAGCGCACACCCTTGCCCTTGTACGGCTCGGGCTTGCGGATCTTGCGGATGTTGGCGGCGACCTCGCCGACGGCCTGCTTGGAGATGCCGCTGACGGTCAGCTTGTTGTTGCCCTCGACCGTGAACGTGATGCCCGCAGGCGGCTCGACCGTCACCGGGTGCGAGAAGCCGAGCGCGAACTCGACGGCCGCACCCTTCTGCGCGACGCGGTATCCGGTGCCGACGATCTCGAGGCCCTTGGAGTAGCCCTCGGTGACGCCGATGATGATGTTGTTGATCAGGGTGCGGGTCAGGCCGTGGAGCGAACGCGAAGCGCGCTCGTCGTCCGGACGGGTGACCAGGACCTGGCCCTCCTCGAGCTTGACCTCGATCGGGCTGGCGACGGTGAGGCTGAGCTCGCCCTTCGGGCCCTTGACGGTGACGGCCTGGCCGTCGATCTTCACATCAACGCCCGCGGGGACGTCGATGGGCAGTCTTCCAATACGCGACATGGCGGGTTACCACACGTAGGCGAGGACTTCCCCACCCACGCCCTTCTTCTCAGCCTCACGGTCCGTCAGAAGGCCGGAGGAGGTGGACAGGATGGCGACGCCGAGCCCGCCGAGCACCTTGGGGAGCTCCGTGGACTTCGCGTAGACGCGAAGGCCGGGCTTCGAGACGCGCTTGATACCGGCGATGGAACGCTCGCGGTTCGGACCGAACTTGAGCTGCAGGGTCAGCGTCTTGCCGACGCGGGCGTCGGCGACGTCCCAGCCCGAGATGTAGCCCTCGGTGGTGAGGATCTCGGCGATGTGGGCCTTGAGCTTCGAGTGCGGCATCGACACGGTGTCGTGGTGCGCCGAGTTCGCGTTGCGCAGTCTGGTCAGCATGTCTGCGACCGGATCTGTCATTGTCATTGCGGTTTTCCTTCGTACACCAGGTTTCGTTCAGCCGTTACACGACTGACGACCTGTGGTGGAAGTGGGCCGGCCGGGACGGCCGGCCCACAAAGAGAGAAGCCTACTAGCTTTAGTTGGCCGTCTCAGCCGAACGGAACGGGAAGCCGAGCTGCTTCAGGAGCGCGCGACCCTCCTCGTCGTTCTTGGCGGTGGTCACGACCGTGATGTCCATACCGCGGACGCGGTCGATCCGGTCCTGGTTGATCTCGTGGAACATCGACTGCTCCGTGAGACCGAACGTGTAGTTGCCGTTCCCGTCGAACTGCTTGTCCGACAGACCGCGGAAGTCGCGGATACGGGGCAGGGCGAGGGACAGCAGGCGGTCGAGGAACTCCCACATGCGGTCGCCGCGCAGCGTGACGTGCGCGCCGATCGGCTGGCCCTCGCGCAGCTTGAACTGCGCGATGGACTTGCGGGCCTTGGTGACCTGCGGCTTCTGGCCGGTGATGAGCGTGAGGTCTGCGACCGCGCCATCGATGACCTTGCCGTCGCGGGCCGCCTCGCCGACACCCATGTTGACGACGATCTTCACCAGACCGGGCACCTGGTGCACGTTGGTGAAGCCGAAGCCGCCCTGGAGCTGCTTGGCGATCTCGGTCTTGTACTTCTGCTTGAGGCGGGGCTGGATTTTGCCAGACTCCACTGCAGTGTCAGTCATTACAGGTCCTTACCAGACTTCTTGGCGTAACGAACGCGGACCGTCTTGGTGACGCCGTCCTTCGTAACGGTCTCGGTGCGGAAGCCGACGCGGGTCGGCTTCTTGGTCTCGGGGTCGACCAGGGCCACGTTGGAGACGTGGATCGAGGCCTCGTGGGTCTCGATGCCGCCGGTCTTCGTGCCACGCTGCGTCTGGCCGACGCGGACGTGCTTGGTGACGAAGTTGACGCCCTCGACGATCACGCGGTTCTTCTCGACCAGGACCTCGATGACACGACCCTGCTTGCCGCGGTCACCACCACGGGCCTGCGAGCGGCCCGTGATGACCTCGACGAGGTCGCCCTTCTTGATGTTCGCCATGGCTTACAGCACCTCCGGAGCGAGCGAGATGATCTTCATGAACTTCTTGTCGCGGAGCTCACGGCCGACCGGCCCGAAGATGCGGGTGCCACGGGGGTCACCGTCGTTCTTCAGGATGACGGCGGCGTTCTCGTCGAACTTGATGTACGAGCCGTCCTGGCGGCGGGTGTTCTTCCGCACGCGGACGACGACCGCCTTGACGACGTCGCCCTTCTTGACGTTGCCGCCGGGGATCGCGTCCTTGACCGTGGCGACGATGACGTCGCCGAGGCCGGCGTAGCGACGGCTCGAACCGCCGAGCACACGGATGGTCAGGAGCTCCTTCGCACCGGTGTTGTCGGCGACCTTGAGTCGGGATTCCTGCTGAATCACTTGGCCTTCTCCAGAATCTCAACCAGGCGCCACCGCTTGCTGGCGCTCAGGGGGCGGGTCTCGTTGATGAGGACGAGGTCGCCGATGCCGGCGGTGTTGTTCTCATCGTGCGCCTTCACCTTGGAGGTGCGGCGGATGACCTTGCCGTACAGGGGGTGCTTCACGCGGTCCTCGACCTCGACGACGATGGTCTTGTCCATCTTGTCGCTGACGACGTAGCCGCGGCGGGCCTTGCGGTACCCGCGGACGAGGGCCTCGTCGGCCGCCGACTCCGCGGCCGCGGCCTTGGTGGTCTCAGCCATTACTTGGCCTCCTCAGTCTCGTTCTCGGCGACCTCGGCGGCCGCGGGGGCCTCCTTCTTCGCCTTGCTGCTCTTCTTGGCGGCCTTCGCGTCAGCGACCTCGGCGGGAGCCGGGGTGGCGCGGATGCCGAGCTCGCGCTCGCGGATGACCGTGTAGATGCGAGCGATGTCGCGCTTCACGGCGCGCAGGCGGCCGTGGCTCTCGAGCTGGCCGGTGGCCGACTGGAAGCGCAGGTTGAACAGCTCCTCCTTGGCCTTCTTCAGCTCGTCGACCAGACGGTCGTCTTCGAAAGTGTCGAGCTCGCTCGGGGCGAGCTCCTTGGAACCGATCGCCATTACGCGTCGCCCTCCTCGCGCTTGATGATGCGTGCCTTGAGGGGCAGCTTGTGGATTGCACGGGTCATGGCCTCGCGGGCGAGGTCCTCGGAGACGCCCGAGACCTCGAAGAGAACGCGACCCGGCTTGACGTTGGCGACCCACCACTCGGGCGAACCCTTACCGGAACCCATTCGGGTCTCGGCCGGCTTCTTCGTGAGCGGACGGTCGGGGTAGATGTTGATCCACACCTTGCCGCCACGCTTGATGTGACGCGTCATGGCGATACGAGCGGACTCGATCTGACGGTTGGTCACATAAGCGGGCGTCAGGGCCTGGATGCCGAACTCGCCGAAGGAGACCTTCGTGCCGCCGGTCGCCTGGCCGCTACGGCCGGGGTGGTGCTGCTTGCGGTGCTTGACTCTGCGTGGGATCAACATGGTTATGCCTCAACTCCTGCTGCGGCCGGCGCGGTCTCCGCGGCGGGGGCGTTGCCCCGGCCACCGCGACGCGGGCGGTCGTTGCGCTCGCGCGACGGCTTGGCGTTCGCCTGCTCGCGAGCCAGTTCCTTGTTCGTGATGTCGCCCTTGTAGATCCACACCTTGACACCGATGCGACCGAAGGTGGTCTTGGCCTCGTAGAAGCCGTAGTCGATGTTGGCGCGGAGCGTGTGGAGCGGCACCCGGCCTTCGCGGTAGAACTCCGAGCGGCTCATCTCGGCGCCGCCGAGACGGCCGGACACCTGGATGCGGACACCCTTGGCGCCGGCGCGCTGGGCGCCCTGCAGGCCCTTGCGCATCGCGCGGCGGAACGCCACACGTGCGGCGAGCTGCTCGGCGATGCCCTGGGCGACGAGCTGAGCGTCGGCCTCGGGGTTCTTGACCTCGAGGATGTTCAGCTGGATCTGCTTGCCCGAGAGCTTCTCGAGGTCGGCGCGGATGCGCTCGGCCTCGGCGCCACGACGACCGATCACGATGCCCGGACGGGCCGTGTGGATGTCCACGCGGACGCGGTCACGGGTGCGCTCGATCTCGATGCGGGACACGCCCGCGCGGTCGAGCGACGTCTTGAGCAGCGTGCGGATCTTGACGTCCTCGGCGAGGTAGTCGCTGTAGCGCTGACCCTTCTTCGTGCTGTCCGAGAACCAGCGCGACACGTGGTCGGTGGTGATCCCGAGACGGAAGCCGTAGGGGTTTACTTTCTGGCCCATTAGTTGCTCCCCTTCTTCACGGCGTTTGCCTTGGTAGCGGGCTTGGCGTCCTCGACCTCATCCGGCGTCGCGAGGACGATCGTGATGTGGCTGGTGCGCTTGTTGATGCGGAAGGCCCGACCCTGTGCGCGCGGCTGGAACCGCTTGAGGGTGGTGCCCTCGTCCACGAAGGCGCGGCTCACGTAGAGGTCCTGCTCGTCCAGGTAGGTGTTGGACTGGTCCGCCTTGACGCGCGCGTTGGCGATGGCCGACGCGACCAGCTTGTACACCGGCTCGCTCGCGCTCTGCGGCGCGAACTTCAGGATGGCCAGGGCCTCCTGAGCCTGCTTGCCGCGGATCAGGTTGACGACGCGGCGGGCCTTCATGGGGGTGACGCGGATGTGTCGCACGCGTGCGATCGACTCCACCATTTCTCTCCTCCTTTTCGCCTCCGCGTTAGCGGCGGCGACCCTTCTTGTCGTCCTTCACGTGGCCGCGGAAGGTACGCGTCGGCGCGAACTCGCCGAGCTTGTGACCGACCATGGTCTCGGTGACGAACACCGGGATGTGCTTGCGACCGTCGTGCACCGCGATGGTGTGACCCAGCATGGCCGGGACGATCATCGAGCGGCGCGACCAGGTCTTGATCACGTTCTTGCTGTTGGCCTCGTTCGCGGCGACCACCTTGCGAAACAGGTGCTCGTCGACGAAGGGGCCCTTCTTGAGACTGCGTGGCATCTTCTCGAACTCCTACTTGCGCTTCTTGCCGGCGTTGCGGCGGCGAACGATGAGCTTGTCGCTCTCCTTGTTGGGGTGACGCGTGCGGCCTTCCTTCTGGCCCCACGGGCTGACCGGGTGGCGACCACCGGAGGTCTTGCCCTCACCACCACCGTGCGGGTGGTCGATCGGGTTCATCGCGACACCGCGGACGGTCGGGCGGACGCCCTTCCAGCGCATGCGGCCGGCCTTGCCCCAGTTGATGTTCGACTGCTCGGCGTTGCCGACCTCGCCGATGGTCGCGCGGCAGCGCGCATCGACGTTGCGGACCTCGCCCGAGGGGAGACGCAGCTGGGCGTAGGGGCCGTCCTTCGCGACGAGACGCACCGAGGCGCCCGCCGAACGTGCCATCTTCGCGCCGCCGCCCGGCTTGAGCTCGATCGCGTGGATGACCGTACCGGTGGGGATGTTGCGAAGGGGCATGTTGTTGCCCGGCTTGATGTCCGAGCCGGCGCCCGACTCGACGATGTCGCCCTGCTTGAGGCCCTGCGGCGCCAGGATGTAGCGCTTGGTGCCGTCCACGAAGTGGAGCAGCGCGATGCGAGCGGTGCGGTTGGGGTCGTACTCGATGTGCGCGACCTTGGCGTTCACGCCGTCCTTGTCATTGCGACGGAAGTCGATGACGCGGTACTGGCGCTTGTGGCCACCACCGATGTGACGGGTCGTGATGCGGCCCTGGTTGTTGCGGCCACCGGTCTTCGACAGCGGACGGAGAAGGGACTTCTCCGGGGTCGAGCGGGTGATCTCGGCGAAGTCGGCGACCGAGGAGCCGCGACGACCGGGGGTCGTGGGCTTGTAATTGCGAATAGCCATGTCTGTCTTCCTCTAGTCCTTCGCTCAGCCGACGGCCGTGAAGATGTCGATGGAACCGGACTTCAGCGTGACGATCGCGCGCTTGGTGTCCTTGCGCTTGCCGATGCCGAAGCGGGTGCGACGGGTCTTGCCCTGGCGGTTCAGGGTGTTGATCGACGCGACCTCGACCTTGAAGATCGACTCGATGGCGAGCTTGATCTCGGTCTTGTTCGAACGCGGGTCGACGAGGAAGGTGTACTTGCCCTCGTCGATCAGGCCGTAGCTCTTCTCAGAGACGACCGGGGCGATGATGACGTCGCGCGGGTCCTTGTTCAGGGCGGCCATTACGCGTTCACCTCTTCCTTGCTCGACGCCGTCTTCGCGGCGATCTGCGTCTTCGATGCGATGAAGGCCTCGAGCGCGGCCTGGGTGAAGACGATGTCGTCGCTCACCAGCACGTCGTAGGCGTTCAGCTGGTCGTAGGTCAGCACGTGCACGTTGCGCACGTTGCGGACGCTCTTGAAGCCGTTGGCGTCATCGCGTTCGAGCACGACGAGGACGTGCTTCGAGGTCGCGATGCCGTCGAGCAGCTCGACGACGGCCTTGGTCGAGGGGGCCTCGCCGGCCGTGAGCGCCTGGACGGCGTGGAGGCGGCTGCCGCGGGCGCGGTCCGAGAGAGCGCCGAGCAGAGCAGCGGCGATCATCTTCTTCGGGGTGCGCTGCGAGTAGTCGCGCGGGGTCGGTCCGTGGACGATGCCACCACCGGTCATCTGAGGGGCGCGGATCGAGCCCTGACGAGCGCGGCCGGTCCCCTTCTGCTTGAACGGCTTGCGGCCGGCGCCGGAGACCTCGCCACGACCCTTGACCTTGTGGGTGCCCTGACGCGCGGCGGCGAGCTGGGCGGTGACCACCTGGTGGATCAGCGGGATGTTGGTCTGGACGTCGAACAGGGCCTCGGGGAGCTCGATGGAGCCGGCCTTCTTGCCCTTGAGGTCGAGGACGTCAATCGAGGTAGCCATTTACCTTAGGCCCCCTTCACTGCGTTGCGGACGAAAACGATGCGGCCACGAGCACCGGGAACGGCGCCCTTGACCAGCAGCAGGCCCTTCTCGGCGTCGACGGCCTGGACCTTGAGGTTCAGGACGGTGACGCGCTCGCCGCCCATGCGACCGGCCATGCGCATGCCCTTGAAGACACGGCTCGGGGTCGAGGAGGCGCCGATGGAGCCTGGCTTGCGGTGGTTGCGGTGCGCACCGTGCGAAGCGGAGACGCCCTGGAAGTTGTGGCGCTTCATGACACCGGCGAAGCCCTTGCCCTTCGAGGTGCCGACGACGTCGACCAGCTGGCCGGCCTCGAACGTGCCCTCGACGGTGAGCTCCTGGCCGGCGCTGTAGTCGGCCGCGTCCGCGGTGCGGACCTCGGTGAGGTGACGACGCGGGGTGACGCCCGCCTTGTCGAAGTGGCCGGCGGCCGGCTTGGTCACCTTGCGCGGGTCGATCTGGCCGTAGGCGATCTGCACGGCGTTGTAGCCGTCCGCCTCGGGGGTGCGGACCTGGGTCACGACGTTCGGCGTGATCTCGATGACGGTCACGGGGATGAGCTTGTTGTTCTCGTCCCAGACCTGGGTCATGCCGAGCTTCTTGCCGAGGAGGCCGCGGGAGGTCTTGGTCTCGTTGTTGGACATAGCGACACTCCCCCTTAGAGCTTGATCTCGATGTTGACGTCCGCCGGCAGGTCGAGACGCATGAGCGAGTCGACGGCCTTCGGGGTCGGGTCGATGATGTCGATCAGCCGCTTGTGCGTGCGCATCTCGAAGTGCTCGCGGCTGTCCTTGTACTTGTGGGGCGAACGGATGACGCACACCACGTTCTTCTCGGTGGGAAGCGGCACCGGGCCGACGACGGTCGCGCCGGCACGGGTCACCGTGTCGACGATCTTGCGCGCCGAGGTGTCGATGACCTCGTGGTCATACGACTTAAGCCGAATGCGGATCTTCTGTCCCGCCATGTCTGACTCTCTCTCTTGTTATGGCGTCGTACGGTCGGCTCCTGGTGGATCCGATCCGCATTGGACGCGGTGCGACGAACGCAGGGGAACGCCACTATTCTTCTGTCAACTCCCCGACCCCCGCGCTCGGGCGTGTCGCCCGAATCGAGGACAGGGAAAACCCCTTGTCCCCGAGGGTGGTCGTTGTGAGCGTGTCCTGCTGCCTGCGGCCTAACCATCGTCCCGCCGGCCTCGAGAGGCCTCGCGGTGGGCTATGCACTGCCTGGCAGTGATCCGTTCGAAGCGCGCGTGAGCACACCCGTCCCGGAATGTTGAACTAGACAAGTTTGCCAGATGCGCGCCGATGCTGCAACCCGGGCGTGTCGCGGGCGCGCCCCGCCTCCGCCGCGGTTTGGGACGAGCGCTCTACCGCGCCGGACCGCGCTCGTCCCGGAGCGCAGCTCGCGCTGTCGGAACGCCGGCGGAGCCGAGCACCGCCTGCAGCGCACGCGGGTCGCACGCCGTCTCCCAGCGCCATCGCACCACGCGGAGGCCGAGAGCACGGAGCCGGTCTTCCCGGATCTTCTCGTCGAGCACCACCCGCTCGGCCGATCGTCCGTCGCGCAGCGCAGGATCGAGATATTTGGCGTCGCCGTCCGCCTCTCCCACGGCGTTCGACTCAGGCCAGGCGAAGTCGACGTGGCCGACGAGCCCCGCCGCGTCCCGGTACGCCATCTGGAGTCGGGGGACCGCCATCCCGGCGACGCGCATGCTCGCTCGGCTGACGGACTCCAGCGGTGACTCCGCCCGGCCATCGGCGAACTCGATCAGTTCGAGGGAGCGCCGATGCCCTCGCTGGGGCAGGGCGCGAAGCCAGGATGCGAGGAGGTCCGCCTTCCGCACCCCTCGCCGGAGCGCGGCATCGGCCGACGGAAGCGCGTCTCTCATCGAGGCGCTTGCACCGAGATCCACGACGGTGCGCTCGATGGACGTGCAGCGGAGCGAACCCAGTTCGACGACGTCGACGGCAGCGACCCCGGTGCAATGCGCGACGACGCCGGGCACTGAGCGCCCTCCGCTCGTGGGTGGGAGGATGACGTGTATCGAGGCGAGCGCCTGCCGGGACACAGGCAGTCCGTGCAGCAGCGCGGCGGACCAGTGGGAGAACACCGGTGGCCGCGACCTCGTCCGGGCGTGGGCGAGCACTCGCAGCTTCGCTTGCTCGAGGTCGTCCAACGCGTCCCACCGCTCGCGTTCGACGTATGCGCCGCGAGCGACGCGGACCTCCTTTCCGGCGGCCACAGCGCGGGCGTGCTGCCGCCGGGTCTCCCCGGTGAAGAGGAGATCGCGGACGAGGACGAGATCGGGGCTGCTGCTGTGATCGCTCATCCTCGACAGATACCCGGAGCCGACACCCCCGTGCCCCCGATCCGCCGACACGTGGATGACGCTCGATTCACCCAGACCTGTGAAGAACTACCAGCCGCTGCAGTTCGGGACGACCGCTGCGCGGCGCCGCGCAGCGGTCGTCCCGTAGAGCAGCGGTCACGCACATAAGGGAGCGGGGCTCGGCAGGTCTGCCGGCCCCGCTCGAGCAGCGCCTCGCGCCGCTGCTCAGTTGGTGTGAAGTCCGCTCACGCGGTGTCCGAACTCTCCGTCCGTGATCCGGTCAGCGGCTTCTCCTGGTTGGCGAGGTTCATGCTCTCCATAGGCGTCTCCCTTCATCGACGGACCCGTTCGGTTGAAACGGTGAATCCATACTGCGCTTCGCGGCGCCGAAGGTAAAGACCCCCCACACGACACGAAAGAGGGCCGGGCCCGAAGGCCCGACCCTCTCGCGAGTCAGTCGAAGACGACTTACTTGATGATCTTCGTCACCGTACCGGCGCCCACGGTGCGGCCACCCTCACGGATGGCGAAGCCGAGGCCCTCCTCCATGGCGATCGGCTGGATCAGCTCGACCGTCATGTCGGTGGTGTCGCCGGGCATGACCATCTCGGTGCCCTCGGGCAGCGAGATGACGCCGGTGACGTCGGTGGTACGGAAGTAGAACTGCGGGCGGTAGTTCGTGTAGAAGGGGTTGTGACGGCCACCCTCCTCCTTCGAGAGGATGTAGGCGGTGCCCTCGAAGTTGGTGTGCGGCGTGACCGAACCCGGCTTCACGACGACCTGACCGCGCTCGACGTCCTCGCGCTTGGTGCCACGGAGGAGCAGACCACAGTTCTCGCCGGCCCAGGCCTCGTCGAGCTGCTTGTGGAACATCTCGATACCCGTGACGGTGGTCTTCTGCGTCGGGCGGATGCCGACGATCTCGACCTCGGAGTTGATGGCCAGCGTGCCACGCTCGGCGCGGCCCGTGACGACGGTTCCACGACCGGTGATCGTGAAGACGTCCTCGATCGGCATCAGGAACGGCTTGTCCTTGTCGCGCACCGGGTCCGGGATGGACTCGTCGACGGCCTCCATGAGGTCGAGGACCGACTGGACCCACTTCTCGTCGCCCTCGAGAGCCTTGAGGCCCGAGACGCGGACGACCGGAGCGTCGTCACCCGGGAAGTCCTGGCTCGAGAGGAGCTCGCGGACCTCGAGCTCGACGAGCTCCAGGATCTCCTCGTCGTCGACCATGTCGGACTTGTTCAGCGCGACCAGCAGGTACGGCACGCCGACCTGCTTGGCGAGCAGAACGTGCTCACGGGTCTGAGCCATCGGGCCGTCGGTGGCGGCGACCACGAGGATCGCGCCGTCCATCTGAGCGGCACCGGTGATCATGTTCTTGATGTAGTCGGCGTGACCCGGGGCGTCAACGTGCGCGTAGTGGCGCTTCGGCGTCTCGTACTCGACGTGCGAGATGTTGATCGTGATACCACGCTGACGCTCTTCCGGAGCCGAGTCGATCGACGCGAAGTCGCGCTGAACGTTGGTCGCCGACGGGTACTTGTCAGCAAGCACCTTGGAGATCGCCGCGGTGAGCGTCGTCTTGCCGTGGTCGACGTGACCGATGGTTCCGATGTTGACGTGCGGCTTAGTCCGCTCGAACTTGGCCTTAGCCACTGGGTCCTCCTCAGGACTCTCATGTAGGTATCCCGGTCGATGGATTTCGACCGGCAGACCTACGGGATTGGTTTCTTATGTTACGGGATGTTCTTCAAAGGGAGCGACCGAGGTCACTCGCCCTTGCTCTTCTGAACGATCTCGTCGGCGACGGCCTTCGGGACCTCCGCGTAGCTGTCGAAGGTCATCGAGTACACCGCGCGGCCCGACGTCTTGGAACGCAGGTCGCCGATGTAGCCGAACATCTCCGACAGGGGGACGTTGGCGCGGATGACCTTGACGCCACTCGCCTCCTCCATCGACTGGATCTGACCACGACGGGAGTTGAGGTCACCGATCACATCGCCCATGTACTCCTCGGGCGTGCGCACCTCGACCGCCATGAGCGGCTCGAGGAGCACGGGGTTCGCCTTGCGAGCGGCCTCCTTGTAGGCCATCGATCCGGCGATCTTGAACGCCATCTCCGAGGAGTCGACGTCGTGCGACGCACCGTCGACGAGCGTCGCCTTGACGCCCACCGTCGGGAAGCCGGCGAGCACGCCGACCTGCATCGCGTCCTGGATGCCCGCGTCGACCGAGGGGATGTACTCGCGCGGGACGCGACCACCCGTGACGGCGTTGACGAACTCGTAGGACGTCTCGGGGGTGACCTCCATCGGCTCGAGGGAGATCTGCACCTTCGCGAACTGACCGGAACCACCGGTCTGCTTCTTGTGGGTGTAGTCGTACTTCTCGACCGGGCGACGGAGCGTCTCGCGGTAGGCCACCTGCGGCTTGCCGACGTTGGCCTCGACGTTGAACTCGCGCTTCATGCGGTCGACCAGGATGTCGAGGTGGAGCTCGCCCATGCCCTTGATGACCGTCTGACCGGTCTCCTGGTTCTGCTCGGTGCGGAACGTCGGGTCCTCTTCGGCGAGCTTCTGGATCGCGGTGCCCAGCTTCTCCTGGTCGGCCTTGGTCTTCGGCTCGATGGCGACCTCGATGACCGGCTCCGGGAACGTCATCGACTCGAGGACGACCTGGTTGTCCGGGTCGCACAGGGTGTCGCCGGTGGTGGTGTCCTTGAGGCCGATGACCGCGTAGATGTTGCCGGCGGTGACGAAGTCGACCGGGTTCTCCTTGTTCGCGTGCATCTGGAAGATCTTGCCGATGCGCTCCTTACGGCCCTTGGTCGAGTTCACGACCGCGGCACCGGAGTCGACGCGGCCCGAGTACACGCGCACGTAGGTCAGACGACCGAAGAACGGGTGCACCGCGACCTTGAACGCCAGGGCCGAGAACGGCTCGGTGGCGTCGGCGTGACGGAGGATGACCTTCTCCTCGTCGCGCGGGTCGTGCGCCTCGATGGCGGGCACGTCGAGCGGTGACGGGAGGTAGTCGATCACGGCGTCGAGCATGGGCTGCACACCGCGGTTCTTGAACGCGGAGCCGCAGAGCACCGGGTAGATCTCGTTGTTCACGGTGAGCTTGCGGATGGCCGCCTTGATCTCCGGAACGGTGATCTCCTCGCCGCCGAAGAACTTCTCGAGCAGCACGTCGTCGGACTCGGCGACGGTCTCGAGCAGCTTGGCGCGGTACTCCTCGGCCTTGGCCTGCAGGTCGGCGGGGATCTCCTGGACCTCGTACTTGGCGCCCATGGTGACATCACCCTTGGCGTCGCCCGGCCAGACCAGCGCGCGCATCTCGATCAGGTCGACGACGCCGACGAAGTCGGACTCGGAGCCGATCGGGAGCTGCATCACCAGCGGCTTCGCGCCGAGGCGGGAGACGATGGTGTCGACGGTGAAGTAGAAGTCGGCGCCCAGCTTGTCCATCTTGTTGACGAAGCAGATGCGGGGGACGACGTACTTGTCGGCCTGACGCCAGACGGTCTCCGACTGGGGCTCGACGCCCTCCTTCGCGTCGAACACGGCGACGGCGCCGTCGAGGACGCGGAGCGAACGCTCCACCTCGACGGTGAAGTCGACGTGACCCGGCGTGTCGATGATGTTGATCTGGTTCTTGTTCCAGAAACAGGTGACGGCCGCGGACGTGATGGTGATGCCGCGCTCCTTCTCCTGCTCCATCCAGTCGGTGGTCGAGGCGCCGTCGTGCGTCTCACCGATCTTGTGGTTGACGCCCGTGTAGAACAGGATGCGCTCGGTCGTAGTGGTCTTGCCGGCATCGATGTGGGCCATGATGCCGATGTTGCGGACCTTTGTCAGGTCGGTGAGCACGTCCTGTGCCACAGGGTTCCTCCGAAAAGTAGAGAGTGGAAGGGGCGCCGTCCGGGCGGCTCCCCGAAGGGTGCAACGCCCGGACGGCGAAGAGTGTTACCAGCGGTAGTGCGCGAAGGCCTTGTTCGACTCGGCCATCTTGTGGGTGTCCTCGCGACGCTTCACGGCGGCGCCGAGGCCGTTCGAGGCGTCCAGGATCTCGTTGGTGAGACGCTCGGTCATCGTCTTCTCGCGACGACCCTTGGCGTAGCTCGTGAGCCAGCGGAGCGCGAGAGTGTTCGCGCGGTGCGGCTTGACCTCGACCGGCACCTGGTAGGTCGAGCCGCCGACGCGGCGGCTGCGGACCTCGAGGGTCGGGCGGATGTTGTCGAGCGCCTTCTTGAGCGTGGTGACCGCGTCGTTGCCCGACTTGGAGGAGACGCCCTCGAGCGCGTCGTAGACGATGCGCTCGGCGAGGCCCTTCTTGCCGTCGAGGAGGATCTTGTTGACGAGCTGGCTGACGACAGGCGAGCCGTAGACCGGGTCGGCGACGACGGGGCGCTTCGGAGCGGGACCCTTGCGAGGCATTACTTCTTCTCCATCTTCGCGCCGTAGCGGCTGCGAGCCTGCTTGCGGTTCTTGACGGCCTGGGTGTCCAGGGCGCCGCGGACGATCTTGTAGCGGACGCCAGGGAGGTCCTTCACGCGACCGCCGCGGACGAGCACCATCGAGTGCTCCTGCAGGTTGTGGCCCTCACCGGGGATGTAGGCGGTGACCTCGGTGCCGTTGGAGAGCTTCACACGGGCGACCTTGCGGAGCGCGGAGTTCGGCTTCTTCGGGGTGGTGGTGTAGACGCGGGTGCAGACGCCGCGCTGCTGGGGGTTGGCCTTCAGGGCGGGGGCCTTGGTCTTGGTGACCTTCGGCGTCCGACCCTTCCGCACCAACTGCTGAATGGTAGGCACTACTTCTCCTTATATGGACTGCACGGTGACAGTTGTTGCTTGTCCCATGACCGACTCACCCGCCGGGCGGGTCATTCGGTCGTCTGGGGAATCGGCCGACGAATGAAGGCTCGCCGCCGATATGCCGTGGGGGCCGGGATCCCGTGCGGTCTCCCTGCCCATCGGATGAGTACGTGCCGGCCCGCCCGCTCCTCCATCGCTGGTCCCATTTCTGGGCACGGAACGAGCGCGCAGCAGAGCGCACACCCGATAAATGTTATCGTCCGCGCCCTTCCCGGTCAAATGAGAGCGGCTGTGGTAGGCCCTCGTCCGCGCAGGGCGAAACCGGTGCCTGCGCTCACTCGTCGCCGTCCCGCTCCCACGGCCAGCGTGGACGCCCCCGCTGGCTGAACCGGCCCACCAGGACGAGCTGGTAGAGCAGCGTGACGACGAACGAGACGATCCCGACCAGAACCGCGTACCAGCTGCCGAACTGGCCGGCGGCGAACAGGAGCGCACGCAGCGATTGCGAGGGATCCCCCGCGATGCCGGCCACCGCTCCCGCCACCACGAAGACCAGGTAGCAGACCAGCCCGACCAGGAGGGCCGTGCCGGGTGCGATGCGCTGGCGATCGGCGGGCACGCGCGTCCCGATCCCGATCAGCGCCAGCAGCAGAGCGACGACCGCCGCCCCCGTCATGGCAGGGCCCACGAGCGTCCCGACCGCCGGGTCGGCGACCACCTCGGTGTTGGTCGCGAGCGACAGGAGGCCGAAGCCCGCGACGATCAGCGCGAGGTCGAGGCCCGCGGCGAAGAGGGCCACGACACTCGCATAGGCGCGTTCGTCACGCATGACCGCCCGATCAGTACCCCTGCTGCGAGGCGTACGCGGCGACGGCCTGGTTCTGCGCATCGGCGACCTGCTGCTCGTAGTCCGCCTGGGCCTCCGCGTTGCGGGCCTTCAGCTTGCGACCGCGCCCGGCGAGCCAGGCACCGGTCCACACCGAGATCTCGCGGGCGATGACGCCGGCGAGCACGGCGAACGGGTTGAGCCACGCGCTGCGGAGGAGGATGGCGAACTCGGCCGGGGTGCGGTCGAGGAAGCGGGCATCCACGAGGTAGGCGCCGACGTAGCAGAAGTAGACGAAGACGGCGACGACGAGGCCGCCGAGGATGTACGCCCACCAGCGCGCCCGGTTCACGATCTGCACGAGCACGACCATGCCCACGAAGAAGGCGACGACCGGGACCCAGCCCGAGATCTGCTGCGTGTAGTACTGGAGCAGTGCCTGCAGGTACTCGTTGCTGGGCGTCAGAAGCGCGCCGACGACGACGACCGCTACGCTCCACAGCAGCGCGAACGCGACCGTCCCGACGAGCACGATCAGGATGCCCGTGCCCCGGTTGCTCTTGCGCTTCGGCGGCTCGGGCCGCTGCAGGAAGATCGGCGCGACGGGCTGCGGCTGCACCGGGACGGCCGTGCCGGTCGGCTCCGGCGCCCACGCTCCGGTCGCGGCCGGAGCGGTCCCGTATGCGGTGGTCACGGCTGGAGCGGTCTGCGCTTCCGCGGCGGCGGCAGCGGCGACCACGGGCGCGGCGGCCTCCGCCGGCGACGCGGTGTCGACGGTGGCGGTGCCGGCGGCCGTGGCCCCGGCCTCCCCCGGCTGTGCGGCCGTGCGCGCGACCGCGGCCGCGATGTCGTCGTCGGTGCTCACCACGGGTTCTGGCTCCGTCACGGCGGCCGGCGCGGGAGGAGCAGCGGCGGGAACGGGAGCCGCCTCCTCGGTCTTCGTGTCGCCGGCGGGACGGTTCACATGCCCGCGCGCGGAGACCGAGCTCGACGGCGGGTCCACGACCTCCGGATCGGAGTCGTGCGGCTCAGCAGCGGCGGACGCGGCCGCACCCGTTGCGGGCTCCGCGGGCGTCGCCTGCTGCTCCCCCGTGTCCGCGGATGCGGAGTCCGGTGTCGTGTCGCTCATCGTGGCACCTCCAGGGGCCCGGCGGGCCCGTCGTGGTGCCCACTGTAGCAACGGGCTGCGGGATGTGAAGGGAGGCGGACCGAGGGCGGTCAGGTCATGTCGAGCTATCGGTGGGCCACGCCGTCACGGGGCGAGAATCCGGCGGCGGCGAAGGGATGTCACCGTCTTCCCCGCCGTCGCAGGCGTGATCGCCTCGCTTACAGGTGCCCCGTGATGTCCCGTCGCGCCACGGATCAGCGGCGCTTGAAGTCCCCGCGACGGCTCGCGAGGTAGACGAGCACGCCCGCGAGGACGGCGCAGCCCATGGTGGTCAGCCAGAACGGGAGGGTCGCGGCGGCGTGGCCGGCGGTCGCCTGGACGATGCCGACGACGAAGCTGACCACGGCGACGACGAGCGCGACGGCCGAGAAACCGACCATCGCCCGGCCGGTCGTGTCCGTGTACTCGAGGAGATGGCGCCACATGGGTTCCATTCTCCCGCATGACCGGGGGGGGAACGACGACGGCCCCCGACGCGTTCGCGCCGGGGGCCGTCGTGGTACGGGACCTTAGTTGTAGGTGCCGGGGGTGTAGTCGTCCGAGCTGAAGCTGTCGAAGTCGACGAAGCTCAGGTCGTTCTCGCTGAAGGCGGAGTCGTCGGCGAAGATGCGGTTGGGGTACCGCTCGGCCTTGGCCTCCTCCGTCGCCTCGACGGTGACGTTCCGGTAGCGCTGCAGGCCGGTGCCGGCCGGGATGAGCTTACCGATGATGACGTTCTCCTTGAGGCCGATCAGCGGGTCGGACTTGCCCTCCATGGCCGCCTGCGTCAGGACGCGGGTGGTCTCCTGGAAGGATGCGGCCGACAGCCACGACTCGGTCGCCAGCGACGCCTTGGTGATACCCATGACCTCCTGACGCGCCGAGGCCGTCTTCTTGCCCTCCTGCAGCGCCGCGCGGTTGATCTCGTTGTACCGCGAGCGGTCGACGAGCTCACCCGGGAGCAGGTCGGTGTCGCCGTGGTCGACGACGGTGACCTTGCGGAGCATCTGGCGGACGATGACCTCGATGTGCTTGTCGTGGATCGGCACACCCTGCGAGCGGTAGACGCCCTGCACGCCACCGACGAGGTGCTTCTGCACCTCGCGGACACCCTTGACCCGGAGGACCTCCTTCGGGTCGACGGTGCCGACGATCAGCTGCTGGCCGAGCTCGACGTGCTGTCCGTCCTCCACCAGGAGGGTCGAACGGCGCAGCACCGGGTAGACGTGCGGCTCGTCGCCGTTGTCGGGGGTCAGGACGACCTTGCGGGACTTGTCCGTCTCCTCGATGACGATACGGCCGGCGGCCTCGGCGATCGGGGACGCACCCTTGGGGGTACGGGCCTCGAACAGCTCCTGGACACGCGGCAGACCCTGGGTGATGTCGTCCGCGGAGGCCGAACCACCGGTGTGGAAGGTACGCATGGTCAGCTGCGTGCCGGGCTCACCGATCGACTGGGCCGCGATGATGCCGACGGCCTCGCCGATGTCCACCAGCTTGCCGGTCGCGAGCGAACGGCCATAGCAGGCGGCGCAGACGCCGACCGCGGACTCGCAGGTGAGCACGGAGCGCACCTTGATGTCCTGGACACCGGCAGCGACCAGCTTGTCGATGAGCACGTCGCCCACGTCGTCACCGGCGGCGGCGACCACGGTGCCGTCGGGCGAGACCGCGTCGGCGGCCAGCGTCCGGGCGAACACCGAGTTCTCCACGTTCGGGTCACGGGTGAGGGTGCCGTCCTCGCCGACCGTCGCGATCGGGAGGTCGAGGCCCTTGGTCGTGCCGCAGTCGTCCTCACGGATGATGACATCCTGCGAGACGTCCACCAGACGACGGGTCAGGTAGCCCGAGTCCGCCGTACGGAGAGCCGTGTCGGCCAGACCCTTGCGGGCACCGTGCGTCGCGATGAAGTACTCCGCCACCGACAGACCCTCGCGGTACGAGGAGATGATCGGACGGGGGATGATCTCACCCTTCGGGTTGTTCACCAGACCACGCATACCGGCGATGTTGCGCACCTGCAGCCAGTTACCACGGGCGCCCGAGGTGACCATGCGGTTGATGGTGTTGTCGGCCGGGAAGTTGGCGCGCATGGCCTCGGCGACCTCGTTGGTCGCCTCCGTCCAGAGCTTCACCAGCTCCTGACGACGCTCGAGGTCGGTCGTGAGACCCTTCTCGAACTCCGCCGTGATCTTGGCGGCCTTCTTCTCGTAGCCCGCGACGATCTGCGGCTTGTTCGGCGGCGTGAGGATGTCGCTCAGCGCGACGGTCACACCGGAACGGGTGCCCCAGTAGAAGCCGGCGTCCTTGATCCGGTCGAGCGCCGCGGCGACCTCCACCTTCGGGTACCGCTCGGCAAGGGCGTTCACGATCGACGAGATCATGCCCTTGTCGGCGACGGCCTCCACGTAGGGGTAATCGGCCGGGAGCGCCTCGTTGAAGAGGGCGCGGCCCAGCGTGGTCTCCACGATCGCGGTGGTCGGCTGCGTTCCGGTGTCCGCCGCGTCGGACGGCACGTAGTTGTCGAGACGGATCTTGACGGTCGCATTCAGGTGCAGCGAGCCCTGGTCCTTGGCGAGGATCGCCTCCGAGACGGAGGAGAACGCACGGCCCTCGCCCACGGCGCCCTCGCGGACGGTGGTGAGGTGGTGCAGACCGATGATCATGTCCTGCGAGGGCAGGGTGACCGGGCGGCCGTCGGACGGCTTCAGGATGTTGTTCGAGGCGAGCATCAGGATGCGGGCCTCGGCCTGGGCCTCGACCGACAGCGGCAGGTGCACGGCCATCTGGTCGCCGTCGAAGTCCGCGTTGAACGCGGCGCAGACGAGCGGGTGCAGCTGGATGGCCTTGCCCTCGACGAGCTGGGGCTCGAACGCCTGGATGCCGAGACGGTGCAGCGTGGGCGCGCGGTTCAGGAGCACGGGGCGCTCGCGGATGATCTCCTCGAGCACGTCCCACACCTGTGGGCGCGAACGCTCCACCATGCGCTTGGCGGCCTTGATGTTCTGAGCGTGGCTCAGGTCGATCAGGCGCTTGATCACGAACGGCTTGAACAGCTCCAGCGCCATCTGCTTCGGCAGACCGCACTGGTGCAGCTTGAGCTGCGGGCCGACGATGATGACCGAACGGCCCGAGTAGTCGACGCGCTTTCCGAGCAGGTTCTGGCGGAAGCGTCCCTGCTTGCCCTTCAGCATGTCGCTGAGGGACTTGAGGGCGCGGTTGCCGGTACCCGTCACGGGGCGTCCGCGGCGGCCGTTGTCGAACAGGGCGTCGACGGCCTCCTGCAGCATGCGCTTCTCGTTGTTCACGATGATCTCGGGGGCCCCGAGGTCGAGCAGGCGGCGCAGACGGTTGTTGCGGTTGATCACGCGGCGGTACAGGTCGTTCAGGTCGCTGGTCGCGAAGCGGCCACCGTCGAGCTGCACCATCGGGCGCAGCTCCGGCGGGATGACCGGGACGACGTCGAGGACCATCGCGGCCGGCGAGTTGCCGGTCGCGAGGAACGACGAGACGACGCGCAGACGCTTGATCGCGCGGATCTTCTTCTGGCCCTTGCCCGTGGCGATCTGCTCGCGGAGCAGCTCGGCCTCGGCGTTCAGGTCGAAGGCCTGCAGACGGCGCTTGATCGACTCGGCGCCCATGTAGGCCTCGAAGTACAGACCGTAGCGGTCGACGAGCTCGTTGAAGTCCGCGTCCTCGGGCTTGAGGTCGCCGACCTTGAGGGTGCGGAACGACTCCCACACGCGCTCGAGACGGGCGATGTCCTCGTCGAAGGACTTGCGGAGCTGGCCCATCTCCTTCTCGGCGGTGTCCTTGACGCGACGCTTCTGGTCGGCCTTGGCACCCTCCTCCTCGAGCGCGGCGAGGTCGACCTCGAGGCGCTGGAGACGCTCGGCGACGCGGGAGTCGCGCTGGTCCGACAGCGTCTTGATCTCGAGGCGGAGCTCGTTCTCGAGGCCGGGCATGTCGGCGTGACGGCCCTCCTCGTCCACGTCGATCACCATGTAGGCAGCGAAGTAGATGACCTTCTCGAGGTCCTTCGGCGCCATGTCGAGCAGGTAGCCGAGACGGCTGGGCACGCCCTTGAAGTACCAGATGTGCGTGACCGGCGCGGCGAGCTCGATGTGGCCCATGCGCTCACGGCGGACGGAGGACTTGGTGACCTCCACGCCGCAGCGCTCGCAGACGATGCCCTTGAAGCGGACGCGCTTGTACTTGCCGCACGAGCACTCCCAGTCACGCGACGGTCCGAAGATCTGCTCTCCGAAGAGACCGTCCTTCTCCGGCTTCAGCGTGCGGTAGTTGATCGTCTCCGGCTTCTTGACCTCGCCGTAGGACCAACGACGGATGTCGTCGGCGGTCGCCAGGCCGATACGCAGCTCATCAAAAGTTGTTGCGTCGAGCAATGTTCACTCTCTCCTGTAAAGAATTCGTCAGGTGGGTCTGGCTGCGGGTCAGATCTCGTCGATCGACGAGGACTCGAAGCGGGAGGAGATGTTGATGCCGAGCTCTTCCGCAGCGCGGAAGGCCTCGTCGTCCGCGTCGCGCAGGCTGACCTGCTGGCCGTCGGCCGAGAGGACCTCGACGTTCAGGCAGAGCGACTGCATCTCCTTGATGAGCACCTTGAAGGACTCCGGGATGCCCGGCTCCTGGATGTTCTCACCCTTGACGATGGCCTCGTAGACCTTCACGCGGCCGAGGATGTCGTCCGACTTGATGGTCAGGAGCTCCTGCAGCGCGTATGCGGCGCCGTAGGCCTCGAGGGCCCACACCTCCATCTCACCGAAACGCTGTCCACCGAACTGCGCCTTACCACCGAGCGGCTGCTGGGTGATCATCGAGTACGGGCCGGTCGAACGGGCGTGGATCTTGTCGTCGACGAGGTGGTGCAGCTTCAGGATGTACATGTAGCCGACCGAGATCGGGTCCGGGTACGGCTCGCCGGAGCGGCCGTCGAAGAGCTGCGTCTTGCCGGACGAGCCGATGAGGCGGTCGCCGTCGCGGGTGGGGAGCGTCGAGTCGAGCAGACCGGCGATCTCCTCCTCCTTCGCGCCGTCGAACACCGGGGTCGCGACCTTGGTGCCGGGGGCCGCGCTGAACGCGGCCTCGGGCAGGTCGGCGGCCCACTTGGGCTTGCCCTTGACCTCCCAGCCGTTCTGGGCGATCCAGCCGAGGTGGATCTCGAGCACCTGGCCGAAGTTCATTCGACCGGGCACACCCAGCGGGTTGAGGATCACGTCGACCGGGGTGCCGTCCGCGAGGAACGGCATGTCCTCGACCGGCAGGATCTTCGAGATGACGCCCTTGTTGCCGTGACGACCGGCGAGCTTGTCGCCCGCGGTGATCTTGCGCTTCTGGGCGATGTAGACCACCACGCGCTGGTTGACGCCCGAGCCGAGCTCGTCGTCGCCGTCCTGCGCGTCGAAGACCTTGACACCGATGATGGTGCCCTCCTCGCCGTGGGGCACCTTGAGGGAGGTGTCGCGCACCTCGCGGCTCTTCTCGTTGAAGATCGCGCGGAGCAGGCGTTCCTCGGCCGAGAGCTCGGTCTCGCCCTTCGGGGTGACCTTGCCGACGAGGATGTCGCCGGGGCGAACCTCGGCGCCGATGCGGATGATGCCGCGCTCGTCGAGGTCGGCCAGGAGGTCCGGGCTGACGTTCGGGAGGTCGCGGGTGATCTCCTCCTTGCCGAGCTTGGTGTCGCGGGCGTCGACCTCGTACTCCTCGATGTGGATCGAGGAGAGGGTGTCGTCCTTCACCAGGTTCTGGCTGAGGATGATCGCGTCCTCGAAGTTGTGACCCTCCCAGGGCATGAACGCGATGAGCAGGTTCTTGCCGAGCGCGAGCTCGCCGTTCTCGGTGGCGGGGCCGTCGGCGACGACCTCTCCGACCTCGATGCGGTCGCCCTCGTCCACGACCACGCGGTGGTTGTACGACGTGCCCTGGTTGGAGCGGTCGAACTTGCGCAGGTAGTAGGTCTTGACCGTGCCGTCGTCCGCCTGGACGGTGACCGCGTCGGCCGAGACCTCGCTGACCACACCGGCCTTCTCGGCGGTGACGACGTCACCGGCGTCGATGGCCGCGAAGCCCTCCATGCCGGTTCCGACGACCGGGCTCTCCGAGCGGAGCAGCGGCACCGCCTGGCGCTGCATGTTCGCACCCATGAGGGCTCGGTTGGCGTCGTCGTGCTCGAGGAAGGGGATCAGGGAGGTACCCACCGACACCATCTGGCGCGGGGAGACGTCCATGTAGCCGATCTCGTCGGCGGGGACGAGGTCGACCTCGCCGCCCTTCTGCCGGGCGAGGACGCGCTCCTCGGTGAAGTGGCCGTTCGAGTCGAGCGGGGCGTTGGCCTGCGCGACGACGAAGTCGTCCTCCTCGGAGGCGGTCAGGTAGTCGATCTGCTCGGTGACCCGGCCATCGACGACCTTGCGGTACGGCGTCTCGATGAAGCCGAACGAGTTGATGCGCGCGAACGACGCGAGCGAGCCGATCAGGCCGATGTTCGGGCCTTCCGGGGTCTCGATCGGGCACATGCGGCCGTAGTGCGACGGGTGGACGTCGCGGACCTCGACGCCGGCGCGCTCGCGGCTCAGACCGCCGGGGCCGAGGGCCGAGAGGCGGCGCTTGTGCGTCAGACCCGCGAGCGGGTTGTTCTGGTCCATGAACTGCGACAGCTGGCTCGTTCCGAAGAACTCCTTGATCGCGGCGACGACGGGGCGCACGTTGATCAGGGTCTGCGGGGTGATCGCCTCGATGTCCTGCGTGGTCATGCGCTCGCGGACGACGCGCTCCATGCGGGAGAGACCGGTGCGGACCTGGTTCTGGATGAGCTCGCCGACGGCGCGGATGCGACGGTTGCCGAAGTGGTCGATGTCGTCGACGTCCAGGCGGATCTCGGCCGGCTCTCCGTTGCGGAGACCCGTGAACGTGGTCTGGCCGTCGTGCAGGGAGACCAGGTACTTGATCGTCGCGATGATGTCCTGGACGGTCAGCACCGAGTCCGTGAGCGGGGCCTCGAGGCCGAGCTTGCGGTTGATCTTGTAGCGGCCGACCTTGGCGAGGTCGTAGCGCTTCGGGTTGAAGTAGAAGTTGTCGAGGAGCGCACGCGCGGCCTCGGCGGCGACCTGCTCGCCCGGACGCAGCTTGCGGTAGATGTCCTTGAGCGCCTCCTCCTTCGTGAGGATGGCGTCCTTCTCGAGGGTCAGCTCGATCGACTGGAAGCCCGCGAACTCGGAGAGGATCTCCTCGCTGGTCAGGCCGAGCGCCTTGAGGAAGACGGTGACGGACTGCTTGCGCTTGCGGTCGATGCGCACGCCCACCTGGTCGCGCTTGTCGATCTCGAACTCGAGCCAGGCTCCGCGGCTCGGGATGATGCGCGCCGAGTAGATGTCCTTGTCCGAGGTCTTGTCGGCGGTCGACTCGAAGTAGACGCCCGGCGAGCGGACGAGCTGCGAGACGACGACACGCTCGGTGCCGTTGATGATGAAGGTGCCTCGCTCCGTCATGAGCGGGAAGTCGCCCATGAAGACCGTCTGCGTCTTGATCTCACCGGTGAGGTGGTTCATGAACTCGGCCTCGACGTAGAGCGGGGCCGCGTAGGTCTTGCCCTTCTCCTTGCACTCGTCGATCGAGTACTTCTTCTCTTCGAGGAAGGGGTTCGTGAACGAGAGCTGCATGGTCTCGCCGAGGTCCTCGATGGGGGAGATCTCCTCGAAGATCTCCTCGAGGCCGGTGCTCCCGGGCAGATCCTGGCGACCCTGGGCCTCGGCTTCGGCGACGCGGGCCTTCCACGCGTCGTTTCCGACCAGCCAGTCGAAGCTCTCGGTCTGCAGTGCGAGCAGATCGGGAACGGTCAGGGTGTCCGTGATCTTGGCGAACGAGAGACGAGATGCGGCTCGTCCGTTCTTGGGTGTCTTGTCGGTGTTGGTTGCGTTGCGCGCAGCAGCCAAGGAAATAACCTCCGTGGGCCCCGTCAGGCCAGTAACTGTCGGTCAGTGATGATGTCGGTGTGAGGACGAGCTGTTTTTCAACAGCGACTCCCAGCGGTGCGCCGCCGTATCTGACCCGAGGGATCGGGCCCAGGCGTGCGCGGGGAAAGACGAAGCCGACCGCAATATGAAGGCGAAAGATCTGACTGGGAGCGCAAAGAACAACTATATGTCAAAAGGGCGCGCCGTGTCCAGTCTTTTCTTGACCGGGAGTGCAGATGTGCGGTATAACCCCGCGCGGAGTGCCACTATTCCCTCAGAATCCGCGTGTTTCCGCGGTTGTCACCGCCGCAGCGGGAGGGTGTCGACGGTGGCGGCGAGTGCCGTCTCGCGCGTGCGCGGCTCCCAGCCGAGCATCGTCAGCGCCTTCTCTGCGGAGGCCCGCCGCTGCGCCCCGACCTCCGGGAGGGCGTCCCGGACCGTCCGGCTGAACGGCGCGACGGCGCGCAGCATCCACGCGGGCATGACCTTCGTCGGGACGCGTCTTCCGGCATCCTCGCCCAGCCGGCCACGGATGAACCGCGCGACCTGCGCGGCGCTCATCACCTCCCCCGCGATGGCCAGGAAACGTTCGCCGGCGGCCTCCGGCCGCGTCATCGCCAGGAGGTGGAGCGCGGCGACGTCGCGCACGTCCACGATCCCGAACCAGACGTCCGGGAGACGAGGGATCCGGCCGTCGCATACCAGCCGGATGAGCTCGACCGAGCTCGAGACGTCGGGTCCGAGCACCGGGCCGAGGATCCCGACCGGGTTCACGGTCGCGAGCTGCATGGCCCCGCCCGCCGACCGGTGCTCGTCGATGAAGCTCCACGCCGCTCGTTCGGCGATGGTCTTCGATCGCACGTAGGCGCTGACCGGCCGCCCGCTGTCGAGCTCGGTCCAGTCCTTCTCCGTGAACGCGCGCGCCGTCGGAGCGTGGCCGTAGCCGATCGCCGCGAAGGAGGAGGTCTGCACCACCCGCTCGACGCCGGCGTCCGCCGCCGCCCGCAGCACGCGCAGCGCCCCGTCCCTCGCCGGGACGATCAGCTCGTCCGGGTCCTTCGGCTGCCGTGCCGGGAACGGGGAGGCGACGTGGAGCACGAACCGGCAGCCGTCGACCGCCTGCGCCCAGCCGTCGTCGACGGTGAGGTCGGCCACGGCGAAGCCGAGGCGGTCACCCGGGTCGTCGAGGCCGGCGACGCCCAGCTGCGAGCGGACGTCGGCCGCCCGTGCCGGGGTCCTGATCGTCGCGCGGACGTCGTAGCCCGCCTCGAGGAGCGTCGCGACGCAGTGCGCGCCCACGAATCCCGAGCCTCCCGTCACCAGCACGCGGTCCGCCATGCGCCCATCCTCCTCCGCGGCACGACCCCGCGGTAGACGCGCGGCTCAGGACCGGACGAGCGCGATCGCCTGCGCGCGGTCGCGGACGGCGAGCTTGGCGAAGATCGCGTTGATGTGGGTCTTGACCGTCGCGACGCTCACGAACAGCCCGGCGGCGATCTCGGGGTTGCTCCGCCCCTCCCCGACGAGCGCGAGGACCTCCGCCTCCCGGCGGGTGAGGGCCGGGAACCGGGCGATCAGCGACTCGGCCGCCGTCGGAACGGTCCCCGCCACGACGGGGGCGGTGGTGAGGGAGCTGACGATCCGGGCGCCGACCTCCGGCGCGAACGTCGACTGCCCGCTGGCGACCGCGCGGACCGCCGCCGCGAGCTCCACCCGCCCGGCGTCCTTGGTGAGGTAGCCGCGGGCGCCCGCGCGCAGGGCGGAGAGGATGGACGCGTCGTCCGCGTACGTCGTGAGCACGAGCACCGCCGTCTCCGGCGCGTCGCGGGCGATCCGGGCCGTCGCCGCGACACCGTCGACGCCGGGCATGCGCAGATCCATGAGCGCGACGTCGGGATGCGCCGACACGGCGAGCGCGACCGCCTGCTCGCCGTCCGCGGCCTCCCCCACGACCTCGACGTCGGGCAGCAGGCCGAGCACGGTCACCAGCCCGTCGCGGATGATCGCCTGGTCGTCGGCGACGATCACGCGGATGGTGCGCTCCTGGGCGGTCATGCGAGCCTCGCCTCCGCCGTCACGGCGAACCGGTCGCCGTCCGCACCGGCCGTGGCGGTACCGCCGAGGGGCAGCGCGGCGAATCGCTCGCGCATCCCCTCCAGTCCGTGTCCGCCGCCGCTGCGGGCGAGCTCTCCGGGGACGGATGCGCCGGCGGGGAGCGGATTGCAGACGCGAAGGGTCACGCGGTCGTCCTTCCAGTCGAGGTCTGCGCGCACCGGCTGACCGGGCGCGTGCTTGCGGGCGTTGCTCAGCGCCTCCTGCAGCGCACGCTGGAGCGCGGCGGCCTGCGCGGCGGCGAGCGGGCACGGACGGCCGGTCACCGTCAGGTCGGCGGTGGCGCCGAGCGCGCGGTGGGCTCCGATCAGGTCGTCGAGCGATGCGGCGAGCGCCTCCTCTCCGACCGTTCCCGTCGTCGCGGACTCCGGATCGCGGAGCGCCGCCACCGCCCGCCGCGCGTCGGCCA
The DNA here is from genome assembly GCF_019924635.1 of Leifsonia sp. ZF2019. Classification (NCBI taxonomy): domain Bacteria; kingdom Bacillati; phylum Actinomycetota; class Actinomycetes; order Micrococcales; family Microbacteriaceae; genus Leifsonia; species Leifsonia sp. ZF2019. The sequence continues at coordinate 3,309,467 of NZ_CP065037.1, forward strand.
GTCCATCGGCGGCGAGACCGCGCGCGGCGACGGCGCGGCGGCGTGCCTCCTCGGTGTCCCCGGCTTCCAGGAGAGCGTCGACCGCGTCCAGCTGCACCACCAGGCCGCCGAGGCTGTGGGCGAGCACGTCGTGGAGGTCCCGCGCCAGAGCGACCCTGGCCGCCTCCTCCCGCATCTCGGCCTCACGGTCGCGCAGCAGGGCGGACTGCTCCTCCGAGCGGCGGAACTGGCGGCGGCTGAGGCCGGCGAAGGTGGCGAGCAGGATCCCGGCCAGCTCACCCAGCACCGCCGCGACCGCGGTGTCGAACGGCAGCGCGCCGGCCACGATGAGGGCGACGCTGACGAAGGCCGTGCCGAGCCCGAGAGCAGCCGGCCACCGGATGTCGCCGACGAGCACCAGGATCGCGATGGCCGCCGGCACGACGGCGACCCCATCCGTCGCCGGTGTCACGAGGGATCCGGTGGCGGCCGAGACCACCGCGAACACGAGGACGAGCCGCCGCGCGCCCAGCAGCGCGCACAGGCTGCGCGCCGCCCACGTCACGACCGCGATCATCCCCACGACGAGCACCCACGGCGGGCGCTCCGCCACGTGCGATCCGGCGATCGAGTACGCAACGAAGCCGGCGCCCACGAGATTCAACGCGAACGCCAGCCAGCCGGGCCAGATCGAGGATGTCACAGCACCATCATGCTGCGAACGCCCGGTGACGATCGAGCCGCGCCGCGAAGACGGCCGTGCGTGCGGCCCGGTTCGCCGCGAACACCAGCAGGATGATCCCGGTCGAGGCCGCCAGATGCGACCCCGCCTGCGTGGCGACCACGTCCACCCCGACACGCACCGCGATCACGGCCACCCACAGAATCAGGCCGAGCACGCCGGTCCGCGACTCGTACTCGGCGATGTCGCGCCCGTCCTTGCCGGTCGCCATCGGCCGCGCGAGCGGACGGAACCGGGCGATCGCGCCCATCCAGGCCCCGGCCGCGAGCGAGAGGAGCAGCTCACCCACCACGATCGCGAGGTCGAGCGCGCTCAGCTCCGACGGCTTCACCTGCTGGACCAGCATCACCGCCCCCACCACGGCGAAGATCGCCGGCCCGCGCCACATGCGCGCGACCACCACCGGCCGCCACACCAGCTGCTTGTACCCCACCCAGCCGATGAGCAGCACGATGAGCACCGCGTTCCCGAGCATCTGAACCGACATGACAACCTCCCCGGCCGGAGCCTCCGACCTACCCCTCCAGCGTCGCGCGCACGGGTCGGCGGCGGCACCGCCCTGGGGTGGAGACGAGGGTGGAGGTTTCGGGGTGGAGGCGGCGGCCTAGAGGTGGGTGCCCGCGGCGCACACGATCCGTCCGGAGACGGTCGCGGCATCGGCGATCACCGAACCAGGGCTACCGTCCGCCCACTCGTTGATCTGTCCGGATACTCCGTCCATCTCGATCGAGCCGTCGCGCAACGTGAGCGATTCGATGGTCACGAATGCAGCATCGTCGAACCGTGCAATGAGGCCGTCGAGTGCGGCCGGGCTTCCTTGCGTTCTCACGGCAGCATCCAGGTCAGAGGTGGCGGCTTCGACGCGAACGCCGGTCGAACTCCTCGTGCATCGTGCCGGCTCGATGTCCAGTGTCACCCTGCGCCGGCCACCCTCTGCGGCGACGTAGTCGATTCTCACGCTCGACCGCGCGCTGGGAGTTGAGGGGCTCGGTTCGGAACTGGGTGAACTGCACCCCCCAAGCGCGAGGACCATCAGGCTCACCGCCGCGAGCGTCCGCATACGCCGACGTGGCAGCCACGAGGACGCCAGCAGCATCACGAGTCGCCCGGCAACGGGATCCGCACGGAGGAGAGAACGCCTCCGGAAGCACCGATCGCCTGCATCAGGTCAACAGCATATCTGACGGACGCGACGGTCTCCTGAGTGAGCTCGGTCGCCTTCTTGGCCGCCTGGAATGCGCGGGCGACAAGCAGCGCGTCAACGAAGGCGGCGAGCGCGGGACCCACGACCGTTTCGGCCGTCGCGCCACCGATCGCGGTGCTCGCCACTGCGGCGCCGATGCAGTCCACGACGGTCGTGAAACACCCTTCGAGCTCCTCGCACGAGCCGTACACGGCTTGCGCCACTTTGCCGAGCCGATCTTCGAGGGTGCGCGCGGCCGAACCCGCTGACCGCGTGGCTGTCACGAGGCGTCCGAGATAATCGAACGCTGCGTCCGCCGCATCGCCCGTCCAGACCTCGGCGCAGAGTTTGACCGATCGTGCCAGTTGGTCGGCGACCGACTCGAAGTACCATCCGATCGCACCGGCGGACACCGACGCGCTCCCCACCTGCGAAGCATCCCCACCGAACACTTTCGCCAGCATCGCGATCGGATCCTCGTGGAACACCAGCTGGATCCCCTGATGGAGGATTCCCGACACGCTGAAGTACGGGATCGATAGGATCTTCTCAACTCGATCTTCTCAACTCGCGACCGTTGGCTTGACGGGTCGGGCCACATCGGCGACTGGAGCATTTGCGCCATCGGGCTTCGCACACACTGTTGCTGGTAACCCTCGCCGCTACGCTGGCGAGCAGAAGACTTCACCCCGAACACAGCGACGAGGATGTCGTCCGCTGCGTCGCGTTGGATGGCGTCTGAGGATTCATAGGCGGAGGCGGTTGCACGCATTGCGGATGCAGCCTGCTCCAGGGCGAGTTGCGTCCGATCGAGATGAACCTTCAGATCAGCGGCCTGACCGGCGACGAACTCGGAGATGCTTCCGAGGAAGAGATTCAGACCAGACGCGTCCGGGGCGACCCGGAAGTAGGCGTCGAGGTAGTCTTGCGGCCGCAGGAGCGCCTTCGCGCCGCGTGGGCCAACGAACGATGCGGGATAAGTCACAGGAACGACCTCGCCGCGCAGGCTCTCCAGATCAATCGCGAGCGATCGCAACGCCTCGACGTCGACATCGATCACGGCCGCCACCTCAGAATGCACCCATCAGCTTCTGCAGCCCGGCGATGCCTCGTGTGGCACCGCCTTCGGTGGCGATCTGGTCACGTTCAGCGCCCAGCAGAGAGGATGCAAGGGCATCGAGCCCGCCTGCGAGCGAATTCATCTCCGCCATCCACTCGTCGACGAGGGCTCGCACGGCGTCCCCGGAGCTGGCCGCCCAACTGGCATGGGACTCGTCGACATCAGTCCGCAACCGGGCGACGAGCGCGCCGATATCGTCACGAGCCTGCTTTGCTGCGACCGCTCCGTCGTGCATCGCCCCCTCTGCCACACCGATCGACTGCATCATATTCCCCACAAAAATTCCACATGCAATGATTGAGCATGACTAAATCAATGTTGATTGATATTAATATCATTCAAGCACTGGTCGCGCGACTCGGTGCCGCCACTCAGGAGGCCAGTCGAATACATGCCACTCTCGAAGATCAGGTCGCCGCACTGCGCGGCCAGTGGTCGGGCGACGCGTCAGATGCTTTCGAATCGGCGCACGGCGAGTGGACCAAGCGACTCGATGCTGCCACCGCACTCCTCGCCCGCGCCTCCGAACACGTCTCCTCAGCCGCCGAGGCCTTCGCCGACGTCGAGAAGGCGAACGCTGCTCGGTGGTGACCCGGCTACGCTGGACCTCGTGCCTGAGAACCCGTCGGTCGTCCTGTCGGAGAGCGGATACACCGCGCGCGTGGAGCCGGACCGGTTCGTGCCCGGGGCATACCAGCTCGTGGTGGACGGGACGCCGCAGTCGCACGTGAACCTCGATGACCCGTCGCAACTGTTCTTCGAGTACGTGCAGCGGATGGGCAACGTGATCGACCTGATCGGCGAGCCGGGTGAGCCGATCACCGCCGTACACCTCGGTGCGGGAGCCCTGACGCTGCCGCGCTACGTCGCGTACACGCGGCCCGGGTCGCGCCAGCAGGTCGTCGAGCTGGAGAGCCGGCTCGTCGAGCTGGTGCGGAACGAGCTGCCGCTGCCGCGGTACGCGCAGATCCGGGTGCGGCACGGGGACGCCCGGGAGGTCGTGGGCAAGCTGCCGGCCGGATTGCGCGGAGCAGTCGACCTCCTCGTGATCGACATCTTCAGCGGGGCGCGGACTCCCGCGCACGTGACGAGCATCGAGTTCTACCGGTCGGCGGTCTCGCTGTTGAAGCCGGACGGGATCGTGCTGGTCAACGTCGCCGACGGGCCGCCCCTCGCGTTCGCGCGCAGCCAGGTCTCGACGCTGGGCGCCGCGGTCGGGAACGTCGCTGCGCTGGCGGAGACGCAGGTGCTGAAGGGGCGCCGATTCGGCAACGTGGTCCTGGTGGGATCGAATTCGCCCCTGCCGATGGAGTGGCTGCCGCGGCTGCTGGCGAGCGGACCGCATCCGGCCAAGGCGGTGGCCGGGGACGAGCTGCGGGCCTTCGCCGCGAACGCGCCCATCGTGACGGACGCGACGAGCGTGCCGTCCCCGCCTCCCGCACGGAGCATCTTCCAGACGGGCAACCGGCGCGACTGAACGCGACCCCCTCGGTCGCGTCGGCAGAGGGGTCGCATACTGCCGCTTCGCCGGCCGTATTCCGGCGGTTCGCGACCCCGAGATGGGGCAGAACGAGGTGGGCAGAACGGACGGAGATCAGGCGCGGCGGAAGGTCACGGGCTGGCCGGGGCGCGCCTGGGCCAGGAGGTCGAGGGAGGCGTCCGCCACGACCGCGATGACGGGGTAGCCGCCGGTGACGGGGTGGTCGGCGAGCAGCACGGTGGGGCGGCCGTCGGGCGACACCTGCACCGACCCGGCCACCATCGGCTCGCTCGGGAGCTCGGCGGCGATCCGGCGCTCGAGGAGCGGCGCGGAGTGGCGACCGGCGGCCGGCGGATCGAGGCGGGCCCCCACGCGGCTGCTCTCGGCGCTCAGGATCCACTGCGTGTCGTGGAAGGCGTCGACGGCTGCGGCGATGAACCAGTCGGAGCGGGGACCGCGATGGGCACGCAGCTCGATCGGGCCGGCGGTCGGCGCGGACAGCGGCACGAAGTCGAGCGCCGGGACGGCGCCCCGCGTGGCGCCGAACGGGAGGACATCCCCGGCGCGGAGCGGTTCCGGACCGAGTGCGGCGAGCGTGTCGCGCGATCGCGACCCCAGCACCGGATGCGCGTCGACCCCTCCCCGTACCGCGAGGTAGTGACGCATCCCGTGGCGGGGCGGCCCGATGCGCAGCGTCGCGCCCGCCGGGGCGCGCACGGCGAGGTGCGGGTCCACCGATCGGCCGTCGAGCTCGAGCTGACCGTCCGCCCCGGTCACGGCGAACCAGGTCTCCGTCTCGAAGCGTGCGGAGAACCCGCCGAGCAGCAGCTCCAGCCCGGCCGCACCCTCGTCATCGCCCAGCAGGCGGTTGCCGAGGCGGAGCGCCGCGCGGTCCAGCGCACCCGAAGGACTGACGCCGAGCGACGCCCAACCCGGGCGGCCGAGGTCCTGCACGAGCGCCAGCGCGCCGGGCTCCAGGATGCGCAGGCTCACGGCGCCTCCCGGAATCGCACGGTCGTCCCCGGGCGCAGCAGCGCGGGCGGGTCGGCCTCCGAATCCCAGAGCACCGCGTCAGTCGTGCCGATCAGCTGCCAGCCTCCCGGGCTCGACCGGGGGTAGACGCCGCTGAAGTCGTCCGCGAGGCCGACCGAGCCGGCGGGCACGGCGGTGCGCGGGGTCGAGCGACGCGGCACGCGGAGCCGATCGTGGTCGGTCACCAGGTAGCCGAACCCGGGCGCGAAGCCTCCGAACGCGACCCGCCAGACCGAGGAGACATGGAGGTGGATCACCTCGGCCGGGGTGACGGACAGGAGCGCCGCCACCTCCGCCAAGTCGGGGCCGTCGTAGCGCACCGGGATCTCGACGACGGCCTCCCGGTCCACGATGGCGCGGCGCGGCCGGGCGTGCTCGATCCAAGCACGGGCGACGCTCAACGGGAGGATGCGCGGGTCGACGACCACGCCGACCGTGCGAGCCGCCGGCACCAGGTCGACGAGACCGGGCGGCCGGTCCGCGTCGAGCGCGCCGAAGAGCGCGAGCACCTCGTCGAGGGTGTCGACCTCGGCGAGCAGAGCACGCTCGCCCGACGAGAGGATGCGCAGGCTCACACGAACGCCTCCACCGCGACCCCGGCCTCGTCGAGCCTGCGTCGCACCGCGCGGGCCATCGCGACCGCCCCCGGGGAGTCGCCGTGCACGCAGAGCGAGTCCACGGCGACGGGGATGTCGGTGCCGTCGGCCGCCACGACGCGACCGTCGGTGGCGAGCCGGAGGGCGCGCTCGGCGATACCCGCGTCGCCGTGCAGCACGGCGCCCGGCTGCCCGCGCGGGACCAGGGTGCCGTCGGCCCGATACGCGCGGTCGACGAACGCCTCGCGCACGAACCTCAGCCCGGCCTCCCCCGCCTCCCGCTCGATCGCGGAGGAGGCGAGGCCGAGGAGCGCGAGCGATGGGTCGAAAGCGGCGACGGCCTGCGCGATCGCCCGCGCCTGAGCGGCGTCGGTCACGATGCGGTTGTAGAGGGCGCCGTGCGGCTTGACATAGCCGAGGCGCGCACCGGCGACGTGCGCGATGCCGGCCAGTGCGGAGAGCTGATAGAGGGTCTCCGCCTGCAGCTCCGCAGGCGGCAGGTCCATCGCACGCCGGCCGAATCCGGCGAGATCGCGGTACGACACGTGAGCCCCGACGACGACTCCGCGCGCCGCTGCGGTCCGGCAGGTCGCGAGCATGGTCACGGCATCGCCCGCGTGGAAGCCGCACGCCACGTTCGCGCTCGTGACGACGCCGAGCAGGGCGTCGTCGTCGCCCATCGTCCAGGCGCCGAACGACTCGCCCAGATCGCTGTTGAGGTCGACAGTGCGTGCCATCCCCCTATTGTGGCGTGCCGGCCCGTGCTCGGCGCGAAGCCGCCGCGCCCTACTGCGCCGCGCGCGCTCCCGCCCTGGCGCGATGGGCGCGCACCTTCGCCCGGTTGCCGCAACGCTGCATCGAACACCAGCGACGGTTCCCGCTGCGGGAGGTGTCGAGGTAGACCAGGTCGCAGTCGTCGGCGGAGCATTCGCGGATCCGCCCCTCGGCCTGCGGTCCGAAGAGGCGGACGGCGTCGCGGGCGACCGTCCCGAGTGCCTGGTGCGGCCGGGCGTTGGTCCGGCCCGCCTGGCGACCACCGCCGGGGAGCACCGGCGGGATGTCCGGCGTGGCGGCGAAGAGGTTGACGACGTCGACGTCGTCGGGCGAGAACGTGGCGCCGGTGCTGGCCTGGCGCGCGAGCCGGCCGATGGCGGCACGGAGGGCGGTCGCGTCGCGGAACTCGCGATCCGCCGCCGTGGGCGCCACCTCGGGGAAGCGCTCGACGAGCCATTCGTTGAGGGCGGCAGGGTCGGCGACCGGCTGCGACTCTTCGGGGCGGTCGAGGCCGCCGGTGTACGCGAAGTCGAGCGCGAGCGATCCGGAGTCGAACCACCAGCGCGGTCCGTCGGGATCCTCCATCCACTGTCCGGTGCCGCGGGGGAGGATCGAGTCGGTCGCCATGTAACCAATATATTCGGTTAGGAGATCGACTCCCGGCCTCGCGAGCCGGCGGAGACCTCCAGCACCCTATCGCACCGCCCCGACTGCGATACTGGGCCGATGACCGCCACGCGCCCCGATCCCGCCGCCGTGCTCGAGGGAAGTACCGTCCGGCTCCGCCCGCTCGCGCTCGGCGACCTCCCGGACCTCTTCGACGCCATCGGGCACCCCGAGGTCTTCGCCGGCGGGTGGGGAGGCGGTCCCGCCGCGTACCGCGACACCTACGAGGAGTGGCGCGAGTTCCTGCTCGGATACCTCGCCTGGGAGACCGGCAACGTCACCGCGGTCACGCTGCGCGACGACGGCCGCATCGTCGGGACCACCACGCTGGGCGACTTCGACCTCGCGAACCGGTCCGCCCACATCGGCTGGACCGCGTACGCCCCCGAGGTGTGGGGCACCCGCGTCAACGCCGAGACCAAGCGGCTGTTGCTCGGCGCCGCCTTCGACAGCGGTTTCGAGCGGGTGAAACTGCAGGCGGACGTGCTCAACGAACGCTCCCGCGCGGCGATCCTGCGGCTCGGAGCGCAGTTCGAGGGCATCCTGCGACACACGCAGCTGCGGGCCGACGGCACCTGGCGCGACACGGCCGTCTACTCGGTCCTCCGCGAGGAGTGGCCCGCCGTGCGCGCGTCGCTCGACGAGCGGCTGGCGCCCGAAGCGGTGTAGCGGAGGGTCGGCGGTCAGCGCCCGGCGCCCTCCCGTGCCTGCGCGGCGGCCGTGCGCCGCTGCGTCGGCGTGACCTCGCGATGCTGCCACGCGATGAGGTTCGCGGCGTCGAATCGCCGGCTGCACGCGCCGCAGGCCAGCGCGCGGGCGGGTTTGCGGTACCGGTAGTGGATGTGGCCGTTGGGGCACGTCCCGATCCACGGGGCCAGCTCGTCGGCGATGGCGCCGCCGTGCAGGCGCTCGCCCTCGTAGCCGAGGTCGAGGGCGATGGCGCGCCAGCGCGGGCCATGCCCGGCGCGCGACCCGGCGAGCGCGTGCGCGACCTCGTGCAGCAGCACCTGGTGGATCTCGTCGTCCTCGTAGCGCGTCGCCAGATAGCGGGAGACGGTGATCTTCTTCGTCGTGTAGTTGCAGAGCCCCGCCCGCGTCTTCGCGTTGTCGAAGTCGAAGCTCCACACCGCCGGATCGAGGTGGAGGGCGATCAGAGCGTCCGCCCAGCGCCGCACGCGGTCGAGCTCGGCCATCAGTCCCGGGCCCTTCGCCGCGGCACGACCCGGCGTCGGCGGGCGGTGGCGGCGGGTCCGTACATGCGAGGAATCCTACGCCCGGGTGCCGACGGAGACGGCAGGAAAACGCGCGTCACTCCGCCGCGTCGGCGCCCGGCTCGTCGCGGTGCTCCTCGGAGAGCGCCTGCACGACGGCGACCGCCGTCAGGGCGCCCTCGATCTCGGCGGGGGAGGCCCCGAGCTTCTCGCGCAGGAAGACCGCCGCCGTCATGTCCGACAGGGCGTTGTCGTAATCCTTCATGTCGAAGTAGACCTTGCCGCGGCTCTGGATGGCGAAGGCCTCCAGAGCGGTCCATTCGCGCCCGCGCGCCTCGGTCACGCAGTCGCTCAGCTCGACGACGGCCTCGTCGAACTTGCCCAGGTACTGCAGCACCTGCGCCCGGCGGATGCGCGCACCGATGAGCTGTTCGCGGTCGCCGGTGAAGCGCGCCTGGCGCACCGCTTCTGTGCCGATGGTCAGCGCCTCGTCGAGACGGTCGAGGAGCCGGAGCAGGACGGTCTTCTCGTTGAGCGCGCTCATGCTGCGCAGGTTGCCGAGCTCGTCCAGACGGTCGCCGGCGGCACGCAAGTCGACGCGCTCGCGCAGGGTGGACGGATCGTATCCGAGGATGATGTTCAGGGTTCTGCTCCCGAATCGTGCGGTTCGGCATCCAGACTACCTGCGCGCGGCGCACCGCAGCCGCACGACGGGCGGGTCAGCCCGGGAGCCGCGCGGGATCGGCGGGCGTCAGCGCCACCTCGAGCAGCCGGTCGTCACCGGACCGCGGATCCCCGCGCCCGTCGGTGTTGTTGGTGAGCACCCAGAGCCGGTCGTCGCGGGACACGACGTCGCGCAACCTCCCGTGCGTTCCGTCGAAGAACGCCTCCGCGGTGACGGGCGCGCCCCCGGAGGTGGACCACACCGCCCACAACCGCTCGCCGCCCAGCCCGGCGACGAAGATCGTGTCGCCCACGACGGCGAGGCCGCTCGGGCTCGCCTCCGAGGTGCGCCACTGCTGCACCGGGTCGGTGTATGCGGGATCGCCGCCGATCCCCTCGACGATCGGCCAGCCGTAGTCCGCCCCCGGACGGATGATGTTCAGCTCGTCCCAGGTGTTCTGCCCGAACTCGCTCGCCCACATCGTCCCGCGCGAGTCCCAGCCGATGCCCTGCGGGTTCCGGTGGCCGGAGCTCCACACCGGCGAACCGGGGAACGGGTTGCCCGCCGGGACCTGTCCCTCGGGCGTCAGACGGAGGATCTTGCCGCCGAGCGATGTGAGGTCCTGCGCGCGATCCGGGACGCCCGCGTCGCCGACCGTGAGGTAGAGCATCCCGTCGGGACCGAACGCGATCCGGCCGCCGTCGTGGTTGGCGGCCTTGGGGAGGCCGGAGATCACGGTCTCCGCTGCGCCGATGCTGTAGCTGCCGGGCACACCGACCAGCGGCATCCGCACCACCCGGTTGTCGTCCGCCGTGGTCGCGTAGGCGTACAGGTGCGTCGGGGCCGATCCGGCGGGCACGGCGAGGCCGAGCAGACCGCCCTCGCCCGCGTGCACGACCCCCGGTACGGTCCCGACGTCGCGCAGGCCGCCCTGCGGGAGCCGCTCCCGCACGCGCCCCGAGTCGCGCTCGCTGAGGAGGGCGGAACCGCTGGGGAGCGGCACCACCGACCAGGGGGCGTCGAGCCCGGTCTCGAGCACCGTCGCGTCGCGCGCGGGCTGCAGGGGGACGGCGGCCACGGCGGCGGAGGTGCCGGTGGGGCGCGGCTCCGCGGATGGCGACGCGGTGCGAGCCGACGTGGGCGCGGGCGGCTCGGGCGAGCACGCGCTGAGCGCCGCCAGGGCGGCGACCGCGAGAGCGGCCGTCACTCCGGCTCGTGCGCTGCCCGCGGCACTCACGCCGTCGTCCACCCGTCCCGGCTCGGCACGCCGGTCACTCGACGACCTGTACGTCCTTCCAGAACGCCACGTAGCCGCTGAAGTCCTTGCCGACCCGGTCGAACGCGCTCGGGTAGGGCGTCGGATACGACCAGGCGCGGTCCTGCAGGAGGGAGTCGCCGTCCTTCACGGAGTAGTACTGGCACTCGCCCTTCCACGGGCAGGTGTACGGGGTCGGGCTCTCGACGAGGTACTCGGCGTTGACGCTCGCGGGTGGGAAGTACCAGTTGCCCTCGATGCGGATGAGCTCCTCTTCGGGAGCCTCGGCGATGACGGTGTCGTTCAGGACTGCTTTCATGGTTGACCTCCTGCAGGGCGGAACGCACGGCGCGGCCCGATCATTCCGGGAGGGTACTCCCCTCCGCCGCGAGCGACCCGGCAGTCGGCGATGGCCGCAGAGCGCTCACCCGGCGGGTCGCAGGACGACGACCTCGTCGACCGTCCCGACGCGCCCGGCCGGCGCGACCTCGGCCGGGGCGATCCCGGTCGCGACGAGTTCCTGGCCCGACACCGAGGCGGTGAGGAGGTGCGCGACGGCTCCGCGCAGCCCGGTGAAGGCGGCGCAGGCGGCGGCCGCCTCCGGCGAGCTGTAGTCGATGCCGAGGGAGGCGAGCGCATCCACGACGGCGCCCGCGGCGAGGAGGTCCTCCACCGCGAAACGCGTGGCGCCCGCGGGGGTCGACCCTCCGGCGGCGATGATCGAGATCAGGGCGCGACGGCCGAGCCGCACCTGTTCGGCGAGTGCCCACGCGGCGACGGCGGCAGGGTTGGTGAGGCCTGCGGCGATGACGGCGCCGGTTCCGGGGAGGTCGGCGATGGCGGGGGCCGACGGGACGATCGTCCCGTCCCCGAGCGCGTCGACCCAGACGACGACGTCCGCGTCCGCTGCCACGGAACGGGCGCCCTCCGCGGCCCAGTCGAACCGCACCTGGTATTTGGCCTGGCGGTGCGCGTCGGGAACGGTCGGTGCGGAGGGGACGGAGCGGTCGGTCACCGGGCCATCGTAGTGCGCGCTCGTGAGCCCGCCGGACGTGTTTCGCCCGGTGACGGGCGCATCTGGCGACGGATGAGCTCGAAGTCGTGCCGGGAGATCTCGATCACCCCGCGCCGCAGCTGATAGCCCCAGTCCCGGGTCTCCCTGGTGAAGTCGAGTGCCGGGAGCATCGGGCGGATCGGCGTGGCGACGGCGTCGTGGTCCCACTCGACCCGGCGGCGCCAGGGGAGGAAGTCAACCGCCGGTCCGCGCATCATCTGCCCCTGCGTGACCTGGAACGGCTCGCCCTCCGCCACGCGGCCGACCGCGGTGAACTCCTTGAGCGGCTCGCCGTCCGGGTACGCGGTCTTGGGCGAGTAGTACACGAACCCGTCGGCCGGGCCCATCCGTTCCAGCGGCGCCCGCGCGCCGTGGTTGACCTGTGCGAACCCGCCCGCGACGCCGCGGAGCACGTGGTCTCGCTGGACCACGCCGAGCCAGTACCGGATCGCCATGCTCCCGTTGTAGCGCATACCGGCGACACTGCTGGGACGCCACCTGACGCCATGCCGGGGAGGGTCGTGGGAAAGGGCCGTGAACCTGCGCGCCGGCCCCGGCGCCGGGACGAGACTGGGAAGATGCGCGTGCTGCTGAAGCTCATCCTGGATTGCGACCCCGACGCGGCCTGGCGTGCCCTGCAGAGTCCGACCGCGTTCCGCGAAGTGGCGCTCCCGTGGCTGGACTTCCGGCCCGACGGCCCGGACGCCTTCCCGACGGTGTGGGGCGGAGGCGAGCACCGCGTGCGCGTGCGCGCGCTGGGCGCGATCACGGTCGGGACCCAGGCGATCCGGCTCGACACTCTGCGCTCGTCCGACAACCGGGAGCGCGAGACGCGCATCCTGCGCGACAGCGGCGGAGGAACCGGTGGCGTGCTGTCCGCCCTGCCCCGCCTCGACCATCGCATGGCCATCGCACCCGACCCGGCCGGGCCCGGCCCCGACGGCCGCCTCCGGACCCTCTACCGAGATCGGCTGATCGTCCGCGCGGGAGTGCTCACCCCCGTCGCCTGGTACACGCTGTGGGCGTTCTGGCAGTGGCGCGGCCACCGGCTCCGCGCCCTCGCGCCGACGTGGGCCTACGATCCCGAGCTCGATCCGGAGCGCGCCGCCCTCGACGACGCGACCCTCCCCTCCACGCCGACAGCGCAGCCGGACGGTACCGTGACGGAATGGCCGAGCGCCGCCGGCCGGGAGGAGACACCATGAGCACCGTCGAGAGCGCCGGGGAACCGCGGGCTGCATCCCCCGCCGTGACCGCCCTGCAGACGGCGGACTGGCGGCGACGGGTGTTCGCCCTCTACGCCTCGGTGCGCAGGATGGCCGCATCCGATGCCGCCGCCGCCCACGCGCACTGGATCTCGTGCCGGGACGAGCTGTTCTCGTCCCACCCCGCGTCTCCGCTGCTCCCGGAGGACCGCGCCCGCTTCACGGGGCTGCCGGTGACCTCGTACGACCCCGAGTGGCGCTTCGAGCTGCCGATCCACGCGCCGTCCGAACCGCGTCGGATGGACGTGGAGACCGGGACGGACGGCGTCGTGCCGTTCGAGCTGCTCGGGACGGTGCGGGTCCCCCTCTCCGGAACCCTCGACGTCTGGCGTCTCTCGTCGTACGGCGGCGGCATCTTCGTGCCGGTCAAGGACGCGCTCGCCGGCCGGCCGGGCGGCACCTACGGCGGGGGCCGCTACCTCATCGACACCATCAAGGGCGCGGACCTCGGTCTCAACGCCGACGAGGACGAGGCGACCGTCGTACTCGACTTCAACTTCGCCTACAACCCGTCGTGCGCCTACGACCCGGCCTGGGCGTGCCCGCTGGCGCAGGCCGGCAACACGCTCGCGGTCGAGGTGCCCGTGGGCGAGCGGTACGCCGGGACGTACGCGTAGCGGCGGACGGGACCTGCGTGCAACCGGCGCGAGCACGCCCGACGTCAGTGCGTGACCAGGGTGAGCCGCTGGGTCGGGCGCGTCATCGCGACGTACAGCGTGGCCGCGCCGAGCGCCGAGTCGCCCGCGAGGGAGTCGGGGTCGGCGAGGACGACGGCGTCGAACTCCAGGCCCTTCGCCTCGTACCCGCTGAGGACCGCGATCGGGCGCGTCAGACCGGCCGCGCCACGACCCGCATCGTCCCCGAAGCGCTCCGCGACCGCGGCGGCCACGGCCTCCACCTCGTGCGGAGGCGCGATCACCGCGAGCGAGCCCTGGGCGTCGATCCCCCGGTCGTGCTCGACCGCGGCGACCACCGCCTCCGACAGCGGCGATCCGCCGGCGGACACCCGCCGGATAGGCCAGTCGCCCTCGCGCACGGAGCGCGTCGGCGTGATCGGGAGTCCGGCGGCCCGGGCCAGACGTTCCGCCTCCTCGGCGATCTGCGCGGGCGTCCGGTAGTTGACCGTGAGCTCCTCCAGCCGCCAGGCGTCCTTGAAGTACGGCTGGAGCGCACCGGCCCAGCTGGACGCCCCCGCGGGCGACGACACCTGGGCGATGTCGCCCACGATGGTGAACGACTTCATCGGACAGCGCCGCAGCAGCACGCGCCACTGCATCGGCGAGAGCTCCTGCGCCTCGTCGACCACCACGTGGCCGTAGGTCCACGTGCGGTCTGCGGAGGCGCGCTCGGCCGTGGTGCCGCGGTCGACCTGCTCGGCGAAGCCGTCGGCGAGCTGCTCGGCACTGACCAGACCCTCCACCCCCATGTTGCGGATGGCGGCCCGGGCGTTCTCGAGGTCGCGCTTGCGCTGCCGGCCGCGCTCTCGGGCGGCGGGATCCGGCTTTCCGGGGAAGTCGCCGAGCAGCTCGGCGGCCTCGTCGAGCAGCGGCACGTCGGAGACCGTGAACGCGGCGGATCGGTCGCGCAGCAGCGCCGCACGCTGCGCCTCCGACCAACGCGGCGTCAGCTCGCCGAGCCACACGGGACGCGCATACAGGTCCTGCAGCAGCTTCTGCGGGGTGAGCGGCAGCCAGGCCGTGTTCAGGAGGACCCGCACATCGTATGAGGTGCGGAGGTCCTCCCGCAGGACCTTCAGGTCGGCGTCGTCGATGGTCGAACCGGATGCGCGCAGCTGGGCGGCGAGCTGATCGGTCAGCTCGGCGAGCGCGTGCTTGACGAAGGTGACGCGGGCGACGTTGTGCGGCTTGCCCGAGCGCTGCGCCTTCGCGATGGCGCGCTGGATGAGGTCCGGTTGCACGACGAGCCGCTCGTTGTCGACGACGACGGTCTGCTCCTCTGCCGGGGCCTTCTGGCGGGAGCGCACGGCACGCGAGAGCAGGCGGGCCATCTGGGCGGAACCCTTCAGGCGCGCGGTTTCCGCACCGTCATCGGCCGTGGCCTCCACCCCCGGGAACAGCTCGCCGAGCGTCTGGAGCACGACCCCGGTCTCGCCGAGCGAGGGCAGCACCGCCTCGATGTAGCGCAGGAACGCCGTGGAGGGACCGACGACGAGCACGCCGGAGGAGCCGAGCCGCTGCCGGTTGGCGTAGAGCAGATACGCGGCGCGGTGCAACGCGACGGCCGTCTTGCCCGTACCGGGACCGCCCTGCACGACCAGGGCTCCGCGGAGATCGGAGCGGATGATGCGATCCTGCTCGGCCTGGATCGTCGCCACGATGTCGCTCATCCGGCCGGTCCGCTGCGCGGTCAGCGCGGCGAGCAGGGCACCCTCACCCTGCACCGTCTCCCCCGCCGACCGATCGCCGGCCAGCAGGGACTCGTCGAAGACCTCGTCATCGATCCGGACGACCTGGCGGCCGCTCATCGTGAGATGACGGCGGGCCCGGACGCCCATCCGCTCGCTCGCGGTCGCCTGGTAGAAGGCGCTCGCCTGCTGCGCCCGCCAGTCGACCAGGAGTGAGCGCTGCTCCTCGTCGCGCAGGCCGATGCGGCCGATGTACCGGTGGGCCGAGCCGTCGGCCGGCTCCTCGAGCAGGAGGCGGCCGAAGACGAGACGGGCGTCGACCTCGCGGAGCTGGGTGAGCTGATCCTCATAGAGCCGTGCGAACGCGTCGCGCTCGCTGCGCGCCTGATGGTTGCCGCCCACCGACTCACGGCGGACTCTGGTCAGACTGTCGGCGGTCTCGGCCCGCAGGGCGTCCAGGCGCTCGTACAGGCCCTCGACGACCGCCCGCTCGCGATCGAGCTCCGATTCGTGCACCCGATGACCGCCTCTCGTTTCCGGGCCGAAAGTCTACGACCTCCAACCCGGACGGCGCTCACAGGCGAGCACGCTAGTATGGGAGGACTGCGAACCATCCGAAGGCTCCTGCGTCGTAGAACGCACCGCGCGAGCGACGGGCCCCGCCCCGCTCACGCCACATTCTCACGGCGAACGAAACGTGCGACCCGCACCTTCGCCAGTTCCGTCCCGTGCGACCGAAACCCGTCGCGCCGGGACCCGATGCCTGAAAGGCACCAGTGACCACCACGACTTTCGCCGACCTCGGCGTGCCCGCTCCCCTTGTCGCGGCCCTCGCGGCCGACGGCAAGACCGAGCCGTTCCCCATCCAGGCCGACACCCTCCCCGACACGCTGTCGGGCCGCGACGTGCTCGGACGCGGCAAGACCGGCTCCGGCAAGACCATCGCGTTCAGCCTCCCGCTCGTCGCCCGGCTCGCCGACGGCGCCTCGCCGCGCGGCCGCAGCAGCCGTCCGCGCGGCCTGGTGCTCGCTCCGACCCGTGAGCTCGCCACCCAGATCGCCGCCACGCTCAAGCCGCTCGCCGACTCGGCCGGGCTCGCCATCACCACGATCTTCGGCGGTGTCTCGCAGAGCCGTCAGGTTGCCGCACTGCGCGCCGGCGTCGACATCGTCGTCGCCTGCCCTGGCCGCCTCGACGACCTCATGAAGCAGGGTGAGGTGTCCCTCGACCGGGTCGAGATCACCGTGCTCGACGAGGCCGACCACATGGCCGACCTGGGTTTCCTCCCCGTCGTCACGCGCATCCTCGACAAGACCCCGGCCGGCGGCCAGCGCCTGCTCTTCTCCGCCACGCTCGACAACGGTGTGGACAAGCTCGTCAAGCGGTTCCTGCGCAACGAAGCGATGCACTCCGTCGACGACGCGACCAGCCCGGTCGAGGCGATGACCCACCACGTCTTCGAGGTTCCGGACCCCGACGCGAAGAAGGACCTCGTGACCGCGCTCGCCTCGGGCCGCGGCCGCCGCATCCTCTTCACGCGCACCAAGCACCAGGCGAAGCGGCTCGCCAAGCAGCTCACGTCGTCGGGCATCCCGGCTGTGGATCTGCACGGCAACCTCTCCCAGCCCGCACGCGACCGCAACCTGGCCGCGTTCGGCTCGGGCGAGGTGCGCGTGCTCGTCGCGACCGACGTGGCCGCGCGCGGCGTGCACGTGGACGACGTCGAGCTCGTCGTGCACGTGGACCCGCCGGCGGAGCACAAGGCGTACCTGCACCGCTCCGGCCGCACCGCCCGCGCAGGCAGCGCCGGCGACGTCGTCACCGTGATGCTCTCCGAGCAGGCCGGCGATGTGAAGACCCTCCTGCGCCACGCGGCCATCACGGTGACCCCGCAGCGCGTCTCCGCGGCGTCGGCCGCGGTGACCGAGCTCGTCGGCGAGCCGGCCGAGCGCGTCGCGCCGTCGTCCGCCCCGGCAGCAGCGGCCGGCGGCCAGGCCGGCGGCGGGCGCTCGGGCGCCGGACGCTCCGGCGGCGGGCGCGCGGGCGCTGGACGGTCGGGCGCTGGACGCTCGGGTGGCCAGAGCTCCCGCGGACAGAGCTCCCGCGGACAGAGCGGCGACGCGACGACGCCCGGCGGGGAGACCGCCGGTGGCGGACGACGTCGCGGCGGACGCGGCCGTGGAGCGGCAGTCGAGAACGGCCAGGCGCGTGACGGCCAGCAGCGTGACGGCCAGCAGCGTGAGGGCCAGGGTCGTCGCCGCGGCGGCCAGGGCGGCCAGTCGCGCGGTCAGGGCGGCCAGTCGCACGGGGTCCAGAGCGCCGGTGGTTCGCACGGCTCCCGCGGGCGCGACGCCGCCTCCGAGGGCGGACACCGCTCCGGTGAGCGCTCCGCAGCCAAGCAGGCGTCGGGACGCGGCGGCGAGCGCCGCTCCGGCGGCCCGATGCGTATGGGTGACCTGGTCAACTCCGGCACGAGCCGGGGCCTGGGCTCCCGTCGCGCGCGCGGCTGACCCGGCGCTCCCTCCCGCAGCGTCGCACCCAGGGGTCGCGAACTGCCGCTCCGGCGCGGCCGGAGCGGCAGTTCGCGACCCCTCGGTGCGCCCTAAGCGTTCGCTTGGGCGGCCAGGGCTGCGACCAGGCCGGTGACGAGGCGGTCGAACGTGCGGTCGAGGTCGTCGGGGAGGCCGAAGCCGCCGCCGAGCTCGAGGCTGAGGAACCCGTGGAGGGCGCTGCGGAGGATGCGGATGGCATCGATCTGCGCGTCGTCGGGGAGGCCGAAGCCGCGGATGACGGCGGCGAGCACCTGGATGGTCTCGTCGGCACGGGCGACGAGCTCGGCGTCGGCGGGGTCGGCGAGGTGCGGGGCGACCTGGGTGGCTGCGTACCGGCCGGGGTGGGCACGCGCGTAAGCGCGCACGGCGGTGGCCGCCGAACGCACCGCGTCCTCCCCCGAGCGGCCGATGGTCGCGGCGGCGAGTGCCCGCGTGAGCTCGCCCACCGCCTCCGTGGCGACCACGCGGCGCAGGTCGTCGAGGGACTGGACGTGCTTGTAGAGGCTGGGCACGGCGACCCCGGCCCGGGAGGCGACAGCGGCGAGGGTCAGCCGATCGAAGCCTGCGACACCGCCCTGGTCGACGAGGTCGAGGGCGACGGCGGTGACGGCGGCGCGGTTGAGGCCTGCCCTAGGCACGCGCGGCCTCCCAGCCTTCCGCGCGGCGCTCGCTCAGGAAGGCGAGCGTCGCCGGGACGGTGACATCGGGCCGCTGAGCGTGCGGATAGTGGGCCGCGTCCGCCACCCGGACGACCTCCGCGCCCAGCGACTCGATCCAGTCGGCCTCGGCGGAGGCGTCGGGGAAGTCCGGGTCGAGCTCGCCGACGAAGGCGAGCATCGGAGCGTGGACCTCGGGCAGGCGGGGCTCCACCACCGAGTGGGTGAGCTGGAGGGTCAGCCGGCGGAAATCGCGCAGGCGCCCGGGCTCCCGCAGGCTCGCCCGGATGGCCGCCACATGCTCGCCGAGCCACGGGGCCGTGCGGCCCCTGTTGAGCGGCTTCGTGTAGTAGCCGGCCCAGAACGCCGCGCCCCACGGCCCCGCGAACAGCAGCCGGAACAGCGCGTGCTGGAACCAGGAGGCGACCGGGCTCGTCGCCGGGTCGCGCAGAAGCGGACCGTAGAGCACGAGGCCGGCGATCGCGTCGGGGCGCTCGGCGGCGGCCCACGCGGCGGAGGCCGCACCCATCGAATTGCCCAACACGACGGCGGGACCGCCGAGCGCGTCGATCAGGGCGAGCAGATCTTCGCCGGTGGCGACGTCTCCGAACGTGCGGAAGCCGGTATCGGAGTCGCCATGCGAGCGGAGGTCGGTGACCGCGACGCGGAGACCGGCGTCAACGAGCGGACCGACCAGCTCGCGGTAGCTGGAGCGGAGGTCGCCCATCCCGGGGACGGCGACCACGAGCGGGCCGGAGCCCTCGACGGTGTAGCTGATGCGTCCCTCGGGGCGCTGCAGGAAATGGACCTGCGAGGCGGTGGAAGTCTTCATAGCCATGAAGCTAATACCATTAGCTATAGATCGCAAGCCCTTCACCGCGCCGGCGGCGGCCTCACTCGGCCGCCGACTCGCCCGGCAGCGGCACCGGGTATGCCTCGGCCGCCGACTCGCCCGGCAGCGGCACCGGGTATGCCTCGGCCGCGTCCGCCGAGATGCTCACCTCCCGCCAGGCACCCGCCTCCGCGAGCTGCCGCCGGGAGTAGTCGGCCGCCATGGTGGCGGCCGTCCGCCCGAGCGGCAGATGCGAGGGCTGTTCGGCGGCGTGCGCGACGCGGACGAGGATCTCCGCGGCGCGTTCCGGGTCGCCGGCCATCACACGGCCGGACCGGAGGAGGCCCATCGCGCCGACGGTGGACTCGTACCCGGCAGGGATGTCGCCGACCGTCATCGACGACCCCGCCCAATCGGTGGCGAATCCGCTCGGCTCGACGACCAGGACGCGCACACCGAACGGAGCCGTCTCGGCCGCCAGCACGCGACTGAAGCCGTCCACCGCGAACTTGGCCGCCTGATAGGAGCCGATCCCCGCCGAGCCTCCCACGCGTCCGCCGATGGATGAGAACTGGATGACGAGTCCGCCGCCCTGCTCGCGCAACAGGGGGATCGCGGCGGTGGTGACGCTGTAGACGCCCCAGAAGTTCGTCTCGAACTGGGCGCGGAAGTCCTCCGGCGAGCCTGTCTCGATGGGGGCGACGTTGGCGTAGCCGGCGTTGTTGACGAGCACGTCGATACGGCCGAAGCGGTCCCGCGCGGCCGAGAGCGCCGCCCGGGCGGCGACGGGGTCGGTGACATCGAGAGGCAGGGTGGCGACGCGGTCGTCGCCGTACGCGGCGACGAGGCCGGCCAGCCGCTCGGGAGTGCGCGCGGTGGCGGCGACACGATCGCCGCGGCGGAGGGCCGCCTCCGCGAGGGCGCGTCCGAAGCCGCGCGACGAACCGGTGATGAACCAGGTGAACTCAGACATGCTCGTTAGTACAACACCGTTTCGTTATTAACGCAACTTGGTTGCGCTAGGCTGGAGGGATGCCGACCGAACCGTTCGAACGCGCCCGCTCCGCCGACGCCAAGCGGGCACGCGAGCAGGCGATCCTGCAGGCTGCGCGCGGGGAGGCGCAGAAGCGGGGCATCCGGGAGATCACGCTCACCGACATCGCGGACGCCGTGGGGATGCACAAGTCGGGGCTGCTCCGCTACTTCGAGACGCGCGAGCAGATCTTCCTGCGACTCACGGCGGAGGAGTGGCGGTCCTGGGCGGAATGGCTCCTGCCACTGCTCTCGTCATGGCGGAGCGCGAGCCCGCTGCGATTGGCCGCGGCACTGAGCGACACGCTCGTCTCGCGCCCCCTGTTCTGCGATCTGCTCGCCCACACGCCCCTCAACCTCGAACGCAATGTGTCCGTCGACACCGTGCGCGAGTTCAAGCTCGACGTGCACACGCACGTCGAGGCGATCGCCGGGGAACTGCGACGGCTGCGCCCGGGACTCACCGAGCCGCAGGCGATCGACGTGATCGCGACGGCCACCAGCATGGCGGGCGCCCAGTGGCAGATGGCGACGCCCGGCCCCGAGCTGCAAGCGCTCTACCGCAGCGACCCGCGGCTGCGGCACGCGATCGTCGAGGTCGGCCCGCGACTGACGCGCGTGCTGACGGCGCTGCTGACGGGGATGGCCGCTGCGGACTGATCACGCGACTCATCACGAGGTCTCGGCGGCGTGGCCGACGGATCTCGTGATTCGCGTGTCGCGACGCGTGGCCGACGAGCCGCTTTACGGAGCGACCCGCCCCACTGAGGCCATGGCCGCCTTGACCAGCGCTCCCCTGCCGCCTTCCAGCTCTTCGGCGACCGTCGGGGAGACCGCCTCCTCCGGCGTCATCCACGTGAGCTCGAGCGCATCCTGGCGCGGCTCGCAGGTGCCGGTGACGGGCACGACGTAGGCGAGGGAGACGGCGTGCTGGCGATCGTCGGTGAACGCGGTGACTCCGGGCATGGGGAAGTACTCGGCGACCTGGAAGGGCACGGCGCTGGCGGGAAGCAGGGGGAAGGCCATGGGGCCGAGATCCTTCTCGAGATGGCGGAACAGCGCCTCCCGCAGTGTCTCGCCGTACATCACGCGGCCGGAGACGATGGTGCGGGTGATCTCGCCGACCGCGTTGGCCCGCAGCAGGATGCCGACCTCCGTCACCTGGCCGAGACCGTCCACGCGCACCGGCACGGCTTCGACATAGAGCAGCGGCAGCCGGCGCCGGATCTGCTCCAGCTCGATGTCGCTGAGCCACGCCGGCCCGGGCTGTGCGCCGTCGCCGGGCAGCGGATCGGGGGTGGGATCGGGATCCGGGGTGCGCACGCTCATGGGTCGATATTACGGACAGAGCGCGCCACCGCCACCGAGGGTGGACAGATCTGTTGACGGACGACACGCGATCGGGGGCTGTGGAGCGGATCGTGCTGGGGGACAGAATGATCTGTGTGCCTCTTCCCACACCCGAACTCCGCATCGACCGCGATGCCGTCCTCTGGTCGGCCGGCGAGAAGGACAGAGGGGGCCGCCCCCTCCTCGTCCTCTTGCACGGCTACGGATCGGACGAAGCCGACCTGTTCGGGATCTCCGCCTATCTGCCTCTGGAGCCCGTGATCGCGTCTCTGCGCGCTCCCATCCCCGAGGGGCCCGGTTTCGCGTGGTTCTCGCGCTTCACCAACGTGACGACCGACCCGCTCGCGGGGAACGCCGACGCCGCCGCGCGCGCGGTCCTCGACTGGCTCGACGAGCAGCCCGTGACCCCGACCGGCCTGCTCGGCTTCTCGCAAGGCGGTGCCATGGCGCTGCAGCTGCTGCGGCTCGCACCCGAGCGCTTCGACTACGCCGTGCAGCTGTCGGGCTTCATGGTGCAGGGCGAGCACGCCGGCGACGCCGACCTGGCGCGCGAGCCGGTCCCGGTGTTCTGGGGACGCGGCACGCACGACGACACCATCCCGCCCTCGGCCGTCGATCGCACGGCCCGCTGGCTGCCCGGGCACTCGGCCCTCGACGCCCGCATCTACGAAGGTCTCGGCCACGGCATCTCGTCGATCGAGCTCGGCGACATCTCCACGTTCATCCGTGCACAGCTGACGCGCTGATCCGCGCCGCACGATGCGGACCGAATGCGGAGAACGGCTCGGGCGGAAGCGACATCCGGTCCACATCGCCGGGGCTCGGGAGGGCCGGTGCGGGCGAGACGGCCCGCGGGTTCCGGGTGTCGGTGGTCGGGGGCAGGATGGTGGGGATGGGCGACGTGCTCGAGCGGTTCTCCCCCGCGACCCGTGAATGGTTCCGCGGGGCTTTCGCCGCGCCCACGGCCGCGCAGGAGGGCGCGTGGGAGGCCATCTCGCACGGCCGCCACGCGCTCGTCATCGCCCCCACTGGCTCCGGCAAGACGCTCGCCTCCTTCCTCTGGGCGATCGACCGGCTCGCGAGCGAGGAACGCCCTCCGGACGCTCCGAAGGGCACACGCGTCCTCTACATCTCGCCGCTCAAGGCGCTCGGGGTGGACGTGGAGCGCAATCTGCGTGCGCCGCTCGTCGGCGTGACGCAGACGGCCAAGAGGCTGGGGGCCGAACCTCCGCACGTGACCGTCGGCGTGCGCTCGGGCGACACCCCGTCGTCGGACCGCCGGGCGCTCGTCACGAACCCGCCGGACATCCTCATCACGACGCCCGAGTCGCTGTTCCTCATGCTCACCTCGCAGGCGCGCGAGACCCTCGCCTCGGTCGAGACGGTGATCGTCGACGAGGTGCACGCCGTCGCCTCGACCAAGCGCGGCGCGCACCTCGCGCTCTCCCTGGAGCGCCTCGACGCACTGCTGCCGAAGCCCGCCCAGCGCATCGGGCTCTCCGCGACCGTGCGCCCGCCGGAGGAGGTCGCACGCTTCCTCGGCGGGCGCGGGCCGGTCGAGGTTGTCGCGCCGCCGTCGGGCAAGCGCTTCGACCTGCGGGTCGTGGTGCCGGTCGAGGACATGAGCGAACTCGGCACCTCCACGTTCGCCAGCGACAACGACGACGACTCTCCCCCGCAGGCCGGCTCGATCTGGCCGCACGTCGAGGAGGCGATCGTCGACCGCGTCGTCGAGCACCGGTCCTCCATCGTCTTCACGAATTCGCGCAGGCTCGCCGAGCGCCTGACCGCGCGCCTCAACGAGATCTACGAGGAGCGCCTGCTGGGCGGCGCGCTCGACGCGGCGGGGCAGCGGCAGCCGCCCGCCGAGCTGATGGGCGGATCCGGTCAGACCCGTGGTTCGCAGGCCGTCGCCGACGACGCGGATGCCCTCGTGCTGGCCCGTGCGCACCACGGCTCCGTCAGCAAGGAGCAGCGCGCCCTCATCGAGGACGACCTGAAGACCGGCCGCCTGCGCTGCGTGGTGGCGACGTCGAGCCTGGAACTCGGCATCGACATGGGCGCCGTCGACCTCGTGGTGCAGGTGGAGGCGCCCCCGTCGGTCGCGAGCGGCCTGCAGCGGGTGGGGCGCGCCGGCCACCAGGTCGGCGAGGTCTCGCGCGGCGTGGTCTTCCCCAAACACCGCGCCGACCTCATCCACTCGGCCGTCGCGACCGAGCGGATGACGGCGGGGCTCATCGAGACCCTGCGCGTCCCCGCGAATCCGCTCGACATCCTCGCCCAGCAGACCGTGGCCGCGTGCGCGCTGGAGCCGCTCGACGCGGACGACTGGTTCGACACGGTGCGCCGCAGCGCCCCGTTCGCGACCCTCCCTCGCAGCGCGTACGACGCCACACTCGACCTCCTGGCCGGGCGCTACCCCTCCGACGAGTTCGCCGAGCTGCGCCCCCGGGTGGTGTGGGATCGCGACAGCGGCGAGATCACCGGCCGACCGGGGGCGCAGCGCCTCGCTGTCACGAGCGGCGGCACCATCCCCGACCGCGGCCTGTTCGGCGTCTACATGGTCGGCGAGAAGGCCAGCCGGGTCGGCGAGCTCGACGAGGAGATGGTCTACGAATCGCGTGTCGGAGACGTGTTCGCGCTCGGCTCGACGAGCTGGCGCATCCAGGAGATCACCCACGACCGCGTGCTGGTCACTCCGGCGTTCGGCGAGCCGGGTCGGCTGCCGTTCTGGAAGGGCGACGGCCTCGGCCGCCCGGTGGAGCTGGGCCGTGCGGTCGGCGCCTTTCAACGCGAGCTGAGCACGGCCTCCCCCGCCGATGCCGAGCTGCGCTGCGTCGAGGCAGGGCTCGACGCTTGGGCCACCAGCAACCTCCTGTCGTTCCTGGACGAGCAGAAGACGGCCACCGGGCACATTCCGACCGACCGCACGCTCGTGGTCGAACGCTTCCGCGACGAACTCGGCGACTGGCGCGTGATCCTGCATTCCCCGTACGGCATGCAAGTGCACTCGCCGTGGGCGCTGGCCGTGCAGGCGCGGGTGCGCGAACGCTACGGAATCGACGCGGGCGCCATGGCGGCGGACGACGGGATCATCGTGCGTATTCCCGACACGGAATCCCAGCCGCCCGGAGGCGAGCTCTTCGTCTTCGAACCGCAGGAGCTGGACGAGCTCGTGACCGCCGAGGTCGGCGGCTCCGCGCTGTTCGCCTCGCGCTTCCGCGAGTGTGCGGCGCGTGCCCTGCTGCTGCCGAAGTACAACCCGGGCAAGCGGTCGCCACTCTGGCAGCAGCGGCAGAAGGCGTCGCAGCTGCTCGATGTCGCGCGCAAGTACCCGAGCTTCCCGATCATCCTCGAGACCATCCGCGAGTGCCTGCAAGACGTGTACGACCTCCCGGCGCTCGACGAGGTCGCCAAGCAGATCGAGCAGCGCAGCATCCGCATCGTCGAGGCGAGCACGGAGAGCGCGTCGCCCTTCGCACGGTCGCTCCTGTTCGGCTACGTCGCGGCCTTCATGTACGAAGGCGACAGCCCTCTCGCCGAGCGCCGTGCGGCCGCGCTGTCGCTCGACGCGGGACTCCTCGCCGAGCTGCTCGGCCGCGCCGAGCTCCGCGAGCTGCTCGATCCGGCCGTGATCGAGCGGGTCGAGCTGCAGCTCCAGCGGCTCGACCCCGAGCGGCGGGTGCGGGGCGTGGAGGGCGTGGCGGACCTCCTGCGCCTGCTCGGGCCGCTGAGCACGGAGGAGGTCGCACAGCGCATGCGGGCGGAGGACGGGGCGACCGCCTCGGACGAGGAACCCCTGCCCGACGCCCTCCCGCACGCTTCGCTCACCGAGGCGACCGCGCATCTCGCCGCGCTGGTCGAGACGAAGCGCGCCCTCGCGGTGACGATCGCGGGCGTCGAGCGGTTCTCCGCCATCGAAGATGCCAGCCGGCTGCGCGACGCGCTCGGCGTGCCACTCCCGATCGGCGTGCCGGTCGCCTTCATCGAGCCGGTCGACGATCCGCTCGGCGACCTGGTCAGCCGGTTCGCACGCACCCACGGTCCCTTCGAGACCGCGGACGTCGCCACCCGGTTCGGGCTCGGCACCGCGATCGTCCACGACGCCCTCCGCCGCCTCGCGCACGACGGACGGGTCGTCGAAGGCGAGTTCCGGCCGCACGCCCACGGCAGCGAGTGGAGCGACGCCGAGGTGCTCCGCCGGCTGCGGCGGATGTCGCTCGCGGCCCTCCGCCACGAGGTCGAGCCGGTCGACACGGCGACGTTCGCGCGGTTCCTTCCGGACTGGCAGCACGTCGGCTCCACCCTGCGCGGGGTGGATGCGGTCGCCTCCGTGGTCGAACAGCTCGCGGGGGCGCGCATCCCGGCGTCGGCGTGGGAGTCGCTCGTGCTGCCCAGCCGTGTCGCCGACTACAGCCCGACGATGCTCGACGAGCTGACGGCGACCGGTGAGGTGATCTGGGCGGGCGACGGGTCGCTCCCGGGGTCGGACGGCTGGGTGAGCCTCCACCTCGCGGACTCCGCCCCCCTCACGCTCGCGCCTCCGGGCGAGCACGAACCGGACGAGCTGCAGCGGGCGGCGCTCGACGCGCTGTCCCGCGGCGGCGGATTCTTCTTCCGCCAGCTGTCGGACGCGCTCGGCGCTGCGGCGGGCGAGCCGGTCGACGACTCAGCGCTCGTCACCGCGCTCTGGGACCTCGTCTGGGCGGGGCTGGTCACGAACGACACGCTCGCGCCGCTCCGCACGCTCACCGGGAGCGGGTCCGGCGCGCACAAGCGCCCCCGTCAGCCCGCGCGTGCGCGCATGTACCGCGGTCGCGCTGCCGCCCGGTCGGCGATGGTGACACGCATGGGGCCGCCGACGGTCGCCGGCCGCTGGTCCCTGCTGCCCGAGCGCGACCTCGACTCCACGGTGCGGGCGCATGGACAGGCGGAGACGCTGCTCGATCGCTACGGCGTCGTGACGCGCGGCTCCGTCATGAACGAGGGGACGCCCGGCGGGTTCGCCCTCGCCTACAAGGTGCTCAGCGGCTTCGAGGAGACGGGACGCGCGCGGCGCGGCTACTTCGTCGAGACGCTCGGCGCCGCCCAGTTCGCCACCGGTGCGACGGTCGACCGGATGCGCGGCTTCACCCGCGACCCGCTGCAAGAGCGCGCCTACGCCGCGGTCGCCCTCGCCGCGACGGACCCGGCCAACCCGTACGGAGCGGCGCTCCCGTGGCCGGCCGCCCCGGGCGAGACCGGCACCGGGCACCGCCCGGGACGCAAGGCGGGCGCGCTCGTCGTGCTCGTCGACGGCGAGCTGGCGCTCTACGTCGAGCGCGGCGGCAAGAGCCTGCTCTCGTTCGTGGACCCCGAGGCGCCCGCGAGCCCCCTCGCGCTCGCCTCCGCCTCTCGTGCACTCGCGGCGCTCGTCACCGGGCGCCGTGTCGACAAGCTGGCCGTCGAGACGGTCAACGGGGCCTTCGTGCTCGGGACGCCGACCGGCGACGCGCTCGCCGAGGCCGGCTTCCTCCCCATCCCACGCGGTCTGCGGCTGCGATCATGAGGTGGCGACCGTGACCGACGGAATCCGGCGGGGGCCGCGTGCCCGAGGGTGACACCGTCTACCAGGCCGCCCGCCGGCTTCGGGAGTCGCTGGCCGGGCGCATCCTGACCGCCACCGATTTCCGGGTGCCGCGCTTCGCCACCGTCGACTTCTCCGGAGAGCGCGTCGACGACGTGCTCAGCCGCGGAAAGCACCTGCTGATGCGAGCGGGCGGGTTCACCATCCACTCGCACCTCAAGATGGAAGGCTCGTGGGAGGTGTACCGGTCGGGCGAGCGCTGGCGGCATCCGGCCTTCCAGGCGCGGGTGGTGCTGCGGACCGCGGAGGCCGAGGCGGTCGGATTCCTGCTCGGCATCCTCGAGGTCGTGCCGCGGTCGCAGGAGCAGGACGTCGTCGGGCACCTCGGCCCCGATCTGCTCGGCGCGGACTGGGATGCGGACGAGGCCGTACGGCGGGTCTCCGCTCATCCTGACATTCCGATCGGCGTGGCACTGCTCGACCAGCGGAATCTCGCGGGGCTGGGCAATGTGTACGCTAACGAGTTGTGCTTCTTGCGCGGCATGCTGCCCACACGCCCGGTGGCGGAGGCCGACGTGCCCGCCGCCGTCGACCTGGGCCACCGGCTCATCGTCGCGAACCGCGACCGGCCGCTCCGGGTCACCACCGGCGACACGCGCCGCGGCCGGAACACGTGGGTGTACGGGCGGGGCGGCCAGCCGTGCCGGCGCTGCGGCACACGCATCCGCCGCACGGAGCTCGGACGCACCGAGCTCGAGGAGCGTGTCACCTACTACTGCCCCTCGTGCCAGACCTGACCCGGCGCTTTCTCGCGCGCCCGCGCATCGCCGGTTGCGCGGAAAGCGGGGGCGAGACCGCCGAGCAGGCGGAGAATCCGCGTGCTCGGCGGTGACCGGTCAGGCCGCGGCCGTGGCGAGCGC
Source organism: Leifsonia sp. ZF2019 (assembly GCF_019924635.1). Lineage (NCBI taxonomy): Bacteria > Bacillati > Actinomycetota > Actinomycetes > Micrococcales > Microbacteriaceae > Leifsonia > Leifsonia sp. ZF2019. The sequence continues at coordinate 3,337,761 of NZ_CP065037.1, forward strand.
GCCCGTGCGGATGGTCTCGAGGGCGGTGGACCAGGACTCGAGCTGCTCGAAGAGCGGGGTGAGGGCGGCCTCCTGCTGAGCGGTGGGCTTGAGCGACCAGTTCTCGAAGTCGTGGGCCAGGCTCAGGCCGACGAAGGCGCTGACCGTCGCGACCTGCAGCTGCGAGAGGACGAGGCGCAGGTGCTCGACCGCACGGGCGCCGCCGAAGACGCCATAGCTGACGAAGCCGGCGGCCTTGTTGTTCCACTCGGCGCCGACGAAGTCGATGGCGTTCTTGAGGGCACCGGACGTGCTGTGGTTGTACTCGGGCGTGACGAACAGGTAGCCGTCGAACTCGGCGATCTTCGCCGCCCAGGCCTTGGTGTGGTCGTTCGCGTACTGCCCCATCGCGGCCGGCATGGCCTCGTCGAGGTGCGGCAGGTTCCAGTCGGCGAGGTCGACGAGCTCGTACTCGACGCCCGGGCGCTTCGCAGCGTGCTCGTAGACCCAGCGGGCGACGGCCTCGCCGTTGCGGCCCGGGCGGGTGCTGCCGATGATGATCGCGATCTTCGTCATGTCCATCCTTCGATAATTAGGTGACGTGTCACCCTGTGCGAACCCCGGCATCCACTGCCGCATTCCCGCTGCGCCGACGGAATCCGCCGGACTAGGCTCGTCGCATGGATCCGCGGCACCCGCCGCAGCCCGATGACGTCAACCTCCCGTCCGACGCCTCCGAGGAGGAGCGGCGGCAGGCTCCGTGACTCCGGAGTTCTCCGCCGCCACGCCGCGTAATTCACCGGAATGCCGGAGATCGTGAGCCGATCCGGGCAGATCTCCGGAGTGAGTGGGGCGGAGGCGCGGGAGGGCGGAGGCGCGGGTGACCGGCGCGGAGAGGGCCGTCGCGTGCGAGGATGGCGTATGCCCACCGCGCGCACCCGGCCAGACCCGCGCAAGCTCAGCGCCGACGAAGAAGAGCTCTTCCACGCGTTCTATCTGATGCGCCGCGGCTTCGACCGAACCCTCGATGCGCAGCTGCAGCGCGACGACGGCATCTCCATCTCCGAGCTCGAGGTGCTGATGGCCCTCGTCCGCTCCCCCGGCCGGCGCCTGCGCGTGCGTGATCTGGTGGCCCTCACCGGCTGGGAGAAGAGCCGTGTCTCGCACCAGGTGACGCGGATGGCGGGTCGCGGGCTGGTGGAGCGGCAGGACTGCGCGGAGGACCGCCGGGCCAGCTGGATCCAGCTGACCGGGGACGGCCGTCGCGTCGTCGTCCGTGCACTGCCGCAGCACACGAAGACCATCCGCCGCATCCTCTACGACGCGATCACGCCCGAGCAGCAGGAGACGCTGCTGGAGATCTCGCAGCGGATGACGGCGGCGATGGAGGCCGCGCTCGACGGTGCAGGCGCGGACTGCACCGAGGCGACGACGGACTGAACGTTCTCGCAGGGGCGCCGCTCGCCTGCTGAGGTCCGCCTGGGAGGTCGGAGCCGAAACCCTGGCGATTCGTCGGGAACACCGCCGAAACCAGGGGCTCTTCAGCCTCGGCGCTCTAGCGTTCTCGTGTGCGACGACCGAATCTCCCCGACACCCCCGGCGCCGACGGCCGTGACGACTCCCGCGAGCCGGCGACCGAGGTCTTCGGCCGCGTGCCCGCGGCCGACCCCCGGCGGCCCGTGCGCGCGACGCGACCGGCGTCGGCCGTGCGGTCCGGCGCGGGAGCGGCGGGCGCGGGGAGCGCGGGCGGCGCCGGCTACGGCGGATTCGACCCGTTCGGCAGCGCGGCCGCCGGCGAGGCCGAGACCGGGCGAGGCGGCGGCTCCGGGCGCGGCAGCTCCGGACGCGGCGGACGCGGTCGCGGTGGGCGCGGCGGCGACGGCTCGGGAGGCGCGGGCGGCGGCAAACGCGGCCGCGACCCCCGCAAGCGCCGGCGCACCAAGCGCATCGTCGCCTGGACCGCCGGGACCCTCGCGGTGCTGCTCGTCGTCCTCGGCGGCTACGCGGCTTACAGCTACTTCCGCTTCGTCAACGGCGTGACGCACGTCGACGTGATCTCGAAGTCGGGGAAGGATGTCGACGGCACCGATCAGAACATCCTGCTCGTCGGCGACGACCACCGGCCCGACGGCGCCACGCAGGCCGAACTCGACCAGCTGAGCACCACCGACGACGGCGGCGGCACGAACACCGACACGATGATGATCCTGCACATCCCGGCGGACGGGAAGTCGGCGACGCTCATCTCGCTGCCCCGCGACTCGTGGGTGGACGTGCCCGGTCACGGGATGAACAAGCTCAACGCCGCGTTCTCCCTCGGCGGGGGCGCGACCGATCCGACGAGCGGCGCCAAGCTCCTCATCGACACCGTCCAGAACCTGACCGGCCTGTCGATCGACCACTACGTGCGAGTCTCGCTGCTCGGCTTCTACACGATCGCGCAGGCGCTCGGGCCGGTGCAGGTGTGCCTCAACGAGGCGGTCGACGACCCCTACTCCGGTGCGAACTTCCCCGCCGGCGTCTCGACCCTCGATGCCAAGCAGGCGCTGTCGTTCGTGCGTCAGCGCCACGGCCTCCCGCGCGGCGACCTCGATCGCGTCGTGCGCCAGCAGTACTTCCTCTCGGTGGAGGCGCACAAGTTCCTCTCGGCGGGCACCCTGCTCAACCCGGGCAAGCTGACCAATGTGCTCGACGCCGTGAGCGGATCGCTCGAGACCGACCCCGGCCTCAACTTCCTGCAGCTGGCCGCCCAGCTGCAGGGTCTCACCGGCGGCAAGATCCAGTCGGCGACCATCCCGATCTCCGGCACGCCGACGATCACCGTCGACGGCGAGGACCTCTCCATCGTCGAGGTCGACACGGCCGCCATGCCGGCGTTCATCCAGAGCCTGATGGGCACGCCGAGCGCCTACGAGAAGGCCACCGCGGCGAAGCCCGCCGACACGACCGTGACCGTGCTGAACGGCGGCAGCCAGAACGGCGCGGCGGGCACGGCGACCGAGGCGTTCGCCGCCGCGGGATTCAAGACGGGCACCCCGGGGGACGCGGACACCGTCGCCACCACGACCATCCAGTACCCGTCGGGCCAGGAGGCGCAGGCCAAGGCCGTCGCCGCGCTGCTCCCGGGAGCCGCGGTGCAGGAGACCAGCAGCGTCTCCGGCGTGACGGTCGTGCTCGGCGACGACGGCATCATGCCGTCCGCCGGCGGCGCCTCCTCGGGCGGCTCCTCTGGCTCGAGCGGCTCAGGATCGGCACCCGCGCCGGCGCCGACCCCGTCCGGACCTGCGAAGACCTACAGCGACACCGTCTGCATCAACTGACCGCTCGCCTCCGCCGGCCCGTCAGTCGAACAGCCGCCGGAAGATGTTCGTGTCCGCCAGGTCGACCAGCTCGTCGCCGCGGCCCGACATGATCGTGCGGAGCGCGTACAGGGTGAATCCCTTGACCTGCTCGGCCGTGATCGCGGGCGGGATGCTGAGCTCCTGACGCGCGGTGACGACGTCGATCAGAGCGGGACCGTCGTGCGCGAACGCCGTGCGGAGGGCGCTCTCCAGCTCGTCCGGCTTCTCGACCCGCTGGCCGTGCAGGCCGATGGCCTGCGCGACCTGGGCGAAGTCCGGGTTGTCGAGTCCTGTGCCGAAGTTGACGAAGCCGGCGGCCTTCATCTCCACCTCGACGAAGTTCAGGGACGAGTTGTTGAACACGACGATCTTGACCGGAAGCCTGTTCTGGCGGAGCGTCAGCAGTTCGCCGAGGAGCATCGCGAGGCCGCCGTCCCCGGCGAGCGCGACGATCTGCCGGTCGGGGAAGGCGGCCTGCGCCCCGATCGCGTGCGGGAGGGCGTTGGCCATCGAGCCGTGCGAGAACGAGCCGATGAGCCGCCTCCGGCCGTTCATCCGGAGGTAGCGCGCAGCCCAGACGACCGGCGAGCCGACGTCGGGGATGAAGACGGCGTCGTCCGTCGCCAGCTCGCTGATCAGGCGCGCGACGTACTGCGGGTGGATGGGCGTGCGGTTGCGGTCGTTGACGGCCAGCTCGTCGAGGCTCTTGCGCGCCTTGGCGTAGTGCGCGGTCGAGGAGTCGAGGTGCTTGGTGTCCGAGCGCTCCTTCAGCAGCGGGAGGAGCGCCTCCGCCGTGTCCGCGACGCTGCCGACCAGGCCGAGGTCGATCGGAGTGCGGCGGCCGAGGTTCTCGCCGCGGAGGTCCACCTGGATGATCTTCGCCTTCGACGGGTAGAACTGCTGATACGGGAAGTCGGTGCCCAGCATGAGCAGCACGTCGCACGACTCCATCGCCCGGTAGCCGGACGAGAAGCCGAGGAGGCCGGTCATGCCCACGTCGTACGGGTTGTCGTACTCGATGAACTCCTTGCCACGGAGGGCGTGCACGACCGGGGCTTTGAGGGCCCCCGCGAGCCGGATGAGCTCGGTGTGGCCGCCCTCGACACCGGCGCCCGCCAGGATGGTGACCTTCTTCGCGCCGTTCAGGATGTCGGCCGCGGCGCGCAGCTCCCCGTCCGTCGGCCGGGTGACGCGCGGCGAGTAGCTGATCGGCGCGGACTTGCGGCGGCCGGTGCTCTCCTTCAGGAAGATCTCGCCCGGGACCACGACGACCGCGACGCCGCGACGCTCCACCGCGGTGCGCATGGCGATCTCGAGCACGCGCGGCAGCTGCTCCGGGATGGACACGAGCTCGGTGTAGACCGCCGCCTCCCGGAACATGTCCTGCGGGTGCGTCTCCTGGAAGTAGGTGCTCCCGATCTCGGGACCGGGGATCTGCGCCGCGATCGCGAGCACGGGGACCCGGCTGCGGTTGGCGTCGAACAGGCCGTTGATCAGATGGAGATTGCCCGGGCCGCAGCTGCCCGCGCAGACCGCGAGCTCACCCGTGAGGGCGGCCTCCGCCGCGGCCGCGAACGCCGCCGCCTCCTCGTGGCGCACGTGCTCCCAGGCGACGTCGCCGTCCCGTCGCAGCGCGTCGGTAAAGCCGTTGAGGGAGTCACCGGGGATGCCGTACACCCGCTTCACCCCCGCATCCTTGACGATCTCCACGATGGTGTCGGCGACGGTGGGCATAGCGGGTCTCCTGACGGTCGGCGGGCGATACAGCCCACGCTAGCCCCCGGTCGCGCCGCTGACGAGGGGTGCGTCGGGGCCGGTTAGACTGACCCTCGGGGACTGCACCGCGGGGCGGGGGCAGCACGGGGAGGGGTCCGGGATGTCGGCACGCAAGAAGCAGACGAAGCGAGCGGTCATGCGCCTCGTCTACATCGACTTCTGGTCGGCCCTGAAGATGTCGTTCCTGGTCAGCCTGATCGTCGCCGCGATCACCGTCGTGCTCGCGCTGCTGCTCTGGGCCGCACTCGAGAAGTTCGGCGCCGTCGGGCTCGCCCGCAGCTTCCTCGAAGACGTCGCGGGAGCGCAGGGGGCAGCGCTCGTCGCAGGGATCACGTTCCCGAACTTCATGACGTTCACGCTCGTCGTCGCGCTGCTCGAACTGATCGTCGTCTCAGCGCTCGGGGCGATCGTCGCGGCGCTGTTCAACCTCGCGACCACCACGGTCGGCGGGTGGAAGGTCACGTTCGGGGGCGACTGACCTCCGCATCGCGCTGCTGCGCCCGCAGGTGTTCCAGGCCGCCGACGAGCAGGTCGACGCCGAAGGAGAACTCGGCCGTCGCACTGTCCCCACCCGGTGTGATCGCGGGCTCGGCTGCGTCGGTGAGCACGCCGAGGCTGTCGTACTGCATCCGCTGCTGCTCGTGGGAGACGTGCCCGAGCACGAAGTGCAGGAGCGCGGTCGCGGCGCGGCGGCAGGTGGCGTCGTCGAAGCCGCCCCGTGCCACGGCGGAGGCGAGGCGGTCGAGGGCGGCTCCCGCGCCCAGACCGAGGGCGAGCGTGCTGGCGACCACCTCCGCACCGTCCCGGTACGCGAGCAAGGCGTCGCGGAGGGCCGCCGCCTCGTCGCGGACGGCATCCATCCCGGTCGGCTCGGGAGCGGCCGCGCGGCCCGACGCACCGGCCTCGCTCGCGGCGACGATGCGGTCGGCGAGGTCCGCGAGCAGGGTCTGCTTGTTCGGGAAGTGCCAGTAGAGCGCGCTCGGCTGCACATCGAGGGCGGCCGCGAGGCGGCGCATCGTGAGGTCGGGGAGGCCGTGGTCGTCCAGGATGCGCAGCGCTGTGAGCGCCACATCGTCACGTGTGTGCCTGCGTCCGCTTTCGATCCCCGTCACGATCCCACTATAGTGAACGCTGTTCAGGTGAACAGTGTTCAGGTGAGGATCCCATCATGACCAGTGCCCCCGCTCCCGCCGCCCGTCGGCGCCTCGACGCGACCGACCTCGCGCGCGTCGCCGTGTTCGCGGCCATCGTCGCCGTCCTCGGCCTCCCCGGCGGCTTCACCTTCTTCGGCGGCGTCCCGATCACGGCCCAGACCCTGGGCGTCATGCTCGCCGGCGCGATCCTCGGCCCGTGGCTCGGCGCGCTCTCGATGGCGGTGCTGCTGGCGCTCGTCGCCGCGGGCCTGCCGCTGCTCGCGGGCGGACGCGGCGGCATCGGCGTCTTCCTCGGCCCGTCGGCCGGATACGCGCTGGGCTGGATCGTGGGCGCCCTCGTCATCGGCCTGATCGTGCATGCGGCGGGGCGCAGGCCGGTGTGGTGGCGGACCGCTCTCGGGATGATCGTGGGCGGCATCCTCGTGATCTATGCCGTCGGTATCCCGGTGCAGAGTCTGGTCACCCGCCTGCCCCTCGGCGAGACCGCGCTCACGAGCCTGATGTTCGTGCCCGGCGACCTGGTGAAGGCCGTGCTGGCGACGATCATCGTCTCGACGCTGGTGCGCGCCTACCCGCGGGCGTTCCGTCGGACGTGGCGCCTGGGCGGCACCCGGGCACGTGCAGGTGCGTACGCGGGGCAGGACTCCGCGGCGGGCGTGCCTGCCGGAGAGCCGGAGGCCACGACGACGACGACGACCACGCCGGCTCCGTGACCGCTCACCGGTTCGTCGCCCTCCGGGGACCGGCGCGCACCGTGTTCGCGGGGGTGAGTGCGGCGCACGCGGCAGGCGACGTGCCGCTCGTCGTGGACGAGCGAGCGTCCGCGGCGCAATGGGACACAGTGCGCGCGGTGGTGGACGGCACCCGACCGCATCCCGACGCGGTGTGGGCGACCCTCACCTCGGGCAGCAGCGGGGCCCCGCGCATCGTGCAGCGCACCGCAGCCTCCTGGGCGGCGTCGTTCCCGGCGATCGCCGACCTGCTGGACGCCGGACCCGGCGACGCCGTCGCCCTCCCCGCGCCGCCGGCCTCCTCACTGACGCTCTTCTCGCTGGCGCACGCCCTCGACGGCGCCGGACCCCGCCCGCTCCTGCCGCACGGGCACGTGCTCACGGCGGAGGACGCCGCGAGCGCGACGGCCTTCCACGGGACACCCCATGCCCTGCGCGCCCTCCTGGAGGCCGGTGCTCCCCGGCGACTGCGTACGGCCCTCGTCGGTGGCTCGCACCTCGACCCGCGCCTGCGCCGGCAGGCGGAAGAGAGCGGCATCCGGGTGGCCGCGTACTATGGCGCCGCGGAACTGTCGTACGTTGCGATCGACACCGGAGACGGCCTGCGCGCCTTTCCCGGGGTGGAGCTCGACGTGCGCGACGGCGAGCTGTGGGTGCGGTCGCCGTACACCGCGCTCGGGTACGCGGCTGCCTCCGACGGCCCCGAGCCGTTGCGACGGGACGGCGACTGGGCGACCGTCGGCGACCGCGCCGAGCTGACGGACGGACGGCTGCGTCTGCTCGGCCGGGCGGACGACGCCATCCTGAGCGCCTCGGCGACGATCGTGCCGGAGGAGGTCGAGAGCGTCCTGCGCGCGATCCCGGGCGTGCGCGACGCTGTCGTCTTCGCGCTGCCCCGCGGGCGGGTCGGCGCGCTCGTCGCGGCGGTGATCGAACCGTCCGCCGACGGGATGCCGGACCTCGCACAGCTGCGCCGCACAGCCGACGAGCGCCTCGCGCCCGCGCATCGGCCGCGGCGCTGGTTCGTGGCCGACCTGCCCCGCACCGCGTCCGGGAAGGCGGCGCGCGCCGAGACGGCACGCCGCGCCACCGCCGGGGAGGTGGACCGCATTGGCTGAGCGCAGCGCTCCAGTGATCGTCGCCGCCCGGCGCACCCCGATCGGGACGCGCGGCCGCGCGCTGGCCGCGCTGCGGGTGGAGCACCTCGCCGCGCCCGTCATCCGCTCCGCGCTGACCGACGCCGCCCGGACGACCGGGGGGCGGATCGAAGTCGCAGACGTCGTCCTCGGCAACTGCATGGGCCCCGGAGGCAACCCGGCACGCGTCGCCGCACTCGCCGCCGGCCTGGGGGCGCACGTCCCCGGCGCGACCGTCGACCGGCAGTGCGGGAGCGGTCTGGCCGCGATCATCGACGCGGCCACGGCCATCCGCGCCGGCGATGAGCGCGCCCGGGTCGCCGGAGGGGTGGAGAGCGCCTCCACCGCCCCGGTGCGCTCCCTGGACGGCGTCGCCTACGACCGCGCGCCCTTCGCACCCGACGGGTGGCCCGATCCCGGGATGACGGAGGCGGCGGAGGGCCTGGCACAGCACGACGGCATCCCCCGGTCACGCCAGGACGCCCACGCCGCACGCAGCCACGCCCGCGCGCGTGCGGCCCTCGTCGCCGGTCGGTTCGCGGACGAGATCGTCCCCCTCGCCGGCATGACCGCGGACGACGCGATCGGCGGGGCCGAACGCCTGCTCCCCCGGCTGCCCGCACTCTTCCCGGGCGGATCGCTGACGGCCGGCACCGCGACACGGATCGGCGACGGCGCCGCAGCCGTGGTGCTGGTGCCCGGCGCGCAGGGCGGCGGAGCCGGTGTCGGAGGCCGCACGCACGGCGTCGGCCGGCCCGTCGGTCTCGCCGTCCGCGCACATGCCGTCGTCGGCTGCGACCCCGCCCTCCCCGGAATCGGAGCCGCCCCGGCGGTGCACGCGGCGCTCGGCCGTGCCGGTCTCCGGACGAGCGATGTGGCCGCGTTCGAGATCGTCGAGGCGTTCGCGGCGCAGAGCCTGGCCGTGCTCGACCGCCTCGGCATCGTGGACGACGACGCCCGTGTCTGCGCCGACGGCGGAGCGCTCGCGCTCGGGCATCCCTGGGGCGCGAGCGGCGCGGTCGGCGTCGTGCGTCTCTTCAGCCGGCTCGTGCGCTCCGGCGCGCCCGCGGGGACGATCGGCGTCGCCGCGGCGTCGGTCGGAGGCGGTCTCGGGGTGGCCGCGGTGCTGGAGGTGGTCCGATGAGCGGAATCCGACTCGACGGCGTGACCGTGCGACTCGGCGACGCCGACGTGCTGCGCGATGTCGCCGTCGACCTGGACGCGCGCACGGTCGCGGTGATCGGCGAGAACGGCTCGGGCAAGTCGACCTTCGCGCGACTGCTCGGCGGCCTCACACCGGCGACCGCAGGCCGCGTCGAGGTGCTCGGGCTCGATCCCGCGCGGCAGTCCGCGGAGCTGCGACGTCGCGTCGCGGTCGTCTTCAGCAACCCGGACGCCCAGATCGTGCTGCCGACCGTGGCCGAGGACGTCGCGTTCTCCCTGCGCGCCGAGAAGCCGACCCGCGCCGAGGCGGCCGAACGCGTCGCGCGCGCACTCGCACGGTTCGGGCTCACGGACCTGGCCGAGCGGTCCTCCCACGATCTGTCGGGCGGCCAGAAGCAGCTGCTCGCGCTCTGCGGGGCGTTCATCCGGCATCCCGAGCTCGTGATCGCCGACGAGCCCACCGCCTTCCTCGATGCCCGCAACGCCCGCCGCGTCGCCGACCACCTGTTCGCCGAGGAGCACGGCCACCGGCTGGTGCTCGTCACCCACGACCTGGCTCTCGCGGAGCGGTGCGATGTCGCGGTGCTGTTCGCGGACGGCCGGGTCGCCGGAATCGGCACGCCCGCCGACATCGTGGCCGAGTACGAGGCGAGCATCCGATGGTGACGCTCTACCGGCCCGGAGACGGCCTCCTGCACCGCATGCCCGCCGGGCCGAAGACGCTCGTGCTGCTGGCGCTCGTGCTGGCGGTCTCCCTGTTGCCGTCGGTGTGGTGGACCGCCGCCGCGGCGACCGCCGTGTGCGTGATCGCCTACCTCGCGGCGGGTCTCGGCCTGCGGGAACTCGGACGGCAGGTCGTCGCGGTGCGCTGGGTCGTCGTCGTGACGCTCGCCGGGCAGCTGATCTTCCTGGGCGTGGAGCCCGCCGTCTCGAACACCGCGCGCGTGACGGCCGCGGTCGTGCTCGCCGCTCTGCTGGTGCTGACCACGCGCGTCACCGCCCTGCTCGACGCGATCGAGCGCGGGCTGGCCCCCCTCGCCCGCCTGCGCCTCGACCCGCAGCGGGCCGCGCTGCTGCTGACGGTCACCTTCAGCACCCTCCCCGTGCTCGCCCGCCTCGCCCACGACGTGCGCGAGGCCCAGCGCGCCCGCGGCGGCCGGGCGAGCCTCCGCCTGTTCGCGGTGCCGTTCCTCGTCGTCGCGCTCAAGCACGCCGACCAGCTCGGCGACGCCCTCACCGCACGGGGCGTGCGGTGAGCGGCGGGGCGCCGGATGGGGGTCGGCCGCGCGTCCTCGGTCCGACCGTCGACGAGCAGACCCGGTGCATCCATTACCGCAGCGAGCTCGACGTGATCGCGATCCGTTTCGCGTGCTGCGGTGAGTACTACCCGTGCCACCTGTGCCACGCGGAGGCGGCGGACCATCCCGCGCGGCCGTGGCCGACCGGCTCCGACGACGAGCGGGCCGTGCTCTGCGGCGTCTGCGGCTCCGAGCTGACCGTGGGCGAGTACCTGGCCGTCGCCTCCTGCCCCGCCTGCCGTGCCCCCTTCAACCCGGGCTGCACGCTCCACCGCCCCTTCTACTTCGACTGAGCCGCTCCCGAGACGGCGAATTCTTCGCCGCGTGGGTGGTTTCGCCTGGAGTTTCCGCCGCTTCGCCGCCGGGCGATGGGTGGGCGAAGATGGAGGGATGGCGCACGGATTCGATGAGGCGACCCTGGCGGGCGTGCTCGGACACATGAACGCGGACCACACCGGCGACAACCTCCTGATCGTGCGGGCGTTCGGGTGGCCGGAGGCGGTCGGCGCGGAGATGACCGCATTCGACGGCGACGGCGGGGACTGGCGCGTGGAGCTCGCCGACGGCACGACCGCCGAGGTGCGCGTGCCGTGGTCGGGAGGCCCGATCACGGAACGCCCCGAAGTGCGGCGCGAAGTGGTCGCCCTCTACGACGAATCCTGCCGCCGCCTGGGCGTGGAGCCCCGGCCGCACTGACGGCGCGCCGAGGCGGCCGATTCTCGGCCGCCTCGGCGCTTTCCCCCATACTTCGGGCCGCCTCGATTGCTATGGCGGCGCGATGGGATCAGCCGAACAGCTTGTGGAACCAGTTCCACAGCCAGGCGAGGTCGCAGATCCAGTCCCACCAGCCGCCGCCGGAGGACTTGACCTGGAAGGCGCTCCAGCCGATCACGCCGTTCGACGCGTTCTGCACGGAGAGCTTGTGGTCGCCCTTGTCGAGCTTGGCCGGGAGGGTGAGCTTCAGGACGCCGTTCGCCGGCACCTGCACCCAGCCGCCCGAGATGTTCTTCGGCGAGGAGTACACCCAGACGGAGACCCACTGGCCGGCGAGCTTCGCGTCCACGGTCACCTGGACCGGGTCGCCCGCCTTGTAGCTGGTCTTGTCGAGGGTGACCTTGCCGAAGAGCGCCTTCGTGAGGGCCGACTCCTTGGCCGCCTTCGGGTCCTTCGTCGGCTTCGGGTTCTCGACCGGCTTGTCCGCGACCTTCAGCGCCACCGTGACGGTGGTGCCGGAGTCCGGGGCGGTCAGCACCAGGGTGCTCGCGCCCGCGGCATCGGCCGGGACGGTGAACGCGACGGTCGCGCTGCCGTTCGCGTCCACCGGGACGCTGCCGAGGTCGGTCCCGCTGCCCGTCCACGAGAGCGTCAGCGAGGTGTTCGCCGGGCTGCCGAGGGAGGTCAGGTTCAGCTTCGAGACGGTGAAGGAGACCTGCTGGCCGCGCTGCAGGGTGTCGGTCGGCGCGCCGCTGACGGCCACGCCGCGGCGGGCGAAGCTCGGCGACACCGGGCTGGTGTTCTGCAGGTAGCTGATCCAGGCGTCCCGGTCGATGAGACCGGAGTCCTTGGTGTCCGTCCCGGCCGCGAAGGCACGGAAGTTGTCACCGCCCTGGAGCAGGAACGAGAACGAGCCGATCCGGTACGACTTCGCCGGGTCGATCGGCGCGCCGTTCACGAGGATGCTCGTGACCCGGTCGCCGGCGGCGCGGGAGGCGTCGTACGTGTAGCTGACGTTCTTCGACAGGCCGAGGTTGAGGAACGGCCGGCTCGGCACGGTGCCGTCGGCGTTCGTCTGCCACTGCTGCTCCAGCGCCTGCTTGAACTGCGCGCCCGTGAGGGTCGTCGTCCAGAGGTTGTTCACGAACGGCAGCACGGCGTTCGCCTGCGCGTAGGTGATGGAGCCGTCGGTGCCGTACAGCAGCTCGGCGCGCAGGCCGCCCGGGTTCACCACGCCGATCTCGGCGCCGCCGAGCTCCGCGGGCGAGAGGGTCGACAGCAGCGAGTCGGCGACGAGGTTGCCCAGGGTGGACTCGCTCGCGCGGTCGTCGCGGAGGCCGGAAGCGTATGCCGTCGTGATGTCCTTCGTGACGGAGCCGATCTTCTGGTTGCCGATGACCGCCGCGTCGGCGAGCGCCTTGTCGACGATCGTCTTGACCTGCGCGACCCGCGGGTACGCCGCCACCAGGTCCGCGTCGGCGTCCGTGGTGCGGGCGACGTTGCGGAGGGTGTGGGCGGTGACCTGGTCGGTCTCGGGGTCGACGGTCAACGTGACCTGGCCGATGTTCTCGCCGTAGCTGCCGGTCTGGACGACGGGACGCGTCGCGCCCTCGACGCCCGGCACCGGGGCGTCCCACGCGTACTGCTTGTGCGTGTGACCCGTGAAGATCGCCGAGACCTTCGCGCTCGTCTTGGTGACGATGTCGGCGAACGCGCCGCCGGCGGCGACCTCCTGCTCGAGCGTCGCGCCGTCCGGCGTCCCCGCCCCGGCGCCCTCGTGGTACTCCGCGACGATCACGTCGGCTTCGCCGTTGGAGGCGTCGCCGTCGGTGAGCTGGTTCGCCACGCGGTTGACCGCCTCCACCGGGTCGCCGAAGTCGAGCGTCGAGATGCCGCCCGGCGAGACGAGGGTCGGGGTCTCCTGTGTGACGGCGCCGATGACACCGACCTTGACGCCGTTGACGTCGAACACCGCGTACTCGGGCAGAGCCGGGTTCTTGGTGCCCTTCGTGTAGACGTTCGCGCCGAGGTAGCTGAAGTCCGCCGCGTCCTTCACCCGGCCGGTCAGGTCGGAGAAGCCCTTGTCGAACTCGTGGTTGCCCACCGCGCTGGTCTTCAGCCCGAGCGCATTCAGCACGTCGATGGTCGGGATGTCGCCGGCCGAGGCCGAGGCGAACAGGGAGGCGCCGATGTTGTCGCCGTCGGAGAGGAAGAGGGTGTTGCCCTCGCCGCCCTCCGCGCGCAGCTTCTCGATCGTGCCCGCGAACTTCACGGTGTTGGCGTCGATCCGCCCGTGGAAGTCGTTGATGTTGAGCAGGTTCAGCGTCACCGGCTTCGCGGCGAGACCGAGGCCCACCACGATCGGGTCGTGGTCGCTCGACCGGTACGGGTCGGCGGCGTAGAAGTTCGTGACGTTGTAGTTGTACCGGCTGTACTCCAGCGCGATCGACTCGCCCGAGTTGATGTTCCACACGTCCGCGCCCGTGATCGCGGCGTTGGCCGCGGGTGAGGCGAACACGTGGTCGAGGGAGCCGACCGTGCCGCCGAACGAGTACGTGTGCTTGCTCGTGCGCGTGCTGACCTGGTCCACGTAGCCCGCGTCGGTGAGGACCGTGATCGGGTCCTCCTGCAGGTACGCGTTGAAGTCGCCGATCAGGAGCACCTTGTCGAGGCCGAGGGCGGCCTTGCGCTCGTCGGCGAAGGCGACCAGCGCCTTCGCCTGCTTCACGCGGGAGGCGTTGGACGCGCCCTGGCCGTCGCCCTGGTCGGCGTCGGCCCCGTCGCCGGAGCCCTTCGACTTGAAGTGGTTCACGATGGCGATGAACGCGTTCGCGTCCTTCGCGCCGACCTTCTTGAAGGCCTGAGCGAGCGGCTGGCGGGCGTTCGAGAACGCCGCGTCGTCCAGGATGCGGGAGGCGCCGACCGGCTCCGCGACGGCCTTCTTGTAGATGAATGCGGTGCGGATGACGTCCTCGGAGGACGGCACGGTCGACGGCGACTTCACGTACGCCCAGACCTCACTGCCCGCCGCGGCGTTGAGCGCGCCGACGAGGGTCTTCAGTGCGTCATCGCGGTCGAGCCCGAAGCGGGCCGAGTTCTCGATCTCTTCGAGGGAGACGACGTCGGCGGTCAGTCCGTTGATCGCGGCGACGATCTTCTCCTGCTGGCGCTTGAGGTTGGTCGCGTCGGCGGCGCCGCGGGCGTCGCATCCGCTGTTGACCGTGATCTTGTTGCCGTCGCGGTCGGTGTAGAAGGTGCAGCCGCTCAGCTGGTCGCCCGTCGTGGTGAAGTAGTTCAGCACGTTGAAGGTGGCGAGCTTGAGGTCGCCGCCCACGTTCTCCGGGGCCGCGGTGCGCGTGTTCGCGAAGGTGGCGGGCTGGACCGTCGACGCGTTCGCCGGGGTCAGCTCAGCGGTCGGCTGGAACTTCCACGCGTTGTTGCGGTAGTCGAGGACGACCGGCTTCGTGAACGTGACCGGGGCGCCGACGCGGACCGGGTCGGTCAGCGACAGGTAGGGCAGCGGCTTGGACTTGTTGGCCGCGCTGAGGAAGTTGGTGGAGGCTCCGTCGTCGAGGACGACGCCGCGGGCCTTCACGTCGGCGACGGCGGCGGTGTACTCCGCGGTGCCGGGGCGCGCGACATCGGTGGGCTGCAGCAGCGCGGTCTCGCCTGCGGCCAACCCGATCTCGCCGTACTGGTTGGTCGAGTACGTGTCGGTGACGGTGAAGGGTCCCTGCGGGGCGATCAGCATGCCCTCGAGGCTCTCGCGCTGCGCGTCGGTGGCGGGGAGGCCGACCGTGGCGGGCGCCGGAGCGGTGACGGTGCTCGCGTCGAGCTTGTCGAGCTTCGACGCGGTGATCTCCGTGAGGCCGTTGAACTCGCTGACGGCGCCGGTCACCTGCACGTAGTCGCCGGCGGCGACGGAAGCGGCGTAGGAGGAGCCGTAGACGAAGACCGCGTCGGAGGCGGCGTGGGTGGCCAGGTCGACGGCGCCGCCCGTGCCGGGGGTCTGGATGTAGAACCCGTTGAAGCCGCCGGTCGCGTACTGCGCGGTGACGACGCCGACGGTGGTGACGGTCTGGCCCGCCTTCGGGCTGGTGTCACCGGTTCCCTGGATCTCGGAGATGGCGATCGCGCCGGCCGGGGGTCCCGGGTCGGTCCCGGTTCCGGGGTCGGTTCCCTCGCCCGGGTCGGTCGTGCCGCCTCCGGGGGTGGTCGCCGAGTTCTGCGGCGTGATGGTCGCGCTCAGGGTGAAGTCGGCGCTGTTGTCGTCGGTGTCGGTGAATGACGTGCGGTTCAGCGACTTGACGTCCGTGTTGGCCGAGGGCGCGGGGGCCTTGGCCTTCTCGAACGTGTTCGATGTGCCGTAGCCGAGCAGGTCGACCACGCCGGCCGCGCCCGTGACCGAGCCCGCGGGCAGGGTGAGGGCGGAAGCGGCGTTGGAGAGGATCAGGGTGCCGGTGGTGCCGCTGGGGTTCAGCGCGTTGCTCGCGATGTCGGGCGTCGGGAGGGCGGCGCCGTTGGTGCCGTTCGAGCCTCCCGCGACGAGGTAGTAGCCCTTGGCGGCGATGGAGCCGGTCAGCGGCACGACGCCGTTCGCGGCGCCGGTGCTGGTCGCGGAGCGGTACTGCACGCTCCAGCCGGTGAGGCTCACGGCGGCGTCGCCCGGGTTGTACAGCTCCACGAACTTGTTCGTGTAGGCCGCGCCAGCGCTGCCGCCGGAGAGGTAGGCCTCGTTGATGACGACACCGGTGCCGTCGGTGCTGGCGAACGCCGGCGTCGCGACGAGGGCGCCGGCTGCGAGGCCGGCTCCGACGATCGCGGCCGTGGCAGCGCGCCACACCCTGCCATTCCTGATTGACATTGCTCTCCCTGGTCGGTGGGGGTGGGATGGATCCGACGGTCAGAGTAGGAACCACGATCGTCGGGACTCTGTCTCTTGTGTGAACGTACAGAAAACTCGTTCAGGGGTAGACCGCTCATTTGAGCAGCCTTCGGGGGTGGTCCTGGTCGACCACCCGTGCATGGGTGGGGTCCGGCCCCCGCGGAATCGGGCTGCCCGGGCCGCCGTGCGCCATGATGGGTCCCATGCGGATCGACGAGATCGCCCATTTCCGGGCGCTGGCCGCCGAGGGGCACCTGGCGCTCGCGGCGCAGTCCCTCGGCGTCTCCCAGTCGACCCTCTCCCGGTCACTGGCGCGGCTCGAGGCGGAGGCCGGCGTCGAGCTGCTCGACCGGCGGCGTGGCCACCTCGAGCTCAACCAGTACGGGGAGATCCTGCTCGCCCACGCGGCGCGCGCCGAGCTGGAACTGGAGAACGCGCGGGCGAGGATCGCGGCCCTCCGGGACCCGTCCGCGGGGATCGTCTCCGTCGCGTACGTGTCGTCATTCGGCGGCTGGCTCATCCCACGCGTCGTGAGCGAATACCGCGCGCTGTTCCCCGACATCCGGTTCGTCCTGCGCGGGGGCACCGCGGACACGGTGCTCGACGCCCTGCGGGAGGGGTCGGCCGACGTCGCCTTCCTCAGCCCCGACCCGCGCGATCCCGGGATCGACTGGCACCCGCTCACGGCCGAGCGACTCGTGCTGGGCGTGCCCGTCGGGCACCCGCTCGCCGGCCGCGAACGGGTGACGGTCGACGACCTCACCCCGTACGAGCTCGTCTCGTTGCGCCCGGGCTCCGGGCTCCGCCACATCGCCGACGCCTACTTCTCGGCGCACGGTGTCGTCATGGCGCCGGTGATCGAGGTGACCGAGCTCGCCACCCTGCGCGCCCTCGTGCGTGACGGCGTCGGCGTCGCGCTCATCCCGGACACGCCGGCCGAGGCGGGGATCGTCGCGGTGCCGCTCGCCGACGAGGCGACCAGGGTCGTCGGCCTGGCGCGCAACACCGCGCGGTCGGAGTCGGCCGCCGCGGCGCAGTTCGCACGCTTCGTGCGGGAGGAGCTCGGGCCGCTGGAGTGAGCGCCTCCGGCCGCCCGGAGCGGGCGCGAAGCCGCTCGGCGCCGGGCGAGCGGAGAGGTCAGGTCAGGCGTGGCCCGCGATGACGTCCCAGATCCGCTCGGCGTCCGCCTCCAGCCCGTCCAGCCTCCCGCGCTCGTCGGCGATGAGGTACGCGCCGAAGAACGCCTGGACCGCGACCGTCGCGAGAGAGGAGGGATCGGCCCCCGGGGAGAGCTCGCCCGCCTCGGCCGCCTGTTCGAGGGAACGACCGACCACGGCCGACCAGCGCGCGTACGCGTCGTCGTCGGGTTCGGGGGTCAGCACGGTGCGGCTCAGCTTCATCGCCGCACGCACCCGCGCGTCCGTGGCGAACACGACGGCCACCCGTCGCAGCACCTCGCGAGCGGCGGCGAGGCCCGTCGCCCCGCTCGCATCCACCTCCGCCACGAGCTCCGGCCAGGTCGCATACTTCTCGGCGACGAGCGCCTCGGCGAGATCCTGCTTCGAGCGGAAGTGGAAGTAGACGGCGCCCTTGGTGAGCTGCGTGCGCTCGATGATGCGGTCGAGCCGGGCGCCGGCATAGCCGTGCGCATCGAACTCGGCGGCCGCAGCATCGAGGATCGCCGTGCGGCTGCGCTCGGCGCGTTCCTGACGGGGCATGGACGGGGAGACCTCCGGAGATGGGACGAACGTGGGTCCCCCCAGCGAAGACTGTACCTCCCCGGAACGGGGGCCAGGCGGGACACGCCGCGTCGCATTTCCCTCCGATGAGGCCGGGGATGCGCTTGACTATGCGCGCCCGGCACCGACCCGCCGAGCGCGCGGCGAGGGGGATGCCGACATCCCTCCGGAGCGCGGCATCCAGAGAGGAATCGTCATGAGCTACGAGAACCCCGCACCTCCCGTCCCCCCTGTCGCTGCGGAGGCCGTCCCCCTGTGGGCACCCCTCTACGGGGCCTCCTTCGGCGCGGCCGTCAAGCGCGTCTTCCGCAAGTACGCCGACTTCACCGGACGCGCCAGCCGCAGCGAGTACTGGTGGTGGATACTGTTCTCCGCCCTGGTGGGGATCGTCCTCGAGGCGCTCGCCCTCGTGCTCGGCCTGCCCGGCTCCACCGTCTCGGCGGACGGATCGTCTCAGCCGGGACCGGGGTTCTGGGTGGCCGGTGTGCTGATCCTCGTGTGGATCCTCGGCACGATCGTGCCGCACCTCGCGATCCTCTGGCGCCGCCTCCACGACGCGAACCTCGCCGGGCCGTTCTTCTTCCTGACGTTCGTCCCGTTCGGCAGCCTGGTCGTCTTCATCTTCACCTTGCTGCCCTCCAAGCCCGAGGGGGCACGCTTCGACCGTCCCCACGCGTAGCGGGGCGGCTCAGCAGAGCCGGCTCGGTCAGCAGGAGTCGGCGAACAGTCTCCGGGGCCGTGCGGGGTCCGCGTCGTCCAGCAGGACGGACGCGACCTCGCGCGGCGCCCCGAGCGGATCCTTGCGCCCGGTGGCGACGAACGACCAGTCCGGGCTGCGCTCCGGATCGTGCTCGACCCAGAGGGAGAAGTTCCAGAACCCGCGGAACTCCGGCGCGAGCAGGCCCGGGCCGTCGACGACGAGCACGCCCTCGCGCGTTCGGGAGGGTGCGACGACCTCCGCACGGAACGGGTCCGCCGCGGTGTCGGCCGTGACGCTCACGCGCTCGACGGTGTCTCCCGCCGCTCGGAGCGCCTCCGCCAGCGCGTCCGCAGCCCCGGCCGCATCCGCCTCCGGCACGCCGGTCACCGCGACGAAGCGCGGACCGCGGCGGTAGTGCTGGCGGAACTCCGCAGCGACCTCCGCGTAGAACCTGCCGCGATCTGTGGCCGTGCTGCCCATGACGTCCCCTCCTCCTGTCTCTCATCGGGAACGCTACGCGCGCCCGCTCGATTCCACAGGTCGCGATTCGGCCCGAATGTCGGGAAAGCGTGAGCGAATCCCGACATTCGGGCCGAATGTCGCGGGGTGTCGTTACTTCAGGGGGCCGTAGAGCGGTGCGGTCGCGCGGGCGTGGGTCGCCTGCTCGAAGGCGTACGCGAGGCCGATGATGCCGCTCTCGTCGTAGTCGCGCCCGAGGAACTCGAGGTTGACGTTGGCGCCCACGATCGGGTTGGTGCCGTCACCCGCGGCGGCCTGCCCCATCGGCACGGTGATGGCCGGCATGCCCGTGTTGGGGCTGAGGCGCATGTTCGTGCTGATGGTGCTGTACGGCGAACCGCTCGGGTACACGAGCGAGTCCAGGCCGTTGTCGTTCATCAGCTGCGTGACCGTCGCCTGCCCGGTGGCGATCGCCGTCGTGTGCGTGCCGGACGGACCCGCCCACGCCTGGTACTGCGCGTCCGTCACGTTGTTCCGCGAGGTGTAGATGCTGTTGCGGGAGGTGACGTTGCGGCCGCTCGCCAGGATGTCGGCGATTGAGCGCGCGGTCACCGTCGGCGCCAGGTGGTTCTGGATGTAGATGTTCAGGTCGTGCTTGAACTCGTTCGTGCTGCCACTGCCCTCGTTGAGGGTCGCGGTGAACGCTGCCGGGACGGTGGTGAGCTCGACGACGGTCGCGCCCTGCGCCTCCAGCGTCGCCTTGGCGCTCGCCCAGAGCCGGGTCACGGTGGCGTTGCTGCCGAGCATCGAGGTGACGATGCCGATCCGCTTGCCCTTCAGCGCCTCGGGGTCGAGGGCCGCGGTGTAGGAGGCGGGCACCTTGCCGGCCTGCTCGGCGGTGATCGGGTCGGCCGCATCCACTCCGGTGACGGCGTCGAGGGCGACGGCCGCGTCGGTGACGCTGCGGGCGATCGGACCGCCCGTGTCCTGGCTGAGCGCGAGCGGGATGATGCCCTCGCGGCTGGTCAGGCCGACGGTCGGGCGGATGCCGACCAGTGAGTTGTATGTCGACGGGACGCGGATGGAGCCGCCGGTGTCGGTGCCGAAACCGATCCCGGCGAGGTTGGCCGCGATCGCCGCACCCGTTCCGCCGCTCGAGCCGCCCGCGGTCCGCGCCGTGTTGAGCGGGCTGGCGACGAGGAGGGTCTTGCCCGGCTCCTGGCCCGACGAGAACTCCGAGACGAAGCCGTACGCGAACTCGTCGAGGCTCGCCTTGGCGAGGATGACGGCACCCGCGGCGCGCAGCCCCTTGACCATCGTCGCGTCGTCGCTGGTCTGGTTGCCGTCCCAGCACCCGCAGCCGCCGGTGGTGGGCATGTCGACGGTGTCGTAGTTGTCCTTCACCGCGATCGGGACGCCGAGGAGCATGCTCGTCATGCCCTTCTCGGCCCGGGTGGCGTCGGCCTTCGCGGCGATGGTCAGCGCCTGGGGGTTCTCGGCGATGATCGAGTTGAGCGCCCGGCCGCCGGTGCCCGTGTCGACGACGGTGCGGTCGAGGGCGGCGATGCGGGCGAGGTACTCCTGCGTGATCTTCACCGACGTCGTCACGCCGGCGTTCATCGCGGCCTGCATGTCGAGGGCGGACGCCTCCACCAGCTGGAAGGGGCCGTCGTCGTAGATCATGCGGTGCGAGACGCCGACCAGGTCTGCGACGGTGATCGTGCCGTCCCCGTCGAGGTCGGCCTTCGACACGGCCGACCAGCCGGCGGAGGCGGACGTCTCGCCGAGGTGCGCCGCGACCACGTCGAGGTCTGCGGTGGTGATCTGGCTGTCGCCCGTCAGGTCGGCGGCGGTGTAGTACGGGGCCAGGAACGCTCCGGTCGTGGGAGCGGGCGCCGGCTCCGCGCTCGCGGCCGGTGCGACGACTGCTCCGGTGGCGACCAGGGCGGCGAGCGCCGCGGCGGTGGCGGCGGTCGTGGCGACCCGGCGGCCCTTCGTGCGAGTCTGCATGGGGGTGGTGCTCCTCGAGGTCGGTCGGGCGGTCATCGGGCGTCTCCCGCGCGGCGGCGGCGGACGGTGAACAGCACGGCGGCGGCGCCCGCGGCGAGCAGCGCCAGCGCGCCGATCACGTACGGGAGCGCGTTCGAGCCGGTGGAGGCGAGGTCGCCGTCGACCGCGGACGAGCCGCCGGTGCCGCTGGCGCTCGTGCCGGCGTCTCCCGAGCCTCCTGCGGAGGACGTCGGGGTCGGGGTCGGCGAGCTGACGGCGGCCGGCGTGATGGTGAGCGCCGGGCTCGTCGCGGCGTTGGCGGACGTGACGACGGCGGAGGCGGAGTCGACCAGCGAGAGCGAGCGGACCGTGAACGCCGTGGACCCCGCCGCAGTCGCCCTGAACGTCAGCGTGGAGACGATGTCGCCCGAGAGCGCCGGGGAGGTCCCGAGGCGGGTGTAGACGAGGTCGACCGACCCGCTCGCGGTGCGGACCGCGTCGAAGCCGCCCGCGGGGACGACTGCACTGCCGTCGACGTAGGAGACGACGGAGGGGTCGAACGCGAGGACGGCTTCGTAGCCGAACACGTCGGTGGAGCCGGTGAGGGTCACCGTCACGTCGAAGGTGTCGCCCGCGGTCGCTGTCGTGGGCGCGGAGATCGAGACGCCGGTGACCGCGGGAGCGGCGAGCGCGGGAGCGGCGAGCGCGGGAGCCGCGGCGCCGATCGCGAGGCCGAGTCCGGCGAGCGCTGCCGCCGTCGCGGCGAGGAGGCGCACGTGTCGCCTGGGTTTCTGGTGCATTCGGGTGGTGCCTTCCTCTGGGGGCGAAAGGGGGCGCCGATGCGTCCGCCGTCAGCGGCGAGGACGGGGAGACTCGGAGGCGTCGAGGAGCACGACCTGCGAACGGTCCAGGGCCGGCCGGGGGTGGGCCAGCGGCTGAGGAAGCGGCTCCATCGACACCAGCGACGTTACGGAACGACTGTTTCGGGGAGCGCGCGGTCGTGTTTCTGAGACGTTACACAGACTGGGCCGGGCGACTGTGCGGGCCGCGCGACGCGGCGGTCGGCGTCAGCGGCGCTGGGCCTTCCAGTAGCCGCAGAAGAGGATGTCCTCCTTCGCGACGCCCGTGGCGATCCAGTGGCGGCGCATGGCGATGGCCAGCGCGGACTCGCCCGCCACCCAGCCGTAGAAGCGCTCACCGGGGGTCGGCAGGAGGCGCGCGCGGGTTCCTGCCGCGATCCCCGGGACCGCGTGCGGGTCCTTCCGGACGACCCAGTGCACGTCGACGCCGTCGGGCGAGGAGAGCGGCTGGATGTCGTCGGCGTGCGGGACCTCCAGCACGGCTGTGCCCCTCGTTCCCGCAGCGAGCGTGCTCAGGATGTTGGCCGCCGCGGGCACGCCGGTCTCGTCGGCGACGAGTCGCACGTGCGCGATGCCTGAGGCCGGCGTGAAGGAGATGCCCTCGTCGACGATGGCCACCGCGTCGCCGACGGCGCAGGTCTGCGCCCAGCTCGCCGCCGGTCCACTGGTCCCCGCGGCTGCGGACCCGTGCAGCACGAAGTCCACCTCGAGCTCCGGGCCGTCGACGCCGTCGGGGCGGAACGCGCGCACGGAATAGTTGCGCAGCACCGGCCGCACCGCCTTCGATATCGCCAGATAGCGCGCGAACGCGAAGACATCGAGCTTGGCGGGAAGACGGTTGAGCGCGTCCTCGTCCCCTCCGACGGGAAGGAAGAGCCGGAACCACTGGTCTCCACCGAGCGGGACGAAGCGGCTGATGTCCCCTCCCCCGAGTGTCACGCGCATGAAGCCGGACGAGAGGCGCTGGCGCCGGAGCACGTGCAGCACCAGCAGTTCCGAGCGTTGCGGCTTGATGCGGGTGGTCTGCATGTTGGTTCGGGCCACGGGCTGTCCCTCCAAGGTGGGTCACAGATGAGCCTATTCTTTAGGTAAGGCTAACCTAATACAACTTTGGTCACAGAAGTCGTGTCACCCGTATCGGGTGACGCACCGGTCCTGATCCCGCGCCTACGATCCGAAACACGAAGGAGTAACGCGGACGCTCACGACGTCGGGGGACGTGGATGATCGGAATCTCAGGATGGGCACTCGTGCCCGACGGAGCGACTCGGGTCGACCGTCGCGGGCTCCGTCGTGTCCTGGACGACGGAGAGCGGCGCGCTGCCGTCGTCTCGATCACCGCGTCGGGCGGCACGGGCAAGACCGCCCTGCTCCGCTCCTGGTGCGACGCCGAGCCGGGAGAGCGCTTCCTCGTCGAGGTCGACGGTGGGATCGGGCGCACGCGCGTCGGCGGCCGCACCGACTGGCGGAGGGCCCTCGACGGTGTGCGGGCACAACGGCGTCCCGTCACCGCCGTGATCGACGGCGTCGAGCGCATCCGCACGCACAGCGACCGCGAGCTGCTGCAGGAGGCAGTGCTCGCCTTCGACGCCGCCGTGGTCCTGAGCGGCCGCACGCAGCCGGTGGAGCTCGACCGCATATCGGCCGCCCGCCCGCTCATCACGGTCGGTGTCGCGGACCTCGCGTTCGGACAGCGGGAGGCCGACGAACTGCTGCGATCCGCCGGTGTGCTCCTCCCACCCCAGGACGTCTACGAGTTGGTCGACCGCACCGGCGGGCGGGCCATCACCCTGACCCTGGCCGTGGCCGCCCTCGCGCGCTCCCGTGACCCGCAGGGCGCGATCCGGCGGCTCACCCACTCCCCCGTCGGCGCCGACGAATACTTCGTGGGCACGCTGCTGCACACGCTCGACGAGGAGGACGCCGACGCCCTCCTCTCCCTGGCTGCGGTTCCCGCCTTCGGAGTCGGGCTCGCCGCCGAGCTGACCGGGCACGTCGACGCGGGGGCGACCGTCGAACGGCTCCGCGAGGGCAACGACCTCCTCCAGCGCATCGACGACGGCGAGGAGGGCCACGAATACCGCTTCGACGAGTCGCTGCGCCGTAACCTGCTCGCCGAGCTGGCCCGGCGCGACGCCCCGCGGCTGGACGGCCTGCGCCGCACCGCCGCGCACTGGTACCTGGCGGGTGGAGACCTGCACCGCGGCCTCGAGCACGCGGTCGCCTCCCGGTCGACGGACCTCGTCGAGGACGTCCTCCGCCGCCACGGCCTGGAGATGGTCTTCTCGGGCGACACCGGCCCGGTCCGCGACGCCCTGGGCGCCCTCGAGGACCGCGGCGTGATGTCCGCGGCCACCGGCCTGCTCGGTGCGCTCGTCACCTCCCCGACCCGGCTCGACTCGGTCCGCATCGACCACTTCCTCGCCCTCGCCGAGGAGGAGCCCGCCCGATCCCCCGAGAGCGAACTCGTGCTCGCCGGCATCCTGGGTCTGCGCGGCGACGGTGACACCCAGGCGGACCGCGATCGCTCCCTGGCCCGGCTCGAGCGCGCGGTGGCGCAGTCGATGCGCCGCCCCGCCGGCGATGGCGGCGCCCTGGCGGTCCTCGACGCCCGCATCTTCGCCGAGGCGGCGCGCGCCTCCCTGCTGCTGCGCTCCGGGAGGCCGGGCGAAGCGCTCGAGGCGGCCGACGCGGCCGCCTCGAGCGCGGAGGAGACCGGCCTGCCCTGGCTGCAGATGCTGGGGCTCGAGCTGGCCGCAGCAGCGGCCGCAGCGCAGCGGAGCTGGCCGATCGTGCACCACCTCGAGCGGCGGCTCGCCGGCATCGCCGGCGCCGAACCGAGCACCGACAGCATCGTCGCCGCCAGTGCGCTCCTGCGCGCCGCCGCGGCCGCCTACCAGTCGTGCGAGCCGTTCCGCTCGGCGCACCTCGCCGACATCGTGCAGGCGCGGTGGCGGGGGCTCGACACCGGCGACGTGATCGGCCCACGTGCCCTGCACCTGCTCTTCCGGCTCGACGAAGAGGAGGACCCCCGTGTGGTCTTCGAGGAGATGGAGGACCTCTTCAGCGTCGCTCTGCGGCGCAACCCCCGCACCATCGCGGTGGGGGCTTTCCGCTTCCTCGACCTGACGATGCACTATCGGGGGCGCGCCGAGGTGCGCGGACTCGTGGAGGTGCTCGATTCGCTGCTCGGCCCGCGATCGGTGGAGGCCGCCCTGGGCGGGTCCATCGCGCACGAAGGCACGCACACGCAGGACGCGGACGACGCCATGCTGGAGTCCCTCCTGCTGTCCGGCTCACCGGCGTGGCACAGCAGCAACATCGTCTTCGGCTGGCTGCTCCTCGCTGAACACGCCGCCGAGCGCGGTCGCGAGGATCTGGTCGGCTCCCGCCTGCTGGAGGCGCTGAATGTCGCCGCGCGCACAGAGACGCGACGACCCTTCCTGGCGCGGGACGGCGCCTTCGCCCGGCTGCTCTCCGAGCGGATCGGGAGCTTCGGCGAGCGCGAGGAGTTCGCCCGTTCGGTGCTGGAGGCGGTGGAGTCGTTCGGTCTGCGCCCCGCCGGAACCGAGAGCGGCCCGGCGCTGACCGGCAAGGAGCGTGAGCTCCTGCGGGAGCTGCCGCTGCACCAGAGCATCGGGCAGATCGCCGTGAAGCACAGCATCAGCGCCAACACCGTGAAGACCCATCTGCGCTCGATCTACGCGAAGCTCGACGCCCGCGATCGCGCGCACGCCGTCGAGAACGCCCGCTCGCTCGGGCTCCTGTAGCCTCCGGCTCACGCGCAGCCGGGCCCTCTCCGCCGTGGCATCCGCCGGCGTGCGCACGTGCGCGTCGAGGCGCCGGACGGAGACCCGTCGAATCACCCGGTCCGGGCGATTGAGACCCCTCCCCGCTCCAGCGAGGCTCCCTGTAAGGTCTCTCAATTCTTTCTCGCTGGGGGTTGCATCGTGGTATCCAGTCTCGACATCGGCACAGGAGCGCACAGACGCGATGAGAGGAGGTCACGGACCCCGCGCAGGCTGCTCGGCACCACCGCCGCGGGCGCGGCCGTCGCACTGACGCTCGCGGGTGCGGGCCTGTGGGCCCTGCCCGCGCAGGCAGCCCCCGGCGACACCTCCACCGCGACCGGCCAGTACCTCAGCGGCACGCTGATCGGCCTGGACGCGGCACTGATCGCCTCGCTCGGCGGCGAGGCCGCGGCGAGCACCGGCAGCGCCGACCAGACCAATGCGAACAACCTGAACGTCGGAGTGCTCGGGGTCGTGAACATCGCGGCTCCCGGCGGCATCCAGATCCCGCTGGACCTCGGCGGCGCCGGCGTTGTGTCGCAGTACGCGTCGGCACTCCAGAACGGCTCCTCGGTCGGTGCCTCCGGCCTCACCTCCGACTCCGGCGACATCGGCACCGGGATCACGCCGAAGCCCGGGATCGCCCCGGGGCCCCTGCACGTGAACCTGGCGCAGGCGGTGTCGTCGCTGGGCCTGCCGACCGCGACCCTCGACGAGCTGGCGCAGCTCGACCTGTCCTTGGGTGTCACCGGCGCCCGTGCGGCGCAGGCTGCGCCCACCGCACCCACGGGCGCCTACTCGATCGCCGGCGCGGGGCTCAGCTTCCACAGCGCGACGGTCGCCGGGCTGACCGGCGCGATCGACAGCCAGGTCACCACCGTGCAGAACCTCGTCAACGGGCTCGCGGGAGCGAACGGGACGCTGGCGAACGCGCTGGGCATCCTCAACATCCCCGGGGTGCTCACCACCACCGCCACCGTCACAGCCTCCGACCTCCAGGCCGCCGTCGCCCCGCTGCTCGCCGGCGAGATCACGAATCCGGCATACCCGGGTGTGAGCATCAACCTCGGGACCGGGACGGTCACGGTCGACCTCTCGCAGATCACCGGTCTCGAGAGCCAGGCGCCGAACACCGACATCCTGAGCGCTGCCGTCATCAGCGAGCTGGGCAACCGGATCACGGGCATCCTCGGCGGCCTGATCACACAGGTCCAGACGGTCCTGACCAACACGACCAACGCGCTGACGATCGATCTGTCCGCCACCGTGCTCGGACTCCCGGTCGTGACGGTCAACGAGACGATCGGGCAGCTCCTCGCCGGCGACACCAGCGGCATCAGCGTGGCGGGCATCGCCGCCGGCATCCCGCTCGGGACGGTCCTCTCCGCCCTGCTGACCCCGCTGAACTCGATCGGCGCCGCCGTCACCGCCCTCGGACCCGCGGTCCTCGCGCCCGTCGCCGGCACGCTCGTGCCGGCTCTGAACCCGGTGCTGCGTGGAGTCGTCCGGCTGACGGTCAACAACCAGGCCACCAGCGGTGGTGTCTTCACGGAGACCGCGCTGCGCGCCTCGGTGCTCCCCGACGCACAGGCGCTCACCCTCAACCTCTCGTCGGCGTCCGTCGGCCCGAACGCGCTGGCCGTCCCGCCGGTCGTCGACTCGCTCACCCCGACCAGCGGTCCGGCGGCCGGCGGGACCGCGGTGACCATCACCGGGTCCGGCTTCACCGGCACGACGGTCGTCACCTTCGGCGGAACCGCCGGAACCGCGTTCACCGTCGTGAACGACACCACCATCACCGTCACCACTCCCGCGCATGCGCCCGGCGCGACCGACGTCGTCGTGAACGGGCCCAACGGCAGCTCGGGACCGGGGACCTTCACCTTCCTCGCGGCACCGACCGTCGGCTCCCTCACCCCGACCAGCGGGCCGGAGACCGGAGGCACCGCCGTCACCATCACCGGCACCGGGTTCACGGGAGCCACGGGCGTCACCTTCGGCGGAACGGCCGGGACGGCATTCACGGTCGTGGACGACACCACCATCACCGTCTCCACTCCCGCGCACGCGCCGGGCGCGGCCGACGTCGTCGTCCAGAGCCCGAACGGAGACTCCGCCCCGGGCAGCTTCACCTTCGTCGCCCTGCCCGCCATCTCCTCCCTCGCGCCGACGAGCGGACCGGTGACCGGTGGCACGCCCGTCACCATCACCGGCACCGGTTTCACGGGAGCCACAGGCGTCACCTTCGACGGGACCCCGGGCGTCGGCTTCAGCGTCGTGAACGACACGACGATCACCGTCGCGAGCCCGGCGCACGCCGCAGGCCCGGTCGACGTCGTGGTGCAGCACCCGATCGGGGCCTCCGCCCCGGCGACGTTCACCTACCTCCCGCTGCCCGTGATCACCGGCGTCACTCCCGGCAACGGGCCAGAGACCGGAGGCACCGCCGTCACCATCACCGGCTCCGGGTTCACCGGCACGACGGGCGTGACGTTCGGCGGCACCCCTGGTGCGAACGTGGTCGTCGTCGATGACGGCACCATCACCGTCACCAGCCCGGGACACGCACCCGGCGCGGTCGACGTCATCGTCACCACGCCGGCCGGCGACTCGGCCCCCGGCGACTTCACCTACGACCCGGTGGTGGGCCCGCCCGCCATCGGCACGATCGCCCCCGACCACGGGCCGGAGACCGGAGGCACCGCCGTCACCATCACCGGCAGCGGGTTCACCGGCGCGACCGGGGTGACGTTCGACGGCACCACGGGGACCGCGTTCACCGTGGTCGACGCCAACACGATCACGGTCACCACGCCGGCGCACGCCCCGGGACCGGTGGATGTGGTCGTCACCAGCGGCGGCGGCGACTCCGCTCCGGGCGCCTTCACGTTCGACCAGCTGCCGGCGATCGCCTCGGTGACCCCCGACAGCGGACCGGAGACCGGAGGCACCGCCGTCACCATCACGGGCACCGGGTTCACCGGCGCGACCGGGGTCACCTTCGGCGGAACCGCCGGAACCGCGTTCACCGTCGTGAACGACACCACCATCACCGCGACCACCCCGCCCGGCACTCCCGGCACCGTGGATGTCGTGGTCCAGCACCCGAACGGAGACTCCCAGCCGGGAGACTTCACCTACCTCGAGGTCCCCGCGATCACGTCGCTCACGCCCACCACCGGGCCGGAGACCGGCGGCACCCCCGTCACCATCACCGGCACCGGCTTCACCGGCGCGACCGGGGTCACCTTCGGCGGAACCCCGGGCGTCGGCTTCTCGGTGGTGAACGACACGACCATCACCGTCGCGACTCCCCCGGGCACACCGGGCGACGTGGATGTCGTGGTGCAGCACCCGAACGGCGACTCCGTCCCGGGCACCTTCACCTACCTCCCCGTGCCGGCGATCACCTCGATCAGCCCGGACAGCGGCCCCGAGACGGGCGGCACCGCCGTCACCATCACCGGCACCGGGTTCACGGGAGCCACGGGCGTCACCTTCGGCGGAACCGCTGGAACCGCGTTCACCGTCGTGAACGACACCACCATCACCGCGACCACCCCGCCCGGCACGCCGGGTGACGTCGACGTGATCGTGCAGCACCCGAACGGCGACTCCCAGCCCGGCGACTTCACCTACCTGGCCGTCCCGGCGATCACCTCGATCACCCCGGACAGCGGCCCGGAGGCGGGAGGCACCGCCGTCACCATCACCGGCACCGGGTTCACGGGAGCCACGGGCGTCACCTTCGGCGGCGTCGACGGCACCGGCTTCACGGTCGTGAACGACACGACCATCACGGTCACCACCCCGCCGGGGACCCCGGGGACCGCGGCGGTCGTCGTGGAGCACCCGAACGGCGACTCCCAGCCGGGCGACTTCACGTACCTCGCGGCACCGCCGGTCATCGGCTCCATCGTCCCCGACATCGGGCCGCAGACCGGAGGCACGCACGTGACCATCACCGGCACCGGGTTCACCGGGGCGACGGCGGTCGTGTTCGGCGACGTCCTCCGCACGAACCCGGTCTCGGCGGCGGCCCTGGCGGTCCCGTTCGCGGCGGGCACGCCGGGGACCGACTTCACCGTCGTGAACGACACGACGATCACGGTCACCACGCCGGCGCACCTGCCGGGCACGTACGACCTGGTGATCGAGAGCCCGAACGGCGACTCCGAGCCGGCATTGTTCACCTTCACCCCGGTGGAGGGGGCGCCGGCGATCAGCGGCCTCACGCCGGACCACGGCCCGACGATCGGCGGAACCTCCGTCACGATCTCCGGCGCCGGGTTCACCGGGGCGACCAGCGTGACGGTCGACGGGGCCGCGGTGCCCTTCACCGTGGTGGACGACGGGACGATCACCATCGTCACGCCGCCGCACGCGGTTGGTCCGGTGCCCATCGTGGTGACCACGCCGGTCGGCCCCACTCCCGCGGCGACCTTCACCTACCAGACGGGCGCCACCGTCGGGACGGTCGACCCGGGCCACGGCCCGCAGGGCGGTGGCACGACAGTGACCATCACCGGCAGCTGCTTCACGGGCGCCACCGCGGTGCTCTTCGGATCGAAGCCGGCGACCTCGTTCACCGTCGTGAACGACACGACGATCACGGCCGTCACGCCCTCCGGGACGGGCACCGTCGCGGTCACCGTCACCGGATCGGCCCAGTGCGGCACCGGCACCCTCGCCGGCGGCTTCCGCTACGAGGACCCGGCTGCCATAGCCGGTGGACTCGCCGACACCGGTTCCGACGCCGGCGGCTTCAGCCTCCTGGGCGGATTCGCCCTGCTGCTGATCGCCTGCGGCGCCGGATTCCTCATCCGCCGTACCCGCCGGGCCTGACCGGACCCGGACGAAGAAAGGAGGAGTGTCCATGACCGAGACTCCCGCGGCCCCCGCCCCCAGCCGGCGGGCCCGCAAGCTCAAGGCCGTGCAGGCCGCCGGGCTCGTGCTCGGCGCCGGGGCCGCCGTGACGCTCGCCGCCTGGAACGACTCCGAGCTCGCCCGGGGCACGTTCAGCGCGGGCACCTTCAACCTCGTCGGCAGCGTCGACGGCACGACCTACACCGACCACGCGACGGCGGGCTCGCCGGCGACGCTCGGGTTCACGGTCAACGCCGCGACGCTGTCGCCGGGGGCGGTCACCGCCGCGCCGTTCGCCGTCGAGCTGGCGGCGAACACCACCAACCCGGCCGTCGTGACGATCTCCAGCGCGGGGTCGACGGGCACGGTCACCAACCTCACCTACGAGCTGCTGCAGACGACGACGTTCGGCTGCACGGCCAGCACGACGGGCACCGACCTCGTCCCGGCGGGGACGGCTCTCACCACGGTTCCCGGTTCGACCACGTTCCCGTTGACCCAGGGCACGGGAGGCGCGGCGGGGGCGCCGGTCTTCCTGTGCTTCAAGGTCACCGCGGGAGCGGGTCTCGCGCAGGGGCAGACCGGCGCCGCCACCTGGCAGTTCCAGGCGGCGAGCCAGTAGTCCATGCGTGAGGTGTCGCCGCCCCGCAGCCGGAGTGTTCGGGCCCTCCGGCTGCGGGCGGTGCTCGCCTCGGGACTCGTCCTCGGAGTGGGCGCGGCGGTCACCCTCGCCAGCTGGACCGACAACGAGTTCGCGACGGGCGCGTTCCAGACGTCCGTCTTCAACACCCAGTCGAGCGTGAACGGCGGCGCCTACACCGACAACTCGGTCTCGCCCGGGGCGACGTTCACCGTCGCCGGCCCGTTCGCGCCGGGAGTGTCGTCGTACTTACCCGTCCTCATCCAGACGACCGCCAACTCCGTCGCGGGGACGACCGTGCTGAACGGCGCTGTCCTCGGCGGCTCCGATGCAGCCACGCTCGGCGCGGCCCTGGTCTACCGGGTCGTCCGCACGACCGCCACCTGCAACGCGGCAGCCTTCACCGGCTCCCCCGCGTTCGTCGTCGGCGCTGCGGGGACCACCCGCGCACTGACGGCGGGGCAGGAGACCGGCGTCACCAATCCCCTCGCCGCCGCGACCAGCAGCTCACCGGGCGCGGCGACCGGCTTCTGCTTCGAGGTGACGCTGCCTGCCGGAGCGGCGAACAGCCTGCAGGGCAAGACGGCGACCGCCACCTGGCAGTTCGTCTCGACCTCGAGCTGAGCACGCGGAGCACGGGAGGAGCAGCCATGAGCATCCGGGAGCACACCGACGCCGTGCCCGACGCGCCCGCTCCTCGTCACGCCGCCGGACGGTCGGTCGCGCACGCGCCGCCCTCACAGCCGGTTCCGGCCGCGAAGCGCCCGGCGACACGTGCCGCCTCCCGCGCCGGGGACGCCCTCCTGACGCTGGCCTCCGTCGCCGGCGCCCTCTGCATCCTCGGCGCCATCGCGGCCGCGGTCTTCCACATCACCCTGATCCTCTTCAGCACCGGCTCGATGAGCCCGACCATCCCGGCGGGCGCCGTCGCGCTCGTGCGGGAGATCCCGGCGTCGGAGGCGCGCGTGGGCGACGTCGTGACCGTGGACCGACCCGGCGCACTGCCGATCACCCACCGCGTGGTGTCCTCCCAGCCCCTCGGCGGGGGCCGGGTCGAGCTCGTCCTCCGCGGCGACGCCAATGCCGAGAACGACCCCGCGCCCTACAACGTGTCGCACGTGCGGCTCGTGATCGCGAGCGTGCCCGGCGGGGCGCAGGTCATCGCGTTCTTCTCGAACCCGTTGTTCCTGGGCGGCGCGACCCTGGCGGCGACCGCGCTGGTGGCGTGGGCGTTCTGGCCGCGCGGAGGCGATCCGGCGCCGCGGCGCAGGCGCAGGCGCAGAGGCGGGCGCGACGGCACAGGCCCCGGCCCCGGCACAGGTACAGGCACAGGCGCGGGCACGACCGCGGGTTCTGCGGTCGCCGGCAGCGCGCTCGTCCTGGTGGCGGCCATCGGCACGGGCGCGGCCCTCGCCGTCGCCGTCCCCTCGTCCGCCCGGGCCGACGAGTCCGTGTCGAGCGGCCGCTACCTGACGCTCACGTCCGTCGCCGACCCGACGGCTTTCGCGCAACTCCGCCCGGGCGTCCCCGTCCGATGGGAGGTCGGGGTCGCCGCCGCCACGCCCTCCGCCGCGACGGTCGGGCTGGGCCTGTCATCGACCGGCCCGCTGACCGGCGTGCTCGACATCGGCATCACGGCGTGCGCGGTGCGCTGGTCGGGCACGTCGTGCCCGGGCGCCGCTCAGACACTGTTGGCCACGACACCGCTGTCCGCCGTGCTGTCCGGCCCGGAAGCCGCTGCCGGCGAGCCGCCCGCGCCCGCCGGTGTCGTCGCCGTCGGCGCCATGCCGTCGAGCGAGCAGCGCTGGCTCGCGATCGATGTCACGCTGCAGCCGGGCGCCGCGGACGGGTCGGCCGACCTCGACGTGTGGGCCTGGACCTCAGCCGACGACGTGCAGGCGGCCGCTCCCCCGGTAGCGCTCGCGGCGACCGGGGCGGCCCCGACCCTCCTGACGCCCCTGCTCGCGGGCGGCGCGGTCGTCGCGGGGGCCGGGATCGCCGCCGTCGCGGGAGCGCGCCGCCACCGCCACCCGGGCGACGAGTCGGGCGTGCGATGAGACGCGCCCTGCGCATCACTGCGGTCGGCGCCCTCGCGCTGGCCGCCGCCGGTCTGTTCGGCGTCTCGGGAGGCTCCCCCGCGCGGGCGGGCTGGTCGCGCTCGGTCTACGCCACGGGCTCCGCGACCTCCGGGACGTTGAACCCCGTCCCGACGGTCGCGTGCGGGTCGGCGGGCGGCCTCCTCGCCAGCAACATCCCGATCACGTGGACCACCCCGACGATCGGCGGCAACGCCATCGCCCCGCAGAGCTACACGATCGCCTGGAGCGGCAGCGCCGGCTCCGGCAGCACAACGGTCGCCTATCCTGCCACCACGGGGAACGTCACCGGCTCGACGCTCACCCTCCTCGGCACGTCCACGGTGACGGTCACGGCGGCCTACGGCAGCTGGACGTCGCCGGTGTCGTTGCAGACGCGCACCCTCACGACGACCCTGGGAGCGCTCGGGCTCATCGTGGGGTGGACGTGCGCCTGATGCCCACCGCCGGGAGCAGGATGTCGTCCAGGATCGAGAGCAGGAACTCCCGGTCGACCGCCTTGCGCTGCACGAGCACCCGGTAGGAGGCCATCGAGGGCGCGATGAGCGCGAGCTTCTCGATGTCGGCGTCGGCGGGGATCTCACCGCGCTCGACCGCGCGTCGCAGGAAGATGCGGTTGACGGAGGCGCGCGGCTCCACGATCGCCTCGTTGACGGCGTCGGCCAGCCCGGGGTCCTTCGCGAGCATGGACACGAGGCCGGCCATGATCTGGAGCTTCTTCTCGGCATCGACGATGGTGTGCGGCTTCATCATCGCGACCAGGTCGCCGCGCAGAGTTCCGGTGTCGGGGAGCGCGTCGAAGTCGATGTCGCCCTTCTTCATGCAGGCGACGGCGTCGATCACGAGGTCGGCCTTCGACGCCCAGCGGCGGTAGACGGTCGCCTTCCCCGCCTTGGCGCGGGCGGCGACCATGTCGATCGTCATGCGGTCGTACCCGGTCTCGGCGAGCACGTCGAGGGCGGCGTCGAGGATCTCGGGATCCCGCGTGTGGTCCCGTTTGCGCCCGAGCTTCGTCGCGGGGGCAGGTGCTGAGATGTCCATCTCCTCCAGTGTAGATGAATTTCTGAACAGATTAGATCCGGAACTGGTTGGTTTCGTATATGCTGGCCCGCATGTCGCAGACAAACCCCACCCCTTCGAGCGCCGCACCCGATGCGGCGGCGCCCTCCTCGCGCCGCTGGTGGACGCTCGTCACCGTCGCTCTGGCGCAGCTCATGGTCGTCCTGGATTCGACGGTCGTGAACATCGCCCTCCCCTCCGCGCAGGCCGACCTCGGCTTCTCGAACGCGGACCGCCAGTGGATCGTGACCGCCTACTCGCTCGCCTTCGGCAGCCTCCTGCTGTTCGGAGGCCGCCTCTCCGACCTCATCGGCCGCAAGCGCGCCTTCATCATCGGTCTCATCGGCTTCGCTGCGGCCTCCGCCCTCGGCGGCGCCGCCGACACCTTCGGCCTGCTCGTCGGCGCGCGCGCCCTGCAGGGAGCGTTCGGCGCGCTGCTCGCCCCGACCGCTCTCGCCGTGCTGACCACGACCTTCACCGTTCCGAGGGAACGCGCCCGCGCGTTCGGGATCTTCGGCGCGATCGCGGGAGCCGGCGGCGCGGTCGGCCTGCTGCTCGGCGGCTTCCTGACCGAGCAGTTCGACTGGCGCTGGAACCTCTACATCAACGTCGCCATCGCGATCGTCGCGATCGCCGGTGCGGCCGTCTTCGTGACCTCCGCGCACCGCACCGGCCCGCGCCCGAAGCTCGACGTGCCCGGCACGGTGCTCGTCTCCGGCGCCCTGTTCTCGCTGGTCTACGGCTTCTCGAACGCCGAGTCGGACGGCTGGGACTCGCCGCTCTCGTGGGGCTTCCTCGCCGCAGCGGGCGTGCTGCTGATCGCCTTCGTGCTCTGGCAGCGCCGCGCCCCGCACCCGCTGCTGCCGCTGTCGATCGTCGTCGACCGCAACCGCGCGGCCTCCTACAGCGCCATCCTGATCGCAGGCGCCGGGATGTTCGGCATCTTCCTGTTCGTGACCTATTACCTGCAGGCCACGCTGAAGTTCACGCCCATCCAGACCGGCCTCGCCTTCCTGCCGATGATCGTCATGCTGGTGACCGCCGCGCAGCTGTCGACCAACATCTTCGTACCGCGCTTCGGGCCGAAGGTCATGGTGCCCATCGGGATGACGATCGCCGCGACCGGCATGGTGTACCTCACCCACCTCGGCGTCACCGCGAACTACGCGGTCGACCTGCTGCCGCCGCTCATGATCCTCGGCTTCGGCATGGGCTCGACGATGCCCGCCGCGATCCAGACCGCCACCCTCGGCGTCGACCGGCACTTCGCGGGCGTCGCGTCGGCGATGGTGAACACCAGCCAGCAGGTGGGCGGATCGATCGGCACGGCGCTGCTGAACACCCTGGCGGCCACCGCGGCCACCGACTACCTCGCGGCGCACCTCCCGCCGACCGCGGAGGTCGCGGCGGAGGCCGCCGTGCACAGCTACGCGACGGCCTACTGGTGGGGCGCCGGGTTCTTCGCCTTCGGCGCCGTGCTCTCCGCGTTCCTCTACCGCCGCCGTGCCGCACTCGTGCAGCAGGCCGCGAGCGCGGCGGGCTCGGAGCCGTCCTCGGCCGGCGCACCGGAGCCCGTCATCGCCCACTGACGCCCCTCCCGCGCATCAGCGGGGACGCGGAACGCCGCTCTGCTCGCCGCAGAGCGGCGTTTCACGTCCCCTGTGTCGTTTGCCGTCGACAGGGAAGGGCCTCAGGCGACGAGCACTGGGATCGTCGCCGCGGTCAGGCGCAGCCGCAGTCGTCGCCCTCGCAGCATCCCGGCTCGACGTAGAGCACGACGCGCAGCAGCTCGTCCAGCGCGGGGGCGAGGTGGCCGTCGGCGAGGCGGTACCAGATGCGGCGGCCGTCGGGAACCGCCTCCACGAGTCCGCACCCGCGCAGGCAGGCCAGCTGGTTGGACATGACCTGGCGCGAGACGCCCAGCGCGTCCGCGAGATCGGACGGGTAGGCGGGCGCTTCGCGCAGGGCGAGCAGCACGCCCACCCGGGTCGGGTCCGAGAGCGCGTGCCCGAAGCGGGCGAGTGCAGCCGTGTGGGTGACGGTCGCCGCGGGTGCGAGGAGGCTCATAGCATCGAGGGTACAGAGAACCCTGAATTAAGGGAATCATGAATCGTCCTGGCTGTCCGGAATGTGCCGATCGAGCGCATACTCGGTAGGGGTGTGGAGGCCGACGCCACATCCATCAGGAGGACGGACCATGCAGCTCTCACGCGACGCGATCGGCCGGGCCGTGGTGGACGAGATCGGAGAGGGCGCGCTCGACGGCGCTCCCGCCACGTTCCTCGGTTCCATCGTGACGGGGGTCGCGCTCGCGGTCGGCGAGAGCGAGGTGCGCTACATGGGTGCGAGCGCCGTCCTCTCCGACGACGTCATCGGGGTCCGCGTTGGCGCGTTCACCGACGGCACGGTCGCGACCGTCGAAGCCGCCTACTCCCTCCAGAGCGGCACCGCGAACGTGACCACCCGCGTCCACCGGCGCGGCGACCTCGATCGGCTGGAGGTCATCGGCGGCACCCCCTCCCTCGGCGTCGACGACAACGCCGACTGGCCCGGCCGGTTCACCGTCCGCGCGAGCTACCGCGACGGTCTCGAGCTCACCATCCCCATGAGCGAGGCCAACACTCCGCAGAAGCGCAGCTCCGTCTGGACCATCCTCTCCGCCCTCCGCGAGGACCTCGCGAAGCGCTGATCCGGGTGCGAGACGTGACTCGTTGCGGGTGCGCCGGGCCTCGCACCCGCAAGAACTCACGTCGCGCGCCCGGTCTCATCTACGATTTCCGGACCAAGGAGGCGCTCATGCTCGGGGACATCGAGTGAGCCGCTGGCTCTTCCTCGCCGGGGCGATCCTCTTCGAGGTGACCGCTTCCCTGTCGCTCAAGGGCGCGCTGACGCATCCCGCGCTCTACCTCGTCGTCGCCATCGGCTACGTCGCGTCGTTCACCTGCCTCGGCGCATCGTTGCGGGCCGGGATGGCGCTCGGCGTCGCGTACGGCATCTGGGGTGCCACCGGCGTCGCCCTCACCGCCGCCCTGTCCACCGTCTTCTTCGGGGAGCCGTTCACCCCGCTGATGGGGATGGGCATCGCCCTCATCATCGGCGGGGTGCTGCTCGTCGAGCTCGGCTCGCAGGCGGCGCACCGCCGCGGGGCGGCCGCGTCCGTGGCGCGAGCGGCACCCTCGCCCACGACCGCCGCGGGTTCCGATCCGGTCGAGGGAGGCCGCGAATGATCGTCTGGCTCGCGCTCGCCGGCGCCATCGTCACCGAGGTCTCCGGCACGATCTCCCTCCGCATGGCCACCACCGGCCCCTCTCCGAAACGCATCTGGTACCTCCCTGTGGCGGTCGGCTACGTGCTCGCCTTCACTCTGCTCTCGGTCACCCTCGCCCTCGGTCTCCCGCTCGGGATCGCCTACGGCAT
This sequence comes from Leifsonia sp. ZF2019, assembly GCF_019924635.1. NCBI lineage: Bacteria > Bacillati > Actinomycetota > Actinomycetes > Micrococcales > Microbacteriaceae > Leifsonia > Leifsonia sp. ZF2019. Next base: position 3,375,555 of record NZ_CP065037.1, read on the forward strand.
CTGGGCCGCCGTCGGCGTCGCCCTCACCGCCGTCCTCGGTCGCCTGCTCTTCCGCGAGCCCCTCACCCCGGTGATGGCGCTCGGCATCCTGCTCATCGGAGCCGGTGTGGTGCTGGTGGAGCTGGGCGCGGCGCACTGACGCGCCGGGAGGGACCGCGAACGCTGGCGCCGGCATGGCGCGTACGGTGGTGGCGATGAGCATCGACGACTTCCGCATCCACGTGTCCGACGAGCTGCTCGCCGATCTGCGCTCCCGCCTCCGGGCGACCCGCTTCGTCGAGCCGCTCGGCTCCGTGCCGTGGGACGGCGGCGCCGGCGGCGCGGTGCTGCGCGACCTCGTCGATTCGTGGCTCGCCTTCGACTGGCGGACGCGCGAGGCGGCCCTCAACGCGTACGACCAGCGTCTGGCCGACGTGGGAGGCCATCGACTGCACTTCGTCCACGTCCCGGCCGCCGGATCGGCGGAGACGCGCATCCCCCTCCTGCTGCTGCACGGGTGGCCGAGTGCGTACACCGAGTATCTGCCGCTCGCAGGACTGCTCGCGAACCCGGCCGCGGCGGGTTCGGACGCGCGGATCGCCTTCGATGTGATCGTCCCGTCGCTGCCGGGCTTCACCTTCTCCGAGCTGCCGGAGGGGCCGCTCACCCGTGCCGCGATCGCGGCGGACCTCCACGAGCTCATGACGACCGTGCTCGGCTACGACCGTTACGCCGCGTTCGGCGGGGACATCGGCGGGGGTGCGGCGACGTGGCTCGGGGTCGACCATCCGGATCACGTGATCGGGATCCAGCTCCTCCACGCCCCGTTCCCGAGCGACGGCGAGGCGCGCACCGAGGAGGAGCGCGACTATCTCGCGTCCGTCGACGCCTACGACGCGAGCGACGGCGGCTACAGCGAGATCATGTGCACGCGCCCGGACACCATCGCTGCCGCTCTCGCCGACTCCCCCGCCGGTCTGCTCGCCTGGATCGCCGACAAGTGGCATGACTGGGTGGACGGCGATCTGGACGCGGCCGTCGCCCGGGACGAGCTGCTCACGATCGCCACGCTCTACTGGGCGACGGGCAGCGTCGGCACGTCGTTCCGGCAGTACTTCGACTACGACGCGAATCCTCCGCGGCCGCCGATCGCCGCGCCGGTCGGCGTGCTGCTCAGCCGCGAACCCGTCATGGCGGGCTTCCCGCGTTCCCTCGCCGAGCGGGCGGCCGCCGACCTCCGCTCCTTCGAGCGTGCTCCGCGGGGCGGCCACTTCCTCGGCCTGGAGCAGCCGCACCTGGCGGCGGACCGCATCAGGGAGTTCTTCGGCGGGCTCGCCTGAGCCCGCGTCCTACCAGCCGCAGGCCGTGAGCTTCGCGACCGCCTCCGTGAGGACCGTGGGTCCGCCGACCAGCGTCACCATGGTGACACATCTCCCTGTCCTCCGGCTTCCGCACGACTCAGTCGTCGCGGCGCTGCCCGAGGCGTGCGGAGGCGGAATCGTCGGAGATGTCGAGGGCTCTCGCCGTCGAGTCCCGGAGGTTCAGGCTGAGCGGGAGCTCCTGGGCCGTCGGCGGCTCGACGCGGCCCTGCAGCAGGTCGAAGAGCAGGCGGGCGCACGCCTGGCCGGCTTCGCCGCCCTTGGTGTCGATCGCGGTGATCGGCGGGTGCGCGGCGCGGAGGTCGCTGCTGTCGACGCAGGACGCGAGGAGGATGTCGCTGCCGATCCTCCGGCCGTCCGCAGCGAGCGCGTGGGAGATCGCGGTGGCCACCCCGTCGCCGGCGCCGATCAGCGCGTCGGTGTCGGGCGACTGCTCGAGCAGGGTCCGGGCGGTGTGCTGCAGTGTCGCCGTGTCGGCTCCGAACGGGGCCACCTCGAGGCGGGGCTCGACACCGATCGTGCGGCACCAATCGCGGTAGGCACCCTGGATCGCGTGCGACCAGTCGGAGTTGGTGGTCGAGGCGATCAGGGCGGGGTGCTGCGCGCCGCGGGCGTTGAGGTGCTCCAGCAGCAAGGTGGTGTACTGGGCGTGGTTCGACCACACGACGCCCGCCGGCTGTCGCCCTCCCGGCAGGCGCTCCGACGAGACGACAGGGAGCCCGGTCCCCAGCAGCCGGGTGATCATCGGGTCCTCGAGGACCGGGTCGATGAGCACGATGCCGTCGACATGCGGGCTGTACGCGGGGCGGGCGTCCGCGGCCGCGACGATGAGCGTCACGTCGTAGTCGAACGCCGCGGCCTCGTTGACGACCCCGTACACGAAAGACAGGTAGTGCTCGCTCCGGACGAGCACCTGCGGGATGTAGAGGCCGATCGCCCCCGTGGTCGCCGTGCGCAGCGAGCGCGCTGAGCGGTTGATCGAGTACCCGAGGCGTTCCGCGGCGACCATCACCGCGTCGCGCGTCGCCGGCGAGACCCGGCCACGCTCGCTGAGGGCGTCGGAGGCCGTGGTCTTGCTGACGCCGGCGGCCCGGGCGACGTCGATGATCGTCACCGGTGCGTGCGTCGGAGCTTTCTGAGCCATGCTCCCCTCCCCCTAGAAGACCTGCCAGGATTCCCGCGACGCTGTGCACGGGCCGCCTTCGTGGAACTGGAGATGCGCGTGCTCCAGGTCGAGCGAGATCGTGAGCAGGGTCTGCCAGCGGTGCTCGAAGGCGAGGTGGGGGTCGGGGTGACAGCACACCGGCGCACCGTCCGCCTCGTGGATGAGCATACCGGCCACCCGCCGCAGAGGATCGGAGGACGAGAGCGACGCCCGACGCTCGCGCAGCCGGTCCAGCCGGCGGTAGCTGCTGGAGGTGCCGGGGACGAGTTCCCCGGGCGCGAGACGGTCGTCGAGGAAGTGATTGGTGTGGAGGAGCAGGCCACCGTCGGAGGGCAGTACCGTGGCGTGACCGCCGGGGCTCAGCTCCACGCTGACCGCCTGCGGACCCGCAGTGGAGGCGGCCACGATCGTGAGCACCGTGGAGGCGGTGACCTCGGCGGACAGCGCGATCGCCACCGCCTCCTCCAGCGTTCCCGCTCCGTCCAGGACGCCGCGCGCGACCGCGTGCACCGGGACGCCCATGCCGCCGCCGTCCTCGGCGTGGTTGAGGATGTTGAAGTGCACCCCGACGCCGTCGCTGTTCACGCCGATCTTGCCGAGGATGCCGAACTCGGTGAAGTAGCGCACCTCGCGGCCCTCGGCCGTGCGGGAGCGGACGACGAGCGTGTCGTCGTTGGAGACGTCGTGCCAGTCCCAGGTCTGCACGGTGCGGGGCGCACCGGTCTCCGGGAGGTAGACCGACGTCGAGCACTCGCCCTCCCCGATCGCGCCGACGGTCGCGAGGATCTCGGTTCGCGCGTTGAGCATCCCGAGCTCCCACGCCGCCCGTCCCGAGCCGGCCGCGAGCCCGCGGAGCTCGTCGGCGAGGGCCGGACGCCACGACGCGATGCGCTCGATCGCGGTCAGCCCGAGGGGCGGGAGGTCGTCGGCGGCGACGCCGACAACCTCGAACAGCTCGGTGTAGCCGGCGATGTTCGCGGCGATCCCGTCGGCGAAGGCGCGACCGAGTTCCTCCCCGCGCAGGAACGGGTCGGTCTGGGTCGTCTCGAAGCGGCGGACGGTCATGCGTTGTCCCTCTCTGGGCTCGGTGCTCGGTGCTGTGTGGCGGGTGTGCGGTGCTCGGGTCCGTTGTGCCGGACCGGGAGCGGGACGGGTCAGCGCGCGCTGCTGAGCACGGCGTCCCACGCGAGTTCGGACGCGATCGCCCCGAGCGCGATCGAATTGACGGCCTGCTCACCGAGCCGGGTGCTGCCGGCCGGCGGGAGGGCGACCTCGTCGGTGGTCAGCGCGAAGAGCGTGTCGCCGTCGTGGTTGGTGTGGAACGGCTGGATGGCGCGGTTCATCGAGCTGTGCACCTGCCGTCCGAACAGCCGCAGCTCCTTGTCGTCGAGCTTCACGTTGGTGATCACCGCCGTCACCGTGGTGTTGCCCGGCGACGTGGTCGGAGCCTCCCCGGCGAGCAGGGCGGCCTCGTAGTCGATGACGGGGAGTCGCCGTTCCCCGGTCTCGCGGTCGTAGTTGCCGCGGATGACGGTCCCGTCCCGGTCGACGATCACGCCGACCGGGTTGACGACCGTGACGACCAGGATGCGCACGGGCCCGATCCGGCGGAAGGCCGCCCCCTGCCCGGTGAACTCGCACCGCGAGAGATCGACTTTGCCGGCGGAGGCGGCGATGCCCGCTCCCACCCGGCCGACCGGGATGGCGTCCTCCCGAGCCGCCAGCAGGGCTGCACGGCCGAGGGCGGCGTCCGGGACGATGCCGGTGTCGCGGGCGGCGAGATCGTAGATGACGGCTCCGGAGGCGGACCGCAGGTCCTGCCAGCCGACCCGGTTGCCCGTGCGTGCGAGAAGCTCCTCATCGACGCCGGTGGCCGCAGCCAGACCGTAGGACGATCCCCCGGCGAAGCAGATCGCGTGGTTGAGCTCCTCGTAGCGGCCGATGATGCCGATCGCGCCGCCCCGCGCGTCCACGGAGGTGCGCGCACCGGCCGGCACGGAGATCACGGTCGCGCCGGTCGGTCCCTCGACGTATTCGGCCGTGCCGACGGTGACGCCGGGGAAGTCGAACGCGACCTCCGAGCGGCCGGGACCGTGGGACGGGACGAGCTCGACATCGTCGTTGCCGACCCGGTCGCCCCAGAACGGCGGAGGGGTGAGCCGGTGCGGGAGGCTGTCGTCGTAGAGGGGCATCGTCGTTCCTTCGGTGCTGGTCATCGTCGTCTCCCGGTTCATCGCGCCGCTCGCAGCACCGCGTCCCAGGCGAGCTCGGAGGCGAGCGCGCCGACGGCGATGGCGGTGATCGGATCGTCCGCGCTCTCGGCGGCGTCCCGTTCGTCGAGATCGACCTCGTCGGTGGTCAGTGCGAACAGGGTGTCGCCGTCGAGCGCGGTGTGGAACGGCTGGATGGCGCGGTTCATCGAGCTGTGCACCTGCCTGCCGAAGTGGATCAGCTCCCTGTCGCTCAACCGCACGTTGGTCACCACGGCGGTGATCGTCGTGTTGCCGCGCTCGGAGGCCGGCCGCTGCGCGCGCTCGAGCGCCGCCAGGTAGTCCGGCTCCAGGCGACGGCGACGGCCGGTGGCCGCGTCGTAGTTGCCGCGGATCACGTCGCCGTCCCTGTCGACGATCACGCCGACGGGGTTGACCACGGTGATGACGAGGACGCGTGCACGGCCCACCTGACCGAATGCAGCGCCCTGGCCGGTGAGCTCGGTGCGCGCGTAGGACAGCTTGCCCGCGCTCGCGCTCGCTCCGGCGCCGACCCGGCCGACCGGGACGCTGCCGTGCTCGGCGGCACGGATCGCGGCCCGGCCGAGGGCCGCGTCCGGGAAGATCGCGTTGTCGCGGGCCGAGAAGTCGTAGATGACCGCGGTGGAGACGAGCTTCAGGTCGTCGACGGCACCGCGGTTGCCGCCGCGCGCCCGCAGTTCGTCGGCGACCCCGGAACCCGCCGACAGCCCGTACACCGAGCCGCCGGTCAAGCAGATCGCGTGTGCGAAGTACTCGAACCCGCTGCTCAGGCCGATGGCCCCGCCCCGGGCGTCGATCGCAAGGCGGGCTCCGGCCGGGATGTGGAGCACGGTGGTGCCGGTCGGGCCTTCCGCGTACTCGGCCACGCCGACCTCCACGCCGGGGAAGTCGTATTCGACGCGGTCGGCGCCGGTGCGCGTGAGCGGGACGAGGTCGAGATCGCGGTTGGCGATGCGGTCGCCCCACACCGGCACGCCGGTGAGTCGGTGGTCGGCGGTGGCGGGTGTCACGGTGCCTCCTGTTGTCACAGTGCCTCCAAGAGCTGGCGAGAGTATTCGTGCTGGGGGGTGTCGTAGAAGCGGCTCGTCTCAGCGAGCTCGACGATCTCGCCGAGCCGCATGACCGCGATCCGCTGCGCCACATAGCGCACCGCGGCGAGGTCGTGGGAGATGAACAGCGCTCCGAAGCCGTGCTCGGCCTGCAGGTCGACGATGAGGTTCAGGATCTGCGCCTGGACCGAGACGTCGAGCGCGCTGACGGCCTCGTCGAAGACGATGAACCGCGGCCGGGTGATCAGCGCACGCGCGATGGCGATGCGCTGACGCTGACCGCCCGAGAGCTCGTGCGGAAAGCGGTCGGCGAGCGCCGGGTCGAGCCGGACCTGTTCGAGCATCCGCGCGACGGCCGGCGCGTGGGCCGAGAGCTTCGAGCGGTCGAGCGCGGCCAGAGGCTCGGCGACCGACAGGGCGACCGGCAGACGCGGGTCGAGCGACCAGAACGGATTCTGCGGAACGGTCTGGACGAGCCCCAGCCTCTCCTTCCGCCTGCCGTACGGCTTGCCGAGGAAGCGCACGTCGCCCGAGGTCGGCGCGCGCAATCCCAGGGCGACGGCCGCGGTCGTCGACTTGCCGGAGCCGGACTCGCCGACCAGCCCGAGGGTCTCACCGGGGGCGACCGCGAGACTGACGTCGCGCATGGCGGTGAGCACCGACCGGCCGCGGCCCCAGCCGCTGACGAACTCGGTCGTCACGTGGTCGAGTTCGAGGATACTGGCGGTCATGGTCGCTCCGTTCTCGAGAGGGCCGCGACGTCCGCGACGCCGAACGACCCCGTGCGGATCCGTTCGCCGGGCGTCGCGCGGGCGGGATCGGCCGCCGCGAGGGAGACGGTGTACGGGTGCTGCGGGTGCTCCAGGACCTGCGCGGCCGGGCCGTCCTCGACGACCGTGCCGCCGTACATGACGACGACGCGGTCGCACCAGCGACCGACCGAGCGCAGATCGTGGCTCAGCCAGAGGACCGTGGTGCCGGCCTCCGCGGCGAGCCCGAAGATCAGCGTCGCCACGTCGGCGCGCACGTTGCTGTCGAGCGCGGCGGTCGGCTCGTCGGCGACGAGCAGACGCGGCGAACGCGCCATGGTCATGGCGATCACCACGCGTTGCGCCATCCCGCCCGAGATCTGATGCGGGAACAGGCGCAGCACCCGCTCGGGCTCCCGGATGCGGACGCTCTCCAACCGGGCGACCAGGGCCGCCGTGTCGGTCGGGAGGCCGCGGAGTGCGAGCGCCAGCTGGCGCCCGATCCTCATGGTGGGGTCGAGCGCGGCCACGGGATCCTGGGGGATGAAGCCGAGGCAGTCTCTGCGGAGGCGACGGATGCCGTCGTCGCCGAGGTCGAGCAGCGCGCTGCCGTCGACGAGCGCGCGTGTCGCGGTGACGGTGGCGTTGGCCGGCAGGAGCCTCCCGCACAGCAGCCCGAGGGTGGACTTGCCCGAGCCGGACTCGCCCACGATGCCGACGGTCTCGCCCGGCTCGACGCGCAGGGTGGCGCGGTCGAGGGCGCGCACGCGGGTGCCGCGGGTGGAGTACTCGACGGTGGCGTCCTGGAGGTCGAGGATCGCGGTCATGTCAGTCTCCTCGCTTCCCGCGGGTCGAAGCGGTCGCGCAGGGCGTCGCCGATGAGGTTGATGGCCAGGATGGCGACGACGAGCACCGCTCCGGGGGCGATGATCAGCCACGGCGCCGTCACCATGTAGACCGTGCCCTCCTGCACCAGCAGACCCAACGAGGACGCGGGCGGCTGGACGCCGTAGCCGAGGAAGGAGAGCCCGCCTTCCACGAGGATCGCGACCGAGAGCGCGTACGTCCCCTGCACCGCGACGGTGCCGGCGACGTTGCGGAGCACATGCCGCGTCATGATCGTCCGGGAGGTCACACCGCTGATCACGGCCGAGGTGATGAAGTCGCGCTCGACGACCTGCCGGGTCGCCTGCCCGACCATCCTCGTCATCAGCGGCACGGTCACGAGCACGATGCTGGCGAGGGCGGCCACGATGCCGGGACCGACGACGGCCGCGACCAGGATCGCGAGCACGATCGCCGGGAACGCGTAGAGGATGTCGCCCACCCGCATGATCGTCCCGCCGGTCTTGCCGCCGCGGTAGCCGGCGACGATGCCGCAGAACGTCGCGATGACCGCGGTGAGCGCGACGGCCACGGCCGACAGCAGCAGCGTCGTCGTGATCCCCTCCAGCAGTCGGGGCAGGAGCGAGCGGCCGAGGCTGTCCGTCCCGGCGGGGAACTCCAGCGACGGCGGCGCCAGCCGGCGTCCCACGATGTCGGTGGGGCTGCCGCCCAGGCCGAGCAGGCGGCCCAGGACCGCGGAGAGGAAGAGGACCGTCAGCACCCACATGGCCGACGTGGTCAGGGCGTCGAACGAGGCGAGGTAGCGCCAGGCCCGTGCAAGGGCGTTGCCGCTGCGCTTCTCGGAGATGATCGCGGTCATGCTCTCCTCCCCTTCTTCGCGACGCTGACGCGGGGGTCGATGACGCCGGTGAGCACGTCGACCATCAGGCTCGCGAGCACGAAGACCGCGGTCGCGAGCAGGACGCAGGCCTGGATCACGGTGTAATCGCGGCGGCTCAGCGCGAGGACGAGGTAGCTGCCGAGGCCGGACACGTTGAACACCTGCTCGACGATCACGGCCCCGCCCAGGAGGTAGGCCGTGATCGTCGCGGTCAGGGTCAGGACGGGGATGAGGGCGTTGCGCAGGACGTGGTGCCGCACGATGAACCACGGCGACTCCCCGCGGGCGACGGCGGCGGCGATGTGCGGCTCGACCAGCACGCCCATCACCGAGTCCCGGGTCGTGCGAGCGGTGGCCGCCACGCAGAAGATGGAGAGCACCAACGCCGGCAGCAGAAGACTCACCGTCCCCGCCCAGAAGTCCTGAGCCGGGGAGACGAAGCCTCCCACCGACAGACCCAGATCGAACCGGGAGAACACGAACACCACGATCGAGCCGACGACGAACTCCGGGAGGCTGATCCCGATGGTCGACACGATCCGCGTGAGCGCGCTGCGTCGGCCGGTCGACGCGTGCGTGCCTGCGGCGATCCCGAGCGGGACACCGACGAGCAGGGTGACGATCATCGCGATCGCCGCCAGCATCGCCGTGACGGGGAGCCGTGCGAGGATCTCGTCGAGCACCGGTCGCTGGCTGGCGAGCGACAGGCCGAAGTCGCCGCGCATCGCGCTGCCGAGCCAGAGCGCGTACTGCTCGGGCAGGCTCTTGCCGAGGCCGAGCGTCTGCCGCAGCTGCTCCTTCGCCGCGTCGCTCGAGAGCGGGCCGAGCACGATCTGGCTGAAATCGCCGGGGAGGCTCCTGATCGCCACGAAGATCAGGATCGAAGCGCCGAGCAGCACCGCCAGTGCGCTCAGGAGCCTCCCCGGAAGCCACCGGAGGACACGCATCGCTACTTCGACCCCGTCAGCCGGAAGTCGGTGAGGTAGCGGAAGATGTCGCCGTAGCCCTCGGTCGAGTTGATCGTGGCGCTCAGCTTGTCGGTGCGGTACGCGATCACGCCGGGCCGGGTCATCAGGGGCACCTGCTCCGCCGTGCGATCGACTTCGGCGCACAGCTTGGTGAGGACGGCGTCGCGCGAGTCGCCGACGGGCTCCTCGTTGGCCTGCACCACCAGGTCGTTGAGCGTCTTCGAGCCCGTCATGAACCGCGAGGTGAAGGTAGCCTGGTCGGTGTTCCACCAGCGCGAGACCATCGCGGCGTCGCCGTAGCCGGCGTACCAGCTGATTCCGAGGTCGGCCGATGCGGTCTTGTCGCCGCCGTAGAACACGTCGGTGTAGGTCGCGGTGTCGACGAGCTTGATGTCGACCGTGATGCCGTAGGGCCGCAGCTGCTGCTGGATCACCTGTGCGATCTTGCCCGGCGCACTCTCCTCGTTCCAGGTGACCAGGCTGAGGCGGATGTCGCTCGCGCCCGCGTCCTTCAGCAGCTTCGTGATGTCGTCCTTGCTGAGGGTGGCGGACGGGAGCTCGGAAGGCGTGCAGGAGCCGGGGAGCCCGACCGGGGTGACGCCCGTGGCCTTGCCGTGGCCGGCGAGCGTGAGGTCCGACAGCTGGGCGCGGTCGATGGCGGCGTTCACGGCGAACCGCACCTTCTCGTCATGCAGAGGGGAGGACGGGTCGGTCGAGTTGAGGATGAGGTAGTAGAAGTCGGTGTTCTGCTGGTTGACCGCCTTGACCTCTTTGGTGCCGGCGAGGAGATCGAGCGTGTCGGCGTTGTTGAAGAAGGCGTACTGCACGCTGCCGTCGCGGATGGCCGCCAGGCGGCTCGCCTCGTCCGGGACGATCTTGATGTCGAGCGTGTCGGGGCCGACCTTCTTCGCGTCGTAGTAGTGCGGGTTCTTCTCGAAGGTCCACGACTCGTCCTGCACGTGCGAGGAGGCGACGTAGGGACCCGTGCCGACCATCTGCTTGGCGAGGTCGATCGTGCCCGCGCGCACCTCCGCGGCGGGGACGATCGCGGCCGGGGTGTTGGCGAGCGCTCCGAGGAGCGCGGTGTACGGCGCGGAGAGGTGGATGGTCACCTCGTCGGGCGCGTTGACCTCCACGGAGGAGATCGGGCCGAGCTGGAGCGCCCAGGACGATTTGCTCTCCTGGAGCAGCTCGATGCTGCCCTTGACGTCGTCTGCGGTCATGGGACGGCCGTTGGAGAACACGGCGTCCGTGCGGAGGTGGAAGACGTATTCGGTGGGGCTGACGATGTCCCACGAGGTGGCGAGTTCGGGCTTGAACCCGAACTTCTGGTCGACGGTGACGAGCGTCTGATAGCTGAGCCCCTCGATCGTCCAGGAGCGTGCGGTGGTCGCGTACCGCGGGTCGAGGCCGTTCGCCTCGACCGTGTCGTAGTCGAGGTCGGCGTGCAGGGTGCCCCCGGTGGGGAGCGAGGTGTCTGCGACGCTGAGGAAGCCGGGAGAGACGTCGCCGGTTCCCGAGCTGACGTCTTTGTCATTCGAGGAACAGGCGGTGAGGAGCAGGGCGACCGTGACGACGGCCGTCCCGATTGTCAGGGATTTTCGCATGCTGGCGACTCCTTGCGCTGTGGGTGCGGCGAGGCCGCGGGGGCGGGCGGATGGGGGTGGGGGGACCCGGAGTTGCAGTGAAGTGCGATGCCGGATCGTTCCGGCATTGGAGGCAATGTAGCGTCACCTCGCGAACCGCGTCAATACCCCGAAGCGAGAAAACATCAGCGCACTCGACCCGCCCGGGAGTCGGCGGGAGTTCGGCGGCACAGCCGGCCATTGACGAAGGGTGGCCGATGTCGCTATCTTCGCTGGCATGCCGGAACGATCCGGCTCGGACGCACGGCGGAAGGAGCAGCCGATGGCCCCAGCACGCGTCGAGAGCATCCTGCGCTACCCGGTCAAGGGCCTCGCCGGCGTCGCCGCCCGCGGGCCGGTCGAGCTGCTGCCGGGCCGCGGCCTGCGCTGGGATCGTGGCCACGCGATCGAGAACGGCATCGTCGCGCCGCGCAGCGCCAGCGGATGGAATCCCCGCGAGACGTACTTCCATGTCGCGAAGAACGAGCAGATCGTCCGGATCGCGACCGCCCTCGACGATGCGGAGAGCCCGCACCCCCTCCTGACGCTGACCACACTGCCCGACGGACGGGAAGCGACGCTGCGGCTCGGCGGGGAGACGCTGCAGGCGCAGGCGGTGGACGCCCTCCTGGCCGCTGCGCTCCCCGCCGGCCCCCTCGGTCCTCCCACCCTGGTCCGCCGGAGCGGCGGCCTCTGGGACTGGCCGGCCGCCGAGCTCTCGATCATCAACCTCGCCACCCTCGAGGCTCTGGCGGCGGCGGGCGACCATCCCGTCGATCCGCGCCGGTTCCGGGGCAACCTGTACCTGGAGGGCCTGCCCGCCTGGGGTGAGCTGAGGCTCCTCGGGCGCAGGATCCGCGTCGGAAGCGCGGTGCTCGAGGTCTTCCAGCCCACCGACCGGTGCCGGGCGACCACGATCGACCCCGCCACCGGCGTCTCGGACCTCAACGTGCCCGCCCTGCTCGCGAGCCGCTTCGGCCACATGTTCTGCGGCGTGTACGCGCGCGTGATCGACGCGGGCCGGATCGCCGCCGGTGATGAGATCGAGATCGTGGGCGACGCCGATCCCCGACCGGCAGGGAGCCACGACTGGCCGCGCACCGCACGCGTGCTGGAGCGCGTGGTGGAGTCTCCCTCCGTCGTCAGCTTCTGGTTCGACGACCCGCTCGGGCTGCTGCCGCTGGCCGCCGCCGGACGGCACGTGCGCATCCACCTCCCGGGCGCGGACGCCCCGGCGTGGCGGTGCTACACGATCTCGGGCGTCGAGCCTGGCCGGTTCCGGATCAGCGTCAAACGCGACGGGAGGATCTCCCGTGCGCTGCACGACGCGCTGAGAACGGGCGGCGAACTCGTCGTCACCGGGCCGTTCGGCGATGTCACCCTCGACGACGCACCGGACGAGACAGGAGGCGTGCTGCTGCTCAGCGCCGGCGTCGGCATCACGCCGACCGTCGCCATGCTGCGCGCGCTCGGCGAGACCCGCCGCCCTGTGCGGGTCGTGCACACGGAGCGCTCCGGCGACGACCTCTCGCTCTGGCACGAGGTCGTCGCGCTGTGCGCGATGCTGCCCGACGCCCGCGCACAGCTGCATCTCTCCCGCGAGAGCGATGACCAGACGGCGGAGCTCGGCGCGATCGCCGGCCGCCCCACCGACGCCCATCTCTCCGCCGCTCTCTCGGAGCTGGCCGGACCGGACGGCGCGGCGATCGATACGGTCTCCGCGTACGCGTGCGGTCCCGGCACCTTCGCGATCGACCTCCGGGACCGGCTCGCGCGGCTCGGGCTGCCCGCCGACCGGTTCGAATACGAGGTGTTCTTCTCGCCGACCGCCGCCGCTCTCGCTCCCGCGCGCACGCCCTCGACGGCCGGACCGCACCGCGTCCGCTTCGGGGACGACGAGACCACGTGGACTCCGGCTTCCGGGTCGATCCTCGACGCCGTGGAGGGGGTCGGCGCCGACTGGCCGAGCGGCTGCCGGGTCGGCGCGTGCGGCACCTGCACGCGCGTGCTGCTCAGTGGGACGGTCGAGTACCTGACCGATCCGCTGACGCCGCCCGCAGCCGGCTGCGTCCTCGTCTGCTGCACCGCCCCGACCTCGGACGTGACGCTCGAACCGCCCGCCTGACCGCCACACCCTCCTGACCCCTCCCTTCCGAAGGAACCGACGTGAACACGCACTCCGCCCTGCCTCCTGCCGGACTCGTACAACCGACCCCGCCCACGCTCGACGCCGCGGAGGCCGAGGCCGTCGCGTTCGACGGATTCGGCGTCCGCGGCGTCGCGCACGCGCTCGGAAGCCATCAGGACCGCAACTTCCTCCTGCGGACCGAATCCGGCCGGCTCCTGCTCAAGGTGGCGAACCCCGGCACCACGGCCGAGGAGTTGGAGGCGCAGTCGGCGGCTGCAGCCCGCGTCGCCGACGTCACGGGGATCCGCGCCCCGCTCTCCCGCCCGCGCCAGGACGGCAGCACGGTCCACACATTCCACGAGGGCGGCCGGCCCGACGGACGGACGCTGAACGCGCGGCTGCTGGAGTACGTCGACGGAACACCGCTCGCGGGCGCCGGTCACCTCTCCCGTCCGAACACGCGCGCGATCGGCTCCCTCGCGGCCCAGGTGGACATCGCACTGGCCGAGCTCGACCACCCCGGCCTGGAACGCGTCCACCAGTGGGATCTGCGCCGCGCACCCCAGGTACTCGACGCACTCCTCCCGTTCGTTCGCGACGCGGCGTTGCGCGGTCGGCTGCTCGTCGCCGCCGAGTCGGCCTGGGCGCACGTGCAGCGCGTCGAGTCCCGGTTGCCGGTCCAACCGATCCACGGCGATCTGACGGACGACAACCTCGTCTCGGACGACCCTGCCGGTCGGCGTCCCGACGGCGTGATCGACTTCGGCGACCTGAACCGCAGCTGGCGAGTGGCCGAGCCCGCGATCACGGTCTCGTCGCTGCTGCACCATGCCGGGGGCGGCATCCAGACCGCCCTGCCCGCACTGGCGGCGTACGCCGCCGCGTCACCGCTCAGCCACGACGAGGCCGAGGCGCTCTGGCCCCTCGTCGTGCTCCGTGGCGCGGTGCTGATCGCCAGCGCGCACCACGTACTGGCGACCGATCCCGGCAACGGCTACGCCGCCGAGAACCTGACGCACGAGACGGCGATCTTCGAGCGCGCGACCGCCCTCCCGCTCGAGGTCGCCACCGCGCTGGTCATCGACGCGACCGGCCATGAACGCCCGCTCCTGGTCATGCCGGAAGCCGGGCCGCTCATCCCCGCCCTCGCCCCGGCCGATATCGCGGTCCTCGACTTCTCCGCGTCGAGCGAGGCGCTCGCGGGCGGCGTGTGGCTCGACGCGGAGGCGGAGACGAGGATCGCGGTCGAGGCCCTCGCCTCCGGCGCCCGCGCGACGCTGACGCGGTTCGCGGAGCCGCGACTGACCCGCTCCCGCCCCCTGGACCCCGCCGAGCCGGAGAACGCGGTGCTCGGCGTCGAGCTCACGTTCGCCGCACCCCAGCAACTCGTCGCGCCGTGGCCCGGTGTCGCGGACGTCTCGCCCGACGGGGTCGAGCTCCGCGGAGGCGGCCTCCTGCTGCGACTGGAAGGGGCGGAGGCCGTCGTCGATCCGGGCACCGCCGTCGAGGCGGGGGACCCGGTCGGCGTGGCGGACGGAGCGTTGGCCCTTCGCGTGCAGCGGGCGGATGCCACGACGGTGTGGGCCACCCGACCCGCGCTCGTCGCCGCCTGGCGGGCGCTGGTCGCCGACCCGACGGACCTTCTGCTCGGCCGGGCCCCGTCGCCGACCGCTGCGCCCGCCGACGAGCTGCTCAGGCGGCGGGACCGCGCGTTCGCGCGTGTGCAGGAGCACTACTTCGATGAGCCTCCCGTCATCGTGCGCGGCTGGAAGCAGTACCTGATCGACGCCGACGCGCGCGTGTACCTGGACGTGCTCAACAATGTCAGCGCCATCGGGCACGCCCATCCCCGCGTCGCGTCGGCCGTCGGCCGGCAGCTCCGCACGCTGAACACGAACTCTCGTTTCAACTACCCGGCCGTGGTCGAGTTCTCCGAACGCCTGAGCGCCCTCCTGCCCGACGAACTCGACAGCGTCTTCCTCGTGAACAGCGGCTCGGAGGCCGTCGAGCTCGCCCTCCGGCTCGCTCGTGCGGCCACCGACCGGGAGGACGTCCTCACCATGCGGGAGGCCTATCACGGTTGGACCGGCCTCGCCGACGCCGTCTCGACCTCCCTTGCCGACAATCCGCACGCGCTCTCCACCCGTCCCGGCTGGGTGCACACGGTGGACGCACCGAACAGCTATCGCGGCACCCACCGGGGCGCGGACGCCGGCGCGTACGCGCTCGACGCGGTCGCCGAGGTTCACCGTCTGGCGGCGGAGGGAACCCCGGTCGGCGCCGTCATCGCCGAGACGTTCTACGGCAACGCCGGCGGCATCCCGCTTCCGGACGGGTACCTCGCCTCGGTCTACGCCGCCGTCCGCGCGCACGGCGGCGTGACGATCGCCGACGAGGTGCAGGTCGGGTACGGCCGGCTCGGCCAGTGGTTCTGGGGCTTCGAGCAGCAGGAGGTCGTCCCCGACATCGTCGCCGTCGCCAAGGCGATGGGCAACGGCCACCCGCTCGGGGCGGTCATCACCTCGCGGGCGATCGCCGAGCGGTTCCGCACGCAGGGCTACTTCTTCTCCTCCGCGGGCGGGAGCCCCGTGTCCTGCGTCGTCGGCCTGACGGTCCTCGACGTCCTGCGCGACGAACGCCTCCAGGAGAACGCCGCAACCGTCGGCGCACACCTCGCGCGGCGGCTGCGCGAGCTCGGCGACCGCCACCCCCTCGTCGGGGCCGTGCACGGCTCCGGACTCTACCTCGGCCTCGAGTTCGTGCGCGACCGCGAGGCGCTCGAACCCGCCACGGAGGAGACCCGGGCGATCTGCGAGCGCCTCCGCGAGCTGGGCGTCATCGTGCAACCCACGAGCGACCGCCAATGCGTCCTGAAGATCAAGCCGCCGCTCTGCCTCACCATCGCCGACGCGGACGCATTCGTCGAGCGGCTGGACGAGGTTCTCACGTCCGGGTGGTGAGTCCGAAGGAGCGGAGAACCGGGGCGGGTTCGCGGAGACCGGTCGATCACGAGACGGCTGACCGGGCTCCGCGACGGCGACGCGCGTGGTCCGCCCCGGGAAGCGTGGCCGCTCGCCGGTTCCCCGCCTGAGGCCGGCCACGGCTGTCGTCATCCGATCTCGCGGTGACCTAGGTTGTCGACAATCGACATTCGAGATACGATGCAGTTCTTCACGAGGGAGTTCATGTGTCTGTCACAACCACGCCGCCGGCGAGACTGCAGAGTCGTTCCCGGGTCATCCTCTTCTCCGTCGTCGCCGCGATCGGCGGCTTCCTGTTCGGGTTCGACACGGCCATCATCAACGGCGCGGTCGATCCGATCGAGAAGAGCTTCCACCTCTCCTCCGTGGGCATCGGCGTGGTCGTGTCCATCACACTCTTCGGGGCCGCGCTCGGAGCGTTCTCCACCGGATGGCTCGCGGATCGGATCGGCCGGCCCCGGGTCATGCTGATCGCTGCGGTCGTCTTCGCCGCATCGGCAGTGGGGTGCGGCCTCTCCACCGGATTATGGGACCTGAGCTTCTGGCGGCTGCTGATCGGCGTCTCAGTCGGAGCCGTCACGGTGATCGGACCGCTCTACATCTCGGAGATTGCGCCGGCGCACATCCGAGGACGGCTGTCGTCCCTCCAGCAGATGGCGATCGTCCTGGGCATCTTCGCGGCGCTGCTCTCCGATGCGTCGATCGCGGCCGGCCTCTCGGGAGCGGACGCTCTCCACTTCCTCGGCTTGCCGGCATGGAGGTGGATGTTCATCGCTGGGGTTGTGCCCGCCGTCGTCTACGGCTTCGCATCCTTCCTGGTGCCCGAGTCGCCTCGCTACCTGGTGGCGCGCGGACGTGACGACGCAGCCCTGCGGGTCCTCCAACGGCTCGAGAACGACTCGGCCGATGCGTCGGCCGCGAAGGTCCTCGAGATTCGTGCGACGCTCGATTCGGCGACTCGGCCGCGATTCTCCGACCTCCTCTCCCGGCGAACCGGGTTCCTGCCGATCGTGTGGATCGGCATCGCACTGGCGGCGCTGCAGTCACTCGTCGGCATCGACGTGATCTTCTACTACTCGACCTCTCTGTGGCAGTCCGTCGGTTTCTCCGAGTCCGCCTCCTTCGGCCTGTCCGTCTTCAGCTCGATCGTCAACGTCGTCGCGACGGTCGTCGCCATCCTCCTCATCGACCGCGTCGGCCGACGGCGACTCCTCCTCATCGGGTCGGCGGGGATGTTCGTCAGTCTCGCCGTCGTCGCCATCGGCTTCTCGAGCGCCACGACGATCGACGGCGCACTGGTGCTCGCAGACGACTGGGGCGTGCTCACCCTCATCGGCGCGAACGTGTTCGTCATCGCCTTCGCGATCTCGTGGGGACCCGTCGTATGGGTGCTCCTCGGCGAGATGTTCCCCAACCGCATCCGCGGCATCGCCCTCTCCGTCGCAGCCACCGCCAACTGGACGTGCGAGGTCATCCTCAATCTGACGTTCCCGACGCTGCGCGACATCTCGCTCTCCGGAAGCTACGCCATCTACGCGGTGATGGCGCTCGTGTCCTGGTTCGTCGTCTACTTCGGCGTCCGCGAGACCCGCGATCGCGAGCTGGAGGAGATGACGTCGAGCGTGAGCGCGGCGGCGGTCCGCCCGCGACCGCTTCCTAGGCGCCGGTCGGCGGCTCGCTGAAGTGGGTGCGGATATGGTCCACGACTGCTTTCTCGGCGCTGGCGGCGTCCCCGCCCTTCAGGACGGCGATGAGCTCCCGATGCTGGGCCGCGACATCCGACGGATTGCCGTAGTAGGACGCGTCACGACGGAAGTACGCACGCACGCGGGGCTGGATGGAACGCCAGATCTGCAGACAGTGCTGCTGACCGGAGAAAAGGACGACCGCCTCGTGGAAGCGGACGTCGTCGTCGGCGATCTCACCGAGGTCTCCGCGCGCCGCGGCCCGCTCCATGCTCTCGACGATGCCTTCGAGCGCGCGGAAGTCGTCCTCGCTCATGCGATCCATCGCCTTGCGGAACGCGAACTGCTCCAGCGCGATCCGGACGGGGACGAGGACGTTCTCTATCTCCTCCTGGCTGACCCCGAGCACCTCGGTCCCACGGTACGGGTACGAGACGATGAGGCCCTCTTGCTCGAGCTGGCGCAACGCCTCGCGCACGGGTGCCCTGCTGGTGCCGAGCTGGTGAGCGACGTCGAGCTCGACCAGCTTGTAACCCGGGGGGAGCTCACCGGAGGTGATGGCCTCGCGGAGGACACCGGCCACGCCCTCACGACGGGACGTGGACGGAAGAGCGCGGAGCGGCAGCGTTGACATTCCTCCATGTTAGCCGTTGTTTTTTGTCGACATTCGACGAACGAGTAAGAAACGAGAGAAGTAGTGAAAATCACCAGAATTGAGACATGCGGTCTCCGCGGCGCGACGCCCGAGGGCGGCTGGTCGAACGAGTTGCGACCCGACGACGTGGTCCACACGCTCGTCGCGGTGCACACCGACGCGGGCGTGGTCGGGATCGGGAGCGCGTTCACCACTCAGCACCTCGTCGACGCCGCACTCGAGGTGCTCTCGCCTCTGCTCCTCGGCGAGGAAGCCCTCGATGTGGAGCGTCTCACGGAAACGCTCCACCAGAGCGCCTTCTGGATGGGCCGTGGCGGAAGCCTCACACACGCCACGAGCGCCATCGACATCGCCCTGTGGGATGTCGTGGGGCAGGCCCTCGGGCAACCGGTCGGTCGACTCCTCGGCGGCCGTCATCGAGAACTCGTGCGGCCCTACGCGTCGCTTCTCATGGACGAGCCCGCGATCCTCCGCGACAACCTGACCGCGATGGTCGATGCCGGATTCGAGGCCTTCAAGATCGGCTGGTGGAAGTTCGGGAGGGTGGACGCAGCGACAGACGAACGCACCGTCGCGGCCGCACGAGAGGCGGTCGGCGACCGGTTGCTCGCTGTAGACGCAGGCGGCTCGGAGGCGTTCTTCCCCGGGACGCTGGCGTGGGCCAAGCGGACGGCTGCGATGTTGAGGGACTACGACGTCGCGTGGTTCGAGGAGGCGCTCCCTCCCGAGGACATCGACGGTTTCGTGGAGCTGCGCGCGTCCTCCCCCGTTCCGATCAGCGGTGGCGAAGTGCTCACCCGGCGGCAGAGCTTCCAGCCCTACCTCGAAAGGCGGGCGTTCGACATCGTCCAGCCGGACACGACGAAAGGCGGCGGCCTCAGCGAGTCGCGGCGGATCGGCTGGATGGCCGCTGACCACGGCGTCCGTCTCGTTCCGCACGGATGGAACACGGGCGTCGGCCTCGCCGCCGACCTGCAGCTCGCCTCCGCGCTCCCGGGCACGGACCTGGTGGAGTACAAGACGGGGTCGGCGTACGTCGACGATCTCGTGAGCGGCGGATGGCGCCTCGACGCGGATGGAACCCTCGCCATCCCGTCGGCACCCGGCTTGGGCATCTCCCTCGACGCCGACGCGCTCGGTCGCTACGGCACGAACCCGCGTTTCGCGGACGTCGAGCGATGAGACCGGGACCAGCCTCCCGCCGCCTCATCGCCGTGCTGCGCGCCGAGCACGCCTCGGCCTACCGCCCCGTCGTCCGAACGCTCGTCGAATGCGGTATCCGCGAGATCGAGCTGACGCTCACTACGCCGGAGACCCTGCGCGACGTCCGCAGCCTCAGAGAGGAGTTCGGCCGGGACGCCTCGATCGGCGTCGGTACGGTCACCAGCGAGGAGCTCGCGCGACGGGCGCTCGACGCGGGAGCCCAGTTTCTCGTCACACCGGGCCTCGTCCCCGGCGTGCCGGCGTCGGCCTCGCGACTCGGCGTGCCGACCATCATGGGCGCGCTGACGCCGACGGAGGTCCTTGCGGCGACGAATGCCGGCGCGGACGCGGTGAAGATCTTCCCCGCTTCCGCGGTCGGACCGGGATACCTCCGCCAGCTGCGTGGCCCCTTCCCGTCGCTGGCGGCCATCCCCTCGGGCGGGGTCGAGATCGCCGATGCGGACGGATGGTTCGCCGCCGGTGCTGTCGCCGTCTCGATGGGCGGCCCTCTGATCGGCGACGCGCTCGCCGGCGGATCGCTCGCCGAGCTCCGCGAGCGGGCCGCGCGACTGGTCGCGGCGGCGGGCGGAGTCGGCACACCATGACGACGACCCACGCCCGCGTGCTCGTCGTGGGCGAGACCATGGGGCTGCTCACGAGCGGCGCCCATCTGCGTGCGGGGGGCCCGGTCCGCTTCTCCGTCGGCGGAGCGGAGACCAACACCGCCATCGGGCTCCGCCGCCAGGGGATCCCCGTCCGCTGGCTGACCCGGCTGGGCGACGACGCCGTCGGCGAGTCCGTCCTCGCTGCGATCCGCTCCGAGGACGTCGAGGCCGTGGCAGCGCTCGATCCACTCCGGCCCACCGGCCTCATGATGAAAGAGGCCAGGCCGGGCGGGCTGACCCGGGTCTCTTACTACCGCTCGGGCAGCGCCGCCTCGGCGCTGAGCGCAGCAGATGTTCGGGTGGAGCTTCTCGACGGAGTCGAACTGCTGCATGTGACGGGAATCACCCCTGCACTGTCCGACTCCGCCGCCTCCGCCGTGATCGAGGCCGTCCGGCTCGCCCGCGCGTGCGACATCCGGGTCAGCCTCGACGTCAACTACCGCTCGTCGCTGTGGTCCCGCGAGCAGGCCGGCGAGCGGCTCGCCGGCGTGGCATCGCTGGCGGACATCGTGTTCGGCGATCGCCAGGAGCTCGAGCTCCTGATCGACGCGTCCACGACGGCGACGGTCTCCGATGAGGCCCTCCTCGACACCATCGCCGGCATCGGTCCCGGTGAGGTCGTGCTCAAGCGTGGCGAGCGCGGAGCTGTAGCTCTCGCCGACGGATGCGTGCGCCATCAGGCGGTCTTCCCCATCACGCCCGTCGACACCGTCGGGGCCGGCGATGCCTTCGTGGCGGGGTACCTCGCCGGCGTGCTGGATGCCCGACCGCTCGACGATCGACTACGACGCGCGTGCGCGTGCGGAGCGCTGGCGTGCCTGAGTGAAGGCGACTGGGAGGGCTCCCCGACCGTCGCTGAGCTCGCCGCGTTCCTCGGGGGCGGTGACCCCGTTCTCCGCTGAGCCGCCGCTGGCGACCGGTGCGGCCGTGACGGAGTCGCGTCAGCCGGCTCTCCGACGGTGCCGACCGGCCCGCGCGCCCGGACGCTGCCCACCTGATCGGCGGCGGCGAGAACCTCGAAGACGGCCCGGCCGTCTCAGAAGTCGTTGGCGCTCTTCGCCATGAGGCCGCCGTCGCAGACGAGATGGCTCCCGGTGACGTACGAGCTCTCTCGACTCAGCAGCCAGAAGGCCGCATCGGCCACCTCCCCGGGCTCAGCCATCCGCGCCAGGGGTATCTGTACCTCCGCGAGCTTCTGCAGGCGCCGGCGTTCGGCCTCCCGTTCGACACCCTCGAGACCGAAGTAGAGCATCGGCGTGTCGGTCGCGCCGGGTACGAGGCCGTTCACCCGGATACCGTCCGTCGCGAGGTCGAGCGCGGCGGCTCGGACGAGCGCCGAGACCCCGCCCTTCGACGCCCCGTACGCGGCGTTGCCACCCCCCGCGAACCCGACGAAGGCGGAGGGCGAGGAGACACAGACGATCGCCCCGCCCCGACCGGCGCTGCGCATCAGCCGAGCGGCGGCCTGCACCGTGAGGAAGGTTCCGGTGAGGTTCGTGTCGATGACCCGCTGCCACGTGTCCACGCCGAGCTCGGCGACGTGGCCGTTGAGCTCGATCCCCGCATTCGCCACGACCCCGTCCACGCTGCCCAGCTCCGCCGAAGCGCGTTCGAAAGCACCGAAGACGTCCTCCTCGCGTGACACGTCTCCCCCGAGGGCGAGAGTGCGGGAGCTTCCGGCCGCCTCGCACTCACGCGCAACCTCCCTGGCCCGGGTGAGATCCCGGTCGAGCACCGCGACGAAGCGGCCGGCACGGGCGACGCGCAGGGCGATCGCCCTCCCGATCCCGCTCCCTCCGCCCGTGATCACCACTGTCTCAGTCATCGTTCCTCCTTCGAACCCATCATCGAGGCCGCGTCCCGGCGCTGCTCGATCCTGACGCGATAGCGCTGAGTCTCGCCGGAGCCGATCCGCGTCACCGACTCCGACGCTCGCGCGTCCACGATCCCGAGACCCCGCGACGTGCATGGCTCCCAGGCGAAGCAGTCCACATCCTCCAGCTCCTCCGACGCGAAGCTCGACCAGAGGACGCCGAAGGGGAGACCTTCCGCCTCGATGGTGACAGTCGGCCGGCCGCGAGGTGCGACGACCGTCAGCGACGGGGTCGTCCACTGAGCATGCCCTGTCCATCCGTCCGCCCGCGCCGTGAGAGGCAGTGTTCGGGGCGAGACGATCGCTCCTCCGCCGAAAAGAGCGCGCGGGAAGCACGGATGCTCGCCGAACGTGTAGCTTCGCACGCCATCGCTCCGATTGGTGATCGACGTGGTCACGGTGAGCGTCCCCGGCTCGACCCGGATGTCACGGGCCACGGTCGCTCCACCACCGTCCAGGAAATCTCCCGAGACCGACGTCGTGAGCCGTGCGGCCTGCTCCTGCTCCACCCGCCAGGCGACGCGGGGCGCCCAGCCGTGCTGCCAGGTGTCTTCGTCGGGCGTCCCGGCCAGCGGGAACATCGGGAACCAGCCGCCCCGGAAGATGCCGTCGTCGAAGTCCCGCTCGGACCGCCGCCCCGGTGGGCCGGGGGCAGGGAGCGACGATCGCGCGCCATCCCTTCGGTAAAGGAGCTCCACGCCACCGACCGCGAACGACGAGATCAGGCAGCCGTACCCGGGATGGATGACCGCACTCGTCTCTCCCGCGCCCGTCCCTCCCGCGCTCAGCCGGACCTCGGTCACGCCGCGACCCAGGGCGCCGGAAGCAATTCCGGGCCGCCCGTGGACGGGTAGGTCGCCAGGGAACGGAAGCCCTCGGCGTAGGCGAAGCCGGTGCCCATCGCGCGCAGAGATGCCTGAGTCCTGGCATTCGCGATGTAGTCGTCCCCGTAAGCGATGCGCATCCACTCGACCTGGCTGTCGTGGATCGCCAGAAGCTCCTCCTTGAGCTGCTGCGTCCGGGTCACGTCGACCAGCAGTTCCGGTGCCGGCCCGACACCGCCGAGGGTGTCCATGATGAAGAGATGCGGGATCTTGTCCAACGCCGCCAGCCGGGTGCGCACAAGAGGGACTGCCGCGGGGATCCTCGCATCGATAGCGACCTGGCCGGCGGTGCGGTGGTCCGGGTGGTAGTCCTCCTGCGAGTGCACGAAGACCACGTCGGGCCTCGCCTGCCGGTAGGCATCGATGAACCGCTCGCGGACCTCACGGGTGTTGAAGAGCATCTCGTCCTGGAATCCCATCCAGATCAGTTCGGCGCCGAGCGCGCGTGTCGCCGCGGTCGCTTCCTCGAAACGTCGCTGCGCGATCGGGACGGGATCGTCCCCCGGGCCTCCCACCTCTCCATTCGTTGCGATGGCGAATGTCAGGCGCGCGCCCTGTTGCGCGTACAACGCCATCGTCCCGCCGCACAGCAGCTCGATATCGTCCGGGTGCGCGCCGATGGCGAGCACCGATGGCTCCGATGCGCTCACTTGACACTCCCTGCTGTCAGTCCTTGGACGAGGAATCGTTGGCACAGCACCACCAGGATGATCCCGGGGATCATGCTGATGACGCCGATGGCCGCGGCTGCGCCGAAATCTGCTCCGGTCGGAGACTGCAGAAGACTCGAGAGGAGCTTCGTAACCGTCTGGGTCTGCTCCCCGGTGAATGTGACCGACAGCATGAGCTCGTTCCACGAGGCGAGGAAGGAGAAGAACGCCACGACGACGATCGCGGGGGCGATCATCGGCAGCACGATCCTCACCAGGCTGGAGAACTCCGAGAGGCCGTCGAGTTGAGCGGCCTCCTGCACCTCCTCGGGGAAGTCTTCGAAGAACCCGCGGAGCATCCAGATGGCGAACGGCACGTTGAAGGTGGAGAACGCGAGCACGAGCCCGACGTACGTGTCGATCAGCCCCGTGGCCGAGTAGACCAGGTAGAGCGGGATGAGGAGGATCACCGGCGGGAGAGCGCGCAGCGACAGCACATAGGTCGGAGCCGATCTCAATATTCCCCGACGCGCTCGGGCTATCGCATAGGCCGCCGGAACCGAGATGACCAGAGTCAACAACATCGACCCGAAGGCGACGATGAGGCTGTTCCTGATACTCGCCGCGCCGCCGAGATCGGCGAACAGCCGTGCGAAATGGTCGAACGTCGTCTGCTCGGGCACCCAGCGGAAGGGGGTCGCGAAGTAGTCGCCCGGCGTCTTCACCGATGTGAGCGCGATCCAGGCGATCGGGAACAGCGATACCGCCGCACCGACAGCGACGAATGCCGTCAGGGCGATCTGCCCTGCCACTGCGCGTGATTTCATCGTCTTCCCTCCAGGACGCGGATCAGCCCGCGGCTGATCAGGACCGTGATCGCCGTCAGCGCCAGACCCATTGCTGCGGCGTAGCCGATGTCGAAGAACTGGATCCCCTGCTTGTACACGTAGAAGCTGACGGTCTCCGTCGCCGATGCGGGGCCTCCCCCGGTCATGACGAAGATGACATCGAAGATCCGGAACAGGTCGATCATGCGGAACAGCAGCGCGACCAGCAGGAACTTCCGGATGAGCGGAAAGGTGATGGCCCAGAACCGCTGCCATCCGCCTGCGCCGTCCACGCTCGAGGCTTCACCGATCTCTTTCGGGATCGCGGCGAGCGCCGCCAGGGCGATGAGCATCACGAACGGCGTGTTCTGCCAGATGTCCGCCAGTGCGATGGCGATCCGGGCCAGTGCACCGTTGCCCAGCCAGTCGAGACCGACCCCGGTGGCGGTCCGGACGGCGTTGTCGACCGGGCCCCACTCGGAGGTGAAGAGGAAGCGGAAGGCCATCCCCGCGGAGGCGCCGGACACCATGACCGGCAGCGCAAGCAGCGTCGTGAGGATCGCTCTCCCTCGCCGGAGCGAGCTGATCGCCAACGCCCACACGACCCCCATGACCATCTCGACGGCGAGAGCCGGCAGCGCGATGAGCGCGGTCGTCGCGAGGGATGCGCCGAAGGCGGGGTCGGTGAACAGGCGTGCGTAGTTCGCCAGACCGACCGGCGTCGGCTCCGTCGACGCGAAAGAGTAGCCGTAGAACGATGTCCACGTCGCGTACCCCAGCGGGATCAGCACGAGTGCCGAGGTGAAGACGATGGCTCCCCCCGAGTAGCCCCACACGTAGCGCCCGGTGGACGCGTGGGTCGCACTCATCGCAGGAGTTCTTGTGCGCTCGGCCACTCCGACTCGACCGAGATCACCGCTTCCCGCTCGAGCGAGCGCTGGAGCGCGCTCAGCACCAGCACGGTGGCGAGGCCGTCGCGTCCATCGGGACGGAGCTGCCCGCCCTCCGCGATCGTGCGAGAGAAGTACCGGCACGATCGATTCCACCAGTCCTCAGCAGACCCGCCGGGCTCGGAATCCCACTGGACCGTGCGAGTGGCCGCATCACCGCTCACGATGAGCCCCTGATCGCCCATGTCCAGATCGATGACCCCCGAGGACCCGTGGATGGTCAGCCTCAGGTCGATGTCGCGCTGATAGCCGGCGGGCATGTCCCACGTGCTCTCCAGGACGGCCGTCGAGCCGCCGACGAAGTTCAGCACGGCGGTCGTGGTCGAAGCGCCGCCGACCGCGCCGTTCGTGGCGTAGACCGACGCCACCCGGTCCCCGAGCAGCCACTGGACGAGATCCGCGATGTGGGACATCAGGAACCAGAGCGGGCTCGTCTGGTCCCTCCAGGCCAGGGTCGCGGTCTTGACGCTCTTCTCGTTGAGACACAAGAAGGCGTAGCGCGGGATACCGATGCCGCCCTGCTCGATGAGCACCTTCGAGCGCAGCGCCGCCGGGCGATGACGGTTGCCGAAGTTGAGCATGAGCTGCCCTGCGGACGCATCCTCTTCACGGACCATGTCGACGGCGTCGGCGACGGTCGTCGCGAGAGGCTTCTCGCACAGGACATGGAGCCCCGCGCGGAGAGCTGCGATCACGGGATCACGGTGGGCGAAATCAGGGGTGGCCACGATCACGCCGTCCAGTCGCGCACGGCCCAGCATCTCGTCGGTGCTCGAGTACGACTCTGGAATCGAGTAGTGCTCTGCGATCGCCGTCCCACGTCCCGGGTCGAGGTCGCAGACCGCGACGACGTCGGCATTCGGGTCGGTGGAGTAGGCGTCCAGGTACCTCCGGCCCATCACTCCGGTGCCGATCAGTCCGAGTCTCATGGTTTCCCTTCTCAGGTTCGCGGCGGGGGCCGTGTTCGCGGCCCCCGCCCGTGTCGGGTGGTGCGGTGCTACTCGGCCCACTCGGGTCGGTACTCGATGCCGATCTTCTTCATCGCGTCCTGCTGGTGCCGCCAGGCGGCCTGTTGCTTGTCCCGGCCCAGTTTGTCCGTGATCTTGTCCCACGCCGCTGCCGCAGCCTCGAGCGCCTGCTCGGCGGACTTCTTCCCGGCGAGCGCGTTGTTGATCTCTGACGAGAGCGCGAGAAGGTACTCGTTCGACCCGGGGATCTGCAGATCCGGCATGCCGGTCTCGACCGTCTGTTTCTGCACGGCGATGAAGTCGTCCCCGTATTCACCGTCGCCGGGGAACGCCTTCTCCCATGCCCCGGCGTCCTGGAACGAACTCGTGCGCCACGGGTCGATCGCAGTCTTGGGATCCAGTGCGAGGCTGAGCGCGTGCTCGGGCTGGGATATCCACTGCAGCAGGTAGGCGGCGGCCGCCGCTTTCTTGCTGGCCTTCGGGATGCCGGCCGACCATCCTGTCGGCAGAGCCGGCCTGTGCGTGATGGATCCGTCGGACAGCTCCACGCCGGGCACCACCGAGACACCGACGTTGCCCGCGATCGTCGACACCGACGGATCCTGAGCCGCCTTTCCGGTCGACGACCACTGGATCACCATCGGAACCTGCTGCTTCACGAGGGCGGCTTCCAACTCCGGGTAGCCGAAGTTCAGAGTGCCGGGCGGCGCGAAAGGAACGATGTCGATCGAATCCTGCAGCGCCTTGACCCCCGACTCCGAGTCGATCAGCGGCTTCATGTCGTCGTCGAACCACACACCGCCGTAGCTGCCGAACTTGTTCGTCCACCACCAGGCCGAGTATCCACCCTGCTGCCACGCCTCTGCGACGCCGTATTTCTTCGTGCCGTCGCCGTTCCAGTCGTGTCCCGCGAAGTACTCCGCGACGTCGTGGTACGCCTGCCACGTCTTCGGCGGTTCGAGCTTGTACCCGTACTGCGCCTGGAATCCCGCCTGGTTCTCCGGCCGCTCGAACGCCGCGACGTTGTAGAAGAGGTTGTGCTGGTCTCCATCCCAGGGGACCGTGTAGGTGGTGCCTGCCCAGGACGTGTAGACGTCCCGATACACGGGCTCGATGTCGCCATCGTCGAAAGACAGCTTCAGTTCCGAGGCCAGCTGGTCCAGCGGCCTGAGGTAGGGGCTGTAGTCGGCCAGATTCGCGGGCTGCAGCAGAACGATGTCGTGACTGGACTTGCCGGAGCGGAACTCGAGCATGTCCTTCGTGTAGGCGTCCGCCGGTGGCACTACGTCGAACTTCATCGAGATGCCGAGCTCATCGTGAATCTGCTTCTCGTACTTCTTGAAGCCCTGGACGTACACGTCGGCGATGGCGCTGATGTTCAGCGTGACGTCGTCGAACTTGCCGTCCTTCGGCGTCGGCCCCAACGCGTTCTCCGCCGTGCCGGTGCACGATGTCATCGTCAGCGCTCCCGCCAGCGCTATCGCTGCCCCTGCAGCGATTCGTCGCACAGTACTCGACATGGCCTCTCCTTCGTGGCATTCGATTGTCTGGACAGGACAAGACTATGGTCGATTGTCGACATTCGTCAATAGTGCGTTCCCTGTCGCGCGGTGGCGGGTTCACCTGACCCCGGCCCGGATGGTCCGGGGGTCGTGCCTCGAGAGCCGATCGCGGCCGAGCGGGTGAGAATGCAACCACCATCGGTGCATGATCGGTCCCACGAAAGGCTCCGCGACTTCGTCCGGGTCCGTGACCCCACCACGCTCCAGTCGATGAGCGATAGCCGCCATCTGCACCGACCGGAGGGCGTCGCGGTACTGCACCGCGAGAGCGTCGTGCACCTGAAGCTCGGCTGTCACGGCGCGCAGCAGGGGCTCAAGCAGGGGATCCGTGAGTTCCGCCGCCATGCCCACCAGCGACCCCGACGACGAGCGCCTGCGTGTGCTGATCGGTGACGACGCCCCTGTGCAGGTGCGCGCAGCGCTCACGCTGCGTCAGCAGGACTACGCCCGCGATCCCCGCTACAACGCCGACTGATATCCGAGAGGGTCATCGCGAATGCACTCCCCATCGATCTCCAGCGCCTTCAGCGTCGGGTCGAGGTGACTGGGCGCCACGGTGCTCGTGGTGAAGCCGACGGAGTCCTCCTCGGAGCGCTCCGTTCGCCCGCGACCCGGCACCCGAATTCGGCCGACCACCCTGGGGAACCGCGTCGGAGGCCGCCGCGCGCACGCCGCCAGAGGGATGATCACGCCCGGGCCGAAGCCTTCGCACCTGCGAGGAGGTGGCGGGCCCCCTGGTCGAAGCGTCGTTCCTCATCGGGCGCGAAGAGCCGGTCCGTCGCGGCGCGCAGCGCTGGTCGTGCGCGTGTGGCATTCTCGAAGGCGGCGCGTCGAGAGGTCAGGTCGTCGAGCTGGTCGGCGGCGGCTTGCTGCTCGATGACCGATCCGATGGTGAATCGGACCAGGTTGAACCACGCGTCGACCGCGTCTCCGGCGTCGAGGATGCCCGCTTCGAGCAGGCGCGACGTCGCAGTTTCGCTGAGGTCGAGCATGTGGCGGCCGAGCGTGAAGGTGCCCGCGAAGACGCGCCCGCCATCCCGGTGACGCACGAGCGCGGATCTGAAGTCGGCGAGGAGCGCGAGGAGCCGCTCATCCGGATCGGCCTCGTCGGCGGGGATCGCGACCACTCCCTCGACGAGCGCGTCGGCGATGCCCTCCCAGAGTTCCTGCTTGGACGGGAAGTGCCAGTACAGCGAGGGAGCGCTCACCTGCAACCTCGTCGCCAGGGCGCGCATCGTCACCGCGTCGTATCCTCCTTCGTCGAGCAGCGCGACGGCTTCTTCGACGATCTCATCACGTTCCACGCGGCACCTCCTTCTTGACAATCTAACAGTGTTAAGGAGATCATGCGAATATGACTAACAGCGTTAAGGAAACATCGGAGGTGGTGGATGTCGTCGTGGTCGGGGGCGGCCCGGTCGGACTGTGGCTGGCGGCCGAGGCACGGCTGGGCGGCGCGAGCGTCGTGCTCGTGGAGCGTCGCGTCGAACGCGTTCGCCAATCCCGTGCGCTGACGATCCATGGTCGGACTCTGGAGACCTTCGGGCTGCGCGGGCTCTCGTCGCGGTTCCTGGAGGTGGGCCGCCCGATGCCGACGTGGCATTTCGCGAGTCTCGACACGCGGCTCGACTTCTCAGGGTTCGACACGCCGTATCCATTCACGTTGTTCATTCCGCAATCGCTGACGGAGGCGATCCTCGAGGACCATGCGGTCGAGGCCGGCGTCGATGTGCGCCGTGGCGCGGTCGTCGTCGGCATCGAGGACCGCGGGGATCAGGTCGACGTCGCTCTCGAGGACGGTGGCGTGATCTCCTCCCGGTGGGTGGTTGGCTCGGATGGCGCTCGGAGCATCGTTCGTCGCACGGCAGACATCGACTTCCCCGGGCTCGCGGCCACGGAGTCCATTGCGATGGGGGATGTCGTGCTGGACCTGCCCGATGGCGCCCCGCTTGGTGGAGGGCAGAACGAGTTCGGCGGAGCGAGCATCATCCCTTCCGGTGACGGGGTGCACTCCCGGGTGATCGTCCTCGACACCACCCGCAGACATGTCCCGCAGAACGAGCCCCTCACCCTCGAGGAATTGAGGGAGTCGCTGCGACGAACCACGGGCACTGACTTCGGCGCCCGTGATGCATCGTGGCTGACGCGCTTCACCAACGAGACGCGGCTGGCCTCCTCCTACCGCAAGGGCCGGCTGCTCCTCGCCGGAGACGCCGCCCACATCCATGCGCCGATGGGCGGTCAGGGCCTGAATGTGGGTGTGCAGGATGCCATGAACCTGGGCTGGAAGCTCGCTCTGGTCGCGACCGACCGAGCCCCGGAAGGTCTGCTCGAGACCTACGAGAGCGAGCGGCGACCGGTTGGCGAGCGTCTGTTCGCCAATACGGCTGCCCAATACAAGCTCGCATCGGACTTCAGCCCGGCGAACAGGTATCTGCGCGATGTCGTCAGCGGCCTGCTCGCCGTGCCCGAAGCCAACCGCGTCATGGCCGGCGAAGTGTCCGGATTCTCGGTGTCCTACCCGCAGCCGCTGGTCGCGGACTCGGAACCGACATCCGGGGCGGGCCGGCGAACCCCGGACCTGCCACTGACGGACGGATCGACGCTGCATCACGCGCTGGCAGAAGGAAAGTTCGTCCGGGTGACCACGCCAGGCGACCGGGCGATCCCGCTGCCGGCCGCGTTCCGACAGGTCCCGGTCCTCGACGTCCGGGCAGAGCGCCTCGACATCGACGACGTTCCCGCCGCCGGATCGATCATCGTGCGCCCGGACGGGTACACGCTGGCTGGCTCCGGCGCCGACGCAACCCCGCGCAGCCGCCCGTCGGTCAGCATCCAGCGCCTGAACCCCGAAGACCTTCACGGAGCCCCGGGCTTCATCAGCCAGATCGTCCAGGCGAGAGGATCGCTCGCCTTCCTCGCCGGGCAGGTCGCCCAGCGAGCCGACGGCACCTGGGTCGGACTCGGGAGCCACCGCGAACAGGCGGAGCAGATCGCACGCAACATCGACACCGCTCTCCGTGCCCTGGATCTCCGACGAGACGCCATCGTGAAAGAGACAATCTATGTCGTCGACTACTCCCCGGCGTTGCTCCGCGACATCGTCGGCCCGCTGCGCGACTCCTACACCGCGCCACCGGCCAGCACGCTGGTCGGCGTCGACACCCTGTTCGCCGCCGAAGCACTGATCGAAGTGGAGGTCACCGTCGCCGTCGAGGCATAGCCGGAAGGGTTCGCCGCCCCTCCGCCGCCGAAAGGGAGCGCCTCGCATCCGCCGCGAACCGCCTGTCCGCGAGACACCCGAGCGAGGAGTTCCCCCATCGTCTGCGTTTCGGAGTCGTCAGCTCTCCCCGCGGCGACGAGCGGGCTCAGCTGGGCCGGTATGGTTCCGAACAACTCTACTTGTCTGAGCAGTTCGTTGGTAGCGTCTCCCATGACACACCCCGGATCGCGGGAGCACCCCCTGACGGAGGAACACGGCCTGCCGGAGCGCAGCCGGATCGTCCAGCGGCGGATGGTCGACGCTCACCGGCGGGGTGTCCCTCTCCGTCGCCACCGATTGAGCCGGCTCACCCCGATGCCGCACCATCCCACGCTCAGGACCCCATGATGAAGACAGTTGCGCACATCTTCCACGACGACGCGGACTCGCTCACCGTCGGCAGCCGGCTCCCGGCCCGCATCGCCGAGGTCGCGGCGGACGACCACATCGATGTCGAGGTGTTCGCCTTCGGCCCCGCACAGCGTCGACTGACCCAGACGGACAGTGAGACCGACCGACTGTTCAACGCCCGGATCGACGCGCTGATCGCCTCCGGGATCCCGGTCGGCGCGTGCATCAACTCCGCCCGGGCGGACGGCACCGAGGCCACCCTCGCTCGACGCGGGCTCACGCTCGCCGTCGCCCGCGACGAGTTCATCCGTTTCACTCTCGAACGCGCCACCGTCATCACCTTCTAGCGACGATCCGTTCCGCGAGCGTGCGTCAACGCCGTCCTCAATGCTCCGCGAGCGACGCAACCAGCTCCCATCCGACGACACCCGCCAGGCAGGTGTAGACGATCCCCGCCAGGACGCTCAGCATCCGGGCGGCGGACGAGCCCGGCGCGAGACGGCGCTGGAGCACACCGGCGAGAAGGCCGACCGTCGTATCGACGACGTAGCCGATCGCCATGAAGCACAGACCGAGCAGCACGAACTGGGCGGCGCTGGATTCGGCGGAACCGAGGAACTGCGGCAGGAACGCCAGGAAGAACAGCGCCATCTTGGGGTTGGTCAGGTTGACGACGAGACCCTGCCGAAACCACGCGCCGTCCCGACCACCCGAGCCGACGTCGGCACCGCGGCGCGCCTCGCGAAACGCCTCCACGGCCAGCCAGGCGAGGTAGCCGAACCCGATCAGGCGCAGCAGGTTCAGCGACCACGGAAGCTCGCGGACCAGGGTGCCGGCTCCTGCGGCGACGGCGAGGGAGTAGACGAGCACGCCGAGGGCGACCCCCGCCGACGCCCGCAGCGCAGCAGTCCGACCGCCGCGGATGCCCACCGCGAGCATGTAGGCCATGTCCGTTCCCGGGGCGAGGCAGATCAGCAGGCTGGCCAGGAGGAAGAGCGGGAGGACGGCGACATCGATCATCGGGCGGCTACCGCGCCGGCGACGGGATTGCGGTGGCGATGCCTGTCCACCCTCGCACGATTGCCGCACCCCGGGCTGCACCACCGCTGGTTGCGCCGCGAACGGTGGAATATCTGCCCGCATCCCGGCGCCTCGCAGATGGCGATCGCGGCCAGGTCGTCGCGGGCGAGGAGATCGACGGTCGCTGCCCCGAGGACGCCGAGGAGCGCCGGGAAGCCGGCATCGGCCGCCAGCCGGCTCGTTCCCGGAACCGTCGCCAGCAACCGTGAGACGCCGGCAGCACGCACCCGGGAGTTGATGAGCTCGATGTCCTCCGTCGCCAGGGGCATCCCCCGGGCCGCGCAGCGGAGCAAGCGGTCCGTGGCGTCGCGCTGCTCGAGCACCTGCCCCAGCTCGATGTCCCCGTCGTCCACCGCCGGCAGCCACGCGGGCTCGGCTTCGATCCACGCGCGGAACTCCTCGACAGTTCCGATGAGCTCTGCGCGCCGAACACCCAGCCCGATGGTGGTGTTGGCGAAGTCGACCGCCAGGTGGTCGCCCAGCCAGATCCAGCGCGTCCGTGAAGTCACGCCCACATCATGGACCTGTCATGGATTGTTGCGCAAAAACCATTACATGGACTCGGGTCACGATGCGGCCGTTGACCCGGGGTGAGGGACGAGTTGGTCGCGGCGGACACGTCGACGCGCCCCACGGCTCCTGGGTCACAGCTACGAGCAGAGCGTGCTCGCGGCGTCCACCGCCGCCAGCCGCGGCTCGTGCGCCACACCACGAACACATAACTGGTGGTCACACGATCGATCCGATAGAGGGGGACCCGGCGCGACCAGAGCACTCCCGTGACAACCAGGGCATCGCCCACGCGACGCGCTCCAGCGAAGCCGAACCAGCGGACGGTCAGGTACCCGCTGAAGGCAATGAGGACAACCACGGCATTTCTGAGCTGAGGAGCGTCCGGATCGGTGTGAACGGCGACGCTCCCAGCGAGAACCAGCACCGCTGGCGGGAGAAACCCGCCGAAGTACTGGAACGGATGTGGTCTCAGCCTTCGACCGTAGAAGGCCGCCCACGCAGACTCCGCCGTCATCGGCGCCTGCGTTCTTCCCGCTGGACGCGCTTCAGGGTGCGCAGGTACTTCCGCTGCGGGGGCCCGTAGTCGCTGATGTAGCTGCTGGTGACCATCGCGGCGTCGAGCCGCCAGCGGAGCGGGATCAGCTCGACCTGGCGGGCGATGCTGTCTGCGAGGTCGGCATCCGGGTCGATGTCGCGGAGGATGATCTCGGCCGGCGGCAGCTGCATGTAGTAGCGGTCCTCGTCCTCACGGGTGAACTCCTGGTCGAGCTGCTCATACGTCCGCTCGACCAGCTTGTTCATCTCGCGGTCGAGTTCCACCATCTGCCGCGGCGTCAGCGCATCGATCCGGGACTGCAAGGCCGCATCGAGGTAGTCCGCGCTGTCGTCCGGGTTGAGGGTGTTGTAACCGCGTCCAAGCGGGTTCCACATCAGGGAGAGCTCCTTCGCGACGACGGGTTAGGGGCACCGTGTCCGGGCGGGTGTCAGTCGCGAGAGCGCTTGGCCGCAACCATTCGAAGCTGATTCAGCGCGTCTATGGCGGCGTCGCACCTCGCTTCAGATTGAGGGAAGATACCTCCGCAGATCTCCGATGTGAAGACCAGCTCGATGTGCAGTTCCTGACCCTTCCAAGTGCTATTCGTCTTAACCATCCATTGTGGAAGCGTGTCGTATGTCGCCGACTTCTCGATCTTCCCCAACCCGGCCCACGGAATCTCAAAGACCTTCGCGATCTCCTCATTGCTATCCCAGACCGCGAGTCCTGCGTCGCTAGCAACAACCGTAATGAAGTACGAAATGTCCCGAAGAGCAGGCATCTCCGGATCCGCATCAAAAATCGGCCGGAATCCGTCTCGCCGCGCGTTCTGCACGAAGGCGGCCGGATTCTCGCGACGCAGTCTGGCACGGGCGCGGGACGGGCGAACGACAAGCACGAGACAAATGACCAAGAGAACTACGAATACGGCACACATGATCACGATCCCGACGGTCAGGTCGTTCGCCAAGCCCAGCGGAGGGTCCTGAAGCCGTACCGCCGTCATGCCCACCATCAGGGCGAGCCAGACCACACCGAACGCGTAGCAAGCAATCCATCGGGAGATCACTCGTCGCTTCATCTCAGTTCCTTCGCTTCGAATCTCTAGTCGTTCTGCCACCAGGGGAAAGACAAGCCGGTCGAGAACACAGCGTTCTCCGCCCCAAGCCACCAACGGCCGGCCGTGCCGAACCCGCGAAATCCAGCGAGGAAAAGGCCCATCTGACAAGATGAGTCCATCTTGATCGTGCAAGCGATCGTAGTTGACCCGATACCGGAAAGAAGCGCGATCACTTCAAACGCGGGCGCGGCAGGAGTCGGGAGGAGAGCAGCAGCTTGCGTTGCCATACTGATCCACCCAAGGCCCGTCTGAAAGGCGTCAGCAGCGCGTTTCAGCCCTTCTGCCTGTGTTAACAGATTTTATCGAACATATGTTCGAAAGTGTGCTGCAATTGGTGGGACACCCGAACACATCTGGAGGACCTGGTCATGAGCATCGCGCCCGCCGCCGACATCGTCCACCTGTGGGACGACGCCGGCGTCCCTACCCGCCTGGTTTGGGCCGGCCGCCGGTACCGGATCCTCACCGCCGACCCCGTCCGGGATCCGGCCTACGACGCCGCGCTCACGCATCCGGTCGCGCGCCTGGCCGGCTGGGCCGTCGTCGCGGCCGCGGAGGCGAACCTGGCCGAGGTGTGCGCGCTGCAGCTGCAGCGCGGCGCTGGCGGGACCGGCTGGCTCCTGGTCGACGTCGACCCCGGCTGAGCCGATGGGAACCTCGAAACGGTAAGACGTGTACACCGGGCAGCTGGCCGGCCTCGAGGCGGAGGAAGCCCGCCGGCCCAAGCCGATCAGCATCCCCGAAGAGATCGTGCACGCCTCAGGACGTCGGCACGACGAGAAGACCCCGATCCCGGTCCGCGTCCACGTCCCCGTGCAGGTTGCGTATAGCGACGTCGAGCTCGTCGACGCCGACGCGATCGCCTGGACCAGCGGCGGCCTTGCCCTCGTCTGCTACACCCCCGCCGGCGAAGAAGGTCCGGGACCGAAGCACTCGTAATGCCTCGGTTCCGGACCGGCTTCTCACCCTCTCTGCGAAGGGTACCCAGCACGGCCGAGTTGACCATTACCCACACCTACGCCGAAGGCACCATCGTGCGCGGCACCGCCGACACCCTCGAAGTCCACGGCAACCAGTGGGGCCGCAGCCGGCTACCGGCCGGCCGCGAGAGGGCCAGTCACCCTCGCGCTCCCCGAGCCGACCCATCGGGCCGGCGTGATGGCAGGCTCCGCCGCGCTCAACCGCCTACCGGCCCCGCGACGTTGCACCAGCGTGGCCGGCCCGCAGACCGGGCGCCAGTTGTCGGGACATCAAGGAGGAAAATCGTGTTGGCGCCGGTTCCTCCGGCCAACTATGCCGACAGGGCTGAGCGGGCATAGGCACGCGCCGACCAATTGTCAGAGGTGGTCAGCCCCCGAACGCGACGAGCCCGTCTTCGCGTCGTCTACCCACCGGCGGATCACCTTGACATTGTGGTTACTGTGCCGCGTAACCATTTCGATGGGCCTCGGCTTGGACCAGAGCGGCGTGATCGGGGTCCACCGAGGTCCGCCTCTCCGCGACCGCCATATCACTGCCACATACCCGAACGTCACTCGTTCGATCTGAATAAGCGGGATACGACGCGACCACAGAACGCCTGTAATCACTAGGTCGTGCTCGTCCTTTCGCACGCCCGCGAGAACGAACCAGCGCACGGCGAAGTACGCACTGAACGTGATAAGAATCCCCGACCCGACCATCATTGAGCTTGTTGGGCTCTGTCGATAGGACAAGACGGCGACCACGACCAGAATCACAGGCACAAACGCCATCCCGAAATATTGGATGGGGTGCGGACGCAGCCGCGCATGAGGTCGTCTCGCGGATGCACCAACAGTCTCCGGCGCAGTCATGCGTTCTCTGGTTCCTCGCGACCAGCTAAACTCACCATGCAACCCGTCCTGTCCTCACGCCGGACAGGGTAGCAGGTCGAGTTGCCCCACCAGGAACGGTCATTACAGTGGTGAACAGGGATCCCGCCATTGACCCGACTCCGTTGCCTGACCACTGTGATCCCTTGACAAGGCGTCGGGCGGCCGCAGCCGTGGCGGCTCGTGCTGCAGGTGGCGCCGATCGGATTGCCGTACTTACGGTCACCTTCACCGCGGCTTTGAGCCCGGCGCCGACGGCACTTCCGAGTGCCATCCCGGCCATGCTGGCCAGGGCTTCCGCCCCGCGCCCTTGCACCGCGTAGGCGGCAGCCTGGACGCCACCGCATATGGCCGATGCCAGACCGGGCACGAAGCCACATGCTGTCAGCGCCGCGTTTACCCAAGGGTTGTCGGTGATCGTTTTGGCGACGTTCTGGACAACACCCCATGCGTCGTCCCAGAACAATTTGCCTGTCAGGTCGTGCCCGTTGATGGGATCGTTCGGGTAGTTGTACGCATTGCTATTGCCACCGAGCACCGGGTCCGATGAAAGGAACCGCGCAACAGCGGGAACGTATTGACGCACCCCCATTTCAATAGTTGAAACAGTCCCTTCGTGTTCGTAGAGCTTCTGGTGAGATCCTTCCCACCCGTAGGTCGCGCCTTGCGGCGTGTTTGCAGGAACGGCATCGTCCGCTCCGAGCGTCCCGATCCGAGACGTTGCTAGGTCGATCGGGTTGCCGAACGGGTCGTAGAGCGCGAGGTCGCCTTGGGCGACACCTGCTCCATCCATCTGGAGAAGGACGTCACCGTGGATGTTCGGGTACGACCAGGACGCGGAGCTGCTTTGCTGGGAGACCACGACTCCGCCGGGGAGGACGAGAGTGTGTTCAACGATGGCGCCAGCCGGAGTGAGGGTCCAGTCGGGCGTATCACCATCGCCGCTGAATCCGTAGCGAACGGTCGTGGCCGACCCGCCCACCGGAGTGACCGAACGCGCCACGATTCTGCCTGTGACGTCCCGGGTGTAGGTGATGGCGGCACCGCCAGCGATGCTTGTAGCGATGTGACGGTCTGACTGGTCGTATCCGATGGTCTGATCGGTCAGGGTAGTGGTGTTGCCCCGGTTGTCGTAGGCGAGGTTCGACGTGTTCAGGCTGGTGCCTGCAACAGGGTTGGGCATCGCCGACGGGTCCGGTGCGGCAAGGATCTCGACGGCGACCATGTTCCACGGGTCCTCGCCGTCGCTGACGCCGACGCTGACGGTGCCTCCGCTCGCGGCGACCGTGGTTGAGCGTTGAGCCCAGAAGAAGTTGTATTGCGGGTCGGTCAGTACGAGGGCAGATGTCGATGCGAGTGTCTTCGCCTCGGTGGCCGGCCCGCCTGGGGCGACGATGTTGGCTTGATTCGGATCGTCGGACAGCTGGTCGAACTTTGGCTGGTCGCCGGTGGTCCATCGCTCGCTCCCGCTGCTCGCGTGCCCTGCCCCGTAAACAAGCGACCCGGGTGCTGTTGTCGTGACGCTGACGGTGGGGGTACCTGCGAGCCCGCTGGAGGAGTTGCTTGCGCCTACTCCGGATGCCCCGGAGAACGCGACGATGCTCATGAGCTGGTGGTATTCCGCGCTCGAGTCGGTCTGGGTGCCGGTGATGGCGGCGTTGGTGAGCGTGTTGGCGGAGGTCGCTGTCCACACCTCGCTTGTGCCGCGTTGTGTGTTCTCTCGCTTCGCCAGAGTCCAGGTAAGGCCACCGCCGGT
The DNA here is from genome assembly GCF_019924635.1 of Leifsonia sp. ZF2019. Classification (NCBI taxonomy): domain Bacteria; kingdom Bacillati; phylum Actinomycetota; class Actinomycetes; order Micrococcales; family Microbacteriaceae; genus Leifsonia; species Leifsonia sp. ZF2019. Next base: position 3,413,948 of record NZ_CP065037.1, read on the forward strand.
GACCGTGCCTGTCTGTCCGTGGCTGACGTCCGGGCCGTCGGACTGGTAGAACGCGACGAGGAGGTCGTTGGGTTTCGTCGTCGAGATCGTGGCGGTCACGGACGCAGCGGCAGTGGTGCTGTTCGCGCTTGCTCGGCCGTCTTCGGTTGCGGTTGCGGGAGGGGTGTTGCCGACCGTGGTGGAGGTGAGTCGGTCTGCGTTGTCGTAGCAATACGTCGTGACGGTGGTGCCGGCGGTGGTGGTGTCGGTGAACTTGGTTCGGTTGCCGTTCTTGCCTGCGGCGGTGTTGGTACCGCAGCCGCCGGTCGCGGCGAACTCGTACCCGAGGGTGTGTCCTGCTACTTGGGCGGAGGCGAGCCTGCCCACCGTGTCGTAGGAGTACACGCTGGTGCCGATGGTCTTAGGCCCCTGGGTGATTGTGTCCTTGACAACGCGGCCGGCTTGGCTGCGGTCGACCGTGTCGACACTTCCTGTCCCGGCCTGGTCGTTCCACCGGATAGAAGTGGTCGCGCCAGCCGCATTGCGGGCCCAGGCGCCGGTGCTGCCGTTTCCGGCGTTGCCCGCGCCTGAGGGGTAGCTCATGTCCGCAAGCTCGCCGTTGACGTAGGACGAGACAGCGAGGGTCTTCCCGCTGAGGTCCGCAACGGTCTTGACTCGGCCGTCATCGTCGTATGTGTACCTCTCGCCCTGAGCGGGCTGCCCGGAAGGGGTGCTCACCTGGGTGATGAGCTGGTTCAAGCGGTTGTAGCTGCTGGCCGTCACCGTCCCCCACACGTCGGTGTAGGAGACAGTCCGTCCGAGGAGGTCGGTGACCGTTGTGATTCGGCCGGCTGCATCCTCTGACCAGGTCGTCAACGGGTCACCGTTGCTTGTGGCGAAACTGGAGAGCACGATGCGTTCGGTGGTCGTCGCAGTACCCGACAGAGTCTGCTTAGTCACCCGTCCGCGATCGTCGAATGTGGTGCATGACCACGTGGTATCACCGGTCTTCTTGCTTCCGACAACTCGGCCGAGAAGGTCGTAGACATAGCTTGTCGTGACTGCTGCACCCGTTGCCGGACTCGGGCCAGTGGCACTCATCAGGCGGCCGAACTGCGGAGTGCCGACAGCGAGACCGCAGACGGCAGCTCCTCCGTTGACCTGGTCGGCGTAGCCGCCGAGCTCGGTGTAATAGGTGTTCGAGACAGCCGTGTTACCAGCGGGGAGGGTCTGGGAGAGCTGCCGCAGGTAGCCGGTGGCGCCGAAGGCTTCGTACGTGTTCGTGGTGGTGAGGGGGGCCGCCGTCCCGACGGTCATGGTGGTGGCCATTCCGAGCCAGGGGGTGGTTCCATAACCGGTCGTGGTCTTTGCCGGTGGAGTCTGAGCCGTGCCGAGACCGGTGACTCCCGCGGGTACCGCGTCGTCGGTCTGGGTGGTGGTGACCAGGCCGTAGGCCGGCGACAATGCGGTCCCCGGAACGACGACGCGGCTGCCTCCGGGCGGCGTCCAGAGCAGTTGGAGGCTGGCGGTGGAGGTGTCTTCCTTGTACTCGAGTCGGACGCGCATCGATTGACCGGCACTTGCGGTTACCGTTGCGGTCGGCGAAAGGTGCGCAGAGCTGGGAACCCAGTCGCTGATCTTGAGGACGTCGTCCAGCCAGAGCTGGGTGCCGTCGTCGGCGTTGGTGTTGAGGGCGTAGGTTCCGGCCACCGGGAACGTGATGGTTCCCGTCAGCCGAAGAGTCCAGTTGTCGGCGGGGCCTCCGGCGTAGGGGGCGGATGTTCCCCAGTTGGCGTTGACCGTTCCATCGGCCGTTCCAACGCCGAGCGCGTAGTTGCTGGGCACACCGCTGAGGGTCGAGTTGGGATAGTACGTCGCGTTCAGCCCTCGCATTCCCTCGTCGTAGGCGGTTGATGTGTGCGCTGTCGTTGACGCGCACGCGGTAACGGGGCGCAGGTCGGCGCCGTAACACGACACGGGGGCGGGACCATACGTGTCGGTCGAACGATCCAGCTGGTCGAACAGGGTGGTCGACTTTCGTCCGGCGGCATCGGTGACGGACGTGTTCTGGTCCTTGACCGTCCAGGTTTTGGAAGTGAGCAACCCTGTGGCCGACAGCGTCGTGGTTCCCCGCCAGGCGGTGTCGAAGGCCGCTGTCGCCGCGTGACCGTTGGCTGGAGCAGTCACGGAAGGCGAGAGCCCGGCTGCATCGACGAAAGTTGTTCCCGAACCATCGGCGTTGCGGTTGTAGGAGTAAGTCTTCTGCGGTTGCTCGTCGTCGTCCACGCCGTCCGGTGCCGGAAGCGTGATCCGCTGGACACGCTTTGCGCTGTCGTACGCGATCTCTGTTTTGACGGCTGCTTCTGGATCGTGCCGCGGGTGCGCCGCCAGCCAGTCGTTGACCGTAGCGGAGCGGATCGTCGAGAGCAGACCGTTCGTGTATCCGAAGTCGGTGACCTCATCGCCCGGGTCGATGATGCGAGCGAGCTGCACACCGCCTGAGGCGGCATCGACGGTCGTATCGAGCTGCGTATACAGAAGTTGGGTGGTGTCGTTGACCCCGATGACGTGTCCCGGGTAAACGATTCGGCAGATCATTCCTGGCGGCGCCGCGGTGAACCCCGGTGTGACAGGACATGCCAGCGGAGAACCGGTGTCAGTCGTGGTGAGCCCAACAGATGCCGCGCTGTCTCCTGCATAGGCGAATTTGACCTGACGAGTGTAGACGGTTCCCGACTTCGAGAGCGGGTCGGAGATGCTGTCCAGCTGGTTGGTGCCCGGCCGGTAGGCGGCTACCGGAGCAGCACGCTTCTTCGCATCCATCGCGTCGGTGATGCTCGTGACTTTGCCGGACGGGTCGAACTGGTAGATCGTGCCGTCCTCGTCGGTCAGGGTGATCGCCTTGGTTGCGTCTTGTGCCAAAACACCCTGCTCCCCAGGCGGCGGGGTATAGCCGCCGGTGGAGGCGCGGTTGTAGGTGTGGGCGGTGCCGGTGGTGTCTGTCAGGGTGACGGAGCTCTCCTTGACCTCCGCTCGAACGTAGGCGGTGTTGGTCCCGGTGAGGGCGGTAGTTGCTCCCCAGCCCGGAGGGAGAGTCTCGACCTTGCGCGTCAGCCAGGAGGCGGGCACGACCGTAGGATCGAGCGTCTTCTGGACCCCGTTCGCGTCTTTGTAGGTGCCCTTCACCCAGAGTTCGACGAGCCCATTGCCGTTGTTGTTGTAGAACTGCACGGCCAGTGGGGTGGGGACGATCGACCCGGCCGCCGCGGTCGTGAGCTGCGTTCCGCTTCCCCAGACGACGTTCTCCTGGTGCGCGTTGTTCCACTGGTCGATGGCGGTTGTGCCGTTGAGGATCAGCTTCGCGCCGTCATCACGGACGAAGCCGAAGGTGTAGGAGCCGCTTGCTGGAGGTGTGATGAATCCTTGCCACTGCACCATGTAATGGGAGGCTGGCATGGCCGGTGTCGGCGCGGTGGTACCCCAATCGACGCCGATGAGGGTATCGGTGCGAACGAGTCGGACTTTGTCGGCAAGGTCGGTTCGTGCGAACGAGTAGTTCGGCGTCGTGTCGGCGGAGAGGTCGTAGTAGGTGGCGGTGAGGCCGGACACCGACGCCTGTTGCGAGTTATAGGCGAAGGACAACCCCATCGGACCACCCAGGGTGGAGACGGTGGGAGAGGCGAAAGAGACATTGGCGTTCCCGTTGGCGAGGTTGACCGTCACCCCGCCCGCACTGTCGGTCGGTGACGGACCATTAGTGCCGGTGCGCGCCGTGTACGTGAAGTGATTGATCCAAGTGCCTGGCGACTTGTCGAAGCCGTCGTCCACGACGATCACCCAGGAGTATCTGACGCCGTCTTGTAGCACGTCGCCCGGAACAGTCCACGTGTACGGCGCAGTGGTCTTGACGTCCGAGACGGCGACGATGCCACTCTTACCGTCAGATCCGGTCGTCAGACGGAACTGGTACTTCATCGAGTCCCCGTTGAAGTCATTCCCCTGGCCGCCGCTGAGCACGGGGGTCGGGCTCACCAGAATCGACCCGTCCACTGGCGCGGCCGAGGATTGTGGAACGACCGCTGGAGTGTTGGTCTTGAACGAGTACACCTGGGACACGCGTTGCGAGCACGAACCGGCAGGGATCGATGTATCGCTGCTGCAGTATCCGTCTTTGACGTAGAGGTGATAGTAGTACGTCGTGTTCGGTTGCAGATAGGTTCCGGGCACTGTCACTGGGTTGCTGCTGGTCCAACCCGACTGCCAGACAACACCAGATTCGCCATCGGATCCGGTGGCCACACGGAAGTAGTAGCCGAGGCCAGTCCCCTCCGGATCAGACGAGGCGATCTTCAACGTCGGCGTCAGACTGGCGCGCATACCGCCCGTGGGAGACGGGGGTGCTGCCGTCGGTACGGCTGGGTAGTCCTTCCACGCGACCAAGAGGTAGGCGTTGAGACTCTTGAGGGTGTACGCGCCCGCCTGCTCTTGTCCGGTCAGCATTACGTAGGCGCCCGGGCTGCTGGTATTCACCCATGACGAGATCTGCTGGGCCAGTCCGTCTCCGCTGGAATTGCCATCGACCGTGATTGGCATCGTGGCAAGGAGCCCGCCCCCAATGCCGTTGTAGCCGAAGGAGGAGGCGTAGTAGATGCCTCCGGTGTAGGGGCCAGAAGTCGTGCCGACCACGCCGTTCATTGCGGCGTAGACACCAGCGTTGAGGATCTGCTTACCGAACAGTTGCTCGTAGGGGAATTTGACGATCGATCGCCAGTAATGGTCGCCGGGGTCGCGGGCGTTGCCGACGAGGATGGTGTCGGTGCGGAGAACGCCGTCCGATTTGTAGGACCGGATGTCGGTGGTCCCTGCGGGTCCCCAGGTGGTGGGGTCGACGTACACGGGGTAGACGCGGTCGCTGTCGGTCAGCCACTCCCGGGACGGAGACAGGGTGAGCGTCCAGCTGCTGCCGGTGCGCTTGACCGTCACCGGCACGTTCGCGGTGGCGTCGGAGGACTCGCCTTCCACTCCCGAGGAGTCCCACATCAGCGGCGTCGGGATCTGAAACCGCACGGTCCCGTTGACATCGGCGAAGTCCACACCACCGTCGGCATTGACCGACAGCGTCAGACCCGGAGCCTCAACACCCCACACGTACTCGTCGGCAGAAACTGCGGGGAGGGCGTCGAGTTTCAACGTCTCCTTCACCGACGACGGCTGCACCTGATACTCGAGGTCGACACCGTCGAACACGTCCGGATACGTCACCGTGTCGGTTCCGACACCGTTGCGGGAGGCGAACGGGAGCGGCGCCTTCATCGCCGAAGCAGCAGCCCCCTGCAACGTGTAGGAGACGCGGTATCCATCCTTCTCGACCGACATCACCCCGTCGGCGGCGCCGTCGCTCTTGAACTCCGGCCGCAGCACGTTCTGCGGAACACTCAGCCCCCCGGTGGCGCTGTCGGATTCGAGGCGGGTCGAGGACTCCTTCCACTCGCCGTGCTGAAAGACGTTCACCGGCGACGCCGACAGCTGGGTGACGTGCGACCCGTCATCCTTCGTGTAGGTCGTCGAGTACTCATCGCGGGACGTGACCACCGCATCGGCGACACCCTCCGGAGCAGCAGACTCCTCGGCTGCCGCACCTGGGTCCTCGAGGGAGAGCTTGGAAGGCTTCGCCGCTTCCGTCTCCCGCATCGGGCGCGCACTCAGGTCCTCGACCGGACCGCCAGCGATGGGCGCCGCGGTCGACGGCAGGGGCGGCAGATCCGCCGCAGATCGATTCGATGGCGCATCAGCGGAGGCTTGCGTTTCTGTGGCGTTCGCCGGCGACACCACCCCGACGATAAGTGCCATCGCTGCAACAAACGCAACTGCCACGGACCCAAAAGAGCGCGCGAAAGACCGCATTCAGAACCCCTCGACTAATGGAAGGCGCCCCCCGATAGTCGAGCGCGAGATCAATCTAGAGGGTTGGATTTCTGTACGTCGAGCAAGAAACCTATGCAAAATCTCATCGAGCACCCCCAATAGGTGGTACTCATGTTTCCGGTATGTTACAAATTCCCAGAGGCATTAAGATGCGCGATTGCGTCGAGTTGGACGCCTCTCAGCCGGCCACGATGCGCCTAGTTCGGGGGCGAGATCGGATCGCTGCAGCCATGCAACCATTGGGCGACTCGAGTCGAAGGGGTGGCCATGGGGGCATGGGACTGGTTGTTCAAGAAGCGAGCCGATAACCGCGCGGAGGCAACCTCGCCGACCTACTCGGTCTCGAGTAGCAGTCCGGTCTTCGCCGTCCTCGATGTCGAGACGACCGGGCTCTCCCCGAACAGGGACCGCATCCTTGAACTTGCGATCGTGCGCGTGGACGCGCTCGGCAACCCCGTCGACGAATTCACGTCGCGAGTCGACCCGGAGGGCCCTGTCGGCGCGACCCACATTCACGGAATTACGGCCCAGGACGTCGCCGGCAAGCCGCGCTTCCGTGACCTCGCCCCGACGATCGCCCAATCGCTCCACGGCCTTCCACTGGTGGCGCACAACGCGAAGTTCGACCTCGCATTCCTGCGTAGTGAGTTTCGCACTGCGGGGTGGGACCTCCCCTGGCTGGCCGCGTACTGCACGCTGGATGCCAGCTTCACCTACCTACCCGACATCGCCCGCCGGCGCCTTGCTGACTGCTGCTGGGCCGTTGGCACACCGTTGAGTGACGCCCACTCGGCCCTCGGCGACGCGCGCGCAACGGCCGGCCTCCTGCGCGCCTACATCGGTGCGCACCGCAGCGACGACGACCTCCTCCGCTCGATCCGCGGCGTTGCCGCCAGCACAGCCTGGCCGACCGGCCCTACCAGATCGCCGCAGGCGCATCGCCCCGAGACTGCCCCGCGGAGCCGCCCGGCCCGAATCACCCCGCCTCGCCCCCGCCAGGACTCATTGGTGCGTCAGCTGAACGCGATGAGCCTGCTCGAAGTGCTCGACGAGGGAGCACCCCCCGGAACCGGCGCCTATCTCGAGTTGCTCTTCACATCCCTCGAAGACGGTGACATATCACACGACGAGGCCCAGGCTCTCGACGAGCTCCGGACCGAGTACTCGCTGACGACCGACGACCTCGCTCGCGCACACGAAGCATTCATGCTGGCGCTTGCGCACCGGGCAGTCGACGACGGCATCATCACCCACGACGAGCGCCGCGAACTGCACAGCCTGGCCACACTCCTCTCCGTACCTGACACATCCGTCAAAGCGGTCCTCGACAGCGCGGACGAAGCACGTCGCACGCGTCTCAGCGCCAACCTCGGCCCCCTCCCGGACGGGTGGAGCCTCGGCGAACCCCTGCACGTCGGCGACAAGGTGGTCTTCACCGGCTGCGACGAAAGACAACGACAGCGGCTGGAGACGCGCGCCGAACAGCTCGGAGTACGCGTGGTCGGCAGCGTCTCCCGCCTCACCGCCATGCTCGTCACCGACGGATCCTTCTCAGGCGGCAAGCACGCCAAAGCCGTCGAACTCGGCACCCGGACCGTGCATCCGGATGACTTCGAGCAGCTCCTGCGATATCTGCAGCCCTCCACGCACGCGGCCAGCCGGCTTGTCGCCGCATCTGCCGCGCCGGCAGCGCCGCAAAGCCCAGCACCGCAAAGCTCCAACCAGGAGATTCGAGCATGGGCGTTGGCCAACGGCCACGAGGTCGGGGTCCGCGGCAGACTACCCAGAACTGTCATCGACGCTTTTGTTGCGCACCACGGAGCAGCTCGCGAGGGCGCAGCCAAGGCGTGACGAATCACACCTCCTCACGCTCGGCTCAACCTGTTGGACCCCTCTTCGCGTCGACGTCGACCAACCAAACGATTTGGTCGCGGCGCTCTACGTCGGTCGCAAAGTTCTCGATCCGAAAGCATCACTTGCTCGTGCTACCCACGGAGAAGTCCGCCACATCCCGGACGACGAAACGGGATGGCAATCCACCTGACACTCTCAGACGCGATTCGCGATTCGACTGCTGTGATCGCTTCGGCGACCTGGACTGGACCCTGCACGGCAAGACCTAATCTGTCACTTCGCGCGCCCCATTCTGGGGCGATGAGTGCGTCCAGTTTTCAGTAGATTCGGTTCGGGGTGCGTCGTACGGGCACCAGGGCGGAGGTAACTTGTGCGATTGACCAAGGTCAAGGTCCACGGTTTCGGAAGGCTAGCCGATGGAAGCATGGATCTCGGCCCACGGGTGATCGCCGTGGTCGGGCCCAACGAAGCAGGAAAGTCTACGTTTCTCGACGCTCTCGCTTATCTGACCGACCAAGGCGCTACCCTCCCAACAATCCGGCGATCGCGCTCGATCGTGATCGCTGACGACACGACGGTGGTGACCGGCTACTACGTCCTTGACGAGGCGGACTCCGAAAGCTTCGCAAGTGACGATCTCGAGGAGCTCCCCCGTGCCCTCGAGCTTTCCCGACGTGCAGGGTCAACTACGCGATACATGACCGTAACTCCCCCACCCGAGCCCTCACGCGGACGGGTCGCTGCCTTGATTGCAGCCTTCTTGGTTCACTACACGCCAGATCTCGTCCCGCCGTTCGGTCCTGAGACCGAACTTGACGAGTCAGAGCGAGAGATGAGGGAACAAGTTACTCAGGCGCTTGCCGAGGCCATAGAGGAAGTCCGTGTCGTGGCCGCGTCGGGCAATGAGCGGGATCTGCTCCCCGGCATGCGCGACCAGCTCGAATCCATCCGAACGCGGATGGCACCATTTGGACTACCAGCTGAGCAAAGGTCGCATCTTGACCGACTAATAGATTGGATTGACACGCGTGACCGCGGTGATGTAGTGCGAACACGCATGGGGCAAATGCTTCCCGTAGCCCTCCTATTCTCAGATGCCGATCGGAACCTGCCATCAACGTTCGCGTTGGATGACAGCACCGTAAATGAGGTACCTGCTGCCGTTCAGAACCTTGCCGACATGGCGGGCCTTAGCATTCCTGATCTCTGGCTGGACATTCAGAAAGGTGATCGTGCTGGCTACGGAAGCAAGATGCGAAAGGCGAATAGGCTCTTTGGGAAAAGTTCGAACTGGCATGGAGGCAGTCAGACCTGACCGTTGATCTCGACCTTTCTGGTACGACGATCAACATCGACGTACATCAGGGTGACGTGGCTGTCACTCCGATCGACGAGAGAAGCGCGGGTCTGCGCATGTATGTAGCGCTCACAGCGTTTCTAGAACGTCGCTCCCTCGACGTGAAGCCGCTCCTTTTAATTGACGAGGCGGAGACCCATCTCCACCTGGACGCGCAGGCAGACTTGGTCTCTTCATTCATGCGCCAACGTCAGGTCGCCAAGATCATCTATACGACCCACTCACCGGCCTGCCTCCCTCCCGATCTCGGCACCAGCGTACGGGCGGTCATTCCTAATCCAGGCAACCCGATAGAGAGCACCCTCGAAAACAGCTTCTGGCGAAACTCCACGGGCTTCACGCCCTTGATGATTGCAATGGGTGCGGGCGCGGCCGCTTTCTCCACGGCACGCTACGTGGTTTTGGCCGAGGGCGCGACGGAGATGCTTCTCTTGCCCTCCCTCATTCGAGCAGCCACCGGGATCGACGATCTCCCGTACCAGGTGGCGCCGGGTCTGTCGGAATCCGCCCCTGAGAATTACATCGGTTTGGACCTCGAGGGGGCGCACGTCGCGTTCCTCGTCGACGGCGACGAGGGCGGCAATAGGTTGGCAACGAAGCTGGATGAAGTAGGGGTGCCGATTCAACAAGTCGTCCAGCTCGACGCAGCCATGGTGGAGCATGTGCTCGACCCGAGCGTCTACGCGCGCGAGTACAGGAACCTTCTCGCAGAGTGGAACCCGCATCTAACCGTGGGGGATCCACTTCAACTCACCGTCGAATCAGGGACCCCCTGGCCAAGGCAACTTGAGGATTGGGCTGGAGCCCAGGGCGCCTCGCGACGTCCTGGCAAGCGCGATATGGCGACCTACCTCGTCGAGAATGGCACCGCACAACCGAGTGCGGTCGGGCGAGTGGCACTGGTGAAGTTGCACGACCAGCTCCTAGCAGCCCTCCTCATTTCGAATTAGCCAGTTTCGCCCAGGCCGCTACGGAGATCCCCGCCTCGCTGTTCCAAATGGCCAGTTGGCCGAGCGGCCCATCGAAGCGACCGCCGGATCTATCCGCATCGAGCTAGGGGTAGTCAAAAAGTAGTCAAACGCCCGATTCCGAGAAGGCGAAAACCCCCGGATCCCTTGAAAACACAGGGATCGCGGGGGTTTTCTCTGGCGGTACCGGTGGGATTTGAACCCACGGTGGGCTTTCACCCACACAACTTTTCGAGAGTTGCACCTTCGGCCGCTCGGACACGGTACCGCGGACAATCTTAGGCGAGGATTCCGCTGACCGCCAATCAGCGTCCACCCAGCGAGCGCACAGTCCGCGCCGACCCGGCGCACACGGTGCGCGGAGTACGCTGCACGCATGAACACCTCGGGTCGCATCGTCACCGCTGTCGCCGTCGCGGGTGCCGTCGCCGGCGGCGTCGCGTACGGCTGGAGCCGCATCCAGCAGAAGCGGGCGGCGATCGCCGCGGGCAAGGTGCGACTCAACGAAACCCTCCCTGTCAACTCGAAGTGGTGGCGGGACGCGGCGCTGGAAGAGGGCGAGCTGCTCTACGTCGCGATCGGCGACAGTGCAGCGCAGGGGATCGGCGCCTCAGCGCCCAAGAACAGCTATGTCGGGGTGATCGCCGACCACCTCCGGTCGGCCACCGGGCGCACGGTGCGCGTCGCGAACCTCAGCGTCTCGGGGGCGACGGTCGCGCTCGCGGTCGCGGATCAGCTGCCGCGGTTCGAGAAGCTGAAGCCGGACTTCGTGACGGTCGCGATCGGAGCGAACGACATCGCGGCGTTCGACCCGGCGGCCTTCCGGGCGGGCATCCGGCGCGTGTTCTCGGCGATCCCGCGGGATGCGGTCGTCGCGGATCTCCCCTACTTCTACCTTCCCTGGAACGAGAAGAAGGTCGCGGTGGCGAACGCGATCCTGCGGGAGGAGGCGGCGGATGCGGGGCTGACGGTGGCTCCGCTGCACGAGTCGATGCGGCGGCAGGGGCTGCGCGGCGCGTTCACCCAGTTCGCGGAGGACCTGTTTCACCCCAACGACCACGGCTACCGGGTGTGGGCGTCGGCGTTCCTCCCGGCCGTGATCGGCCTGGCGCAGGCGCGGTACCCCCGGCGACCCGCGGAGACGACGCCGCTCACGACCGCGTCGGCCCCGGCGCCAGGTACGACAGCACCCTCCCCCACGCCGGCACGATGACCAGGTGCCCGGCCCCGGGCACCATCTCCATACGCGCGTCCGGCACGACCCGCTTGTACCAGGCGGCGTGCGCGTTGCCCGCGAGCGCGTCACCCTGACCACCGACGATGAGCGTCTTCGCGCGCACATCGGCGGGATCGAAACCCCAGGGTCGTGCCGTGTACGACAGGATGTCGGCGGCGGCTCCCGCCGGGCCCTGCCGGAACGCGTCCCGCAGCATGCGGCCCACCCGGTCCCGGACGCCAGGCCCGGCGAGCACCGCGTCGTCGACGGCGGACGCCCCCACGGCGTCCAGCGGCACGTCGCCCTCGCCGTCCGCGGCCAGCACGGCGTCGGCCTGGGGCTGGAGCTGAGCGCTCAGCTGCTGCACCGCCTCGGCGGGCGCGAGACCGCCGAGCCGATCCGACTCGGCCTGCAACTCCGGCGGGATCCACGGGACCGCCTCGTTCGGGGCGGGCGTGGCGACGAGGGCGACCCGGTCGACGAGATCGGGATGGCGCGCGGCGAACGCGAGCGCGACCCGCCCGCCGGCCGACCACCCTGCGACGCCCACGGTGCGCGGGCGCTCCACGCCGATCGGGGTCTCCGCCAGGATGACGGACCTCAGATACTCGGCGATGTCGTCGGCCGCACGCGTGATGCTCGGCCACTCGCCGTACGGCCAGGGGTCGCTCGCCCCGTACCCGGGCCGGTCGATGGCGACGATGTGGACGTCGCGGGTCGCGGACGCGTCCGGATCCGGGTCGAAGACCGAGGACCCCGGCGCGGAATGGCAGAAGACGACGATCCGCTCCGCATCCGGGTCTCCCAGGGTGGTGATGCCGATGCGCCGGCCGGACCGCAGGGTATGCGTGAGGTTCGCCATGCGGCCCATTGTGGCCCCGAGGCGCGCGGCGGAGAACCCTCCACAGACACCGGCTCGCATCCACTTCTCCACCGAACGCCGCGATCCTCCCGCCGATGACGGTGGTGCTCCGTAGGGTGGACTGCGAACCGAGGAGGTGCCGTGGCGAAGGCTCACGTCAACTACCGCTGCACGGAGTGCGGCTGGACGGCGGCCAAGTGGGTCGGCCGCTGCGGCGAGTGCCAGGCCTGGGGCACCGTCGAGGAGTCCGCCGCGCCGACGGGGGTTCTCCGGGCCCTCACGCCGGTGACCATCGGCGAGAGTCGCGCGGCGCGCGCGATCACCGACATCCAGACCGAGACCGCCGGCCGCCGGCCGAGCGGCATCGGCGAGTTCGACCGCGTGCTGGGCGGCGGCATCGTGCCCGGCGCGGCCATCCTGCTGAGCGGCGAGCCGGGCGTCGGCAAGTCCACGCTGCTGCTCGAGGTGGCCTCCCGCGCCGCCGCCCGGCAGTCGCGCGTGCTGTACGTCAGCGCGGAGGAGTCGGTGGGTCAGGTGCGCATGCGCGCGGAGCGCACGGGCGCCGTGCACGACGAGCTCTACCTCGCCTCCGAGACCGACCTCGCGACGATCATCGGCCAGATCGACGCGGTGCGCCCCTCCCTCGTGATCGTCGACTCGGTGCAGACGGTCTCCAGCGGCAGCACGGAGGGGATCGCGGGCGGCCCGAGCCAGGTGCGGGAGGTCGCGAGCACCCTGATCCGCATCGCCAAGGAGCGCGATCTGCCCATCCTGATCGTCGGGCATGTCACCAAGGACGGCTCGATCGCCGGCCCGCGACTCCTGGAGCATCTGGTCGACGTGGTGTGCCACTTCGAGGGCGACCGGCAGACCGCGCTGCGCTTCGTGCGCGCCCTCAAGAATCGCTTCGGCCCGACCGACGAGGTCGGCTGCTTCGAGATGACCGGAGACGGCATCGCCGAGGTGCCCGATCCGAGCGGACTCTTCCTCAGCCGCACCGCCACGCCCGTCTCCGGCACCTGCGTGACCGTAGCGATGGAGGGGCGGAGGCCGCTGCCGGTGGAGGTCCAGGCCCTCGTCGTCGGCACCGCCGCCCCCAATCCGCGGCGCGTGACCAACGGCGTCGACAGCTCACGCGTCGCGATGCTCCTCGCGGTGCTCGAACGCCGCGCCGGCATCAAGCTCGGCGACAAAGACGTCTACGTCTCCACCGTGGGCGGTGTGCGACTCACCGAGCCCGGCGCTGACCTCGCGATCGCCCTCGCCGTCGCGTCGGCGGCCTCCGACCGGGCGATCCCGCACACGCTCGTCGCCTTCGGCGAGATCAGCCTCGCCGGCGAGATCCGCCCGGTCTCGAACGGCAAGCAGCGCGCCGCCGAGGCCTCCCGGCTCGGCTTCGCCACGCGCGTGGACGACCGCAGCGCCTCCATCCGCGAAGCCCTCCGCCTCGCGTTCACCGCTGGCGCGACGCCCCGCGAGCGCGAGCTCGACGCCGCCTTCTGACGCCGGGCGCCCCCGAGGCGGCCCATTATCAGCCGCCTCGGGGGAGAACGACGCATTTCGAGCCGCTTCGACAGGTACGGGGAGCGCAGGGACGCCCCGGCGCTACTGCAGGATGAACTGCTTGGTCTCGGGCGACTGGATGCCGCCGATGGCGGTCGTCAGGTGGTACGACGCGCCTCCGGCCGGAACCTGCTGCCGCTGTGCCTGGCAGGTGGAGGGGTCGGAGCGGGTGCGGTCCCAGGTGATGGGGGTCTGCGACGAGATGGTCTTGCCGGGCTGGAGCAGCACCTCCGCGTCGACCTTGTCGGTCTGGCAGTCGGTGGACTTCCAGTACGTCTCGGAGCCGCTCGTGATCGTGAAGAGTTGCTGCGCGGTGCCGGCGTCGATCTTGCAGGCGGAGGCTCCGGTGTTGGTGATCGCGACGGACAGCTGCGGCAGCTCGCCGGCGGCGTAGGTGTCCTTGTCGGTGACCGCCTCGATGCGCACGGCGGACGGGTCGCAGGCCGCCCCGCTCGCCGTCGTGCTGGCCGTCGGGATGCTGGTGGATGCGGCGGCCGTAGTCTTCGGCGTGTTCGTGCTGGTCGAGACCGGAGCGGGCGCACCGTCGGAGGCGCCGGGTCGCACGATGATGAGGATCACGACGACGATCACGGCGAGGAGGCCGAGGCCGAGGATGAGCCGGCGGCGCCAGTAGACGCTGCTCGGCTGGGGGCCGACAGGATGCTTGAACGTCGACATGCCCGCAGCATATCCGCGACGCGCCGGAAACCCCGGCGCAACGCGCTAGAGCCGCTTGAGCATACGTGTATTTCCCAAGGTGTTGGGCTTGACGCGGGCGAGGTCGAGGAACTCCGCGACACCCTCGTCGTTGGAGCGGACGAGCTCGGCGTACAGAGCCGGGTCGACCGTCTCCTCCCCCATGTCCTCGAAGCCGTTGCGCTCGAAGAAGCCGACCTCGAACGTCAGGCAGAACAGGCGGCTGAGCCCCAGCTCCCGGGCGTCCGCCTCCAGCCGCTGCAGCAGCGCGCGCCCGACACCCCGGCCGAGCCACTCGTCCGAGACGGCCAGCGTGCGCACCTCGCCGAGGTCGCTCCACATGACGTGGAGGGCGCCGCATCCGACGAGCCGGCCGTCCGCGTCTTCGGCCACCCGGAACTCCTGCACGGCCTCGTAGAAGGTGACCGTCTCCTTGCCGAGCAGGATGCGTCGTCGGACGAGGGGCTCCACGAGCTCCTGGATCGCCGCCACGTCTCCCGTGCGCGCCCGGCGTACCCGGATCGCGCTTGCCTCACCACTCACTCGTCCCACCCTACCGACACGCAGAAACCGCCGGGTACGCGAACTGTCTGCGTACCCGGCGGTCTCAGGCCGGCTCTCTGCGTGCTCGGCGGTTACAGCTCCGCGTTGGCTGCGAGGTCCGGGGTGGCCGGACCGGTTCCGATGGCGGCGGCCGCGTTGACACCGGCGCCGATCGACTCGGCGCGCGCCGTGGTCGTGAACACGAACTCCCCGTCACGGAAGTCGACGTGGACGTGGTCGCCCGCGTTCAGCTCGCCGTGCAGGATCTTCTCGCTCAGGCGGTCCTCGATCTCGTGCTGGACGGCGCGGCGCAGCGGGCGGGCGCCGAGCGTCGGGTCGAACCCGACCTCGATCAGCCGCTCCTTGGCCGGGACCTCGAGCTCGATGGTCATGTCGCGGTCCAGCAGGCGGTCGGAGAGACGCTTGATGAACAGGTCGACGATCTGGAGCAGCTCGGCCTTGTTCAGCTGCGGGAAGACGATGATCTCGTCGACGCGGTTCAGGAACTCGGGCTTGAAGTTCTTCTTCAGCTCCTCGTAGACCTTGCCGCGCATCCGCTCGTAGCCGGTGGTCGGGTCACCCTCGATCTGGAAGCCGACGGGGCCTCCCGAGATGTCCTTCGTGCCGAGGTTGGTCGTCATGATGATGACGGTGTTCTTGAAGTCGACGACGCGACCCTGACCGTCTGTCAGACGACCCTCCTCCAGGATCTGGAGCAGCGAGTTGAAGATGTCCGGGTGCGCCTTCTCGATCTCGTCGAAGAGCACGACGCTGAACGGCTTGCGGCGCACCTTCTCGGTGAGCTGGCCGCCCTCCTCGAAGCCGACGAACCCGGGAGGGGCGCCGAACAGTCGGGAGACGGTGTGCTTCTCGCCGTACTCCGACATGTCGAGGGAGATCATGGCCGACTCGTCGTCGAACAGGAACTCGGCGAGCGCCTTGGCGAGCTCGGTCTTTCCGACACCGGTCGGCCCGGCGAAGATGAACGAGCCGGAGGGGCGCTTCGGGTCCTTCAGGCCGGCGCGGGTGCGTCGGATGGTCTTGGAGAGCGCCGCGATGGCCTCCTCCTGACCGATGACGCGCTCGTGCAGCGCCTTCTCCATGAACACCAGGCGGGCGGACTCCTCCTCGGTGAGCTTGAAGACGGGGATGCCCGTGGCCTGCGCCAGAACCTCGGCGATGAGCCCCTCATCCACCTCGGCCGTCGTCTTCACGTCGCCCGAGCGCCACTGCTTCTCGAGGCGCAGCCGCTCGCCGAGGAGGTTCTTCTCCTCGTCGCGCAGGCCGGCGGCCTTCTCGAAGTCCTGCTCCTCGATCGCGGCCTCCTTCTGCGAGCGAACGGCCGAGATCTTGTCGTCGAACTCGCGCAGCTCCGGCGGGGCCGACAGGATCGACAGGCGCAGGCGGGCGCCGGCCTCGTCGATCAGGTCGATGGCCTTGTCCGGGAGGAAGCGGTCCTGGATGTAGCGGTCGGCGAGGTTGGCCGCCGAGACGATCGCGCCGTCGGTGATGGACACCTTGTGGTGCGCCTCGTAGCGGTCGCGCAGTCCCTTGAGGATGTTGATCGTGTGCGGCAGCGACGGCTCGTTGACCTGGATGGGCTGGAAGCGGCGCTCGAGGGCCGCATCCTTCTCGAAGTGCTTGCGGTACTCGTCGAGCGTCGTCGCGCCGATGGTCTGCAGCTCGCCGCGGGCCAGCAGCGGCTTCAGGATGCTGGCGGCGTCGATCGCGCCCTCCGCGGCACCCGCGCCGACGAGCGTGTGGATCTCGTCGATGAAGGTGATGATGTCGCCACGGGTGCGGATCTCCTTGGTGACCTTCTTCAGGCGCTCCTCGAAGTCTCCGCGGTAGCGGGACCCGGCGATGAGCGAGCCGAGGTCGAGGGTGTAGAGCTGCTTGTCCTTCAGTGTCTCGGGCACGTCGCCGCGCACGATCGCCTGGGCGAGGCCCTCGACGACGGCGGTCTTGCCGACGCCGGGCTCGCCGATGAGGACGGGGTTGTTCTTGGAGCGGCGCGACAGGATCTGCATGACGCGCTCGATCTCCTTCTCGCGCCCGATCACCGGGTCGAGCTTGTTGTCGCGGGCGGCCTGGGTGAGGTTGCGGCCGAACTGGTCGAGGATCTGGCTACCGGCCTGCGCGGTGGTCTGATCGTTGCCTCCGACCTGGACCTGCTCCTTGCCCTGGTAACCCGAGAGGAGCTGGATGACCTGCTGGCGGACGCGGTTGAGGTCGGCGCCCAGCTTCACGAGCACCTGGGCGGCGACGCCTTCGCCCTCGCGGATCAGGCCGAGCAGGATGTGCTCGGTGCCGATGTAGTTGTGGCCGAGCTGCAGGGCCTCGCGGAGGCTCAGCTCGAGCACCTTCTTGGCGCGCGGAGTGAAGGGGATGTGCCCGGTCGGCTGCTGCTGGCCCTGGCCGATGATGTCCTGGACCTGCTCGCGGACGGCGTCCAGCGAGATGCCGAGCGACTCGAGCGCCTTGGCGGCGACACCCTCACCCTCGTGGATCAGGCCGAGCAGGATGTGCTCCGTCCCGATGTAGTTGTGGTTGAGCATCTTGGCCTCTTCTTGGGCCAGGACGACGACGCGCCGAGCGCGGTCGGTGAATCTCTCGAACATGTCTCACTCCTCGCGACGCCGTTGCAGGGTCGGCATCGATACAAAGAGAGTAACCATCGCACCCGGGATGCCGGGGGTCTGTTCGCCGTGGGCGTGACCCGGGTTGCGTGCGGCCGCTCGACGTGCAACCATATCGAAAGTCGATAATAACGAAATTCGATATGGAGTGATGAGTCATGAGCACCGTGCAGGACATCCGGACGTCACGAGGCGATCGCGTCTCGATCGTCGCCTTCATCGCGGCGGGCGTGTTGCTCGCGGCCTGGTCGGTGATCGCCGCGGCCGTCGCAATCGCGGAGGCTGCGGGCAACAGGGACGTGCGGGTGCTCGCCGACTTCGCGGGCACGCCCGCGCAGGCGCCGATCGGCCCCGGCGGCGCGGCGCGCGAGGTCGAACTCGTCACCGCCTACGTGACGGCGCCTCAGCTCCCGGCGGCCTCCTTCGCCGCCCTGATCCTGCGGGAGGCACTGGGGGCCGGCGTCGTCGTGGCGATCGTCGTCTGCCTGGTCTGGCTCGCCCTCAACGTCCTCCGGGGCCGCATCTTCTCGCGCACCAACACCACGCTCGTCGCCACCGCGACCATCGGCGGGCTCATCGCCTGGGCGGCGATCGCCCTCCTCAACACGATGGTGGCCAACGGCGCGATCGCGCGCATCAGCGACCGGGACTTCGACAACCCGGTCATGTCCCTCCCGTTGCAGCCCCTGCTGCTCCTCGCGTTCGCCGCCTCCATCGTCGTCACCGCCTTCACGGTCGGCGACCGGATGCGCCGTGACACCGAGGGCCTGATCTGATGGGAGAGGAGGACTCCGGAGTCCACTGCCGGCTGGACGAGCTCCTCGCCGAGCGGGGGATGACGGTCGTCCGGCTCGCCGAGCTGGTCGGGCTCAGCGTCGTCAACCTCTCGGTGCTGAAGAACGACCGCGCCAAGGCGATCCGCTACTCCACCCTCGTGGCGATCTGCCGTGCGCTGGACTGCGAGATCGGCGACCTGCTGGTGCTGGCGCCCCCGACCGCGGAGGCGGGGCGGGTCTAGTGTGCGGTGCATGCCGATCACACTGGAGAACGTGGGCATCGCCGTCCGCGACATCGAGGAGACCATCGCCTTCTTCACCGATCTCGGCCTCAGCGTCCTCGGGCGCGACGAGGTGAGCGGGGAGTGGGCCGACACCGCCGTGGGGCTCGACGGCAACCATGCGAAGATCGCGGTGCTGCAGACACCGGACGGGCACGGGCGGCTGGAGCTGTTCGAGTACCTCCACCCGGACGCGATCGAGACGGATCCGACGCTCCCGAACGAACTCGGGATGCACCGGGTCGCGTTCCAGGTCGACGACATCGACGAGGCGCTCGCCACCGCGGCGAGACACGGCTGCTTCCCGCTGCGAGGCGTCGCGAACTATCAAGACATCTACAAGCTGACGTATCTGCGCGGGCCCAGCGGGATCATCGTGATGTTCGCACAGGATCTGACGAAGACGGCGGCGAGCGCGGACTAGGGCGGCCGCGCCACGCAGCGCGACCGGTCGCGGTCAGCCCTGCAGTCCCGGGATGGTGAGCGTTCCGTCCGGGAGCGTGATGGTCACGTCCGAGGTCGTGGTCACGCTGCCGGGCGTCGTGAAGACGGTCGTGTGCGGCACGTAGTCGCGCGTGCAGACGCCGCCCGGCGCGGGCGAGAGGGTGGCCTTGAGCTGGTTGCCCGCGGTGACGCTGATGGAGGCGACGGTCGGCGGGCAGGTCGAGCTTCCGTACAGCACGATGCCGAACTGTCGGCCGTCGTCGAGCCACGCGGCCCACGAGGCTCCTCCCGCGCTGCTGGCCGGAGCCTCCACGCCGGTCGGCTCGCCCGTGTAGTCCTTGACCGGCTGCTGCTGGGTCTTCACCCCGCAGCCCGCCAGCGCGACCAGCACGAGCAGGCCTCCGGCGAGGGAGGTCAGGGGGCGGGTCGCAGTCGAAGGCACGCCTCCATTGTAGGAACGCGAAGCGTGGCGGGACCTGTGCCGCCGCCGCCCGGCGAGAAGCCTAGGATGCCGCTATGAGCAACCTGGAGCGGGACCCCGCCGAGCTGACCGCGGTCGGGACGGCACAGGATCTCCACCGCGCCGGCGTCCGGCGACGCGGTGGAGATCCTGGAACCGCGCGACGTCCCGCTCGGCGGGCCGCGCGCCATGAACGTGCGCCGCACCCTCCCGCAGCGCCGACGCTCGCTGATCGGCGGCTGGTGCTTCATCGATCACTACGGCCCCGACGACGTCGCCGCGACAGGCGGGATGCGCGTGCCGCCGCACCCGCACACGGGGCTGCAGACCGTGAGCTGGCTCTTCGAGGGCGAGATCGAGCACCGCGACAGCGCGGGCAGTCACGCCCTGGTGCAGCCCGGCGAGCTCAACCTGATGACCGCGGGGCACGGGATCAGCCACTCGGAGGTGTCGACGCCGGAGGCGCGGGTGCTGCACGGCGTCCAGCTCTGGGTGGCGCTGCCCGCAGCCTCCCGCGAGGTCGCTCCCTTCTTCGAGCATCATGTTCCGGGGGCGGTCGCCGTCGGCGACGCGACGGTGCGCGCGTTCGTGGGCTCGCTCGCGGGCAGCGGCACAGCGGCGACGGTGTTCTCCCCGCTGGTCGGCGCGGAGATCACGGCTCCGGCGGGTGCGGTCGTGCGTCTCCCTTTGCGTCCGGCGTTCGAGCACGGGGTGCTGGTGGACGCGGGGTCGGTGAGTGTGGCGGGCACCACCGTCCCGGTCGCGCACCTGGCGTATCTCGCGCCCGGACGCGACGCGGTGGAGGTCGTGGTCGGCGCGGACGGCCCGGCCCGGCTGGTGCTGCTCGGCGGCGAACCGCTCGGCGAGCAGATCGTGATGTGGTGGAACTTCATCGGCCGCAGCCACGACGAGATCGTCGCGGCCCGCGCGCAGTGGCAGGCCGAGGTGATCGCCGGCGAGGATCAGGCCGGTCGCTTCGGCACCGTAGCCGGATACGACGGCAGCCCTCTCCCCGCCCCGAGCTACCCACCGTCCGCCTCCGCCCCCGCGGCTGACCCCCGCATCCGCTCCTCGAAGTTCGCGTCGTTGCGCTCATTCGCACGGAATAGCCGCAACGACGTGCACTTCGGCGATGGGTGGCGAGGACGGCACGGCGGCTCCACAGGAGGGCGCGGTACGATGAGCGCGTTATGAACGACATCATCGGCGGCATCGTGTGGTCCCTGGCGCCGACCGTGCTGGTCGGCCTCCTGTTCTGGATGATCATGCGCAAGATCGTGCATGCCGACCGCACCGAGCGTAAGGTCTACGCCCGCATGGAGGCCGAGGAGCGCGCCCGCCGCGGCCTCGCCCCCAAGCCGTAGGGCCCCGCTCGCTCCGCGATTTCGACCAAATCGCGCCTTTGCGACCGGTGGTTTCTGGTGGTGAGTGCAACACCCTTTGTTGATGTGGAGGGTTGGGATGGGGTTGCATTCGTCGTTGGAGACGCGGGTTGAGGCGTTGGGGTTGTTGTTGGCTGGTGCTTCGGCTGTGAGTGTGGCGGTGGTGGTGGGGGTGCCGCGTGGTCGGGTGCAGCGGTGGGCCAGGCTTGCGGGCATGAGGTTTGAGCCGGGGAGTCGTGCTGGTTTGTTGCGTGTCGGGCTGTCGGGTGCGGGTGGCGCGGCGGGGGGTCATGGGCGCAGGTTGTCGTTGGCGGATCGGGCGTTGATCCAGGCAGGGTTGGCGCAGGGGTTCTCGTTGCGCCGGATCGCGGGTCTGGTCGGGGTGGCACCGTCGACGGTGTCGCGGGAGGTTGCCCGTTCCAGGTGGTCGTATCGGGGGCGGTGGCAATATGAGGCGGGGGTGGCGCATCAGGTCGCCGGTCAGCGGCGGGCCCGGCCCAAGCCGCGCAAACTCGATCAGGATCCGTGGTTGCGGGCCGCGGTGGTCGAACAGTTGAACGCCCGGTTCTCCCCGCAGCAGGTCGCGGGTCGGCTGCCGCTGCTGTTCCCGGGGCGAGAGGATATGCGGGTGACGGCTGAGACGATCTACCAGGCCCTCTATGTTCAGGGCAAAGGCGGGTTGCGGCACGAGCTGACCGTGGTCAAAGCGTTGCGGACCGGTCGGGCGGGACGCATCCCGCAGTCGAAACTGCCGCGGCGCAGCAACCGGCCCTGGCTGGACGGTGCCCGGCTCAGCGACCGGCCAGCCCAGGTCACCGACCGCGCCGTCCCGGGACATTGGGAAGGCGACCTCGTCGTCGGACCCGCAGGCTCCGGGATCATCACCCTGGTCGAACGCTCCACCCGGTTCGCCCTCCTGGGCCGGCTGCCCGGAACCCGGGACTCCGCCACGGTCATCGACCGGCTCACCGAGATGATCGGCCACCTGCCGTCCGCACTGTTCTCGACCCTGACCTGGGATCAGGGCACCGAGATGGCAGAACACGCCCGCTTCACTATCGCAACCGGTTGCCCGGTGTTCTTCGCCGACCCTCACTCACCCTGGCAGCGCGGCAGCAACGAGAACCTCAACGGGCTGATCCGAGACTTCTACCCCAAGGGCACCAACTTCAACACCATCCCCGACGCCGACCTCGCCGAAACCCAACGCCTCCTCAACATCCGCCCCCGACAAACCTTGAACTTCCACACCCCAGCCGAGAAACTCGACCAATACCTACAAGGTGTTGCACTCACCAGCTGAAACCGCCACCGCTATTCATGACATTCGGTCCAAAAGGCCCTCCGCGACATTTGGACCGAATGTGGGGTTAGCGGGCGGCTTTCGCGACATTCGGCACGAATGTGCGACCGGGCCGGCGCGCTACTGCAGCGCCGAGGTCAGGCGCGCGAGGTTGTCGAGGACCGTGGAGCGCAGCGGCTGCTTCATCCACTCATCGAGCGTGAGTTCGCGGCTGTCACGCCGGTAGCCGTCCTCGACCGCGCGCATCTCGTCGACGAAGGAACGGCCGCGCACCATGAGCGAGACCTCCATGTTGAGCTGGAACGAGCGCATGTCCATGTTGCTCGACCCGATCACCGCGACGTCGTCGTCGATCGTGAAGTGCTTGGCGTGCAGGATGTACGGCGCCTTGTACATCCAGATACGCACGCCCGCGCGCAGCAGGGCTTCGTAGTACGACCGCTGCGCGTGATAGACGAGCGCCTGGTCGCCGATCTCGGAGACGAACAGGTCGACCGCGATACCGCGCTGGGTGGCGGTGGTGATCGCCGTCAGCATCGACTCGTCCGGCACGAAATACGGCGAGGTGATGACGATGCGCTCCT
Source organism: Leifsonia sp. ZF2019 (assembly GCF_019924635.1). Lineage (NCBI taxonomy): Bacteria > Bacillati > Actinomycetota > Actinomycetes > Micrococcales > Microbacteriaceae > Leifsonia > Leifsonia sp. ZF2019. Next base: position 3,436,780 of record NZ_CP065037.1, read on the forward strand.
GCGCGTAGTAGAGCAGGGCGAGGAAGAGCCGGAGGTTGTTCTCACCGGCGAATCCGGGCCCGGAGGGCACGACCTGCGCGTCCAGCTCCTCCGGGTCGATGTCGTCCGTGATCGGTTCCGTCTCGCGGCGGAGCAGCTCGTCGGTCTCGCTGTACCAGTCGGTGATGAAGATGGCGTTGAGGCCGGCGACGATCGGCCCCTCCAGCCGCACGATGAGCTCCTTCCACTTGAGCCCGCGGCGGAGGTTGGACCTCTTGTTGTAACTCCGGTCGATGATGTTCTGAGAACCCATGAAGGCGACGCGGCCGTCCACGATGAGCAGCTTGCGGTGGTTGCGCAGGTCGGGTCGCTGGTACTTGCCCTTCAGCGGCTGCACCGGGAGCATCAGCTGCCAGCGCGCGCCCATCTCGGTGAGCCGCTTGATGGTCCTCTTGTAGTCACGGGTGCGCAGCGACGCGATGTGGTCGAGCAGCACGCGCACCGTCACTCCGCGCTTCACCGCGTCGGCGAGCGCGTCGAAGAACGGCGCCGTGGTGTCGTCGAGCGACAGGATGTAGAACTCGACGTGGACGTACTTGCGCGCGGCGTCGATCTCGGCGGTCATCGCGGCGAGCGACCCGGCGTAGTCGCCGTTCAGCGTGGCGCGGTTGCCGCCGACCAGCGGCATGGCGCCCAGGTTGCGGTTGAGCTGCACCACCGATTCGAGCCACGGCGGCCACGGGTGGTCGCGGCGCACCCGCTCGATGCCCTCGGTCGACTCGATGATGAAGTTGTTGATCTCGATCTGCTTGTCGCGTCGTTTCTTCGGGAGCTTGTAGCTGCCGATGAGCAGGAAGAACAGCACCCCGATGTACGGGATCAGGAAGATCGCGAGCAGCCACGCGGTCGCCGACGTGGGCTTGCGGTTGCGCGGGACGACGATGATCGCGACGACGCGGATGATGAAGTCGACCAGAAGCGCCACCACGACGATGGCGGTCGACAGGAACCCTGCGTCCATCCCGTCCCTTCGATCCCGGGCGCACCGGGAGCGGCGCCTACAGGGATACCGTAGCGAAGTCCCAGGATCGCGGGGCGACAATGGAGCGCCGCCGCCCGGAATGGAGCCCGCCACGCCTCCCGTCACCACGTTCCTCACCACCTGGTCGTTCGACCCGGCCGCCGCCGCGCTGCTCGCCGCCGCCGCCGCGCTGTACCTCGCCGGGGTGCTGCGGTTGCGGAGGCACGGGCATCGCTGGCCCGCCCGGCTGACCGTGTGGTTCCTGCTGCTCGGGCTCGGCTCCTACGCGTGGATCTCGTTCGGGTTCCTCGGCGCGTACAGCACGGAGCTGCGCTGGGCGTTCACCACCCGCATCGCGCTGCTGCTGTTCGTCGTGCCCGCGCTCATGAGCCTGGGCCGGCCGATCGCCCTCGCCCGGGCCGCGCTGTCGACGACCGGTCGGCGGCGCACCGAGCGGGTGCTGCGCTCGCGCGTCGTCCGCGTGCTCGGCAACGCGATGTTCGCGCCCGTCTTCGCGTGCGCGGTGTTCCTGGTGTTCCTCACACCCGTGGCTGCGGTGCTGCGCACCTCACCGTGGTCGGAGTGGACGATCTCGGTGCTCGTTCCGCTCGCCGGGATGCTGCTGGTGCTGCCGATCGCCGCGCACTCGGTGGTGCGCACCGGCTTCTTCATCACGGTGGAGTTCCTGCTGGCGTTCGTGGAGCTGCTGCTCGACGCGATCCCTGGGCTCCTCCTGCGCCTGAACGACGGTGTGCTGGACGGGGCCGCGCGCATCGTGGGGAGGATGCCGTTCTGGTTCCCGACGGCGCTGCACGACCAGCACCTCTCCGGCGACTTCCTCTGGTTCATCGCGGAGGTCGCCGACGTGCCGATCCTCGTCATCCTGTTCGTGCGCTGGATGCGCCTCGACCGCCGCGAGGCCAAGCGCATCGACGATCTGACCGACGAGCAGCTCGACGCCCTCACCCGCGCCCACCTGGAGCGCCGCGGGTGAGCCGTCCCCGCGGCTACTTCACGAGGGGGAAGAGGATGGTCTCGCGGATGCCGAGCCCGGTGAGGGCCATCAGCAGGCGGTCGATGCCCATGCCCATGCCACCGGTCGGCGGCATGCCGAACTCGAGGGCGCGGAGGAACTCCTCGTCGAGACGCATGGCCTCGTTGTCGCCGGCCGCCGCGAGCTTCGCCTGCTCGACGAAGCGCTCGCGCTGCACGACCGGGTCGATGAGCTCGGAGTAGCCGGTCGCGAGTTCGAAGCCGCGGGTGTAGAGGTCCCACTTCTCGACGACGCCCTCGCGCGAGCGGTGGGCGCGCACCAGCGGGCTGGTGTCGACCGGGAAGTCCATCACGAACGTCGGGCGCACGAGGTCGCCCTTCACGTGGTGCTCCCACAGCTCCTCGACGTACTTGCCGGCGAGCGGGTGCTCGATCTCGATGCCCGCGTCCGCCGCCAGCTCACGCAGCCGCGCGATCGGGGTCTCGGGGGTGATCTCCTCCCCGATCGCCTCGGAGAGGCTGTCGTACATGCGGATGCGATCCCACTCGCCGCCGAGGTCGTACTCGGTGCCGTCCGCCCAGGTCACGACGTGCGATCCCGAGACGGCGCGCGCGGCGTTCTGGATGAGCGTCTGGGTCAGGTCGGCGATCGAGTTGTAGTCGCCGTAGGCCTGGTAGGCCTCGAGCATGGCGAACTCGGGCGAGTGCGTGGAGTCCGCGCCCTCGTTGCGGAAGTTGCGGTTGATCTCGAAGACGTGGTCGATGCCGCCCACCACGGCGCGCTTGAGGTAGAGCTCCGGGGCGATGCGCAGGTAGAGGTCGGTGTCGAACGCGTTCGAGTGGGTCACGAACGGGCGGGCGGAGGCGCCGCCGTGGATGACCTGGAGCATCGGGGTCTCGACCTCGACGAACCCGCGGTCGGCGAAGGTGGCCCGGAGGCTCGCCATCGTCTTCGCGCGGTCGAGGACCGTCGTGCGGGCCTGTTCGCGCGCGATGAGGTCGAGGTAGCGCGAGCGCACCCGGGTCTCCTCGCTGAGTTCGTTGTGCAGGTTCGGGAGCGGCAGCAGCGCCTTCGACGCGATCTCCCACCCGGTGACCATGATCGACAGCTCACCGCGGCGGCTGGAGGCGACCTCGCCGGTGACGAAGACGTGGTCGCCGAGGTCGACCAGTTCCTTCCAGGCGGTCAGCGAGTCCTCGCCGACGGCCGCGAGCGACACCATGGCCTGGATGCGCGTGCCGTCTCCCGACTGGAGGACGGCGAAGCAGAGCTTGCCGGTGTTGCGCAGGTGCACGACGCGTCCCGCCACGCCCACGGTCTCGCCGGACGCCTCGTCCGCGGCCAGGTGCTCCCAGGCCGCGCGGACCTCGCGGATGGTGGTCGTGACCGGCACGGAGACGGGATAGGCGCCGCCCGCGGCGGTCTCGGCCTGGGCGATGAGCCGCTCGCGCTTGCCGAGCCGGACCGCCTTCTGCTCGCTGATCTCGTCGTCGGTGAGGTCGGCCTCGGGGGTGGGCGCGTCGGTCATCGGTGTCTTCCGTTCGGTGGCGAAGTCGGCCTGGTGGCTGCTCAGGGGGTCGTGATGCGCCGGTTGTCGATGAGGCGCGTCGTGCCCACGCGGGCCGCGACGAGCATCAGCGCAGGGCCGTGGTGGTCCGGCGCCGCCTCGCGGAACGAGTCCTGGTCGACGATCACGAGATAGTCCAGCTTAACCGCTGGCTCGGCCTCGATGCGTGCCCGCGCCGCGGCGAGCGCGGCCGCCACGCCGCCGGCTGCCGCACCCGCGCCCGCGGACAGTGCCTGGGACAGCACGACCGCGGCCGCCCGGTCTGCGATCTCGAGGTAGCGGTTGCGGCTGGACAGGGCGAGCCCGTCGTCCTCCCGCACCGTGTCGACGACCGCGAGCGTGAGGGGGAGGTTCAGGTCGTCGATCATCCGCCCGACGAGGTGCACCTGCTGGGCGTCCTTCTGGCCGAACACCGCGACGTCGGGCTGGACGATGTTGAACAGCTTGGCGACGACGGTGAGCATCCCGTCGAAGTGGCCGGGGCGGGAGGCGCCCTCGAAGAGCGAGCCCACCTCCCCGGCGGTCACGCGCGTGGAGGACTCCCCCTGCGGGTACATCTCGGCGGCCGTGGGCGCGAACACCACATCGGCCAGCCCCTCCAGGGCGGCGACATCCGCGTCGAGTGTGCGCGGATAGCGGTCGAGGTCCTCCCCGGGGCCGAACTGGAGCGGGTTGACGAAGATCGACACGACGACGAGGCCGCCGAGGTCGCGGGCGCGGCTCACCAGGCGCAGGTGCCCGTCGTGCAGGGCGCCCATCGTCGGCACGAGCACGACGCGGCCCGCGGGGTCGCCCGGCTGCTCGGCGAGGAGCGCCTCGTGGCGGGCGCGCGCGATGTGCGCGCGCAGTTCGGCGACGGTGGTGACGACGTGCGGCATGCTGATCCCTTCGGCCGCGGCGCCCGGAGATGCGGCGCGGTGCGACGGCCGGGGTCCAGGCTACTCGCCGCGGACCGCGGCTCGGGACGACCGCGGTGCCTTGGGACGACTGCGCTGCCTCGGGACAAGTGCGGCGAATCGGGACGACCGCGCAGCCTCGGGACGAGTGCGCAGCGGCGCCGGGGCGCGGTCGTCCCGTGGCGCCGCAGACGCGAGGCTAGTGACCGCCGAGGAACCAGCCGCGGCCGTCGTCGCCCGGGTCGCCCTCGCCCGGGCGGGAGGGGCGGTCGGAACGACCGGGGCGATCGGTGCGGTCCTCTCGCATCGCCTCGAGCACGCCCTCCACGTCGATCGCGGGCGCGGCGCCGGCCCGGGTGAGGGCGTTGTCGACCGCCGATCGCACCAGCGAGCTGAGGAACGAGCCGGGGCTCTCCACGCCGATCTCGCGCAGGATCCCCGTGGACTGCTCGACGATCGAGCGGGAGAACGCGGTGGCGGTGGCGATCGCCTCCGCGTACGCCGGACGGTCCGCCTCCGCCACGACCACGGGCTCCCCTCCCATCTCGACGACGAGCGCCTGCGCGATGGGAAGAACCGCGGCGGGCGCCGTCACGGCGAACCACGACTCCGCCAGCCGGGTGACGTCGAGGCTCGTGCCGGTGAAGTCCAACGCGGGATGCACGGCCAGCGGGATGGCGCCGGCGGCGGCAGCGGGGCGCAGCACGCCCACCCCGTATCCCGGGGCGGTGTGCAGCACGATCTGCCCCGGCTGCCAGGTACCGGTCGCGGCGAGCCCGGCGACGAGGCCGGGAAGCTCCGCATCCGGGACGGCGAGGATCACGAGCTCGCTGCGCTCGATCAGCACCGGGACCTCCAGCACCGGCACCTGGGGCAGCATCGCCTCCGCGCGCTCCCGGCTCGCGGCCGAGACGGCCGAGATCCCGACGACGGCGTGCCCCGCTCCGGCGAGCGCGACACCGAGCACCGGGCCCACGTGCCCGGCGCCGACGATCCCGAGGCCGAGGCGGCCCGAACGCTGTATGCCGCTCATGCGGTCTCCCCCCAGCGGTGGCTGCGGTCGGAGCGTCCCGCGGCGATCGCGTCCGCGGAGGCGCGTTCGAAGAGCCGGATGCCCTCCGCCGCGTCCATCGCCGCGAGCCGGGCGTGGACCGGGCCCGTCACCGTGTGGAAGTCGACCTCGGCGAGTCCCAGCGCGCGGTCGAGCGGGCCCTGTTCGAGCTTCACGCTCTGCAGCCGCGCGAACGGGACGATCACCAGCTGCCGCCAGACGAACCCGTGACGCAGCAGCACCGCGCCGTCGACCGTGGTGTATCCGGTGCGCTGCCACGAGAACGGGCGCAGCCAGATCGCGCGGCGCGGGCTCCCGGTCCAGTCGTCGCGTCCCTTCGAGATCATCCCGGATCGGATCAGATCGCGGTGCTCCTCGGTCGCGAGGCCCGGGAGGATGAGCGCCAGCACGCGCTCGACGTCCGTCGCGTCGCCGACGGGCAGCGTCGTCGTGTTGGCCTGGCCGGCTGCGCCCCTCTCGCGCGAGTGCCCGGCCGTGTTGATGCGGATCTGCCACCAGCCGAACGGGCGCCAGAGCAGCGGCTGCAGCACCTGCACGGCATGGATTCGGCCGGGCGGGAGCGTCTCGTTGCTCGTGCTCAGCAGGCCGAAGCCGACCCGCACCCCGTCGGGCGTCCCGGCGATGGAGTAGCGGAGCGACTTCGTGAACCGGTTGATGTAGAAGCTGGCCGAGCCGATGAGGCCCGGCAGCACGATGAGGGCGAGCCACAGCCATCCCGTCGCGGCGCCGATGGCGGTGAGGACGATCACGACGATGACGAACACCGTGAACCCGCTCATCACGAGAGAGCCCAGCAGGCGCAGCGGCGGGATCCTCACCACCGACTCCGGCGGCGCCGCATTCGGGTCGAGCTCCGGCGCGAGGAACTCGGTGACGCGACGGTTGACCAGGTCGCCGACGGCGGCGGTGCGGGAGTGGACCGGCGCACCATCGGGCGCGGCGACGGCGCCTGTCGGCCGGCCTGCTTCCTGCGCAGCCGCCTGCGCTTCGGCCGCGCGCACACCCGACGCGCGGCGCAGCACGTCCGAGCGGAGCCCGTCGGCCAGCGACGAGCCGAGATACGCGAGCTGCAGGTTCGCGTCGTGCCCGGCGACGGTGATGTCGAGCTTGGCCGCACCGAAGAGACGGGCGATCACGGGGCGCACGATGTTGATCCCCTGGATGCGGTCGAGCCGCGCCTTGCGCTGCGTGCGGAACAGGATGCCGCTGCGCACCTCCACCGTGTCGCCGGTGATGCGGAAGGTGTGCATGCGCCACGAGAAGTAGAAGGCGGCGAGGCACAGGAGGAGCACGACCGCCACGCCCAGCAGCGCCCAGCCCTCCCAGCCGCGGTCGTAGATCTCGTCCAGCGGGTCCCCGCCGTAGTCGGGCGCGCCGACGAAGAAGCCCACCAGCCGCTCGCGCAGGTTGGACAGCACGAAGCCGAGCACCGCGATGAACACGATGCCGCCGCGCAAGAGGGGCGTCGCCGGGTGCAGCCGGTGCCACTCACCGTCGGTGAAGCGCTCGGCGGCGCGCTTCGCGCCCGAGAGCTGCCCACCCGGCAACGGTGGCGCTGTGGCGGGCCCGGTCGGCGTGGCCGACCCGGTCGGCGTGGCGGGCCCGGTCGGCTCGGTCACAGCCCGGCCCGCCTGCTCTCGGCCAGCTCCACCAGACGGTCACGCAGCTCCGCGGCGTCCGCGTCCGGGAGGCCGGGAATGGTCACACCGGTCGAGGCGGCCGCTGTCACGAACTTCAGGTCGGCCAGGCCGAGCATCCGCCCCACCGGGCCGCGGTTGATGTCGATGAGCTGCATGCGGCCGTACGGCACCGAGACGAACCGCTGGAACATGATCCCGCGGCGGAAGAGGAGGTCGTCCTGCCGCTCCAGATAGCCGATCGAGCGTGCGCGGCGCGGCGCGATGACGAGGGAGACCACTGTCACGACCGCGATGACGCCGAGCGCGATCCAGCCGAGCGTCCAGCCCGCAACGAGCCAGAGGAACGTGGCGATCGCGGCGGCGACCACCCCGCTCACAAGGGTTCCGACGATCACCACGACGACGTACGTGGACGAGACGCGTCGCCACTCCCCTACGTTCAGGTCGATGCGGGCGTGCGGCTGGTCAGCGGGGGTCGGCATGCGCGTTCTCCGGGTCGTCGGCGTCGTCGTCGGGCGGGAGGCTGCAGAAGCTCTCGGCGACCAGTCCGGCGATCAGCAGCACCACGGCGCCGCCGGTGGCGAGGGCGGTCAGGAGGATCGAGTTGCCGCTCGGGAGGACGTCGCGGCTGAGCAGGTAGGCGAGCACGCCGACGCCGGCGCCGGTGAGCACCGCGCCGCTGAGCCCGCACGCCTTCGCCAGCACCACGATGCGCGTGGCCTGGAACGGGTCGATGCGGCGCCCGGTGCGGCCGCGGACGGCGCGACGGATGGGGACGGCGAACGCGACGATGATGACGGCGACCGCGACCAGGGTGATCGGCAGCGTGAGCGGCGGGATGAAGACGGGCATGCCGGTGGCCGACGCGGCCAGCTCTCCGAGGAACCCGACGACGATCCCGACGACGCCGAGGCCGATCAGGGAGGTGGGGCGGGTGCGGTTCATCGGGCGTCTCCGTCGGAGTCCAGGGTCTCGTCCGGGTGCACGGTGACCGGATCGGTCGCGCGCGCGGCGAGGTCGGCGACGCGTCCGTGCCCGGCGAGCACGGCCTCCGGATCGACATCGAGCCACGGCACCAGCACGAAGGCGCGTTCGTGCGCGCGCGGATGCGGCAGCGTCACGCGCTCGTCGTCCGAGACGATCCCGTCGTAGTCGACGATGTCGATGTCGATGGTGCGGTCGCCCCAGCGCTCGGCGCGCAGCCGGCCGAGGGCATCCTCGACACGGTTGACGACGGCGAGGAGCTCCAGCGGGTCGAGCACCGTGTCGACTCGGGCGACGGCGTTGAGGTAGGCCGGGGCCTCCTGGTCGATCCCGTCGAGCTTCAGGGCGGGGGTCTCGTACAGCCGAGACACCGCCTCCACCCGGATGCCGGGCTCGGCGCGCAGCGCGTCCAGCGCCGTGCGGATGGTCGCCGCACGGTCGCCGAGGTTGCTGCCGAACGCGAGGACCGCCGGCACACCGACGCGCATGCGCTGGGGCCGCGCTGTTCCGGGGGTCATGGCCGGCTCCGGACGACGCGCACGGCGACATCGCCGAACGGTACGGAGATCGGGGCGTCCGGCTTGTGCACGGTGACCTCCACACGCTCCACCGCGGAGTGGGCGAGCACCACCCCGGCGACGCGCTCCGCCACGGTCTCGATCAGGTCGACCGGGTCGCGCCCCACCGCCGCGGCGACCTCCTCCGCCAGCTCGCCGTAGTGCACGGTCTGCGCGAGGTCGTCGGACGCTGCCGAGCGGGCGAGGTCGAGGTGCGCGGTCACGTCGACCACGAAGTCCTGGCCGTTCTCGCGCTCGAAGTCGAATACCCCGTGGTGGGCGCGCACGCGCAGCCCGGTCAGGATGATCGCGTCGGCCGCCTCGGTGCTAGTCATCGCGTCCAGCTTGCCATGCCCGCACGACATCCAGCGCGATCCGCGTCGAGGGCACGTCGTGCACGCGCACCGCCCAGGCACCCGCCTGGGCGGCGAGAGCCGAGATGACGGCGGTGGGGGCGTCGCGCTCGGCGACGGGCGCGCCCTCCGGCAGCAACGAGCCGAGGAACCGCTTGCGGGAGGCCCCGATGAGCACCGGGTAGCCGAGGGTCTCGATCTCGTGCAGGCCGGCGAGCACCTGCCAGTTGTGCTCGCCGCGCTTGGAGAAGCCGAGGCCCGGGTCGAGGATCAGCTTCGCCGGGTCCACGCCGCGATCGAGCAGGTCGGTGACCCGTGCGGAGAGCTCCGAGCGCACCTCCCGGACCGTGTCGGTGTAGACGGCCAGCGAATCGGCGGAGTCCAGGCGCCCGCGCCAGTGCATGACGACGTACTGCAGGCCCGTGTCGAGCACGGCGTCGGGCATCGTGGCGTCGGCGAGGCCGCCGGAGACGTCGTTGATGACCGCCGCTCCGGCGTCGGCCGCCGCGCGTGCGGTGGACGCGTTCAGAGTGTCGACGCTCACGGTGACGCCGTGGGAGGCCAGAGCGGCGATCACGGGGACGACCCGCGCACGCTCCTCCTCCGGCTCGACGCGCAGCGCCCCGGGGCGGGTGGACTCGCCGCCGACGTCGATGATGTCGGCTCCCTGCTCCACCAGCTGCAGCGCGTGCTCGATGGCCGCGTCCGGCTCGAGCCACAGCCCGCCGTCGCTGAAGGAGTCCGGCGTCACGTTGAGGACGCCCATGATGAGCGTCACGAGACGCCGCTCCCGATCAGGGCCATCAGCTCGGCGCGTGCCGCGGGCTCGGTGTACGCGCCGCGCGCCGCGACGGTCACCGTGGTCGACGCCGTCTGCCGGGAGCCCCGGGTGGTGACGCACGCGTGCGACGCGTCGAGCACGACCAGCACCCCCTGGGCACCGGCGCCCTGCTCGATCGCGTCCGCGATCTGCTCGGTGAGGCGCTCCTGGATCTGCGGGCGGGCGGCCAGCGCGTCGATCACACGCGGGATGCGCCCCAAGCCGACCACGGCCTCCCCCGGCAGGTAGGCGACGTGCGCGACACCGAGAAACGGGAGGAGGTGGTGCTCGCACACGGACCGGAACGCGATGTCGCGCACGATCACGGTCTCGGCGCGCGCAGTCTCCAGCGGCACCGGCTCGCCCAGCTCCGCGGACGCGTCGACGCCCACGCCCGAGAAGAACTCGGCGTAGGCGTCGGCGACGCGGGAGGGCGTGGAGGCGAGACCCGGACGCGACGGATCCTCGCCGATGGCGGCGAGGATCTCGGCGACGGCCGCCTCGATGCGTGCGCGATCGAAACCGGTCATGCGGTCTGCGACCTAGGCGGTCGCCGGCCGGGGCTTGATCGCCGGCGAGCGCTTCGGCTTCGACGACGGCGGCTCGGAGTCCACCCCGCCGTCGACGGCGCCGGAGTCGATCGGCGCCTTGGCCTTCGGGAACTCGATCGGCGGCACGTCCGAGATCGGGCGCTTGTCGCTGGAGAGCCACTGCGGACGCTCCTCGAGCTTCTGCACGTCGGCGAAGATCTCGGCGATCTGGTTGTGGTCGAGGGTCTCGTGCTCGAGCAGCGACGCGGCCAGGCGGTCGAGGATGGCCCGGTTGTTGTTGAGCACCTCCCACGCCTCGTCGTGCGCCTTCTCGATGAGCTCGCGCACCTCCGCGTCCACGCGCTCGGCGATGCGCTCGGAGTAGTCGCGCTGGTGACCCATGTCGCGGCCGAGGAACATCTCGCCGTTCGCCTGGCCGAGCTTGACCGAGCCGATGTCGGCGCTCATGCCGTACTCGGTGACCATCTTGCGGGCGATGGAGGTCGCCTTCTCGATGTCGTTCGAGGCGCCGGTGGTGGGGTCGTGGAAGACGATCTCCTCCGCGACCCGGCCGCCCATCGCGTAGGTCAGCTGGTCGAGCAGCTCGTTGCGGGTGACGGAGTACTTGTCCTCGAGCGGCATGACCATCGTGTAGCCCAGGGCGCGGCCGCGCGGGAGGATCGTGATCTTCGTCACCGGGTCCGTGTGGCGCATCGCCGCCGCGGCGAGGGCGTGGCCGCCCTCGTGGTACGCGGTGATGAGCTTCTCCTGGTCCTTCATGACGCGGGTGCGCTTCTGCGGTCCGGCGATGACGCGGTCCACGGCCTCGTCGAGGGCGCGGTTGTCGATCAGCTGCGCGTTCGAGCGCGCGGTCAGCAGGGCGGCCTCGTTGAGGACGTTGGCCAGGTCGGCGCCGGTGAAGCCCGGCGTCTTGCGGGCGAGCACCTCGAGGTCGACCGACGCCGCCAGCGGCTTGCCGCGGCCGTGCACCTCGAGGATCTTCTTGCGGCCCTGCAGGTCGGGCGCATCCACGCCGATCTGCCGGTCGAAGCGGCCCGGGCGCAACAGGGCGGGGTCGAGGATGTCGGGGCGGTTGGTCGCCGCGATCAGGATGACGTTGGTCTTCGGGTCGAAGCCGTCCATCTCGACGAGCAGCTGGTTGAGCGTCTGCTCGCGCTCGTCGTGGCCGCCGCCCAGACCGGCGCCGCGGTGGCGGCCCACCGCGTCGATCTCGTCGATGAAGATGATGGCGGGCGAGTTCTCCTTCGCCTGCTGGAACAGGTCGCGAACGCGGCTCGCGCCGACGCCGACGAACATCTCGACGAAGTCCGACCCCGAGATCGAGTAGAACGGCACGCCCGCCTCACCCGCGACGGCGCGCGCGAGCAGGGTCTTGCCGGTTCCGGGAGGGCCGTACAGCAGCACGCCCTTCGGGATGCGGGCGCCGACCGCCTGGAACTTGGCCGGCTCCTTGAGGAAGTCCTTGATCTCCTCGAGCTCCTCGATGGCCTCGTCCGACCCGGCGACGTCGTCGAAGGTGACCTTCGGCGTCTCCTTGGTGACCATCTTCGCCCGGGACTTGCCGAACTGCATGACCTTGTTGCCGCCGCCCTGCATGCCCGAGATCATGATCCAGAAGAAGACGCCGATGAGCAGCGCGGGGATCAGGAAGCCGAGGATGTTCACGAACCAGTTCGGCTGCGGCACCTCGTCGTCGTAGCCCTTCGGCAGGTTCGCGTCGTCGACCGCCTTCACGATGTCGGCGCCGCGCGGCGTGACGTAGTAGAACTGCACCTGCGTGCCGAGGTTACCGTCGGCCTCCTTGAGCGTCAGGTCGACACGGTTCTCGCCGTCGACGATCTTCGCGCTGGAGACCTTGTCGTCGGAGAGGAGCTTGAGCCCTTCCTGCGTCGACACTCCCTTGAAACCCGACATCGTGATCAGGCTCGAACCGACCCACACGGCGATGATTGCGAGCACGACGTAGAGAATCGGGCCGCGGAAGATCTTCTTGACGTTCATGGTGCGACCACAGTACCGCCTGACCGCTGTGGGAGCGCTGCGTGTTCGCTCTGGGCGCGCTCGACGCCGAGACGGCGAATAGTCAGCCGTCTCGGCGCTCAGGCCCGCACTTTGCGCCGCCTCGACGAGAGCGTCAGCTGTAGACGGCGGGGGCGAGGATGCCGACGCCGCGCAGGGTGCGGTACCGCTCGGCGTAGTCGAGGCCGTAGCCGACGACGAACTTGTTCGGGATGTCGAAGCCGACGTACTTGACGTCGATCTCGACGCGGGCGGCGTCCGGCTTGCGGAGCAGCGCGAAGATCTCGATGGACTCCGGGCCGCGGCTGCGGAGGTTGGAGATCAGCCAGGAGAGGGTGAGGCCGGAGTCGATGATGTCCTCGACGATGAGCACGGTCTTGCCGCTCAGATCGGTGTCGAGGTCTTTCAGGATGCGGACGACACCGCTCGACTGGGTCCCGCTGCCGTACGAGCTGACGGCCATCCAGTCCATGGTGACCGGGAGCTTGAGCTCGCGCGACAGATCGGCCATCACCATCACGGCGCCCTTCAGCACGCCGATCAGGAGCACATCCTTGCCGGCGTAGTCGCGTTCGACCTCGCGCGACAGCTCGGCGATGCGGGAGCGGATCTGCTCCTCGGTGATCAGAATCTCGGTCAGGTCGTTGGCGACGTCCGTGAGTTCCATGGGGAGGGTGCTGTCCTTAGCTGTTGGGGTGAAACGTGAGCAGCCCGTTCTGCCTCACAACTCTAACGCCTGGCAGGCTGAGCGGACCCTGCCCGTGCCAGTCCGTGATGAGCTCGGCGACGGCGAGCGTGTGCGCGCGAGAGAGGGAGACGCCGAACTCGGCGGAGACGACCAGGCGGATGATGCGCTGGCGCAGGGCGGGCGGGTCGGCCGCCAGCCCGCGCACGTCGAGCGCGACGGCGCCGTGGTCGGTCTGGCTGACCAGCTCGAGCGCCCACTCGAGGGCGAGCCCGTCGAGCGCCTCGTCGTCCTCCCGCAGCTGCTCCGCCGTGCGGGCGAGCGCCTCCGCGATCCCGGGGCCGAGTTCGCGCTCCAGCACGGGGAGCACGCTGTTGCGCACCCGGACCCGCCGGTAGGCGGTGTCGTCGTTGTGCGGGTCGTCCCACGGCTGCAGGCCGGAGTCGGCGCAGACGGCGCGGGTGGTCTCCCGGCGCAGACCGAGGAAGGGGCGTAGCAGGGCACCGGTGTCCGGCAGCATCCCCTGCAGGCTCCCCGGCCCCGAACCGCGTGCAAGTCCGAGCAATACCGTCTCGGCCTGATCGTCGAGGGTGTGACCGAGCAGCACCCGCTCGGCACCGGTGGCGGCGCGGGCACGGTCGAAGGCCGCGTGACGGGCGGCACGGGCGGCGGCCTCGGGACCTCCCTCGCCGGCGACCTCCACGCGTTCGATCAGCACGGGGTCGAGGTCGAGCGCGCGGGCCTGGGCGGCGGCGCGCTCGGCGATCTCCGCGCTCCCGTGCTGGAGGCCGTGGTCGACCACCACCGCGCCGGCGCGGAATCCGGCCCGCGGGGCCTCGAACGCGGTGGCCGCCGCGAGGGCGAGGGAGTCCGCTCCCCCGCTCAGACCGACGAGGACGAGCGCGCCGGGAGCGAGCGGACGGGGCCGCTGCGGCCCGTGGTCGTCGTGCGGGTCGGGAGCCGGCAGCGCGGTAGCCGCTGCGAGGGCGACGCGAACGGCGCGGCGGGCGTCCGCCATGGGCGGCGTGAGGCGCGGGCGGCGCTCAGGGGAACCGGTGACGTGCATCCAGTAACGTTATTGCAGTCTTTCCGAAAGCTAAGGAGAACGGCACATGGCCGCATACGACGTCGTCATCGAGATCCCCAAGGGGAGCCGCAACAAGTACGAGGTGGACCACGAGACCGGTCGCGTCTACCTCGACCGCGTGCTCTTCACCAGCTTCGTCTACCCGACGGACTACGGCTACTTCGAGAACACCCTGGGCCTCGACGGCGATCCGGTGGACGCGCTGGTACTGCTCGAGTACCCGGCCTTCCCGGGCGTCGGCGTCAAGGTCCGCCCGGTCGGCGTGCTGAACATGAGCGACGAGGCCGGCAGCGACGCGAAGGTCGTCGTCGTTCCCGCCAAGGACCCGCGCTGGGCCCACATCCAGGACATCACCGACGTCCCGGAGCAGACCCGCAAGGAGATCGAGCACTTCTTCGCCCGCTACAAGGACCTCGAGCCGGGCAAGTTCGTCACCATCGAGGGCTGGGGCGACGCCGCCGAGGCCGAGAAGATCGTCGAGGCGGGCTTCGAGAAGCTCAAGGCCGAAGGGCACTGACGCCCGAGCGCAGAAGCACACGCAGAGCGCCGGAGAGGTCATCGACCTCTCCGGCGCTCTGCGTGTGCGACGCGATCAGCGGTGCGCTGCGCGACGGCGGCGGCGGGCGATCAGCAACAGCACGAGACCGCCGAGGAGGATGAGGGCGGCGGCGATTCCGGCGCCGACGAGATCCGAGCCCGTGTGGGCGAGGACGCCGGATTCCTGGTCCTGCGCCGCGTGCCCGGTCGGCGAATCCGTCGCGGGGGCGGGGGAATCCGCGCCGGGGGCGGCTGCCGGGCTGCTGGCCGCCGCTGCGGGCACGACGTGCACGGTGAACCGCTGCGTCGCCGACGGATTCGTGCCGTTCGTCGCGGTGACGTCGAAGCTGTAGTCGCCCGGCGTGACGCCGGCGGCGATGGTGCCCGTCAGCTTCCCGGTCGCGGCGTCGAAGGAGAGCCCGTCCGGGAGGAGCTGGCTCGATGGATCGGTGCTGGGCTCGTCCGCGCTGGTCAGGGTGGGCGTGGACAGCGTGGGCGCCGGCGCTCCGGTCGCGGTGATCGTGAAGGGGTCGATCGCGTCGCCGTCCTGGCCGGTGAGGTGGTCGGCGCTCGTGATCGCCGGGGCGGCGGCCTCCTCGACGGTGATCTCGTGGGTGGCGCCCGACGTGGTTCCCGTCGTGTTGTACGCCGTGATGGCGAAGGTCCAGCTGCCGGCTGTCGTCGGCGTCCCCGACACGGCTCCGGTGCCCGGGTTCAGGCCCAGGCCCGGCGGGAGGGTGCCGGTGACGCCGTACCCCATCGGGTCGAAAGCCGGGGTCCCGGCTGCGACGAACGTGTAGTCGAACGGCGTCCCTGTCGTCGCCGTGAGCGGCGGCGCGTCCTGGTCGAACGCCGGGGCGCTGGAAGGATAGACGAGCTTGACGTCGTCGCTGTCGAAGTCGGCGACATAGGCGGTGTCGGTTCCCGGCTGGAAAGCGATACCCGACGGCGAGGCCCCGTAATACATCCGGTCGGAGTCGAGTGTGCCGACAGCGCCGATCTCCGTGGCCGTGGCCACATCGATCTGCAGAACGATGCCGTATCTGCCTGGTCCTCCGGTGGTGACGAGGACGCTCCGGCCATCGGGGCTGAATGTCGCACCGTAGGAGTCGGCGGCCGTGAACCCGGCGACGGTTCCGGACTGCGAGCCCGTGGCGAGGTCGAGGACCGAGATCGAGGCACTGCCCATGTTGGTGACATAGGCGATGGTGCCGTCCGGGCTGACGGCGATACCCTCCGGTGCGGCGCCGGTGAAGCCCGAGATCGTGCCCGTCTGCGCGCCGGAGGCGACGTCGATGATCGAGATCGCGTTCGAGCCGGAGTCCGTGACGTAGGCGGTGCGTCCGTCACGGCTCAGAGCCACGTGCTTCGGGGTCACTCCGGTGAAGCCGGAGACGACGCCGATCTGCTTCGCCGACGCGGTGTCGATGATCGAGACCGAATTGCTGATCGAATTGGTGACGAGAGCCTTGGACCCGTCGGGGGTGAAGACCACCGACGTCGCATTGGCACCCGTGTACCCTGCGATCGTCCCCGTGACGGTGTCGGAGGTCAGGTCGACGATGGCCACCCCGGCCTGCATCCCGACGTAGGCGACCTTCTGGTGGGGGTCCACCGCGATCGAGAGCGGGACCGACGGAAACCCCCAGATCTTGTCAACGGCGGTCTTCGTCGAGGTGTCGACCACGGAGACCGACACCTCGTACTCGTTCACGGCATAGGCCTTCTGGCCGGAGGCGTCGAAGGCCACGTCGATGGGCGCCCCGCCGATCCCGACGGCGTCGCTGTAGCCGGTGTAGTAGGTGGGATACGCGGGCGTGGATGCTGCGGCGTGGGTCGTCGCCGCGTCCGCCGCCGTCGCCGCCGAGGCGGTCAGCGCCGCCGATGCCAGGGCGACCGCGACCGACGCGGCGACGACGAGAAGGCCTCGCCGTTTCTGAATGATTCGGGTTCTGTTCATGTCCATGCTTCCGGTGTGAGGCCAGGCGGCCGGTTTCGTGTCTGTGGTTGTCTTCACTGTGCCGTCGCCGACCCGGGCAGGGGATCGTCGCGGACCTCTGGAGGCCGCGCCTCACCCTGACGTTCACCCCCTCCCCCGAGCCCGCTTGCGCCGCCGAGGCCGACCGTGCGGCGGCCCCCGGGTGAATTCGTGCGACCGCATCGGTCACGGAATCGCCGCGGCCCCCCGCGACCGGGAAGCTGGGCGGACGACCGAACAGCCCGATCGAAGGAGGGACCCCGTGCCGACGACCATGCCACCCGGCTCACTCGCCCACGCACTCGAGAAGACCGCTCGCGGTCTGGCCGCGATGGGCGCCGGCGATCCGGCCCAGTTCATCGCGTGCTGGGAGCGCAGCGACGATGTCACCCTCTTCGGCGCGTTCGGGACCGTGGAGCGCGGCTACGACGACGTCCGGGCGACCCTGGAATGGGTGGCGACGCGATTCAGCGCGGGCACCCTCGTGGCCGACCACGAGATCGTGCACGAGGGCGCCGACCTCGCCTACACCGTGAGCACCGAACGCGGGGTGCTGTGCGTCGACGGAGCACCGGCGACGGAGATCACCATCCGCGTCTCGCACGTCTACAGACTCCGCGAGGGCGTGTGGAGGCTCGTCCATCGACACGGCGACCACCCGCCCGTCGCACCGGCACGGCGATGAGGACCTCGCTGGGCGGCAGGACGCGCCGACCTCGCTCCGTCGCGATCGCGGGAGGAGCGGTCGTCGTGCTCGCGGCGCTGGGATCGAGCGCCTATGGAATCGCCTGCACCGCCGCTCAGGCCCGCCTCTCCGGCCTTCACCACAGCCTGGCGGCGGTCTCGAGGGAGGATCGCGCCGAGGACGCCGTGATCGCGACGGCCGCACTGCATTCGCAGATGCTGGGTGCGACCCTCGCGGCACTGGACGCCGAGAGCGCGGGTCTCTTCGACGGCGATTCGCGTCGGCGCGTCGAGGAGGCGGAGACGGCGCTGCAGGGGGCGCGGGGTCTCACCAGCGCACCGGACAAGGAGGCGCCGACGGCATTGCCGCCCGCGTGGGATCTGGCCGCTTCGCTCGGCGCCATTCAGAAGGCATCGGTCGAGCTCGATCGGAGGTCGCGGGAGGCCGCGGACACACAGAGGCTGCCTCGCCGCTACCGCTCCATCGAATCCCAGGCGCTGGACCTGCTCCAGCCGCTGAAGGAACGCATGCCGGCGTCCGCCGCCCGGGTCCTCACCGCCTGCGCGCCGTCGGACGTATCGGCCGTGACGCGGTTCCTCGAGGCGGCCGAGGCCGTCTCGAGCAGCAGCGACGCCGATCTTCCGCGGCGCCTCGAGCGTTTCGCGCACCTCGCGCACCGGCTGCTCGCCGATCGCACCGCGCCGACGACGGCGCAGCCACGGACCGCCGGGGCCGCATCCAGCGTCTCGTCGCGGTGATCCGCACCGACCATCGGACGCGTGCCGACGTTCCGGTCACCGGGACGATCCGGTGTCACCGGGACAGTCGGGCGCGCAGCTGCGAGAGGTGCGCACGAGCCGCCTCGTCGGTCGTCGCCACCGAGCGGTCGAGAGCCGCGAGCTCCGCGCGGAAGTGGTCCGCCGCGACCTCCATGGCCTCGGGGCGACTCGCAGCGGCTTCATCGGCGATCCGGTTGATCTCGTCGACGGTCATGAGGAGAAGGAGCAGCGTCGCCGACCCCGTCCTGGTCGTCGGGAGGCTGAGCAGTTCACAGACGAGCTGATGGCGCGCGCGAGCCAGGGCTTCCCGCGGCGTGCCCACGATCTCGGTGCGCGTTCTCATGCATCAAGGCTGCCCCGTGAATGGGCGAACGGGCGGGGCCGTGGGTCGAGATCGACCAGGTTCACCCGGCGGCCACCCGCGGGCGAGGCGACGGGTGAATACCGGAGGCGGCGTCCGTCCCGGGCCGGCCCGCCCTCCGGGTACTGCGGACGCTGGAGTCATGACGAAACGAACCGCCTCCCGCATCATTCTCGCCCTCACCCCCGCCGCGCTGGCCGCTGCGCTCGTCGGCTGCTCCGCGGCCGCGCCCGCTCCTCGCACCACGCCCCTCTCTTCTGGGGCTGACGCGCCGTGTGCGATCCGGGACCTCTCCCTCCGGCAGCAGCGCGTCGAACACCCCGGAATGGGAAAGACGACCGTCGACATGACGGTGACGAACACGGGCACGCACGCGTGCACCGTCGCCGGGCAGCCGGTGGTCGAGTTCATCGATGCCCAGGGCTCCCCCATCGGCGCCGCGTCGAAGACCGGTCGCCCGGTCTCCGCCGTGCACCTCCGGCCGGAGAAATCGGCGAAGTTCACCATCGTCGTCGAGGACGACGGCAACTTCCCGGCGTGCGGCGCCACTCCGTCTCGCGGCTTCCGGATCTACCCGGAGGAGGGCACCGACGCCGTGGATGTGCTCGATTTCACCGGGACGGCCTGCAGCTCCCTCGCCGTCGAGCAGCTCTCGACGACGGGGATGGAGGTGTTGTAATAAGGCCCGCCGGACGACGCCGGACGGGCGGATGAGTGGAGGGGCGGCGGGGGGACCCGAACCCGCCCGTCGCCCCTGCACTCGATGGGATGTCCGCTTACCCGTCGCGGACTATTCCATAGTCGGCGATGCTCTGCCGGGCAGGGCGCTCTCGACGCCCCGCCCTCGGCATTTCACCCCCGCTCACCCCCGACGGTCCGGTCGAGGAACGCGAGAGTCGCGTCGAGAGCCTTCGTGGCCTCCGCAGAGTCCAGCCGGAACTGGTACTCGTGGAGGAGTGCAGGCTGGTGGTTCGCCGGCCAGAAGAGCTCGGTCACCGGCACCCCCTGCTGGGCCAGGGCTCTGGCCATCGGCACGGACTCCATCCAGGTCAGCCCGTCTCCGTTCCCGCCCGAGATGAACGTCGGCGGAAAGGCGGGGGTGACGTGCTTGATCGTCGACATCGTGCTGCCGACCGAGGTCTGCGACCAGTCCTTCGTGCCGGTGTACGCCCACAACGCGACCCGGAAGCCCCAGGCGTTGACGCCGGTCAGGTCGGCCAGCGCGTCCAGGTCGTACACCCCGCAATGGAGGATGGTCGCCGCGAGCTGATCGGGCCGGAGGGCGGGCGCGATCCCGAGAAGGTGCGCGTAGTCCGGGCTGGTGGTCAGGGTGGCGAGCTGGCTGGCGAGCTGCGCCCCCGCGGAATCCCCGGCGAGGACGATGCGCCGGGGATCGATGTGGAACTCGGCTGCGTGTTCGCTGACGAACCCGAGGGCGGAGTTCAGCTGCTCGACCGCCGCCGGATAGACCCGGTCCGGTCCGAGCGAGTAGTTGACCCCCACGGTGACGTAGCCCTTGTCGGCGAGGATGCGCAGATACGGGTCGACGTCGGCGCTGCTCCCCGATATCCACGCCCCGCCGTGGACCCACACGATGACGGGGGCAGGAGCCGAGATGCCTGCGGGCGTGAAGACGTCGAGGGTGGCGTCCGGGTCGCCCGGGCGGTACTGGACGCCGGTGCGCGCGTCGACGCGTCCGGGGGCCGGCTGGTGGCGGTTGAGCTCCGCCACGGTCTTCGCGCTCCCCTGAGCGAAGACCTGACGGATGAGGAGCGCCGAGGGCCAGGGAGTCGAACCGATCAGATTCGCGACCAGGGCGAGGGTGACGACGGTGATCCCCGCGCCGTAGGCGATACGCCGGTTTCGTGGGGAGAGCCCTCGCGGTCGGAGAGCCTCTTCGTTCGCCGCGTTCATCGTTTCCGTCTCCTTCGGGCGGTCGGTGGTCCTGGGCATCCTCGACGAGCACGGCAGCTGTGCCGGGCCGGTGCCCCTATTGTGGCCTGTCATGCGCGCGGGGCGCCGGCGGGCTGTCCCAGCATCCCGAGATCGACGGCGTTGAGCAGCGCCGATTGCCGGTCGGAGGCTCCCAGCTTCCGGTAGAGAGAACGCAACTGGGTCTTGACCGTGTTGATGGACACCCCGAGGGCGTCAGCGAGAGCCTGTCGTGAGTCGTGCTCGATCAAGTGCTCGAGCACGGCGCGTTCGCGCGCGGTCAGGGGCTCGCAGGCCTCCGCCCCGGCCAGCCAGCCCGTGGCGGCGAGCGCGCCGGGCCGCTGGGCCTCCGGCCGGCCCGTGCGGCCCCAGACGAGGGCCGGGGTGGTCAGCCCGTGCTGCGTCGCGATGGCGGCGCTGCGTTGGAGCATCCGTTCGCTCGCCGCCGGGCGCCCGAGTCTGTGCAGGCACGCGGAGGCGACGGCACACGCCGCGGCGCTGACGCGCGGATCGTCCTCGACGGGCGCTCGCAACGCGGTCGACACCTCCCGCAGCGCGTCCTCCGTCCGGCCGGCCTGTGCGCTGCGCAGGGACCGCACGAGCGCGGCCTCCGCTCCGCGCCGTGGCGATGACGAGAGGATGAGGTCGGCTCGACCGGACTGCCCGGTCGCGATCAGCAGAAGGCTGTGCATCAGCATCACCCGCGCGCGCCCGGCGCTCGCCGCCGGAAGCGCGGCCACGGCGTCCCCGACGCCGACGCAGCCCCGCTCGCATTCCCCCGTGCCGAGCGCATGCAGACCGGACGCCCACACCAGCGCCCAGTCTCCCGGCGCGTCCTCGGCCGCGAGCGGGTCGTGATGCGGATGCGGCGAAGGCGCGGCATTCTCCGCGCACAGGATCAGACGGAGGGTCTCGGCCAACGGCCCCGCGAGACGCTCGCGCTGGTCGGGATCGGGCAGCAGCCGGAGCGCTGTTGCGACCTGACCGTCGATCGCCGAGGCGACGGCGGCGGCCAGGGCGAGTTGCTCTCGGACGGCGCCGTCGGCCCACCCCAGCCCCGACTCGGCCGCGTGGACCGCATACCGGGTGGCTCCCGCGGAGAGCAGGCAGCGGGAGCATTCCAGCATCAGGGCGGCGAGCGTCGCCCCCAGCTCCTCCTGGGCCGGCTTCGGAAGCTGCTCTGCCGCGCGTGCTGCGGCGTGGGCTGCGCGTGCACTGTGCGCCGATTCGCCGAGCGCGCGACGGGCGATCGCCCGCAGCGTCAGCGTCCACACGGCGTCGGACTCCATCGTCGAGCCCACGCGACGCAGCGCCGTCAGTGCGTCCTCGAAGTACGCCCGCGCCCGTCCCGGCCGCACGTCGTCGACGGCCAGACCAGCCAGGACAGCGAGGACGGGGTGTCTGCCGATCAGCTCGCGGGGAATCGCACGGAGACACTCTCCGGTCGCCCGCAGGTCCGGGCCGGCGAGCCGGAGCCACCCGGACTGCGCGGCGCGCGCGGCGAGATAGAAATCACCGATGGCGACGGCGTTGCGGATCGCCTCGAGGGGACGATCGTTCTCCAGGCACCAGAGCGCGGTCACGCGACGGAGCCCTGCCACCTCACCCGGGTGTCGTCTGCACAACTCGTCGAAATAGCCCTGGCGCAACAGAGGCACCAGAGTGAAGATCCGGCGGTCGCCCTCGACCGTCGAGAAGCCGATCCCCAGACGCTCGAGTTCGTCCAGGGCGGAGCACGCCCGGTCCGTCGCCAGGAGCCGCTCGCAGAGCTCCTGATCGACGCGTTCGGCCACCGAGAGACGCATCGCCGCGGTGAGAAGGTCCGAGTCGGGTATCCGGGACATGGTGCGGCGGACGAGGACCTCGGCGACGTGGGCGCGCCCACGCCCGTTCCAGTCGAAAGCGCCGTAGTTTCCGCGCGCGAGCGCGATACCGATGAGTCGTGCCGCCAGGGGCAGCACCGTGTCGGCGAGGTAGACCTCGTCGGGGTCGTGGGGGCCTGCCAGGAGTGTGACGAGCTCTCGCGCCTCGGACCGACGGAACATGAGCTCGCGCGCGCCGATCACGGTCTGATCGATGTCGCAGCTCTCCGACAGGTCCGTCATCGCCGGAGCGTGACGTGTGGCGATGACGAACCGCGCGTTGCCTGCGGTGCGGGTCACCGCGCGGATCTGCGCGAGCAGGGCGGGATCGTCGTCGCACTCGTCGATGACGGCGACGACCTTGCGGCCGATCGCCGCCAGCTGCTCGGCGAGCTGGGGAAGCGGGGCGGGTGAAAGGGACAGCAGGTCGGCGAACTGCGACCAGAACGAACCGGCGGTCGTCGGATAGTCGAACCACAGCATCGTCCGATCGGCGTCGGAGCTCGCCCAGTGCGCGAGGAGGGTCGACTTGCCGCACCCGCTCGGCCCCTCCACGATCACGAGGGGCACCTCCGCATCGAGCTTCGCGAGGAGCCCGGCGCGCGTGACCAATGCCCCGGGCATCGGCGGGGGCGGCGATCCCGGCAGGTGCAACGGACGCCGCTCACTCATCGGCGGAACCGCCGATGCTCAGATCGAGCAGGGCGCGGACGGCGTCGTCCGAGCATCCGTCGCCGGTGAGGATCACCCCGTCGATGGTCGTGGCCTGCCAGCAGCCGTGCGCCACATCGATGTAGCCGACGCGGAAGTCGGGGCGACCGAGGCCGACCTGCCGATCATGCTCTGGCACGGATGCGGGGAACCGGTAGACGTATCCGTCTGGACTGACCACCGTCTCGTCGTCGGCGCCGTGCACGTCGTCTGGGAGAGAATTCACCCCTCATGCTGCCCACGCGCGGAGGCGGCCCGGCAGACGTCGGCCACCGCAGGGGACGCAAATCGCCCGCTGATTCACCCCTGACGCGGGCCGGCGATCAGCCGGAGCTCGCTGGCGCGCGCCAGCGCGGCCTCGCGACTGCTCACGCCCAGCTTCCGGTAGACCGACCGCAACTGCGTCTTGATCGTGTTGATCGAGACCTGCAGCTGGTCGGCGAGCTCCTCACGCGTCCGGCAGTGCGTGAGCGCGAAGAGGATCTCCAGTTCTCGTCGCGAAAGGGTCGGAAGCTCCTCGAGCGCCGGGAAGCGGTAGGGCCAGGATGGCGCGCCGCCCGCGATATGCCGGGCGATGACCGCCTGAACGCCGTCCGGCGCGAGAGCGAGAGGGGTGGAGAGCCCGTGGTGCGACAGCAGGGCACCCGCATCCGCCGCGAGTCGCTCGAGGAGGTCGGCCCCGGCGGCATCCGCCGCCGCGACCCCGACCACGGCGGCCATCGCTCGCACGCGTGGCGACACCCCCGCGACTCCCCCGGCTGTGGTGTCGGCGAGGGTGACGAGGGCCGATCCGGCATCGTCTCGGAGCACGGACTCGAGCGCCGACAGCACCTGGCCGACAGGCGGCTGCGAGCGGGAGCCGGCCGGGGAAGGGACCCCGGCGAGCAGCCAGGCGAGCCGGGACTCGGCGGCCAGCACGCCGCGCCAATACGGTGCTGACCCGTCGAGAAGGGCGCTGTCGATCACGGCTCTGACCCGGGGGTGGTCTCCCTCGGCCAGATCGATCATGCACTCCACAGCGATCGCCGCGGGACGATGCTCGACCGTCGCCAGGTGCGGCTGGAGCACGGAGAGCGTGGTGCGGGCGCGTGCAGCGTCCCCGCGTTCGAGCAGCAGGATCGACTCGGCGAGGACCCCGAAGAAGCCCAGATAGCTGTGATCCCAGCGCGCGGGATGCGGAGTGTCGGAGCGGACCCGCAGCAGTTCGGTCGCCTCGCGCAGCCGTCCCGCAAGGGCGACTACTCCGGCCATCACGCTCACGCAGTGGAACCAGCCCGCCGTACCCGGGCCGTTGCAGCGCAACCCCAGGGTCAGCATGGCCTCGGCGCGATCGATCTGGCCGGCGTTCACGAAAGTGAGCGCGAAATGCACGATCAGTCGGCTGGTCCCCGGCTCGGCGATCAGCGCACGCTCCGGATACGTCTGCACGATCCCCTCGGCCCGCGCGGCCGCGCGCACCGCCCCCGTCAGCCTGCCCTGCAGACGCAGCGCGGCCGTCAGCATCCCGAGGAGCCACAGCTGCTCCCCCGGTTCGACGCTTCCCACGTTCTTGCGGATGGACTCCGCGGCCAGATCGAACATCGGGAGGGCGGCGTCTTTGTTGCCCGCGGCGAGATAGTGCAAGCCGACCATCAGGTTCATGGCCGGGAATCTGCTCCTGTCGCCGACGGGGACCCGCTGGAGGGCGGCGGCGGCGGGCGAGTCGACCAGCCCCTCCCAACTCGTGCGGATCACCCGTGACGCCAAGTACAGGTCATCGATCTCGAGGGCGGCCTGCAGCGCCGGCCACGGGTGGCCGTTCTCCAGCGCCCACAGCGCGTCCCGCCTCACCCACGCCCGGGTCTCGTCGGTCCCGCGCTCTGCTCTCCGGTTGCGCAACGCCGCCCGGATCTCGGGAAAGAACTCGAACTCGTCCGGCCCCGTCCACCTGCCCAACGCCAGCTCCTCCGCGAGCGAGAGACGGGCGGGATGCTCGGCCCCGAGCGTCGACTGCACGAAGGCGTCCGAGAGGACCGGCGAGAAGGCCAGGCGAGCGAACGCCGAGAGCAGCCCGTCCGGATCGTCCTGGGTGGCGAGCACGAATTCGAGGTAGCGTTCGGCGGATCGGCTGTCGTCGAAGTTCTCGCCGGCGAGGAGCACGATCCGCCACCGCAATGGCGAGATGCTGTCGGGGACGGGCGACGGACTGGCCGGGCGCAGCCGGCTCAGGAGCCGGCCGGCCTCAGCGGAGGTGAACGCCAGGTCGGTCGCGTCGATCAGCTCCACCGCCGAGGGTGAGGCCGCCGCGAGTGCCGTGAATCGTTCGGGGTGCCGACTGGTCAGGATGAACCGGAGCAGCGACGTCGACTCCAGCAGGCGGAGCACGTCGTGGGCGAAGGCGGGCTCGTCCGGCACGTCGTCCACGATGACGGTGGCGGGCTCGTCCACCTGCGCCACGGCATCGATCCAGTCGTCCGGCTGGGACCCGGCCCCCTGGTCGCCGGGCGGCACGAGGTCCAAGCGCGCGGCGATGTCGAACCAGAGCTCTGCGCGGCCCCTGCCGCGTCCGGACACGGAGGCGCACCGCTCGCGCGCGACCCGCGCGTATTCACGGACGAGCGCCGACTTGCCGTACCCGGCCGGCGCGCCGATGCAGATCAACCGGGTCGGCGCGCTCAGGCGCTGCAGCAGGCGGGGCCGCGAGACGAACTGCTGTGGCACCTCCATCGCTCACCGCCTTCGCCCCGCCGTGGATCAGGCCGAGGGACGCGCCACCTGGTACCAGGGCGAGCCCCAGACGGACTGGATCTTCACGACGTCGCCCTCGGTGGGCGCAGCGATCATCTGTCCGCCGCCGATGTAGATGCCGACGTGGTAGAAGTCACCCGGGCCGCTGCCCCAGAAGATGAGGTCGCCCGGCTGCTTGGCACTGTACGAGACGAGCTGGCCCCTGCCCTGGGCCGTGTAGTACTGGTTGTTCACCGAGTGCGAGCCGATGTAGACGCCCGCGTAGGCGTAGGCCTTCATCGTCAAGCCGGAGCAGTCCCACGTGCTCGGACCGGCGCCGCCGAGCTGGTAGGGCTTGCCGAGCTGCGAGCGCGCGTAGGCGATGGCCGTGTCGACGACGTTGCCGTCGGGGGGCGCGACCGGGCCGCCACCGCCCGAGGACGATCCGCCGCCCGAGGACGACCCGCCGCCGCCGGACGACGATCCGCCGCCGGAGCTCGCCGGAGGCGGGGCCTGCTCCGCGGCTTTGCGCGCCGCCTCCTGCTGGGCCTTGAGCTGCTCGCCCTGGAGGTAGGCGGCCTCGACGGTGGACGACGTGTTCTTCAGGGCGGCGAGCTGGGCGACGAGCTCGGTCGACTTGCTCTCCTGCGTGGCCAGCGCGGCCTGCGCCTTGACCTGGGCGGCGTTCGCGGCAGCGAGGGCCGTGTCGGCTTGCGAGGCGAGCTCCTGCCGGGCCGACTTGGCGGACGTGGCCTGCGCCTTCAGCGATTCGGCGGCGTTCTTGTCCTTGGTCGCCTGCTCGTACACGGCCTTGGACTGCTCCGTGAGCTTGCTCATCGTGCCGAGCTGGAAGAGGAGCTTGTCGGCGTTGTCGCCCGAGCCTCCGCCGTTGAGCATGAGCTGGCTGGTCATATCGCCGCCCGCGGACTTCGCCAGGTGGGAGGCCAGGAGTCCCGCGCGCATCTGCGAGGTCTTCGCCTTGGCGGCCGCATCCGTCGCCTGCTTCTGCAGGTCCGCCTCCTTGGCGGTCGCGGAGTCGAGCGCGATCTTGGCCTGCAGGTACGCCTCGGCGGCCTTGGCGGACTCGACGCGTGCGGCGTCGACCCCCGACTGGAGGGTGCCGATCAGCGACGTGATGTTGTCGATCATCGCCTGCTGGTTCGCGACGTTCGACTTGGCCTGCTGCACGTCGTTCCACGACGGGTAGTCGACCGCCTGTGCGGGGGTCACGATGCCGATGGAGGCGGTGACCGCTCCCATCACGCCGGCGCCGATCGCCAGCCCGGTGCGGGTGCGTGTGCTCTTGTCGTTCTCAGCCAAGGGGGGCCTGCCTGTCTCTCATGAACGGGATGCCGTCGATCTTCACGTCGTTGATGCGCACCTCGAAGTGGAGGTGGCACCCTGTGGAGGCTCCGGTCGTTCCGACGCGGGCGATCGGCTGCCCGGCGCCCACACCCTGGCCGATGCCGACCATGATGCCGCCGTCGCGGATGTGCGCGTAACCGGTCTTGATGCCGCCGCCGTTGTCGATCAGCACGAAGTTGCCGTACGAGCCGTAGTAGCCCGCGTAGATCACGGTGCCGCCGTAGGCGGCGTAGATCGGCGAGCCGCAGCCGGCGCCGATGTCGATGCCCTGGTGGTAGGTACTGCCGACGCCGCCGGGCGACGGCCGCGAGCCGAAGCCGTCGGTGATCGGGCCGGCCGCGGGGACCGCCCACCCCTGCGGTCCCACGTAGCCGCCCGGGAGTCCGCCGGAACCACGCGCGGCGGCCGCAGCGGCCGCAGCGGCGACCCCGGCCTCGTATCCCTGCACCGTCTTCGCCGTGGCGTCCTTGAGCGCGGCCAGCTGCGCCTGCATCACGACGATCTGCTTCTGCTGCTCGGCGAGCTTGTCCTGCGCGGCCTTCGCCGCGGCGATCGCGGCCTCCATCGCGGCCTGCGCGGCGATCTGCAGCTTCTCGCGCTCCGCCTTGGCGACCTCCGCCTGCGCAGAGAGCGAGTCCGCCGTGTTCTGCGCCGCCTTCGCGTCGCTGTAGACCTTGTTCGACTGCTCGACGAGCTTCGACATGCTGCCGAGGTCGGAGAGGAGCTTGTCCGGGCTCTTCGACGAGGCGCCGTTGCCGCTCAGGAAGAGATTGGCAGTCAGGTTGCGGCCGCCCGTGCGGTAGAGCTGCGCCGCCAGCTTGCCCGCCTGGGCGCTCGCGGCGTCGGCCTTCTGCTGGCTCTCCGCCGCCTGCTTGTCGAGCTCCTGCGCCCGCATGTTGGCGTCGTCGAACTTGGCCTCGGCGACCTGCAGCTCGGCGCCACGCTTCTCGGCCTCGGCCTGCGTGGTGGCGACCTCGCCCTTCAGCTGCGCGATCAGGTTGGTGATCTTGTCGACCTGGGCGGATGCCGTCGACTCGTTGGCCTTGGCGTTCTGGACGTCCTGCCAGCTCGGGTAGTCGTCGGCGTAGGCCGGGGCGACGGAGCCGGCCGCGGCGACGGCTGCAACGATCAGGGCGGCGATCCCGGTGCGCAGCACCCGACCGCGTCGCCGGGGCGTCCTCTCCCCGGATCCACTCGTCTCGCGTCTCATCGCCACCTCGAACCCGCTCGTTTCACGCATCGCATCATGTCTCGTTCGTCACACCAGTCGCACGGGTATCGCTAGTCAACTCGTGCAACTTTACCAACATGCGCCCGCGAAGCCCAGGGTCGGTGGGCGCGGCGGGGCCGACGGCGCGTGACTCACGCGGACGGCGGGGGGAGCCGTCGCTCGCAATCTGCCACGGAGACCCGCCGAATCCCGGCATTTGCGTGGGGCGTCGCCCGATCCGGAACCTCCTGCGGGGGCGGCCCGGCATCGGACCCGCCCGGGATGCAGGACCGATTCGCATTCCGTCCGCATCTTCCGTATGCTTATGCGTCGGTGGTCGTCGTGAAGCGAAAGCGGAGCGGGACAACCCGGCCCCATCGTTTAGCGGCCTAGGACACCGCCCTTTCACGGCGGCAGCACGGGTTCGAATCCCGTTGGGGTCACCCGTCCTCGCAAGCAGTGGGCGTCACGTACAATTGAACACACAAGTAAGGCCCTGTAGCGCAGTTGGTTAGCGTGCCGCCCTGTCACGGCGGAGGTCGCGGGTTCAAGTCCCGTCAGGGTCGCCACGGCGACAAGCCCTTCCCCTCGGAAGGGCTTCCGTCTATCACCGCCCCGGCGGTGAGGCTCTGTAGCTCAGTTGGTAGAGCGTTCGACTGAAAATCGAAAGGTCACCGGATCGATGCCGGTCGGAGCCACCACGAAGACCCCCGGTCCATTACGGAATCCGGGGGTTTTCGCTGCCTGAAGTGCAACCGAGATGGTCTCGTGTCAGGTGACGACTTCGCTCGCGCCGGACCGAAGCGACCGCTCGACGGCGAACAGCACCCTGTTGACCTGGATGCCGGCCGCGAGGGGAGTCTCCGGGCTGCGCCCCGACCTCAGGTCGGCGAGATACCGTCGCGTCATCCAGGCGGGCGCCCCGCTGTCGATGCCGTCGAATGCCCCGCCGAGCATGCCGACAGTCGTGTGGCGGTCCTGGAAGACCTGCACTCCGCTGCGCCCGATGTCGGTCAGGGCGGAGCCCTGCGTTCCGACGAGCTCGTAGGTGAAATCCACGGGCGCCGGGTGGCTCTCCGGCAGGACCCACGCCGAGGTGAGGGAGGCGGTGGAACCGTCGGTCAGCTCGGCCAGCACGTGGACGACATCCCAGGTGTCGATTCCGCGACCGGCCAGGACGCCCCGGGTGCCCCGTGCGAAGACCGTGCGGATGTCTGCGCCGCCGATCCACTGGACGAGGTCGACCGTGTGGGGCATGAGGAACCACAACGGCGAGCTCTTCGCGGCCCAGGAGAGCATGCGCTGCGGCACCGAGTAGGTGTTGCTCAGCCGGGCGGCCTGGAAGATCGGCGCCCCGGTCTGGCCGGCCTCCACGCTCTGGCGGATCGTGAGGAACGGAGTGTTCCAGCGGTTCTCGAAGGCCACCATGCAGTAGACGCCCGCCCGCGCGACCGCGTCGTCGATCCGTGCGGTGTCCTCCGGCGTGGTCGCCACCGGCTTTTCGAGCATGAGTGCAGCGCCGCGGTTCACCAGCTCCGTCACGGCATCGGCGTGAAGGAAATCGGGTGTGGCGATGATCGCGGAGTTCGGGTCGGCCTCCGCGTACGCGTCTGCGATGCTCCGCCACACCGGGAACGGCTGCCCGTCGATGATCGCAGTCGCCCCCTGCGGCAGAGCGGGGTCGACGAATCCGACCAGCTCGGCCTGCGGCTCCGTCGCGACGACATGGGCGAACATGCGGCCGCGCAGCCCCGCACCGACGATCAGCACCCGGGGGTGCATCGCACCCATGGACAGTCCGCTCATCTCCACGCCCTCACGCGCCGGCGAGCGCCGTACGCAGGCTGTCGCTGGACTCGACGAGCTCCGCCGCATCCTCCGGGCTGAGGTCGCGCAGGAGCATGAGGACCGCGACCTGTACCGAGCCGCCTCCGCCCTCGAGCGCCGCGGCCGCCTCGTCTGCGGTGCATCCGGTGATGAACATCACGATGCGCTCGGCGCGCACACGCAGCTTCTCGTTCGTCGCGCGGAGGTCGACCATGATGTTGCCGTAGGTCTTGCCCAGCCGGACCATCGTCACGGTGGAGATCATGTTGAGGACCAGCTTCTGAGCGGTCCCGGCTTTCAGGCGCGTCGATCCGGCGATGAACTCCGGACCCACCACGACCTCGATGACGTGGTCCGCCCCGCGCCCGATCGCCGAATCCCGGTTGCACGCGACCGCGACGGTCAGCGCTCCCGCCGACCGTGCGAACTCCAGCGCACCGGAGACGAAGGGAGTGCGGCCGGAGGCGGAGAGGCCCACGACCGAGTCGAGCGGTGTCACGTCGATGGCCGCCATCGCCGCGGCGCCGCCGTCGCGATCGTCTTCCGCGTCCTCGACGGCCGTGCGGATGGCGGCCTCCCCTCCGGCGATGACGCCCACGACGCGGGACGGGTCGACATCGAACGTGGGCGGGCACTCGCTGGCATCGACGACCCCCAGCCGCCCCGCCGTTCCGGCGCCGACATAGATCAGCCGCCCGCCGGCCCGCATCCGCGCGGCGATGTCGTCGATGGCCGCCGCGACCTGGGGGAGCACCTGGCGCACGGCTGCGGGCACCTCGCTGTCGTTCTCGTTCATGAGCGAGAGCAGTCGCGAGGTCTCGAAAGTGTCGAGGTCGCCCAGGTCGGACGCCACGATCTCGGTCGTCAGTGCGTCCAGCTCGCGGTGCAGGACGTCGCGTGGGCGTCCGGTGAGGTCGGTCAGTCTAGACACGGATGGCTTACCTTTCGTGAGGCAGGTCGGAGCGGAGGGTGAGAGCCGCCGCACGGTCGATGGCGGCGCCGAGCGGTCGCCGCGGTGGAGGCCAGCCCTCGCGCGCGGGGCGCGGTGATGAGACCGGTCAGGAAACGCGGTCCGGCTTCTGGGCTCACTGAGGTCCTCCACGGTTAGGATGAAGACAAATTACAGCAACGGAAGCCAGCAAGTAAATGATTGACAGATTTTGCCCGATCTCAGTACTGTGACACGACGACGAGGTGGGAAGGAGGACACGTGGCACTGAGCGACAACGTCACTAGTGTTCTCACCGTGAGTATTCAGACGAGCATCCAGTCTCACGTCGACTCGTTCCCGCCCACCATGCGACGCGTGGCGGATGTCATCCTCGAGCGCCCGCAGATCGTGATGGAGAACACGATCAGCGAGCTCGCGCGGGCCTGCGACACCTCCGAGGCGTCCATCGTGCGATTCTGCCGAGCCCTGGGCTTCACGGGCTATCCGCAGCTCAAGCTCCAGCTGGCGGCCGAACTGGCCAAAGAGTCAGCGGAGTTCGGCGGCAACGGAGACGGAGCCTACGGGGCGGACATCAGCCCGTCGGACACCCTCGCGGAGATGGTCGCCAAGATCGCCGGCAGCGAGATCCTCGGCATCCGGGAGACAGCGGACAGTCTCGACATCAAGGTCCTCCAACGGGTGATCCGCAAACTGGAGCGGGCGAAGCGCGTGGTGCTGTTCGGTGTCGGCGCGAGCAACGCCGGCGCACAGGATCTCGCACAGAAGCTGCTCAGGATCGGGCACGTCGCGCTCGCCTTCCATGACGCCCACGATGCCCTGGTCTCCGCCGCGCTCGTGGAGCAGGGCGACGTGGCGATCGGCTTCTCCCACAACGGGCGCACCCGCGAGACCATGGCCTTCCTGAGTGCGGCTCGACGCAATGGTGCACACACGGTCGCCGTCACGAACGTCCCGGACTCGCCGCTCGCCGAGCAGGCGGAGAGCGTCCTGCGCACAGCCGTGCGCGAGACGACCTTCCGCTCCGGCGCGATGGCCAGCAGGATCGCCCAGCTCACGATCATCGACTACTTGTTCGTCGGGGTGGCCCGTGGTCGCTACGACCGCACCGTTCAGGCGCTCAAGAGCACGTACGAAATCGTCAAGGAACTCCGCGACGACAGCTGAGCGCCGTCGCGTCCTGTGCCCTCCGCGCGGGTCTTGGCGGCGCAGGACGAAAGAGGATCATGACCCGCACCAGGACGGGCGCGGAGCGCGCCGCTGACGACATCCGACTGCTCGGCGACGGCAGGATCGGGCTCCTGACGAACTTCACCGGGACGATGCCGGACCTGGGCCGCACGTCGGACGCGCTGGTCTCGGCAGGTGCTCCGATCAGCGTTCTGTTCGGTCCGGAGCACGGTCTGAACGGATCGGTGCAGGCGGGAGAGACCGAGTCCGAGTCGCACGATCCGCGCACCGACCTCCCGATCGTCGAGACCTATCTGAAGTCCGGAGCCGAGCTCGACCGAGTGTTCCAGGAGTCGGGCGTCTCCACCGTCGTCTTCGACATGCAAGACCTCGGCGTCCGCTATTACACGTACATCTGGACTCTCTACGACGCTCTGGAGAGCGCCGCGCGGACAGGGATGCGCTTCGTCGTCCTCGATCGTCCGAACCCGCTCGGCGGCCTTCGCGCGGAGGGTCCCGGCCTTCCTGATGCCGCGTTCTCGAGCTTCGTCGGTCGCAGCGACATCAACCAGCGCCACGGGCTGACGGCAGGAGAACTCGCGCGGCTGTTCGCGTCCCGGGACCTCGCCGGCCGCGGTCTGACGGTGGACCTGCACGTGGTGGAGGCCGAAGGGTGGAATCCGGGCGGCGGCTTCGACAGCACCGGACTGCCGTGGGTGCCGCCGTCGCCGAACATGCCGACCCTCGACACGGCGTTCGCGTTCTGCGGCACCGGCATCTTCGAGGGAACGAACGTGAGCGAGGGGCGCGGGACCACGCGCCCGTTCGAAATGCTGGGCGCTCCCTACATCGACGGCCGCCTTGCGACCCGGCTCCGCGAGTCGGACGTGGCCGGGGTCCTGTTCCGCGACGTGTGGTTCGCGCCGACGTTCCACAAGTACGCCGGCTCGACGGTGCGCGGCGTACAGCTGCACGTGACCGACCGCGACGCGTTCCGTCCGGTCGCGACGGGGCTGGCGGTCCTCGATGCGATCGCCGAGCTGTATCCGGACGAGTTCCGGTTCCTGCCGCCGGGAGAGCGTCTGGACGGGCCGGATCGCCGGCACGCCATCGATCTGCTCTGGGGTTCCGACGAGTTGCGCAGGACGGTGGAGTCGGGGCTGCCGGCGAGCGGGCTCGTCGGCCCGGCCGCTCACGTGACAGAGCTCTACGGGCCCGACGTGCTGCTCTATCCACGTGTTTCCGCCGTGTAACGGGCACGTAAATGATTGCCAAGAATCTTTTCCTGGCTGAAAATGCTTGACAGCATTGTTCCTATGAAGGTAATTTCGACCGCACCGACATCCAGCACCACAGCGAAGTGAGCGCGAGGAGAGCCATGCTGCAGACCACTACGACACCCACGATCCGTTCGTTCCGCACCGGCGACGGTCCCCGGATCGCCGAGGCCTGGACGCGTTCGGCGCCCGCCGACGGGATCACCGAGTCGCGGTTCCGCGACATGTTCCTGCTGGACAGGAACTTCGACTCCGACGGCCTGACGATCGCCGAGCAGAACGGCGAGATCGTCGGAGCCGCGTACGGCGTCCGCCGGCTGATCGCGGCCGACGGCGCGGACCTCGAGCGGGGCTCGGGCTGGATCCCGTTCTTCTTCGTCGTGCCGGAGGCGCGTCGCTCGGGGATCGGCACGACGTTGCTCCGGCGCACGATGGGCTGGCTCGCGGAACAGGGCGCGACGACGGCGTATTTCTCGTCGTACACCCCCAACTACTTCCTCCCCGGCCTCGATGGCGAGCGCTACCCCGACGCGCAGCGGCTCCTCGCCTCGCTCGGCTTCACGACGCAGTACGAGTCGGTCGCCATGGACCGGACCTTGAACGACTACGCGATGCCGGAGCGCATCCGGGAGCGGGCCGATGCACTGGTCGCTGCCGGATGGCGCTTCGGGTCGCCGACCGGGGATGACCTGCCGGAGCTGATCCGCATCGCAGGCACCCGGTTCAACCCCGACTGGGCGCGCGGCATCCGCGAGGGTGTGCTGGGCGGCCTGCCGCTGGAACGGATCATCACGGTCCGCGACCCGCAGGGCAGGATGCTCGGCTGGGCGATGCACGGCACGTACGAGAACGTGCTCGAGCGCTTCGGCCCGTTCGGTGTCCTTCCCGAGAGCCGGGGGACCGGCCTCGGTGAGATCCTCCTCCACCTCACGCTGGAACGGATGCGGGCGCTCGGCGCGCACAGCGCCTGGTTCCTGTGGACGGAGGAGACCTCGCCCGCCGGCCACCTGTACCTCAAGACCGGCTTCAGCGTCACCCGCACCTTCGCGATCCTGCACGCGCCGCTCGCTGGCTGAGCGGCCACGACATCACCGAGAGGAAGACCATGAGAACAGCACCGTCCCGCCGCCGGCTCGTCACCGCCGCGGCCGTCGCCGCGGCGACCGCACTCGTCATGACCGGCTGCAGCGGAGGCTCCAGCGGCGACGACAACGGGAAGGTCACCCTGACCTTCCTCAGCCACTACGGCGACGAGCCCATGAAGAGCGGCATCAGCACGCTCATCGACCAGTGGAACTCGGAGCATCCCGACATCCAGGTCAAGCAGCAGACCGTCAAGTTCGACGACCTGCTCACGACCCTCAACGTCCGCCAGACCGGCGGGCGCGGCGCGGACATCCTGAGCTCGTACGCGCTCTGGGGCGGTCAGCTGGCGGCCAACAACGTGCTGGACAAGCCGCCGGCGGACGTCGCCGAGGACATCAAGACGAACTACAGCTCTGCGGCCGCCGCGGCCGTGACCGGCGGCAACGGCCAGGTCTTCGGATACCCCACCGAGTTCAACACGTACGTCTTGTACTACAACAAGAAGATCCTCGCCGAGGCCGGGTACGACTCCGCGCCGACGGATTGGGCCCAGCTCAAGGAGGTGGCCGAGAAGACGACGAAGAAGGACTCCTCCGGCAACTACCAGGTCGAGGGCCTGTCGCTCATCCAGGACGGCGACAACCAGACCGCGCACCCCTTCCTCTCGCTGCTCGACGCGGCGGGCGGGAAGTTCCTGAAGCCGGACGGCAGCTCCGCCCTCGACAGCACGGCGAAGGCGACCATGGAGCTGGAGTCGGAGCTGGCCAAGAACGGCTCGACGACGACCTCGATCATGCCGACCAAGGCGTTCCCGGCGAACCAGGTGGCGATGGCCATCCAAGCGAGCTGGTGGATCGGCAGCCTCAAGAACCAGATGAAGGACGAGTACAAGAACGTCGGCACGGCGCCCGTCCCCGGCCCGAAGGCCGGCGAGCAGGGCTCACTCGCCTACGCGTTCTTCACCGGTGTGAACGCCGGGAGCAAGCACAAGGAGCAGGCTTGGCAGTTCCTGACCTGGTTCAACTCCCACAAGAACAAGGAGGGGGTGACCGAGATGGGCGACTTCCTCGCCTCGAACGGTCTGATCCCGCCGCGCAAGGCCGACGCCGACATCCTCGGCCCGAAGCTCCAGGCGGCCGACCCCAACCTCAAGCCGATCTACGAGGCGGCCGGCTACGCGATGGCCGAGTCGAACGCGGCGAACGCCTACAAAGCGAAGACGTCTCTCCACAACGCCCTCGATCAGATCCTCGTGAACAACGCACCGGTCAACCAGACGTTCAACGACCTGGTCGCCGAGATCAACCGCAAGTAACCCGACACGACCCTCGGGAGGGGCGGCGCCCCGCCGCCCCTCCCGCCCCGCGGAGGCAGCAGATGACAGGCACAGAACGATGACCGGCACAGTCGCGACCCCCACCCGTGAAGCGGTGAGCGAGCTCGAGGCACCCAGGCCACGGACCACGACGAGAAGTCGCCGCTTCCGCAGGGAGGGGCGTGCGGGATACCTGTTCCTCGCACCGTCGCTCCTGTTCTTCCTGGTCTTCCTGATCCTTCCGTCGTTCTTCGCGATCTTCCTGTCGCTCTCGAAGTGGGGCGGGTACGACCTCACGCAGATCCACTTCATCGGAGTCCAGAACTACACCGACATCCTCAACTTCAACAGCACCTTCGTCTCGCCGATCCTGGTGAACACGCTGGTGTTCGCGGCGCTGTCGGTCGTGCTCGCCGTCGCCGGATCGCTGATCGTCGCGCAGTGCATCGAGCGGCTCAAGTTCCAGGGGTTCTGGCGCTTCCTCTACTTCCTCCCCGTCGTGGCCACCGTGGTGGCGATCGGCAACGTGTGGAAGATGATGTACCAGCCGTCCGGCCTCATCAACGGCCTGCTCAACGCGCTGCACATCAACTCGATCGGCTTCCTGTCCGATCCCAAGATCGCGCTGCCGTCGGTCGCCGTGGTGCAGGCGTGGGCATCCATCGGCGCGGCGGTGCTCATCCTGACCGCCGGCATCAAGGCGATCGACCGCAGCGTCTACGAAGCGGCCGAGCTCGACGGCGCGAACAGCTGGAAGACGTTCTGGGGCATCACGCTGCCGCTGCTGCGCCCCTCCCTCGTGTTCGTCTTCATCACGCAGGTCATCGCCGGCCTGCAGTCGTTCGCCCTCATCATCGTGATGACCAAGGACGGCGGCCCGGTCAACTCCACGAACGTCGCAGCCTTCGAGATGTACCAGCAGGCCTTCAAGTTCGGCGCCTGGGGGACGGCGAGCGCGATGGCCATGGTGCTGTTCGTGATCATCTTCATCATCACCCTGATCCAGCTCTGGGTCAGCCGACGAGCGGGAGACGACGACTGATGCGCCTCCGTAACAAACGCGTCCGCACCCCCTGGTTCTCGTACCTCGTCGTGACCATCGGCGGGGTCGCGATGGCCCTGCCGTTCTTCGACATGGTGTCGAGCTCGTTCAAGGGATCGGGAGAGTACGGCATCCTGCCGTATCACTTCCTCCCGCAGGAGTTCACCTGGGGCAACTACTACGCAGCCTTCACCGAGCTGCAGCTGGGCAAGCTCTTCCTGACCAGCGTGATCGTGACCGTCGCGGTCACGGCATCGGTACTGATCACCTCGGCGATGGCCGGCTACGCGCTTGCCAAGCTGCGCTTCCGGGGGCGGGAGGTCATCTTCCGCTTCATCCTCGCCACGATGATGCTCCCGCCGTTCCTGCTGCTGATCCCCGACTTCCTGATCATGCTGAACTGGCCGCTGGTCGGCGGCAACAACATCCTCGGCCAGGGCGGCGACGGCGGTATGACGACCAACATCGTCTCGCTCATGCTCCCGTTCCTGGTCAGCGGTTTCGGCATCTTCCTGATGCGTCAGTTCATGGTGGGCGTCCCGAACGAGATGCTCGAAGCCGCACGGATCGACGGCGCGGGCGAGTGGCGGCTGTTCTGGAGCGTCGTGCTGCCGCAGGCCAAGCCGGTGGCGATCACGCTGGGCCTGATCACCTTCGTCGGCCAGTGGAACGAGTACATCTGGACATCCTTGATGGCCTCGGCGAACCCCGACCTGATGACCCTGCCCGTCGGCATCCAGCTGCTGCAGAGCTTCATCGACCCCAACCGCACGATGCCGATCGTCATGGCCGGGATCGTCATCAGCACCCTGCCCGTGCTGATCCTGTTCCTCTTCCTGCAGAAGTACTACGTCCGTGGCGTGGTGCTGTCCGGCATGAAGTGAACCGACCGAGAACGACGCGAGAAACGGAGCGAATCGAATGAGGACAGTGCTGGCCATCGGTGGGCACATCGGCGACATGGACCTGACCGCAGGACCCACGCTGGCGAAACTGGCGCTGGAGGGCGCGCGGACGATCATCCTGGCGTGCACCTACGGCGAGCGCGGCCACCCCCGCCTCTCGCCGGACGAGTACCGCGTGCAGAAAGTGCGCGAGGGCGAGGAGTTCGCCGCGGGCATCGGAGCGGAGTTCCGCGTGCTCGACTACTCGGACGGCTTCCTCCCCGCCGACGACACGGCGGCGGAGCAGATCGCCGACATCATCCGCACGGAGAAGCCGGACACGATCATCACCCACTGGACGAAGAGCATCCACCGGGACCATGAGCACGCGGCCGTGCTGGCCGAGCGTGCGCGATTCCTCGCGTCGCTTCCCGTCGACAGCCCGCTGGGCCGCCACAGCGTGGGGACGTTCCTGCACGCCGACAACTGGGAGGACGCGGACGGCTTCGTCCCCGACCTCTATGTGCCGATCCCCGACGAGGCGTTCGAGCGCTGGGCCGCCGCGATCCAGGGCCAGGCGTTCGCGCGCGGCGAGACGTACGGCTTCCGTTACATCGACTACTACACCGCGCTGATGTCGGCCAAGGGCTGTCTGGCGGGTGTCGACCGCGCGTGCGGTTTCGTGCGCGGCGGAAGCTCCAAGTTCGAGCTCGCGGGACCGTGACGGCCGCACCTCCAGCGCCGTCGAATGCGACCTGGGGCCACGCGGTCTCTCGTGATGCCTCGCACGACCAGCTGGTTCCGGCCGCAGCCGTCACCCCGGCCGATACGGCAGCCGTCGCGGAACTCTTCCGGCGGCCGCGCGGTTCGGAGAGGTCCGTGACATTCCGGTCGGGAGGCACGGGCCTCACCGCCCAGGCGTCAATCGACCGCACCTGCGAACTCGGGATGACGCGGGCGACCGGCCACGTGTACGAGCACATCCGGCAGCCGCTGGAGCGTGCGACGCGTCCCGACAGCTGAGACGGGCCCGGATGGGAATCTACGACGAGCTCGGCATCACCCCGCTGATCAACGCCTGGGGCACGGTGACCGCCGTCGCCGGGTCCCTGATGGCGCCTGCTGTCGTCGACGCGATGCGCGAGGCCTCCGAGGCGTTCGTGGACCTGCATCTGCTCCACCGGCGCGCCGGCGTGGAGATCGCCCGGATGCTCGGAGTGGAAGCGGCCTGCGTCACGTCGGGCGCCGCAGCCGGGATCACGATCGCTGCGGCGGCGAGCGCCGGGCTCGGCGGGGAGGCCGACCGGCCGGTGCTCCGCGACGAATGCGTGATCCTGCGCGCCCACCGCAGCCGCTACGACCGCGCGGTCACGGTCGCGGGGTTGCGTATCGTCGAGGTCGCGGCGCACGGAGCGTCCGATCTCCGCGCCGCTGTGCACGTCCGGACAGCGCTGGTGCTGTACGTGGCGGAGGCGGAGCACGCCCCCGGGTCACTTCCGCTCGACGTCGTCGCGGGCGCGCTGGAGGGGACCGGCGTCCCTCTGGTGGTCGACGCGGCCGCCGAGCTCCCGCCGCGCTCGAACCTCCGGCGGTTCCTCGATCGCGGAGCCGACCTCGTCATCGTGAGCGGAGGGAAGGAGATCCGCGGCCCTCAGTCGTCCGGACTGATCCTGGGACGTCAGGACCTGATCGCGGCATGCACGGCGATCGGCTTCCCGAACCACGGGATCGGTCGGGGAATGAAGACGGACAAGGAGACGATCGCCGGCCTCGTCCGCGCCGTCGACCTCTACGTCCGGCGCGACGAGGCTGCACAGTTCCGAGCCTGGGATCGGATGGTCGAGCAGATCGTCGGGACGCTCGATGCCCACCCATTGCTGCACGCGCGTCGGCACCGGCTCCGGGAGGCCGGCATCCAGCCGGCGTCGATCCCTCGAGCGTACGTCACGGCGCCGGCGCTCCCGGCGGAGGAGCTGGCCGCGCGTCTGCGCGCCGGGGACCCCGCCGTCGCCGTCGGGGTCGACGGCGACGCCATCGCGATCAATCCGCAGTGCCTGGAACCCGACCAGGTCCCCGCCCTCATCCGCGCGATCGTGGGGGCGTGCGCATACCGAGCACGTACCGGAGGACACTGATGACCGATCTGATCGGATCGCTCTTTCCGCAGCCGCGTCGAGCGCAGGTCTCCCCCGGCGACGGGCCGGGGCGTGACGCCCCGCTCGTGGTGCGAGTCGACCCGGCGCTGCGCCCCGAAGGCTTCCGCCTCCGCGCGGACTCCGGAGGTGTGCTGATCGAGCACGCCGACGAGCGCGGGCTCCGGCATGCGCTGGCGACGCTCGCCCAGCTGCGTTCCCATCCGGACTGGGGGTCGGGCGTCGTCGAGATCGCCGACCATCCCGACTTCCCGGTGCGCGGCTACCTGCTCGACATCAGCCGTGACCGGGTGCCGACGCGCGAGACGCTCGTGCGCTATCTCGACCTCGCCGAGCGGGCCCGCCTGAACCACTTCGAGCTCTACATCGAGCACACCTTCGCCTACCGCGGGCACGAGGTCGTGTGGGAGGACGCCTCACCGCTCACGGCGGAGGACCTCCGCTGGTTCGATGCGCAGTGCGTGGCCCGCGGCATCGACTTCGTCCCGTCGGTGAACTGCCTCGGGCACATGGAGCGCTGGCTGGTCCACGACGAGTACCGGGACCGCGCGGAGAAGCCCGACGGCTTCGAATGGGCCGGGGAGCACCGCCCCGCGGCGACTCTCCGGCCCACGCGCGAGAACGCCGACTTCGTGCTGGAGCTGCTGACCGAGATCGCCGCGACGACGAGCAGCGGAAAGATCAACATCGGCGCCGACGAGCCGTTCGAGCTCGGCCTGGGCGCCTCAGCGGCGCTCGTCGACGAGCGCGGCCGAGGGGAGGTCTACTTCGACTACGTGCAGTACCTTCTGGAGAACCTGACCCGGCGCGGCTACCAGGTGGAGTTCTGGGCGGACATCTTCGCCGAGCACCCCGAGCTGATGGGACGGGTGCCGCGAGGCGCCGTGCCGGTGGTGTGGCAGTACGACGGGCCGGCCCTCAGCGCCGCAGCTATCGAGCGCGCTGACGACGAGCAGCACGCGAGGTGGGCGGCGATGGACTTCGATGTCGAGGCCACCAGGAGTGGTGTGCGCGGCAGGGCCGCAGGACTGATCGCCGCCGGCGAGCCGTTCTGGCTGGCGCCGGGCACGAGCACCTGGCAGTCGTTCGTCGGCCGGATCGACAACGCGACCGACAACCTGGCCGACGTGGCCCGCACCGGCCTCGACACGGGCGCGCGCGGATACCTCATCACCCAATGGGGCGACTACGGCTCCTTCGATGCGCCATCGATCTCGTTCGGCCCGCTCCTGGTCGGCGGCGCGATCGCATGGTGTTCCGACACGAACCACGATCAGGATGTCGCCGGAGTGCTCGACCGGATCGCGGTCCAGGATGCGGCGGGCGGGTTCGGTCGCGCGACCGTCGAAGCCGGCCGCGCCGCCGCCGCACTCGATTCGCCCCTCCTGAACGCGAGCCAGCTCTTCACGGTGCTGTGGCGCGCCGGCCGCATTCCCGCCGCCGCCTGGCCGGAACCGGCCGGCATCGCGGCCGCACGCACCCACCTCGAGCACGCGAGTCGAGCGCTCGCCACGGCAGATCCGAGCGCCGGCGATGGCGGGCTCTGTGTCGCCGAGCTCGAGCACGGCATCCGTCTGGCGCTCCTCGGGGCGGACGTCCTCGCGCTCGGCCGCGACCGGCTCGACGAGCTCGACCCGCGGGTCGCTGCAGAGCTCCGCGACCGGCTCGACCGGCTGGTCGTCGACCAGCGCGCGCTGTGGCTGCGGCGCGCCCGGCCCGGTGGACTCGACGACTCGATCGGCAGGCTGCGACCGCTCAGGCGGCTCCTGGAACGGGCGGCGAACTCGGCTCCGGCCGGATCACTGCCCAGCAGCTGAGATCGCGGCGGCGGCGGAGCAGCGCCTCCGATCTCGCGCAGTCGCTCGTGCATACGGTACGTGGGTCCGTAGACGGAGACGGCCGCGATCGGGGCATCGACGGCGTCCACGATGACCGACACGACACGCTCGACGTCATCCGCACCGGGAGTCTCGTTCGCCGAACGCCAAAGTTGTGTATAGTCGCAACTGTTGCATGAATGCATCAATAACGACTCTCCCGCTGTTCTCCGGATCGACGCCTCCCGTCGATCCGCCATCGGCGCATGCCATGAGCGGGCCGATGTGGATGCCGACGGCGCCGCCCACGCTCGCTCGCCTGGTCGCGCTGCATCCGCAGCCGGTCCCGGTGATCCCGGTGCTGATGCTCGTCCTGGCGGGCCTCTACACCGCCGGCGTCGTCCTGCTTCTCCGCCGCGGTGACCGGTGGCCGGTGAGCAGCGCGGTGTTCTGGGCGCTCGGGATCCTGAGCGTGCTCGCCATGACGGCCACCGGCATCGACGGCTACGGGATGGAGCTGTTCAGCGTGCACATGGTCCAGCACATGGTGCTGTCGATGCTCGCCCCGATCTTCCTCGTGCTCGGCGCACCCATCACCCTCGCTCTGCGCGCGCTCCCGGCCCGGCCGGCGGGGACGTTCTCGGCCCGCTCCCTGCTGCTCTCGGTGCTGCACAGCGCACCCGCCCGATTCGTGGCCCACCCGGCCACGGCCCTCGTGCTCTTCCTGGGCAGCCTCTACGGCCTGTACTTCACACCGGCCTTCGACGGGTTGATGAGCACGATGTGGGGACACAACCTGATGCTGCTGCACTTCGTCGCGATCGGGTTCCTCTACTTCTGGTGCGTGCTCGGCGTCGACCCGACACCGCGCCGCGCCTCCCGCGGGCTGCGGAAGTACGCTGCGCCGACCGTGCGGATCCTGGAGCTGGCGGCGACGGCGCCGTTCCATGCGTTCTTCGGCGTGATGCTGATGATGTCGGTCGCGCTCGTCGTCGGCTTCTACCGCATCCCGATCTCCGGGTGGGGGATCGCCCCGCTCGCCGACCAGGCCGTCGGCGGCGGCATCGCCTGGGGCTTCACCGAACTGCCGACCGTGTTCGTGCTCGGCGTGCTCCTCCTGCAGTGGCAGCGCTCCGATGAGCGCACGACCCGGAGGCGGGAGCGGTCCGCTGCGCGCGCCGAAGCGGAACGACGGTCGTACAACGACTACCTCCAGAGGCTGGCGGCCAGAGACCGGGAGGGCACCCGCTGATGGGGCCGGCCATCGTCTACGCGTTCGCGCTCGGTCTCGCCGCGGCGGTCAACCCGTGCGGCTTCCCCCTGCTGCCGGCCTACCTCGCCGTCTTCCTGGGCTCCGAGCCCGCGCCCGTCGGGACGCGACTTCTCCGAGCGCTCCGCGCGTCGGTCGCAATGACCGGTGGCTTCGTGACGGTGTTCGCCGTCGTCGGGATCGCGGTCGCCACCGGGGTGCACCTGGCCGTGGCGTGGGTGCCCTGGTTCACCGCGGCCCTCGGCCTGGCCCTCCTGGTCGCCGGGATCGTCGGGGCGGCGGGCCACGACGTGCGGATCCCCGCGATCGCGCTTCCCTTCCGCTCCGGGCGGGGGATGCTGGCCATGCTCGGTTACGGCGCGGCGTTCGCGGCCACCTCCCTCGGGTGCGCGTTCCCGCTCTTCGCCGCCGCCGTCGCGCCGTCCACCACCGCCGCCTCCGCGGTCGACACGACGGCGGCCGCCCTGTCCTACGCATTGGGGATGGGACTCTTCGTGACGGCCTGCAGTGTTCTCGCAGCCTTCGTCGGCGCGGAAGCCGTTCGTGTCGCCGGACGGTACGCGAAGCACCTCCCGAGAGCCGCATCGGTGCTCCTGCTGCTGGTCGGGGTCTATGTGCTCGCCGACGGGATGCTGCTCATCCTCGAACCGCGCACGGAGCCGTCATTCGCGACCGTCGTCTCCCGGGCCAGCAGCGACCTGACCACCGCCGTCTTCGCCCACCCTCTGCTCGTCGGCGGGTTCGGCGCCTGCCTCGTGCTCGCCGCGCTGGCCGTCGCCGCCGTCGCCACCCGATCCACACGCCGCGCTCCGGAGAACCAATGACCCCTCGCCGTCACCGCACCTGGCCCCTCATCGCCGCCGCGACCGTCGTCCTGGCCGGCTTCGCAGCCGTCCTCGTCGCGGCGGCGCAACCGTCGTCCCCCGGGTCCGCCGCCCCCGCGTCCCCACCGACGGAGCCGGGGATCTCGACCGCGGCAGCGAGCCTGCTCCAGCTCGATCCGCTCGGCACGGCCGCGTCGAAGGCCCCCGACTACACGTTGACGGATCAGCGCGGACGGACGATCACCCCGTCGACCTTCCGCGGACGCAGCGTCGTCCTCACCTTCAACGACGACGAGTGTCAGGACCTCTGCACCCTCCTCGCCCAGGACGTCGCCCTCGCCGACCGGGACCTCGGCCCGGCCGCCTCCCGGATCGCCTTCGTCTCGATCAACGCCAACCCGTACCACCCGGCCATCTCCGACGTCGCGTCCTGGACCGACTCCCACGGGGTGGGCGGCGACGCGAACTGGTACTTCGGCACCGGCTCGCCGGCGACCCTGGCGGCCGTCGCCCGCGCCTACGGCGTGCCGATCGAGCTGGATGCGGCGCACCAGTCCGTCGTGCACGGCACGGAGATCTTCTTCATCGGCCCCGACGGCGCCGAACGCGCCCTCGGCCAGTTCGGCACCGACTCCGCCAGCACGGCGCCGTTCGCACACACGATGGCGCAGGAGGCCGTCGACCTCCTCCCGGCCTCCCAGCGGCGCCCGGTCGCCGGATCGGCCACCGTCGACCTCGCGACAGGAGACACCGGCATCGGCACGAGACCGAAGCCGTTCTCGCTGCCGGCTCTGACCGGGTCGGGCCGCGTCACCCCTACCACCGGCCACTACACGGTGCTCAACTTCTGGGCCAGCACCTGCACCGCCTGCGTCGGCGAGCTCGCCGACCTCCAGAAGGTGTCGGCCGAGTTCGCCGGGCGGGCCGACCTGATCGGCATCGACGTCTCCGACGATGCCGCCGCGGCCCGCGCCA
Organism: Leifsonia sp. ZF2019; assembly: GCF_019924635.1. Lineage (NCBI taxonomy): Bacteria > Bacillati > Actinomycetota > Actinomycetes > Micrococcales > Microbacteriaceae > Leifsonia > Leifsonia sp. ZF2019. Next base: position 3,481,720 of record NZ_CP065037.1, read on the forward strand.
CCACACGACAGGCCGGCACGGGCTACCCGCTCGCGGTGGACGCGAACGGCTCGGTCGCCGGCGCCTACCGGATCTCCGGACTCCCGTACACCGTGATCCTGGACCCGACCGGTCAGGTCGTCATCCGCCACCCGGGCGCGTTCACCGCCGAGCAGCTCGAGTACATCCTCGACTCCCTCGTCCCGCCCGCCACGAAGTAAGGCGGGAGGCCGGGTCAGAGGCCCAGCGTCAGCAGATCCTCCGGCGTCGGCTCGCCCGCGGCCCTCGAGAACAGCTCCATCGCGTCGATGATCTGCTGCTGCTCGTCCGCGGTCAGGGACGTCAGGACAGCGGCGACCTGGCGGCGGCGACGCTCGGTGACCTGGTCCACGAGGCGACGACCGTCGTCGCTGAGATCGACGAGGATCTCGCGCCGGCTCTGCGGGCTCTCCTGTCGAACCACCCACCCGCCGTCGACCATGCGATCGATGGTCCGGCTGAAGGTCGACGGGACGGCGCCGACGCGCGCCGCCAATGCGCCCATCCGCATCGCGCCGGAACCGGCCAGCACGACGAGCACCCGGAACTGCGGCAGCGTCACCTGCTCCAACGCGTCCGCGACGGAGCGCGCGACGATCCCCAGCAGCGCCCGCGACGCCTGGAGCGTCGCCTCGGTCGCCTCGTGCGGGAAGCCGTGGTCCTGCATGGTTCCTCCAGTGTTACGCTGTTTGATGCATTCATGCAACAGTTGCATCTCTACATGATTGGGGTTCTGTGTCCGCCATCACCGCGAGCATCCGCGGAGTCGTCGACGGCTCACGTGCCAGCATGGCGCACTGGTGGCGACGCGTGCGCGCGACTCCCGCACCTTTGATCGCTTCGGCGCTCGTGGTCGGCGCCGGAGCCGGACTCGCCGCCGTGGTGTTCCGCTGGCTGGTGCAGACGGCGACGCTGATCTTCACCGGCACGGCCGACTACGCCGCCACGACCGGACACCCCGCCAACCCCTGGGTTCCCTGGCTCGGCGGCGCCTTCGTCATCCTCGCCCCCGCGATCGGCGGCCTCCTCTACGGCCCGCTCGTGCATCGCTTCGCGCGCGAAGCCCGCGGCCATGGCGTTCCGGAGGTCATGTACGCCGTCGCCCGCCGCGGCGGACACATCCCGGGCCGGGTCGCCGTCGTCAAGGCGCTCGCCTCGGCGATCACCATCGGCTCCGGCGGGTCCGTCGGCCGCGAGGGGCCGATCGTGCAGATCGGCTCGGCGCTCGGCTCCACCCTCGGGCGGATCACCCGCATGCCGGAGACGCAGCTGCGCACGCTCGTGGCGTGCGGTGCCGCCGGAGGGATCGCGGCGACGTTCAACGCCCCGATCGCGGGAGTGTTCTTCGCGCTCGAACTGATCCTGCGCGACTTCGCGACCCGGTCGTTCGCCGCCGTCATGCTGTCGTCGATCGTGGCATCCGTCGTCGGCAGGTCCATTCTGGGCGATCACCCGTTCCTCGCACTTCCGGCGTTCACCGTCAGCCGTCCGAGCGAGTACCTGCTCTTCGCCGGGCTCGGCCTGCTCGCGGGCGCGGTCGGGGTGCTCTTCAGCAAGATCCTCTACCTCGTCGAAGACCTCTGCGACTGGGCGTGGCGGGGGCCCGAGTGGCTGCGGCCCGCCGTGGGCGGCCTCCTGCTCGGTCTGCTCCTGTTCGCGATGCCGCAGCTCTACGGCGTCGGCTACCCCGTGCTCGAGGCGAGCGTCGCCGGCACGTACACCGTCGGCTTCCTGCTCCTGCTCGTGCTCGCCAAGATGGTCGCGACCAGTCTGACCATCGGCATCGGCGGCTCCGGTGGCGTGTTCGCCCCCAGCCTGGTCATCGGCGCCGCGTTCGGTGCCGCGACCGGCGAAGCCATCGGGCTCGTGATCCCCGGTCTCTCGGGTGACGCCGGGACCTTCGCGCTCGTCGGCATGGCCGCCGTCTTCGCCGGCGCCACTCGGGCCCCGATCACAGCCGGCATCATCCTGTTCGAGCTCACGGGCGAGTACTCGATCATCCTGCCGCTTCTGCTCGCGGTGATCGTCGCCACCGGCACCTCGCGACTGCTCAGCCGCGACACCATCTACACCCGCAAGCTCAGCCGCCGTGGCGTGGACCTGACCGCGCCCGCCCTCCCGGCCCTTCGCGGCACGACCGTCTCCGCCCTGATGTCGACGCCACCGCCGTCGATCCGCGGCAGCCAGGACGCCCGCGAGGCGATCGTCCGGCTGGGCGAGTCGCACCGCCGCGCAGCACCCGTGGTGGGTGACGACGGGTCGTTGATCGGGGTGCTCACCGCGGCCGATGCGGCCCAGGCGCTCGCCTCCGACGAAGCGACCGCCTCCCGCACCGCGGCAGAGCTCAGCGAGCGCATCACGGTGCTGGCCGCCGATGAGCATGTCGCCGACGTCCTCGACCAGGTCATCGGGGCGGAGGCGACCGATGGAGTCCCCGTCGCCACGGACGGCAGGCTCGTCGGATGGCTGGCTCCCGCCGACGTGCTCCGCGCGGTCGCATCCTGAGGAGCGGTCGCCTCCTGAGGAGATGGGGCGATCGCCGTCCTCCGCGCCGGACGAAGGTCACCGGATCGATGTCGGTCGGAGCCACGAAGCAAAAGCCCCCGGGAAACCGGGGGCTTTTGCTTCGTCAGCGCTTGCCGGACTCCAGATCGAAGAGCAGGAACGCCAGGAACCGGCCGCTGGGACGACCGGCGAACTCGTCGGGGAACCGCTCGTACGCGTCCGCGGAAGGCGCAGGCTCGCTGAGCGCCGTGATCCGGAATCCGGCCGCGGCGAACGCATCGGTCATCGCGTGGGGGGGACGGTCCCAGAACACCAGCTGCGCGCTCCGTCCGCCGAGACTCCACTCTTCGGTTCGCGACCGGATGCCGAAATACTCGGAGTCGCCGCCCGAGAGCCGATCTCCGAGGAAGGTGGCCGACGGATGCTCCTCCGAGATGATCAGCCTGCCCGCGGGCTTGAGGATCCGCCGGAACTCGCCCAGTGTCGCCCCCCAGTCCTCGAGGTAGTGGAGCACTTGCGACGCGACGACGAGGTCGAAGGTGTCATCGTCGAACGGAAGCGGTTCGCCGAGGTCGGCGACGGCGAGATCGGCGCCGTCGCCGAGCCTGAGTTCGGCTTGCTCCACCATCCCGGCGCTCGAATCGATACCGCTGACGACGGCGCCGCCCGCACGGAGGTCGGCGAAGATCGAGCCGGAACCGCACCCGGCATCCAGCACGCGCAGCCCTGCGACGTTCCCTGCCATCTCGGCGAGCGCGGGCCGGTTGTAGTACTCGTTCAGGAGGCTGGTCTCGTTCAGCGCCGCGTATGCCTCGGCGATCGAATCGTAGGCGTGCGTCATGGGGTCGATCGTGTCACACGCGTTCCCGTTGTGGACGGGGCTACGGCAGCACCCGTCCGGTGCGCCCGCCCCGAGCATGAGCGAGCCCTCTCAGCGCCTGCGCGTCCTGGCCGCCTGCCGAGCAGCGATCAGAGGTAGGGCGCGAGGTTCGACAGCACGACCCGGTAGCCGTCCGGATTGAGGTGGGCGCCATCGAAGGTCAGCTCCTTCTTCAGCTCGCCCCGTTCGTCGGCCAGACCGGCGTTCACGTCGATGAAGGGGAATCCGAACTCCTGCGCGATCCGCTCGATCGCGTCCGAAGCGGCCTGTAAAGCGTGATTGGAGCGCGTCGCGAGGAGCGCTCTCTCGTCCTCGTCGTTCCGGAAGTCCACCGTGTTGATCGGGTAGAACCTCAAAACACAGGTCTCACAGTCCGGCAGACGCTCCGCGATCCTGCGGAAGATCTCCCGCTCGTTCGCCAGGAACTCCTCCTCCGGGACCCCGAACCCGATGTCGTTCGTGCCGATGTTGATGAACACCTTCGACGGCTCGAGATCGAAGATCTGCGTATCCAGGTGGGCCAGGAGGAACGCCGTCGTCGTCGCACGCACGGCACGGTTGTAGATGATCGCGTCGAACGCGACCTCGCCGCTCTCCTGCCATTGCTCGATCGGGAAGATCTCCATGAGGCTGGACCCGACGAAGACGACCTGCCCACGCTTCGCAGTCCGGTTCGCTGTCGCGTACTTCTCAAGAAGCGACGCTTGGAACGCCTCCAGTTGCGGGTTGAGGGTCAGCGACTTCGTCTCCTCGGTCATGTCCGTTTCTCCTTCCTCGGTGCATCGTCCCTCTTGTACTGAGACCGGCCCCTTTAGACGACGCCCTGCTCCTCGGCGGGCGCGTGCTCGTCGACGGTGCGCGAGTTGGTCAGCGTGAGTGCTCCGACGCCCGCGATGACACCGACGGCGACGGCGAGGATGCCGAAGATCACCTGCTCGCCGCGGAAGAAGGACGCGACCAGTTCGAAGTTCCACGCCCCGTTCGGCAGAACGGTGGTGACGAGGGCGGCGATGAGCGTTCCGACGACAGCCGTGCCGATGCTCGTGCCCACCTCCTGCGCTGCATCGTTCATCGCCGCGCCCATCGACGTGCGGTTCTCGGGCATCGCTCCCACGAGCGCCACCGCGCAGATGGTCATGACCGTGCGGAGCCCGATCGTCATCACGATCATGGCGAGCGCGATGGCCAGGTAGTTCTGCTGGACGCTCCACCCCATCAGCGCGAGCCCGGCCGCCAGCAGCACGGCACCGACGAAACACGCCATCCGGTGCCCGAAGCGACGGACGAGCCACTCGGTGAGCGGGGTCGCGAAGATCATCGTGACGATGATGGGCAGGTTCGCCAGCCCCGCGACCAGCGGCGTCCAGCCCCACGCGTACTGGAAGTGCAGCACGAGAGCGAACATCACGCCGGCCATGGCGAGGGAGGTGCCGATCTGGGCGATGGCTGCGCCACGGACAGTCCCCCCGCGGAACAGCGACAGGTCGAGCATCGGCGCTGCCGCCCGGCGCTCGCGCACGATGAACAGGACGAGAGACGCGACGGCGCCGACCGCGACCGCGATCGTGACCGGGGACAGCCATCCGTTCTGCACGCCGCTCGTGAGGGTGTAGCAGGCGAGGCCGATCGTCAGGATGCTGAGCACGGCGCCGGGGATGTCGAGCCTGTCCTTCGTGAGCCCTTCGGCCGTGTCCGGCGCGACGCCGAAGTGCACGCCGAGACACGCGACGAGGGCGATCGGCGCGTTCACGAGCAGCAGCCACTGCCAGGGGAGGTGCGCGAGCACGCTGCCTGCCAGCAGCGGCCCGAGAACGAAGCCCGACATGCCCACGACCATCATCAGGGTGATCGCGCGCATCCGCAGCTTCTCGTCGTCGAACAACCGGAACACCAGGGAATTGGTGATCGGCGCCATCGCCGCCGCAGCGACGCCGAGCAGCGCGCGCAACGCGATGAGCTCGCCCGTGGTGGTGACCAGCAGCACGCCCAGGCTCAGCAGGCCGAACAGCGCGAGCCCCACCTGGAGCACGCGACGACGGCCGAACCGGTCGGCGATCGACCCGGCCGTCAGCAGCAGGCCCCCGAAGGTCAGCGAGTATGCACCGGTGATCCACTGCAGGGAGGTGGTGTCGCCACCGAGGCTGCGACCGATCGTCGGGAGGGCGACGGACAGCAGGGTGTTGTCGACCATCTCGACGAAGAAGGCGAGGCACAGCGCGGCGAGGGGCATCCACGCGGCCTTCATGGAGAGGTAGGTGCGCGGTCGGGCGATGGATTCGGTGCTCATGGCGGCTCCTGTATCGAACGGTGTTCGATTCTCGAACACAGTTCGATAGAATAGAACAATGTTCGATAAACGGCAAGCGAGAGCTCCACTGTGATGGGATGGGTGTCATGAGCAGCGCACAGCGGGACACCGACCGACGCACACGTCGCCGCACGACGGCGGAACGTCCCCGCGCCTCGCTCTCGCTCGAGTCCGTGCTGGCCGAAGCCGTCGCGATCCTGGACGAGTCGGGCGAGCAGGGACTCACCATCCGCGCGCTGGCCGCCCGGCTCGGAGGCGGCCCGGCGAGCGTGTACTGGTACGTGTCGGGGCGTGATGAGCTCCTCGACCTCGCCGCGGACTCCGTGCTCGCCGGCGTGCTGGAGGAGGTCGCCGATGTGGCATCGGACGACCCGATCGCCGAGTTGCGCACCATCGCCCATGTGCTCTTCGACACCCTCGCCGACCGCCCCTGGCTGGGCGCTTATGCGATGCGTGACACCGGACGCCAGACCCATTCGCTGATGTTGTACGAGCGGATCGGCGAACAGGTCATGCGACTCGGCCTCACCGCGCGGCAGAGCTTCTACGCGGCCTCCGCCGTGGTCGGCTTCGTGATCGGCACCGCGGCCGACATGGGCCAGGAACTCCCCGACGCCGTCACCTCCGGCGAGCTCGACCAGAAGGAGTACCTGGCCGAGGCGACCCGGCAATGGCGCGCCCTGGACCCGGCGCGATACCCGTTCATCCACCACATCGTCGACGAGTTCTCGGTGCACGAAGACCGCGACCAGTTCCGCGCCGGCCTGGACCTGCTGCTGGCCGGGCTCGAGTTGCAGGCGAGAGGGGCGGCGGGGCCCCGCGGCTGAGGGGCCGCCGGAACAGCCTGCCGGCCCGAGCCTCCGGAGCGGGCGTCGCTACTCGATACCGGCGACCGTCACGCGGATGGACGGCTCGTGCATCCCGGACGCGGCCGCCCAGTCCCTGGCCGTCGCGTAGACCGCTCGGCAGACCTCCGCAGCCGCCCGGTCGGCCCCGACACCGATGCGGATGGCGATGCTCGCCTCCGCGAGCACGATGTCGCCGCCGCCCGGCTCGGTGCCGGCCACCGTCGCCCCGACGGCCGAGGCGACCCTCGCGACGACGTTCGACGCCGGGTACAGGCGGGCGACCCCGGGGATGGCAGCGATCTCGGCCCGCAAGGCGGCTTCGCCGGTCGGCTGCGCACCCGTCATCGCAGCATCGTCCACTCCTGCAGCGCTCATCCCCACCCTCCGTTGCTGCTCTGGTCCTCGCGAACGTCGGTGACCGTCACGTCCACTTCCGTGACGACGAGCTCGGCGTGACGGGCCAGCTCTGCCGCCACCGCTGTCCGCACCCGTTCGGCCACGTCGGCGAAGGGGACGCCGTATCGGACGGAGATCTCCACGTGCACGGCGAGCGGGGCGCCGAGGGTCTCCACGTCTCCGTCGAGCCGGCACCGCCCCACGATCACTCCGTCGATCGAATCCCCGACACTGCGGACGAGCGCGCGGACCGAGCCCTCCGTCAGGGCGAGCTCGGCGAGCGGATCCGGATGGGCGAGGGGGATGCGCCGCCCCGCCTGCACGTCCAGCCGGATGCCGTCGAGGATACGGCCGACCCAGGAATCGTCGACGGGCACGCGCGCGGCTTCCTCCTCGAGGAGGTCGCGGGTCGTGCGGCTGAGCCGTTCGAGCGAGGCCAGCGCTGCGCGGCATTCCGCGGAGTCCTCGATGCCCGGGTCGGCCGGACGGCGCCCCCTGGCCAGGTAGTCGCTGAGCTCGTCGAGGGTGTGCCCGTCGATGAGGGCATCGCCCGGGAGGTGCGGATCGGTCATCGCCACTCCTCCATCGCCTCGAGCAATCGTCGTCGTCCGCGCGCCAGCTGCCCTCGGACGGTGGAGACCGGGATGCCGAGTTCCTGCGCGATCTCGTCGTAACTGTACTGTCCTGCTTCTCGCAGCACCCAGCACCTCCTCTGCAGCTCGGGCAGATCGTCGAGCGCCCTGCCCAGGGCCTCGCTCGCCGTGCGCACCTCGGCCCGGTGCTCGGGATCGTCGCGCGCGGGCGCGGCCGCGTCGACCTCACTGACGTCGTCGTGGTCGTGGCGCGCACGGATCCGGTCGATGCACCGCCGGCTCAGGATCCGCATCAGCCACGACTTGATCGCGGTCCCCTCCTGCAGCTCGCCCAGCCTCCTCCAGGCCGTGACGAACGTCTCCTGGACCACGTCGTCGGATTCGTAGGTGGACCCCAGCATGCGGCGCGCGTAGGCGCGCATCAGCGGGCCGTGTCTGCGCACCAGGACCTCGAACGCGACCGTGTCGCCATCGGCCGCGCGCCCGGCGAGAGTGTCGTCTCCGGCATCGTCGAGGAGGCGACCGCTCATCCGAGTCCATCCCCTTCTCCGCACCGGCCCCGCGAGCGTACGCTCGGCATCCGACGACGGCTAGTGCCCCGTCGTTCGTGGCTCTAAGCGATCTCCCAGCTTCGCGGCGTGACGAACGGCCCGGTCGACCCGTCTCAGGGGTGAGGGTCGCACGAACGGCCCCGATACATCCAACGGAAGGACAGCTCATGGCCACCACCACGACCACCACCACCACCGCCGGCCCCGCCGAGTCCGCGCTGGGCAAGACCGTCATCAACGACGCCGTCGTTGCCAAAGTCGCCGGCATCGCCGCGCGCGAGGTGCCCGGTGTCTACGCCCTCGGAGGCGGCGCCGCCCGCGCGCTCGGCGCGCTCCGCGACGCCGTGAACGCGACGGATCTCGGCCAGGGCATCAGCGTCGAGGTCGGAGAGCGCCAGGTGGCGGCCGACGTGACCATCGTCGCCGAGTACCCGGTCGCACTCCAGAAGGTCGCAGCCGATGTCCGCTCCGCGATCGCGCAGGCGATCGAGCGGATCGTCGGGCTCGAGGTCACCGAGGTCAACGTGACGATCAACGACGTCCACGTCCCGAGCGACGACGACGCCAGCGACCAGGAGGCTCGAGTCCAGTGAGCACGGCCAAGTTCGGCGCTCTGATCGGCGGCGGCCTCGCCGTGGTGTGGGCCGCGTTCGGCTTCTGGGTGTTCGTCGGCGTCGCGGCCGCGTCCCTCGTCGGCTATCTCGTCGCGCGCGTCGCGAGCGGCGAGATCGACCTCGGCCGGCTGGCCGACGCCTTGCGCGGCCGCCGCTCGTCGTCGTGACCGCCGGCCGGGACCGGTTCACCGCCGTGGCGCTCGAACACCTCGCGCAGGCGGTGGCGGCCGACGAGCTCGGCGTCGAGCGCCGCCGGGTCGCTGCGCGCGTGCGCGATCAGGGAGGTTCGCTCGCCGTCCGAGTGGCCTCGCCCCTGGCGATGCCGCCGCTGACGATCGAGCCGGAGACACCGCTGACGGTTCGACTGGGCGAGGCGGGCGGGAGCATCCGCGCACGCCTCGCCGCCCTCACCGGGCTGGCGGTCGTGCAGGTCGATATCCGCGCCACCGGCGCGGTCCTGACCGAGAGGAGAGTGAGATGAGCGGAGTGGACGCACGGATCGTGCGCCGGGAGACGCACTCCCCCCGGTCGACAGCGGCCGTGGTGACGGCGATCGCGATCGCCGTCGTCGTGTGCTGGCTGGCGCTGGAGAGCGTCCTGCACCTCCTTCAGCTGCCTCCGGTACTGATGAGCCCGCGTGACATCCTCACTCGCGTGGCGGCTGCCCCCTCCGCCGGATCCGCGACCCTGGTCGTCGTGGCGATCGCGGCGGGGCTCCTCGGCCTCGTGCTGCTCGCGCTCTCGATCCTCCCGGGCCGTCGGCCTCGCCGCCGCCTGGCGGCCGAGAGGCTCGCGATCGTCGCCGACGACACGATGCTCGCCTCGGCGCTGGCGCGCCGCGCGGCACAGGTCGCCGGAGTCGCTCCCGATGCGGTCACGGTCTCGCTCGGTCGGCGCAGCGGCACGGTGCGGATCGTCCCGGTCAGCGGAGCACCGGTCGACCGCGACGCCGTCCGGAACGCCGTCACGGAGGAGTTCGCTGCGGCGGGCACGGGAGCGCCGATGCGCATCGCCGTGGTCGTGCCGCCGAGCGGAAAGGTCGGATCATGAACTCCACCAACCGGGCGCTGAACCGCCTGCTGCTCGCGATCACCGGACTGGCGTCACTGCTGGCGGCCGCTGCCGCCGTGCTCCTGCTCGCCGTCCCCGGCGCGGCCTCCGTCTGGTCGCGGACGGCGGGGAACGCTGTGACCACTGCGGACGCGGTGTTCGGACGACCACTGTGGCCGGGCACCACGGTCAGTGCGGCCGCCGCCGTCTCTCTGCTCGCCGCGCTCGTGTTCGTCGTGCTGCTGCTCGCGTTCATCCTGCGTCAGGGGCACGGCGGCACCTCGACGGTGGCGACCGTCGGAACACCCGACGGCGCCGTCGAGATCGACACGGCGATCCCCGCCGCCCTCCTCGCCGACCGTCTGGACCCGGTGACCGGCGTGGACGGCGTGACCGTCAGCGCCTACCGCGTAAGCGGCACACCCGCTCTCAAGATCACGGTCCGCTGCAGGCGCGGTGCTTCGCCGCGCACGGTCGCGGACGCACTCGACGACGCGGTGTCCCGGCTCCACGACGCACTGGGGACTCCACTCCCCGTCTACGCGCAGCTGGTGGGCGGATTCCGCGCCCGCCTCCGTGCCCCGGCACGGGTCGACTCGTCCACGAGCGCCGCCCGGCCCTCGTGAACGCCCCGCACCACCACAACAACAAAGAAAGGAGACAGCCATGAGCGCTGCCGACAAGATCAAGAACACCGCGCAGGAGCTGAAGGGCAAGGCCGAGGAGGCCATCGGCAAGCTGACCGACGACGACAAGAAGGTCGCCGAGGGTAAGGCGGACCAGGCCGCCGCGAAGGTCAAGAACGCCGGCGAGGACATCAAGGACGCCTTCTCGAAGTAGCTCGCAGCGACGCGACGGAGCGGCGGTCCCGCAGGGGCCGCCGCTCCGTCGTCGTCCGGCGACATCCGAGCAGTTTTCGAGAAGCGCCCGCTCGCGCGCCCGGCGTAGGTTGAGTCCGGATCGACCGACGAAGGAGAAGCATCATGGCGACGACGTTCAGTGCCGAGGAGAAGGCCGCGATGAAGGCGGCGGTTGCGGAGAAGAAGGCCGCCGCGGCCGGAGCAGAGGCGGCGGCCGCGTGCGACGCAGCCATCGCGGCGCTCACCGGCACCGACAAGGAGCTCGCCCAGGTGTTCCACCGGCTGGTCGCCGAGAACACCGACCTCGCGGCGAAGACCTGGTACGGGATGCCGGCCTACGCGGACGCCGCGGGTAAGACGGTCGTGGCGTTCAAGCCGGGGTCGAAGTTCAAGATGCGGTACGCGACGATCGAGTTCCAGCCGGCCGCGGAGCTGGACGACGGCGACCTGTGGCCCGTCGGATTCGCGGTCGCGAAGCTGGGCGCCACGGAGCAGGAGCGCGTCGCGCAGGCACTGCGGCGCGCGGTCGGGCGGTGAGCCCCGCGCCTCACCCTTCCTTCCGCAGCACCTGCCGGAAGCCGTAGTGGGCGTTCGCGAAGACGGCGTAGAGCAGGAGGCCCGGGGCGAGCAGCCCCAGGACGGGCTGCATCAGCACCGCGAGGATGCTCAGCCCGACGAGAGCGAGGGCGACGGCGCTGAAGTACCAGCGTCGCACGGCCACGTAGAGGGCGGCCTTGAAGATCGCGCGCGCCGACGCCGCGGCGAAAACGGTGAGACCGGCGATGGCGGTGAGCGCCGTGACGACCGCGAGCAGGGCCACGACGAGGAGGGTCGGCCCGAGCAGGGCGGCCCAGACCGTGCCGGCGACGACCGCCGCGTCATAGAGGACGAAACCCACGAGGACCGCGGCGGCCAGCCCCACCAGGCCGGCCGCGAGCCCGCGTCGCCGATAGCCGCGCCAGAATGCCGAGAACGGCTGGGGATGCCCGTCGCCCAGCGTGCGGTAGACCTCGAACGCGCCCGCCAGCGACGGTGAGACGGTCAGCGAGAGCAGCAGCACCAGGGGCCAGGCCTGGAGCGCATCCCGCGCCGCGAACAGCACCGCGACGAGCGGGAGGTTCGCGACCGCGAGCAGCAGATCCACCATGAGGACGGCATAGACGTACCCGAAGATCGAGTCGAGGGTCTCGTGCCGCAGTCGCGCGAGGCCCCGCGGTGGCCGTGCGGCGCGGGCGGCCTGGCCGCTCATCCCTTCATCCCGCTCGTCGCGATGCCGGCGATGAAGTAGCGCTGACCGGCCAGGAAGATCACGAGGATCGGCAGGATGGAGATGACCGACCCCGTCATGATCATCGCGTACTGCGCCGAGTATTGGCCGATGAAGGAGCGCAGGCCGATCTGCACCGTCCACAGCTCGTTGCTCGACAGGTAGATGAACGGTCCCATGTAGTCGTTCCAGGTGTTCACGAAGGTGAGCAGTGCGAGCGAGGCGAGCGCCGGCTTCGAGAGGGGCAGGATGATCCGCGCCCAGATGCCGTAGTCGCTCAGGCCGTCGATGCGCGCGGCCTCGTTGAGCTCGTCCGGGATGGTCATGTAGTACTGGCGCATCAGGAAGACGCCGAACGCGCTGAAGGCCTGCAACAGGATGAGCGCGGTGAAGGTGTTCGTGAGCCCGGCCTGCTGCATCATGATGTACTGCGGGATCATGTACGCCTGCCACGGCACCGCGATCGTGGCGATGTAGGCGAGGAAGAGCGCATCGCGGCCCGGGAAGCGGACCTTCGAGAAGCCGTAGGCAGCGAAGCTGCCGGTCAGCACCTGCAGCACCGTGATCACGACGGCGAGCAGCGCCGAGTTGGCGAGGTACCCGGCCATCGGGATCGCCGTCCAGATGTCCGCGTAGTTGCTCCAGACGAACTCCTTCGGAATCCACTGGATCGGCACGCTGAGCACATCGCCGTCGTTCTTCAGCGACGACGAGAGCATCCAGATGAACGGCAGCAGCACGATGCCGAGGAGCACGACGAGCAGCACGTACATGCCCGTCTGGCCGAGACGGGTCCTGACGCGACGGCGGCGGGGCTTCGGGAGCGGGGCGTCGGGCCGGAACGCGCCGCCCGTCTTGAGCTCCTGGGCGAGGTCGGAGGTGAGAGTGGACATCAGCGCTCCCGTCTCTGCTGGATGCGGAACTGGAAGACCGTCACGAGCAGGACGATCAGGAACAGGACGAGCGAGATCGCGGACGAGTAGCCGAACTCGCCGTTGAGGATGCCGTCCTGGTAGATGAGCTGGGAGAGCACGAGCGTCGCCCGGCCCGGGCCGCCCTGCGTCATCACGAAGACGAGGTCGAAGACCTTGAAGCTCGACACGCTCAGCAGCACGAGCACGAGGAAGGTCGTGGGGCGCAGCGACGGCAGCGTGACGTTCCAGAAGGAGCGCCAGCGGCCGGCGCCATCCACCTGCGCCGCCTCGTAGTACTCGCGCGGGATGGCCTGGAGGCCGGCGAGGAACAGGACCATGTAGTAGCCCATGTCGCGCCAGACGCTCGTGATGATCACGGCGGGCAGCGCCCAGGTCGTGCTCGCCGTCCATCCCGGGGCGTCCGCGATCCCGATGGCGTGGAGGAACTGGTTGATCGGCCCGCTGGTCGGGTCGAACAGCATGTTCCAGACGATGGCGATCGCGACCAGCGACGTGATGTACGGGAAGAAGATCGCGACGCGGAAGAAGGCGATGCCGCGCAGCTTCTGGTTCAGCAGCAGCGCGAGTCCGAGTGAGAGCGCCAGCGTGAGCGGCACGTGCCCCACGGCGTAGAGCACGGTGTTCTGCAGCGCGATGCGGAAGTCGTCGTCGCGGAACAGACGCAGGAAGTTGTCGATCCCGGCCCAGGTCGGCGCGTTGTACGAGTCCCAGTGCATGAACGCCAGCCCGAAGGCGGCGATCACGGGCACCAGGGTGAAGAGGGCGAACCCGAGGAAGTTCGGGAGGATGAAGCTCCAGCCGATGAGTGTGCTCCGACGGCGGAGCCCGCGGGGCGCCCGCCGGGGAGTCGGCTCCCCGGCGGGTCCGCGTCGTTGCGTGATGGTGGTCATGGCGGCTACTGGTGGAGCACGTCGGACTTCACGCGCGAGCCCATCTCGGCGAGCGCGTCGGAGACGGACGAACTGCCGGTCATGATGAGCTGGTGCTCCTGGTTCAGGATGGTGCCGATCGCCGCGGCATTCGCGCCGGTGGGCCCGTCCGGGCGGATCACGTCGGGGTCGAACGCCTTCTTCGACAGCGCATCGGAGGGCATCCCCGGGAGGCCGAAGTACTGCTGGGTGATCTCGTCGCTGTGGTAGGCGGGCACGATGCCGACGCCGGCGACGGCCTTGGCTCCGTCCGGCCCGGCGGCGAACGCCAGGAACTTCTTGGCCGCCTCGATATTCTTGGAGTTCTTGTTGATGCCGAACCCGGTCGGGCCGCCCATCGTGGTGATCTTCGTGCCGGACTTCAGCTGCGGGACCGGCGCGATGCCCCAGTCGACGTCGGTCGTGCCGGCCTTGGTGTCGGCCAGCAGGGGCGCGATGAGCCAGGTGCCCATCGGGACCATGGCGGCCTTGCCCTTCTCGAACATGTCCTTGTACTGCACCTGCTGGCTGTTGGCCGTCGCCCAGTCCATGATCGTTCCGGCCTTCTGCATGCCCAGCGTCAGCTCGTACTGGTCGGTCATCCAGGAGTAGTCGGTCTTGTCGTAGCTCTTGTCCTGCTGCGCTGCGGCGTAGCCCTGCACCATGGAGTTCCAGGTGTGGATGTAGGCGCCGTAGACCTTGTCGGCGCCGTCGCCCTTCGTGAGCTTCGCGGCGTCGGCGGCGAACTCGTCCCAGGTGAGGTTCTCAGGGTCCGCGACTCCGGCGTCGGCGAACATCTTCTTGTTGTAGTAGAGCACCGAGAAGTCCTGGCGGTACGGCACGGCGTAGGTGGCGTCGCCCGATTTGTAACTCTCGGTCGCCGGGATGTCGGCGGTCGGGAGCCCCTTCACCACGTCGGAGACGTCGACGAGCTGCTTCTTCTGTGCGTAGCCGGCGTAGTCGGTGAGGTTCTTGACGGTGATGATGTCGGTGGTGTCTCCGCCGGCCAGCATCGTGGTGATCTTGTCCTCGTAGTTCGCGGCGAGGATGTCGACGGGCTGGATGGTGATCGACGGGTTCGCCTTCTCGAACGCGCTGAACAGCGCGCCGAACTCGGGGGTCTGCTGCAGGTTCCAGACGGCGACGCGCAGCGTCGTCGAGCCGGACGAGCCCGAGCCCGATCCGGTCGAGCCCGTGCCGGCGCAGCCGGCGAGGCCCAGGGCGAGCGCCGCCGCAGCGGCGGCGACGGCGATCAGGGATCTCTTCATGCGGAACAACTCCTTTGTCATCGGTGAAGGGGGAAGGGGAGGGGGGTCAGGCGCTCAGGCGGAGCGCCTCGCTCGTCACCTCGTCGAGCAACGGCTCGCCGGTCGCGTAGCGCTCCAGCTCGTCGAGGGCGGCGTCGGTCATGCGGTGGATCTCCGACCCGAGGGATCCCGCGAGGTGCGGGGTGACCATCACATTCGGGAGGCGGTACAGCGGGGAGTCCTCGGGCAGCGGCTCCGGGTCGGTGACGTCGAGGATGGCGTTGAGCCGGCCGGAGGCGCACTCGCGCTCGAGCGCCGCGGTGTCGACCAGACTCCCCCGCGCGGTGTTGATGAGGGTGGCGTGGTCGGGCAGCGCGGCCAGCTGCGGCGCGGCGATCATGTGCCGGGTCGACGGCAGTGCGGGAGCGTGCAGCGACAGCACGTCGACGCGCGGCAGGAGGTCGTCGAGGCGCGTCGGTACTCCCCCGGCGGCGAGGATGTCGACCGGGTCGGCGTAGGGGTCGGCGACCAGGCACACGACGTCGTCGAGCTGCTGCACGAGGTCGACGACGCGGCGGCCGACCCGGCTGAAGCCGACGACGCCGATGGTGCGCCCGAGGTTCGACAGTTCTCCGTAGCGGTGGATCTGGAGCCCGTGGTCGCGGCGCACCTGCGGGTCGGCGGCGATGAACGGCGCCTTCTTGCCGGCCAGGATGATCGCGGCGAGCGTGTACTCGGCGACCGGGACGGCGTTGGCCTCGGCGACGGAAGTCGCGCGGATGCCGCGCTCCCAGAACTCGGGCGTCACCTGCGGGCGCACCGTGCCCGCGCAGTGCAGCATCGCCCGCAGGCGCGGCATGCGGTCGAGCCGCGCGGCGTCGAGGCGGGGCGCTCCCCACCCGGTGAGCAGCACCTCCACGGTCGCGAGCCGGTCCGCCAGCGCGGGGTCGTCCAGGTCGTCGGCGAGCACGGGGTCGGGCACGCGTGCCAACCGATGGAGGCGTGCCAGTCGGGGCGCGTCGAACTGACGCTCGAACACGTCGCGGTCCATCACCACGAGCGCTTCGGGGGGAGTGATCTCGGTCATCGCCGCCAGGCCCAGCCTTTCCGTCCAGCGGCGATCGCGGGTCATTGCGTCGTCGCGTGACTCAGTACATACTCAGACCCGTCACAAACAAACCAATCATTCACGATCGAACACGAACACACACAATCGCATCCCAGGAGGCAACGGTGCCGCACCTCTCGCATCCCACGACGACCGACGATGACGCGGCAGGGGCGCGCCCGTCTTACGGCGATGTGTTCTCGCGGGTGAGCGCCCACACGGCACCGCCCGTCGGCACCCAGGCCACGGCGGAGCCGTTCGAGGGACCTCTGTTCGCCCACTGGGGCGACGGGATGCGGGAGCCCGCGCTGCGCGCGCTGCTGGGCGCCGCGGGCACAGAGCGCATCCAGGACCGAACGGGCATCCCTGCGGCCTCCGATCGGAGCGTGTGGGACCGGCTGGACCCGATCACGCTCGACGGGCTGGCCGCCGAGGCCGAGACCGAGCGCGGCCTCCCCTGGCCCGGCGTCCCGGCGTCGCTCTTCGCCCGCTACGCGCGCGACGGCGACCGGCGCGGCTACGAGGCCGCCGTCGACGCCCGCCAGCAGCGTCTCACCCGCGCCGTCGTCCTCGCCGCGACGACGCGTGGCGCCGAATGGATCGACGACGCCGCCGACGGCGCGATCGTGCTGTGCGAGCAGAGCACCTGGTCGCTCTCCGCCCATGACGACGCCGGCGCCCGCCGTGGCTTCGTGGTGCCCGACGCCGCCTCCCCCTACCTCGATCTGATCGCCGGTGAGATCGCCGCCCAGCTCGCGGTCGCCGACCGGGTGCTCGGCGCGGACTGGGACGCCGCGTGGCCCGGGGTCCGCGAGCGCATCCGGCACGAGGTGGAGGCGCGGGTCTTCGCCCCGTTCGAGACCCGGGACGACCTCTGGTGGCTGGGCTACTGGCGGGACGTCAACAATTGGAACCCGTGGATCCTCGGCAACGTGCTGCTGTCCGCGGCCCTGCTGCTGGACGATCCCGTGCGGATCGCCGCGATGACCGCGCGCGCACTGGACAGCCTCGACCGGTACGTCGCGACGCTGCCCGCCGACGGCGCGATCGACGAGGGCGTCGCGTACTGGTGGAACGGCGCCGGGCGCATGCTGGAGCTGCTGGAGCTCGTCGCCCAGCTCACCGACGGCGGGCTCGACGCGGGCGGCGTCCCGGTCGTCGCCGAAGTGCTGCGGTTCCCGATGCGGATGCAGCTCGGAGCGGACTGGTACGTCAACGTGGCCGACGGCTGGGCGCGCAGCCGGCACACGGAGCCGTGGCACCTCCCGTTCCGCTGGGGTCTGCGCCTCGGCGACGACCGGGTCGTGGACTGGGCCCGCGGGGCTCGGCAGCCCGGGCGCCCGATCGCACCCGCGACGGGCGGCCTGCCCCGCTTCGTGCGCGCGGCGGCCGACGCACGGTGGCGGGACGCAACCCCCGCCACGCCACCGCTCCCGCAGTCGGTGTGGCTTCCGTCGGTGCAGGTGCTGGTCTGCCGAGCGGTGGCCGGGAGCACGGGCGGCCTCGCGCTGGCCGCCAAGGGCGGCACCAACGACGAGAACCACAACCACAAGGACCTCGGTTCCTTCATCGTGGCCGCGGGCGGGCGCCCTCTGCTGGTCGATGCCGGCAAGCCGACGTACCGGCGCGAGACGTTCAGCCCCGAGCGGTACGGCATCCGCGCGATGCAGAGCGGCTGGCACAACGCGCCGGCGCCGCACGGCCTCGAACAGGGGGAAGGCCCGGCGTTCGAGGCTGCGGTCGTGACGGCACCGCACGGCGAGCCCACCTCCGCGCCCGGGGTGCCGGAGAACGTCGCCCTCCCGATCTCGCTGGAACTGGATCTGACCGCCGCCTACCCGCTGGCGCCCGGCGAGCGGTGGCGACGACGGGCGTCCCTCGTCTCGCCGTCCCGCATCGAGATCCGCGACGAGTGGCGGCTGCAGGCCGACGCGAGGGTGGACGACGGACCGATCGCCACCCTGCACCTCGTCGCCGCCGGGGAGGTGCACCGGTCGGACGACCGCGTCGTCGTCTCGGCCGACGGGCGCGCGATCGCCATCGACGCCGCCGGCCTGACGCCGGAGCTGGAGGAGTGGGCGCTCGACGATCCTGAGCTCGCGGGAGTCTGGGGCGAGCGCCTCACTCGCCTCTCGTACCCGCTGACCGACGTCGCAGGCAGCCTGACGATGACCATCGAGGAGATCCGATGACGAACAGAGAGCCCCTGTACTCGGTGCAGCGCCGCGAGCGCATCATGGACCAGCTGCGCGAGCGCGGCGCGGTGAGCGTGAGCGCGCTGGCGGTCGAGCTGGGAGTCAGCGAGCTGACCGTCCGGCGCGACATCAACACGCTCGCCCAGCAGGGCCTGGTCACGCGCGTGCACGGAGGTGCGACCCTCCGCAGCTCCCTCGACCCGGGCGCACGGTCGCCGGGCGCGCCGATGGTCGCCAAGTACACGATCGGGATGGTCGTACCGTCGCTCGAGTACTACTGGCCGCCGATCGTGCACGGCGCCCGCGCACAGGCGGCCCAGCTGCGGGCATCCCTCCTGCTGCGCGCCTCGACCTACGACTCCCGGGACAACCGCCGTCAGGTGGATGCGCTGCTCAAGGTGCCCGGACTGCACGGGCTCATCGTCGCTCCCGACACCCTGGGCGACGATGCGATCGAGACGCTCCGCTGGCTGGACTCCCTGCCCGTGCCGGTGGTGCTGGCCGAGCGGCGGGTGCGCACGGCCGCCGCCGCCCGTCGACTGGACTCCGTGGTCTCCGACCACACGGCCGGGGCGTCCCTCGCGGTCCACCACCTGCACGAGGTCGGCCACACGCGCATCGGACTCTTCATCGAGAGCGAGAGCCCCACCGGCCGGTACGTGCGCCGCGGCTGGCAGTCGGCCATCGCCTCGCTCGGCCTTCCCAGCGGCGTCGCGATGCTGCACGGCATCCGCTTCGACGCCCCCGGCCGGGAGGAGGCGATGGACGCGGCCCTCGACCTGTGCCGCACGACCGGCACCACCGCCGTCATCGTGCTCCCCGACCCGCAGGCCATCGCACTGGAGCAGCACGCGCTCGACCGGGGCGTCCGGGTGCCGCACGACCTCGCCATCGTCGCGTACGACGACGATGTCGCCCGATTCGGCGACCCGGCCATCACCGCGGTCCGGCCGCCGAAGGAGTTCGTGGGCCGGGAGGCCGTCAACCTGCTGATCGCCCGGCTGGAGGCCGGCGAGGGCCGGCCCGCCTACCGCGTGAAGCTCAGTCCGGAGCTGCACATCCGCCAGTCGACGCTGCCCGCGTCGATCGCCCCCGCCGCATCACTCGACGAAGGAGACGAGACCGCATGACCGCCGCCGATTCCGCCGCCACCACCGACCCGGCGCGTCCCTTCGACCCCGCGCGCATCGCCCTGCCTCCGGAGGACCGCTCGCTCTCGCCGCTCACCGGGTGGACGCGCGACCACTGGGCAGCGGTCGCCGACCACCTCCTCCTCTCCCTGCGACCGTATTTCACGTCGACGCGGAGCCGGGTGCAGCTGCCGGGCATCGTGAGCTCCCACGGCACGGACAGCGACGGGCTCGAAGGGTTCGCCCGCTCGTTCCTGCTCTACGCCTTCCGGACGCGCGGCGAGGCCGGCGTCGATCCTCTCGGTTTCACGGAGTGGTACCGAGACGGGCTGGTGGCCGGAACCGACCCGGCGGGCCCCGAGCGCTGGCCGCTCCCGAGCGCCGTCGGCCAGGCGAAGGTGGAGGCGGCCTCGATCGCGCTCGGCCTGCAGCTCACCCGCCCGTGGCTCTGGGACACGCTGGACGCAGCGGAGCAGCGGAACGTCGTCGCCTGGCTGGCCGACGCACCCGCGGGCTGGTACCCGGACAACAACTGGCTGTGGTTCCGCATCACGGTGGAGACGTTCCTCGCCTCCGTCGGCGGTCCGCATGATCCCGCGCGGATCGCCGCCGACCTCGCGACCATCGAGTCGTACTACCGCGCGGACGGCTGGTACGCCGACGGCTCCACGCGCGCGTTCGACTACTACTGCGGCTGGGCCATGCACCTCTACCCGCTGCTGTGGACGGCCTCCACCGGCGCCGACGCCTTCGGCGCCCGCGCCCTGGAGCCGGTGCTCCGGTCACGGCTCACCGACTTCCTCGACGACCACGCCGCGCTGATCGGCGCCGACGGCATGCCGGTGCTGCAGGGGCGGAGCCTCATCTACCGGTTCGCCGTGGCGGCGCCGCTCTGGATGGGCGCGATCACGGGTGCGACGCGCGTCCCGATGGGCACGCTGCGCCGCGGCGCCTCGGGCATGCTGCGGGCGTTCCTGGACCGTGGCGCGATCGACGAGCGCGGCCTGCTCTCGGTCGGCCTGCTCGGCGAGTGGCCGGCGATGGCGCAGTCGTACTCCGGTTCCGGATCGCCGTACTGGGCGGCCAAGGGATTCCTCGGGCTCGCACTCCCCGCCGACCACGAGGTGTGGACGGCGGTCGAGGAGCCGCTGCCGGTCGAGCGCGGCGACGTGCGCCGTGTCGTCCGCGCGGCGGGGTGGATCGTCAGCGGCACCGCGGCCGACGGGGTCGTGCGTGTGATCAACCACGGGACCGACCACGGGCGCCCCGGTGAGCACACCGCCGACTCCCCGCTCTACGCGCGGCTCGGCTACTCGTCGGCCAGCCTCCCTCCGCTCGTCGGAGCGACGGTGACGGCGCCCGTCGACAACACCGTCGGCGCGGTCGACGCGGAGGGGCGCTCGACGAACCGCTCGGGCTTCGCACGCGGAGTCATCGGGGACGACGGGGTCGCCGCGTTCGCGACGTCGATCGCGGGCACGCACTGGGTCTACGGGGACGACGGCGGTCCCGATCACGGCTCCGGCCGCACCGGTCGTGTCACCGAGGGGCCGACCCTCGTCACCGGCTCGCTCGTCCGCGGCGCGTGGGAGGTGCGCATCATCCGGCGCGTCGCCGACGAGGGAAAGGACTCGCCCGTGCGCCTGCGGGTGAGCGGATGGCCCGTCTCCGAGACGACGCCCGCCCTCGCTCGGCTCGTCCCCCTGCTCGGCGACGCCACCATCAAGACGCACACCGAGCCGGACACCTCGCCGCTCGGCCGCACCACGGTCGAGTGGGCGGAGTTCGACGGAGTCGCCGTCGACGACGTGATCGGCGTGGCGACTTCGGTCGGTCGCGCAGCGCTGCCCGATGTCCCGGCTCTGCGGGTGTTCCACTCCGTGGAGGGCGACCCGAGCGCGGAGGTGACGTGGCCGGACGGGGCTGTGAGCGTGCTCCCCCTGCTGGCCTGAGGCGCGTGACCCCTCTTGACGGCGCCCTCGTCGGATCGTAGATTATCGATTACTCACTATCGATTGGAGCAATGATGCTCGGGTTCCGACGTGCACGCCGCCGACGCGGCCTTCTCCTGGCGGGCGGCCTCGTCACCGCGGGAGTCCTCCTCACCGCCACAGCGGCCTCCGCGGCCGCGGCCCCGCCGCCCGGTCACCACCACGGCGGCACGACCTACTACGTGGGCCAGCACCCCGGGAAGGCTTCCAACGGCCGGACCGTGCACTCGGCGTTCACGTCGGTGCAGGACTGCGCCGACGTCGCCCAGCCGGGCGACACCTGCGTGATCCAGGACGGCACCTACGACGAGACGGTGACCCCGGCGCATTCGGGCACCGCGGCAGCACCGATCACCTTCACCGCGGCGCCCGGCGCGCATCCCGTGATCAGCGGCGCCGACCCGGTCACCGGATTCACCCCGGTCGGGCCGACCGAGCTCGCGCAGGTCGTGGCCGCCGACCCGTTCGCGGCGAACACCCCGTTCAGCCAGGCCGTCGCCGACGGCAAGGTCTACAGCGCCGGAGTCGACCTGGGCAGCGCAGCCGCCGAGGTGCAGATCTTCACCGACGGGGCGATGGACATCGAGGCCTCGTACCCGTTCCCCGGCACCGACCTCCTGAACCCGGCCGTCGAGCGCGCCGACGCGGGCACCGCGGACGCGACGATCGTCGACTCCACGCTGACCCGTCCCGCCGGGTACTGGGACGGCGCGCGCGTCCTCACGTCGTACTGGTACGTGACGGCCACCGGCACCGTCGCAAGCTCGGCAGTGGGGTCCGTCACACTGACGACCGCTCCCCCGTGCGTGCACAAGGTCGTGCCGACCGACACCTGGTTCCGGCTCTCCGGCAAGATCGGCGAGCTCTCGCATCCGGGATCCTACTTCTACGACGCGACGGCGAAGCGGCTCTACCTCTACAGCGACGACGACCCGAACGGCCACCGCATCGAGGCGAAGAAGCGCGACCTGGGCTTCGACCTGACGACCGCGAGCAACGTGCACGTGAACGGGATCGGCCTGTTCGCCTCCACCATCCGCACGGGCGACAGCAGCACCGGCGTCCAGCTCGACGGCATCGACGGGAAGTATCTGAGCCACTACTGGGACGTCACCCAGGGCGCGACGGACTGCGGCGCGAACGTAACCCGCGGCGTCGCGACCAGCGGCATCGTCCTGAAAGGCACCGGCAACAGCATCCGCGACAGCCATCTGCAGTACAGCGCGGGCAACGGCGTCTCCCTCGGCGGCTACGGCAACACCGCGGAAGGCAACACCATCACGGACGTCGACTACGCCGGCACCTACGCCGCCGCCGTCGCCGTCCAGGGGCACAGCCAGACCGTCACCCACAACACGATGGCGCGCCTCGGCCGCAGCGGCATCAACCTGCAGTGGAACGGTGTGACCGGCACGACCGCCGGCGCCGACCGGATCGCCTACAACGACATCTCCGGGCACGCCTCGCTCAGTGTCGACACCGCGGCGATCTACTCCTGCTGCTCGGCCCACATGGAAGGCACGCGGATCGACCACAATGTGCTGCACGATCCGACGCCCCGCCCCGGCGGAGTGTACCCGTTCGGCATCTCGGGCATCTACGCGGACAACGGGATGAGCGACCTCCAGATCGACAACAACCTCGGCTGGGGCAACCACGAAGGCACCGTCGAGCTGAACGGCCTGGGCACCGGATCCCACGACAACCTCGTCTACAACAACACCGGCGGGATGACGCTCTTCTATGTGAAGGAGGCCGGCCAGTCCACGGGCACGAAGATCTACAACAACATCGGCCCGATCACCGGCCTCGCAGGCGCGACCGACGGCGGCCTCGTGCTGTCGAACAATCTGATCGACGGCGACCCGCTCTACGTGGACCCGGCCGCGCACGACTACCGGCTGCAGGCGGGCTCGCCCGCGCGCAACGCGGCGATCCCCCTGCCCGGAGTGAACGACGGCTCGACGGACGCGACGCCCAGCCTCGGCGCGTTCCAATACGGGGCGGTGCCGTGGACAGCGGGGGCAGGCAGCTAGCCAGGAGCCGATCGCAGGCGGGGTCGTGCCCAGGCACGCCCCCGCCTGCGACTCCTGCGCGCGACTCCCTCCCAGCGATTATCGATTATGCTGGGAGGGATGTCGCACGCCGTGCGATGCGATCGAAGGGGAAACATGACGCAGCGTCTGGTCTTCGCGGGCGACTCCATCACCGACGCGGGGCGGGACCGCACCGACGACGACTCGTTCGGCGACGGCTACGTGTCGCTGATCGCCGACGAGCTTCCGGCACAGGGGGCCGATGTCGTCGTCGTGAACCGGGGGGTCTCGGGGGATCGCGCGGTCGACCTGGAGCGACGGTGGGAGGCGGACGTGCGGGCCCAGCGGCCGGACGTGCTGACCGTCTACGTCGGCGTCAACGACATGTGGCGCCGGTTCGACAGCGACGACCCCACCAGCGCGCAGGAGTTCGAGGCGACCTACCGGAGGCTGCTCGCCGGAACGGATGCCGACCGCATCCTCCTGATCGAGCCGTACTTCCTGCCCGTCCGCGCCGAGCAGGCGGAGTGGCCGGCCGACCTCGACGAGAAGCGCGCCGTGATCGCCCGCCTCGCGCAGGAGACCGGGGCGGTGCTGGTGCCGCTGCAGGAGACCTTCTCGCGGGCGGCCGCGGAGCACGGCGTCGCCGCCATCGCGCCCGACGGCGTCCACCCGACCCCGGCGGGCTCCCGGCTGATCGCCGACGCGTGGCTCGCGGCCTATGCCGACCGGGAAGCGGGCGCGCGATGACCGACCCGTTCACCTCCCTCGCCGGGCTCAAGCGCGGGCTGCTCTCCGACCAGATCTACGAGCTGATGAAGACGATGATCAAGGACGGCACGCTCGCCCCCGGCGAGCAACTCGTCGAGTCGCAGCTCGCCAAGCGCATGCAGGTGAGCCAGGCGCCGGTGCGCGACGCACTCAAACAGCTCGCGCACGAGGGTCTGGTCTCGCATGTGCGCCACCTCGGCAACTTCGTGGCCAGCTACTCCGAGGAGGAGTTCCTGCAGGCGCGCGCCGCGCGGGCGGAGCTGGAGGCGATCGCGGGGCGGCTCGCCTGCGGCACACTCTCCGCCGCCGCCCGGGCGCATCTGGACCAGCTGATCGCGCAGATGCACTCGGCCGCCGACGCCGGCGACCTGGACGCGTTCCGCGAACTCGACTTCGCCTTCCACCGCACCGTGGTCGAGGCGAGCGGCAACAGCTACCTGCCGAAGATGTGGGACATCATCGAGCCTGGCCTGCGCTCGATGCACGTGCTCGGCGACCCGAGCTTCGAGGGCGACTGGCACGAGGTCGCCGAGTGGCACCGCAGCCTGCTCGACCAGCTCGACGGGGAGGACCCCGCCGCCGCCTCCGCCCTGTTCCGCGCGCACGCCGCCGGCACCCTGCTGGAGGAGCCGGGACCGGATCAGAGCCGATAGAGGGCACGAGCGGTGCCGCCCCAGAAGGCGGAGGCACCGCCGGACCCGAGCGCGGGCAGCGCAGCGGCCGTGCGGGCGACGACCTCGGCGTAGGGCGCGACGCGGGCCGACATCGGCCAGTCGCTGCCGAAGAGGAGCCGGTGCGCGCCGAAAGCGTCCACCGCAACGGCGAGCGCGCGCCGCAGTCGACCATCGTCCGGGTCGCGCTCCCCGATCAGACCGGAGGCCTTGGCGGCGACGGAGGGATGCGCGGCGACCGCCCGCAGGCCCCCTTCCCAGCCGGACCCGGGTTCAGCGGCGCCCAGCCCCAGATGGCACACGACGATGCGGGTCGCGGGATGTCGGGCGGCCACGGCCGCGACGGCAGGCAGCTGCTCGGTCCGCACGAGGAACTCCACCACACCGGCTGCCGCCGCGACCCGCTCGCACAGGGCGTCGAGACCCGGAACGTCCGCCAGGTCGGCCCGGCGGTCGGGCACCGCGACCCGCACTCCGCGCACGCGCGCGCCGACGGCGCTCTGCGCGGCGCCCGACGGATCGCCCGGCTCGTACTGAAGCACCACCCCGGCGAGCAGCGGGTCGCTCAGGCCGGCCAGCCAGCGCGCCTCCTCCCGCGTGTCGGCGGCCTGCACAGCGACGACCGCGCTCACGGGCCCGGCCGGCGTCGTCGCCGCCCGCGACGCCTCCGCCAGATCGCGGACGTTCGCGGCCCGCGGCAGGCCGAGGCCGGGCCGGAACCACGACAGCTCCACCCTGTCCAGATCCCACAGATGCACGTGGGCGTCGACAGCGCCGCTGTCCGGGCTCGCGCCGTCGCCTGTCACACCGCCTCCAGCTCGGGCCAGAGCTCCGGCGGGATGGGCGCGGTCGCGGCGGCGACGAACGCCGCCACCTCCGCGGGCGTGCGCGCGCCCACCACGACGGCGTCCACGCCCCGGCGGTCGAGCGGATAGCGCGCCGCCGCATGGGGCAGCTGCACGCCCCGCGCAGTGCAGCGGTCACGGAGGGCGAGTGCCCGGCGCCGCAGCTCCGGGCCCGCCTCGCGGTAGTCGAAGTACGGGCTGCCCACCGGGTCGGCGAGGATCCCCGAGTTGTAGACGCCGGCCGCGATGACGCCGACACCGCGGTCCGCCGCGGCGGGCAGCAGGTCCGACTCCGCGGTGCGGTCGAGCAGGGTCACCCGTCCCGCGATCATGACGATGTCGATGTCGGCCTCGCGCACGAAGCGGGTCAGCGGATCCGGCCACACCATCCCGACGCCGATCGCGCGCACGACCCCTTCCTCCCGCAGCCGGAGCAGTGCGGGGATCGCCTCCCGCAGCGCCTCGTCGACGTCCACGGGGTCGTGCAGGTAGAGCACGTCGATCCTGTCGGTGCCGAGCCGGTGGAGGCTGCCCTCCACACTGCGGAGCACGCCGTCCGCGCTCAGGTCGCCCACGGTGTCGGCGCCCGAGCCGCCCACCGGAACGGGATCACCGTGCGCGTCGACGATGCGGCGCCCGACCTTCGTGGCGATCGAGACGGTGTCGCGGTCGACGCCGCGGAGCGCCGCACCCAGGCGTCGCTCGCTCGCGCCCGCGCCGTAGTGCGGCGCCGTGTCGAAGAACCGGATGCCGTCGGCGAGCGCCGCGTGCACGGTCGCCTCGGCGTCGGCATCCGCCACCGCCCGGAACAGGTTGCCGATCGGCGCGCAGCCGAGGCCGAAGGTCTCCGACGCGCCGGGTGTCGCCGTCAGAGGGCGAACGCCTGCGCGGAACGCCACTCCTCATACTCCTCTCGGGTGTCGGGGGTGAGCGGGTAGTAGTCGCTGAGCCGGGCCCCGTCGTCGAGACGGCTGCGGCTGAACGTCTCCCACTCCTCGTGGTCGCGCGCCGCCTCGATCACCTGGCCGGACATCGCCTGCGGCACGATCACCGGCCCGTCGTCGTCGGCCAGCACCACATCGCCCGGCATGCAGAGAGCGCCCCCGACGGCGACCGGCACGTCGTACGCCCAGGGGAACAGCTCCGTCTGCGACGCATAGTGCGGGGTGGTGCCCGTCGACCAGACCGGGAGCCCGAGTGCGCGGATGCGCGCGGCGTCGCGGATCCGGCCGTCCACCACGATCCCGGCGCCGCCCTTGCGGAGGAAGTAGCGGGCGAGGATATCGCCGATGCACCCGGAGAACCGGCTCCCGTACGCCTGGATCACCAGCACATCCCCGGGCTGCACCTGTTCGAGCACGTGCCAGAGCGCGGTGTGCCGCTCCACGTACTCCTGGCCCAGGCCGGAGGCGAGGTCCTCACGCTGGGGCATGAACTGCAGGGTGATCGCCGAGCCGACGACGCGCTGGCCGGGGCTCAGCGGCACCGGGCCGTCCACGTACGAGCGCGAGATACCCATCCCGTGCAGCTTGGCGCAGGCGGTGGCGGAGGTGATGGTGTCGAACCCCGCGAGGGTGCTCGCATCGGGGCGCCGGTACGCGCCGCCGCGCACGGGCAGGGTGAAGTCGGGATGCGGGAGCGCGCCCGGGGTCTCTGTCATGGTCGTTCCTTCGTGTTCTCGGCTCGGTCGGTGATCGCGGTGCGGGCGGCAGGCGCGGTGTGGAGCGTCAGCTCGGCACGGTGCGCGGGAGGCAGGAGGACCGTCACACGGTCGCTGTCCGCTTCGAGGCGTACGGGACGTGCGGTGCCGCGACGGGCGGCGTAGGCAGTGCTCGGTCCCGGGAAGTCGAGGCCGTCTTCGACGACGGCGTCGACCGCGACCAGCCGCGGCGAGGCCGGATGCGCCGGACGGACGACCACCCGGCGCGGCTGCGTCGGCGAGACGTTGACGAGCTCGAGGTCGACGCGGTCGCGCTCGACCGCCGTGACCAGCGCCGCGACGTCGGGCGGGAGGCCCGGTCGATCCCGGTCCGCGTCCGCGTAGGCGACCGCGGTGAACGGGAGGCCGCCGTTGTAGAGCACCTGCGGCGCCCCGCCCGCGAGCTGCGTCAGCACCTCGGTGACGACCGGGTTCACACGCTGCCAGAAATGCAGATGGACGGTCGCGGGATCGCTGTCGTCGGCGAGGATGAGCGCGACACGGCGGGCCACCTGGCCCAGCGCCATCGACAGTGCGCGCTCCGGGTAGTCGGGCAGGCGGCCGGCGAGGAAGTCGAGCCACGGCGCCTCGTGCCCCGCCTCGGCCTTGTCGCGGAACGCCATGACCGGGTCGGGCGTCACGGGCAGCCCCTCCCTGACCCGGTCGAGCCGGGCACGGTCGGCGGGGTCGTGCGTCCACCACCAGAGCCAGGTCGGCAGCTCGAGCGGCATCGGCGCGTAATCGAACCAGCCGTCGCGGCCGTAGCGGTGCGGGACGAGCAGTGCCGGCGCGTCGGCGGCGTCGCCGAGCCGGGCGAGCCAGCTGCCGCGCAGGCTGTAGGGAGTCTCGGCGACGGAGGCGACCACGGCCTGCTCCAGCACGGTGTCGAGCACACGGCGGGCGGTGTCCAGGTGCCGGTCGTCGCCCGTCACGAGGGCGGCGCTCAGGCCGCCCACGACGGTAGCCATGCCGACCGACGGGAGGCCGTGCGGCCAAGTCCAGCCGTAGTGCCCCCCGAACCAGCGGCCGTCGTGCAGGCCGCCGACCGTTCCGTCGGGCGCGACGCTGTCGGGGACCAGACCGCCGTTCGCCCGCGCCCGCTCGCTCCAGCCGTCGACGTAGCGCACGATCCACGCGGCCGCGGCGGGGTCGCGGTCCCGCAGCCAGCGGTTGGCGACGAGGCCGGTCGCGGCGAGGTTCACGACGACGTCGCCGGCGGCGGCACGCTGCATGGCCTCCCCCATCGCGCGCGCTGCTTTCGGCTCGGCGAGGTCGCTCCAGCGGGCGACGCCCGGCACGTATTCGAGCGGCAGCCCGTACCGCTCCATCTCGGAGAGGGAGGCTGAATACGGCTCGACCGTGTCGTTGAGGCCGGGCCGCGGCCCGAGGGCGCCGTTGTGCGGTGCGCGGATGATGTTCCGCTCGGCGTCATAGTTGCCGTGAGCCGGGTCCGTGTACAGCTCGGCGAATCGGCGGGCGCGCGCGGCGAAGGCCTCGTCGCCGGGGTCGGCGGCGCACAGTCCGTAGAAGAAGAGGAGCGACTCCCCCTGGTGGAACCAGTCGTAGCCGTTCTCGTACTCGCCGGTCAGCATCCCCGCCGCGGTCAGCTGCGCGGTGACGCCCTCCCACTGGCGCTTCGCCGCGGCGAGCACCTCGTCGCTGCCGCCGAGGAGGTAGAACGCGGGCCAGTTGAAGAACGGCTCGTAGACGTCGTCCACCCCGTCACGGTCGGTGAACTCGGCGGGGAAGAGGATGCCGCCGTCCGGTCCGGTGTAGCGGCTCTCGAACAGCCGCCACGCCTCCTCGATGTCGTGGAAGAGCCGGCGCTGGAGCACCGCCCAGGCGGGGATCGCGTCCAGCGGGATCCCGGTGATGGTCAGCAAACCTCAGCCTTTCGTCGCTCCGGCGACCAGGCCGCCGATGATGTGCCGCTGCATGATGATGAAGAACACGACGATCGGGGCGATCGCCAGCAGCAGGGTCGGGAAGACCACCGTGTAGTCGGTCGAGAACTCCCCCACCGCCGCGTACACGCCTGTCGTCACCGTGTAGATCCCGGAGCTCGGGCCCAGGATGATCTGCGGGCTCACGAAGTCGTTCCAGACGCCGATGGAGTTGAGCACCACGACGGTCGCGACGACCGGCCGCATGATCGGGAAGACGCACGACCAGAAGATGCGGATGCGCCCCGCGCCGTCGAGCGCCGCCGCCTCG
Source organism: Leifsonia sp. ZF2019 (assembly GCF_019924635.1). Taxonomy (NCBI): domain Bacteria; kingdom Bacillati; phylum Actinomycetota; class Actinomycetes; order Micrococcales; family Microbacteriaceae; genus Leifsonia; species Leifsonia sp. ZF2019. The sequence goes on from NZ_CP065037.1 coordinate 3,511,360, forward strand.
TCGATGTCGCGCGGGACGGTGCGCAGGTAGGCGCTGAACAGGAAGATCGTCACCGGCAGCGTCGCGGCCGTCTCGAACAGGATGAACCCGGGGATGGTGTTGATCAGCCCCAGCACCCGGAGCACGAAGACCACCGGGATCAGCGTCACCTGGCCCGGGATGAAGAGCCCGGAGACGAACAGGAGCAGGAGTGCCGTGTGCCACTTCTTCCGGCCGCGCGCGATCACGTAGGCGACCGGTGCCGACAGCAGGATGCAGAACAGGTTCACCAGCGCGACGAACAGCAGGGTGATGCCGTACGCCGCGATCACGTTGAACTTGGTGCTGGTGATCGCGTTCCACAGGAACTCGAGGGTGAACGACGTGGGCGAGATCTCCAGCGGGTGCTGGATGATCTCCTGCTGCGGTTTGAACGCGCTGATCACCAGCACGTAGAGCGGCACGAGCATCACCAGCGCGGTCGCGCCGAGGGCGATCCAGCGCACGACGGCGGCGACGGGCGAACGGTGCGCGCTCGCGGGACCGCGGCCCCGTCGCCGCTGCGGCGCCGTCGTTCGCGGCGTGCGGCGGCCCGAGCGGGCGTCCTCCGGTTCGGCGAGCAGCAGCTCCGCGCCGACGTTGGGCGTGTCCTGCAGGGGTGTCGTCATCAGTCGGTCACCTTCTTCTCCGCGCCGCGGCGGGCGAACGTCACGGCGAGCCCGATCGCCGCCGTGATGATCAGGAGCACGACGGACTGGGCCGCGCCGAGCCCGAGCCGCGACTGCGCGAACGAGTCTTTGAGGATCTGGTAGACGATCGTCTGCGTGGAGGCGGCCGGGCCCCCGTCGGTCAAGGCCAGCACCACGTCGTAGACCTTGAGGAGGCCGACGAGCGTGAGCACCAGGTTCACCGTCACGACCGGTGCGATCATCGGCACCGTCACGCTGCGGAACTGCTGCCACCTGGTCGCCCCGTCGACGGTCGCGGCCTCGTAGAACTCCGTCGGAACCGACTTGATGCCGGCGATGTAGAGGATCATGTTGAACCCGAAATGCGCCCACACGATGGTCAGGATGACGGTCGTCTTGGCGAACGTCGGATCCGTCAGGAACGGCACCGGACCGATCCCCGCGATCCCGAGCAGCTCGTTGACCGCGCCGTGCGGGGCCAGCAGCGCCGACCACAGGAAGCCGATGATCAGCGCGCTGATGATGTATGGGTAGAAGAAGATCGTCCGCAGCACCGTGTTCGCCCGGCCCGGCCCCGAGATGAGGGCGGCGAGCAGGAGACCGAAGCCGTTGCAGAGGATGGTCCCCACCACGGCGACCGTCGCCGTGAACACCGCGGCGTCGATCGTGCGCGGGTTGCGGAACGCGTACTGGTAGTTCTCCAGCCCGATGAAGTCGAAGCGCAGGCTGTAGCCGTTCCAGTCGGTCAGGCTGAGCACGAACGCCAGGATCATCGGGACGATGAACATCACGAGGAACACCAGCACGGCGGGTCCGGCCATCACGAGGCCCGCGAGCCGGTCGCCCCAATTCGAGCGGGTGCGACGGCGGCTGCCCGCGTCGCCGGACCGCGCGCGCGGGCGCGGTCCGGGTGCGACGGTCTCGGTCGTCATGGGGGCGGCGCTCACTTGAGGTTGGCGCTGAACCAGTCGTCCATCGCCTTGTTCACGTCGCCGGGCGAGGTGCCCCCGAGCAGCGCCTGCGTCTGGGCGTTGATCTCGGTCGAGTAGCCGCTCGGGAGGGTGCGCTCGCCGTAGCCCTGACCGGTCGGTGTGTACGCGTCGTCCGGGGTGTCGGCGACGATCTTCGCGAGGTCGGTGCCGAGCGCCGTCGTGTCGTACTCGTAGCCGGCCCGGTAGTTGCCGTCGACCTTCAGCTGGTCGAGGATGGCGGCCTTGTCCGTCACCAGCCACTCGACCAGCTTGGCCGCCGCGTCGACGTGCTTGGACTCCTTCATGATCACGTAGGGGCTGGCGATGTTGGCTCCCATCGCGGGCTGTTTGACGCCGTCGACGGCCGGGGCGCGGAAGACGCCGATGTTCGCCGGGGAGCTCGCCGCGGCCTCGCTCGCCACGAACCAGCTGCCCATCGGGTACAGCGCCGACTTGCCGGCGAGGAAGTTCTGCTCGGCGTCGGCGTACTTGATGCCCAGGGCGTCGTCGTTGATGTAGCCCTGCTTGATCCAGTCGGCGTACTCGTCGACCGAGGCGCCGTAGGTCTTGCTGAAGGTGAGCTTGCCGACGCTCATCTTCTGGTACCAGTCGGGATGCTCGGCGACGACGGTGGGGAGCCCGACGGTCTGCAGCGCGTAGCTCGACATCCAGTCGCCTCCGGTCTGGATGCCGGTCCAGCCCGCCTTCTTCAGCTTCGCCAGGTCGTCGGAGAGCTCCTCCACCGTCGTCGGCGTCTGGGCGATGCCGGCGGCGGCGAAAGCGTCCTTGTTGTAGAACCAGAGGCTTTGCAGCTGCATCCCGATTCCGGCCATGTAGTACTTGCCGTCGATCGTGTACTGCTCCGCCAGCGGCCCGTCGGTGGCCCACTTGTAGGTCGAGAGGTCGACGAGTTCGGGGGCGAGCTCGGTCGAGGGCGGCAGCGACTCGACGACGTCGGGGGCCTCGCCGGCGGCCAGCAGACGCGGGACAGCGGCTGCCACTCCTTCGGCGCCCGGGTTCTGGATCTTCACGTCGATGTCGGGGTGGGCCTTCTCGAAGGGCTTCACCAGCTCGTTCCACCAAGCCTCGGTGAGATTCGGGGTGACGTTGACCAGCAGGCTGACGGTCTGCGTGCCGCCGCTCTCCGCGGTGCCGCCGGCCGCGCATCCGCTCAAGCCCAGGGCGGCAGCCGCGAGGGCGCCGACCGCGATCATGGTTCGCCTGCTGATCATCTTCGATCCTCTCCGTGCGCACGACCACCGTGTCGCCGGGAGCAACAATAATCGATAATCGGTTATGTCGCAAACGACTGCATCGATCCCTGCCGAAATGACGAGACGCGCCGGTCCCTCTCTTCGAGGGAACCGGCGCGTCTCGGTGGTGCGTCCGGACTTCGCTCGCCGTCAGCGGCGCGTGATCTCCGCGGTCGGAGCCACGCGCTCGGGCACGCCGCGGGAATCCGCGGCCTCGTCGCCAGCCGATCCCGACAGCGCCGAGGTGGGTGCGGTCACGCCCGGGTAATCCGGGGCAATGACCGACCACCCGCCGCAGCTGGTCAGGCCGGCGACGCTCGACGCGAGCGCCGCCTCCCCGCCGACGAGGGAGACGCGGCCGGCTCCCAGGAAGAACGTGTCGTCGAGCACACCCTGCGGCACGCAGGACGCGGTGCTGATGAAGAGCGGCGAGGACGTGCTGCCGCCCCACGCCGACGCGCCGAGCGCGTCGGGGAAGTTGAGCCCGTTCGCGAGGATCACCCGACTGCTGTTGCGGAAGGCCGACTCGACGATGCGCTGAGACGTCTCCCATCTGTCGCTGCCCGCGGCGCGGGTGACCGTGCCGAACCGCGCGAAGTCCGCTGCGAGCGACGGAGACATCACCGCCGTCCCGCCGATGATGACGATGTTGCTCGTGCCGAGCGATCGCAGCAGGGCGGCCGTGTCCGCGTCGACGGAGGCCGCCCCTCCGTTCACCAGCAACAGCGGGGCGTGCAGGCTTCCGGCCGCGGCGCCCGCACTGAGCGAGTCGGGAAAGTTGAGCCCGGTGGAGACGTAGACCGTCGGCGCAGACGTGAATGCGTTCGCCACGACGGCACGGGCCGTCGCGAACCGGTCGCTGCCGGAGACGCGCTTCAGATCGGGGGTCAGCGCACCGAGGGCCTTGTACACGTTGTCGCTCACGACGGCCGGGCCTCCGACGACCACGATGTGCTTCGGCTGGAGCCGCTTGATCTCGTCAGAGACGACGGACGGCAGGGAGCCGGGAGCGGTCAGCAGGAGCGGACCGGAGTCATGCGCTGCGGCCGGTCCGCCGCCCAGGGCGTCGGGGAACGAGGTGCCATTCGCCACATAGACGGTGCCGACCGTCGACGCGTCGGGGTACGCAGCCTGCGAGACGGCAACGGACGTCGCGAAGCGATCGCTTCCCGACACACGCTCGCCCGCGACCACGTGCATGGTGTACTTCTGCGTCACCGAATCGTTGTAGTCGTCGGTCGCCGTCAGGCTGAACGTGTACGTGCCGGTCGCGCTCGGCGTTCCGACGATCGTCCCCCCGGACGCGCGCAGCCCGGTCGGGAGGGCGCCACCGGTGATGGAGAACCGCACAGCCCCCCAACCGTCTGCCTTGATCTGCCGCGAGTAGGGGGCACCCTGCACCGCGACCCCGGAGTACGTGCCGAGAAGAGAGACGGGTTCCCAGATAGCCTGCACCTGTGCGCCGTCGCCCACGAAGATCAGGTTAGTGAACACATCGATCGCCGCGCCCCGGAAGACCGTGCCCGTGATCGATCGCGGGTTCATCGCAGCTGTCGTGGTGTCGATCGAGAACTCCTGGATCGCGTTCTGCCCGTACACCGTCTGGGTGGCCGGGTCGACGGTGAGCACCGAGACGCCCGGACCGTACGAGCCCGGGAGGGCGATCGTCGACGTGGTCCGCGACGAGCCGTCGACGACGGAGAGCGTGCTCGTCGAGGAGGAGCCGATGTACGCCTTGTGGTGCGCCGGATCGACGGTCAATGCCGACGGGGAGGCCTGCCCCGCCACGGAACCGAGCACGGTGAACGAGCTCTCGTCGATGATGGCGACGGCGCCCTCCACGGTCGCGACGTAGATCGTGCCGGCCGAGGGGTCCACGCCGATCAGGTTCGCTGCGCCGGGGACGGCCAGTGGCGTGCCTGCGGCGACCGTGCTCGCGTTCACGGGGACGACCGTCCCCGTCGTGCCGGTCGTCACGAACACGGTCCCCGTGTTCTGGTCGACGGCGAGATCGCGGAGGTTGCCGGGGATGGTGACCGAACCGCTGACGTTGCCGGTGCGCTCGTCGAACCGCAGCAGACGGCTCTGCGAGCTGTCGAGCACCCACGCGTAGGCCCGTACGGGGTCCACTTCCACGCGGAGGTTGGTCGACCCGCCGAGGCCGACGGTGGAGACGACCGCGCCGGAGTACTCGTCGATGACGTCGACCCCGCCGGGGCGGGCAGCGAACACCTGGCTGGTGTACGAGTCCACCGCGACATCGGAGACGGTACCCGCGACCGGGGTGGTGTACGCCGTGGTGAACGACCCGTTCCCCGGTGTGGCCTGCGCCGGCACGGCTGCGGTTGCGACGACGCCCGCCGCGGCGAGCGCCACGACGGCCAGCGCGGCCGCCGAGCGTCGGGGGCTGCGATGCGGCGAGGTCGTTTCCTGGTCGGTGACGGCGGCTGGGCGTATGCGCAACGACGGCTCGCTTTCGGGTACGGCTCGCTGCGGTGCGCGAGCATCCCGCTCAGTCAAGGGCATCCGCGCCGTTCTCCGGCGGCCCCAGTACAGGGGTCCCTGGTCACTCCACCGCGCCGAGGCTGATGCCGACGACGCGGTCGCCGCCGCCGCTCTTCGCCTCGTACATGGCGTGGTCGGCGAGCCGGACGAGCGAGTCGAGGTTCCAGCTCGGGTCGCCGTGCCGGGCGACCACCATGCCGATGCTGGCCCGGACGCCGACGCCCGGAGGCAGGGACGCGTAAGGAGCGCCGATCGCGAGCCGGATGCGCTCCGCGACGTCGTTCGCGGCGGCGAGATCGGGCACGTCGCAGACGACGACGAACTCGTCGCCGCCGTATCGGGCGACCAGGTCGCGCTGGCGGACCAGCTCCCGCAGCCGACCGCCCACCTGCCGCAGGAGCCCGTCGCCGACGTGGTGGCCGAGGGAGTCGTTGACCGCCTTGAAGCCGTCCAGGTCGATGAAGAGCGTCGCCTGCAGGGCGGCGTCCCCGACCTCGGACTCCAGGACGAGCGCTTCGAGCAGCCGGCGGTTCGGCAGCCCGGTGGTCTCGTCGTGGGTCGCGGCGTGGGCGAGCCTGCGCTGGAGCCGCAGCGAGGTCGCCGCCTGCCCGGCCTGACCGGCAAGCGCATCCGCGAGCGGGACGGCCTCCGCGTCGAAGACGCGAGGATGGAGGAAATAGCACACGAAGACGCCGAACAGGTCGGCCTCGTGACGGATCGGGGCGATGAGCAGCGAATGGACGCCGGCGCTACGCATCGCGTGCCCCAGGTCAGTGTCCAGCGCGTCCGCCTCGTCGGTGCCGCTGAGGAGCAGCACCCGGCCGCTCGCCACGACGGCGGCGATCGTCGGCGCGAGATCGAGCGCGCTCGCCAGCGGGTCGGATCCGGCCGACCGCACGAACGCGCCGCTCTCCTCGTCGACGAAGAAGACGGCCGCCTCCTCCGACTGATAGGAACGGCCCACCGTGCGCGCGGGGATCTCGGCGAGCTCGGGCTCCGTCCGCGCCGTCGCGAAGGCGATCGAAGCCTGGATGATCAGTTCGAGACGGTTGCGGGTGCGCTCCTCGAGCGATCGCGTCTGCGCGAGGCGGTCCACCAGGAGGGCCCGATCGGAGGTCTCGACGAGCAGGATGAACTCACCGTCCGGCCGCGCCGCCCGGCTGGTCACCACGGCTCGCTCCGACCCGTCGACATGGAGGACCCGCTCGAACACAGCACCGACGGGCGAGGACGACTCGGGGCTCGCCAGGAGCCCGCGCAAGGGGCGGCCGACGAGCGACGCAGCGTCGAGCCCGGTCCAGAGGCTGAACAGTCCCGTCGAGTCGACGACGAGCCCGTCGTGATCGACGACGACGACGGCGCACGGCAACTCCTCGGCGTTCAGCGCCTCCATCTCGTTCTCCTCCGTCCGGACGATCGCTCCGAGATTACCGTGACACTCTGTTTCGACCGCCGCGCTTGGCGCGATACATCGCGGCATCGGCGGCGTCGATCACGTCCTTCGCGGAGGAGCGCGTCGCGATCTCGACGAAACCGCACGACCCGGACACCTGGACGATGCCCCGGTCGGTCTCGATCGGGAGATTGACGAGGTCGACGAGGCGACCGGCGAGTGCGTCGCCGTCGGCGTCGACCGTTCCCGGGCTGAAGACGACGAACTCGTCGCCCGCCAGCCGGGAGACCAGGTCGGTGGAGCGGCAGGCGCCGGTGAGGCGGTCGGCGACGGTGCGGAGGACCGCGTCTCCGGTCTCGTGGCCGAGACGGTCGTTGATCTGCTTGAATCCGTCGAGGTCGAGGAACAGCACGATCCCGCCCGGCACCGGCGCCGTCGCCAGCGCCGCCTCGATGCGGCCTTCGAGGGAGCGGCGGTTGTGCAGGCCGGTCAGATAGTCGATCAGGGCGAGCTGCGCGAGCTGGGCTTCCCCGTGCCGTTCGAGGGCGCCCGCGATCTCCCGGCCGAGCTCCCGCACCTCCCTCGCGGTCTCGCCCCACGCGAGAGAGCGCCCGCTGACGCTCTCTTTCCATTCCGAGAAGGACCGCCGGGGCGAGAGGGGGGTGTCGCGGTTGTCCGCCGACTGGTCGCCGAGCCAGCGGATCACCTGGGTCGCCTCCACCCGGAACAGCACCAGCACCCCGCGGGGGCCGAGTGAGGCGACGAGCAGGCCGGCGAAGCCGGCGATCAGGCCGGCGAGGCCCGGATGGGTGCGCGCCACCTCATCGGTCTGGAACGCCTCGATGCCGATGGAGTCGAGCAGTTGGCTGCGATCGGTGTGGGGAACGCGCCCGATGCTGCGGCTGACGCCGTCGATCGAGACGATGGCGCCGTCCGCCCCCACCAGCTCGAGCAGCTGACCGCCCTGAGCCACGAGGGCGAGGAGCGGGTCGGCGGCCGACGGCAGGGCGCTCAGCAGCACGCCGCGACGGCCCTGGAGGGAGAGGTCGTGCCGGAGTGCGGCGATGGACTCCAGCGCGACCAGCTGCAATGTCATCTGCGCGGCCAGCACCTCGATCGCACGGCGAAGGAGCACCGGCATGCGCTTCGGTGTGCGGTGGGCGCACGTGATCATCCCGACGAGGCGGCCGTCGTGGATGAGTGAGAACGACACGGTCGAGGCCTGCCCCATGTTCCGCATGAACTCGAGGTGGTGCGGGGAGACCGCGCGCAGCTCGGCCTGGCTCAGATCCAGGGGCGGCTCCGCGGCATCCAGGGCGACGAGAGGTGTTCCGAGGTCGTCGGTGCTGACGATCGCACGCGAGAGCTTGGTGAGGTAGAGCGCCCGCGCCTGCTGGGGGATGTCCGAGGCGGGGAACCGCAGCCCCTGGTAGGGCTCCATGTCGGTCTCGGCGGCTTCGCCGGCCACCTCGCCGTGCCCGTCCTCGAAGAAGCGGTAGACCATCACACGGTCGAAGCCGGTCATCCGCTTCACCTCCGCAGCCGTCTCGCGGCGCAGGTCGTCGAGCTCGGCGACGAGGCCGAGCCGACGGATGGCCTCGACGACCGAGTACGTCGGCTGACCGGCGATCGCGACCGCCGGCTCCAGTTCGAGCACGATGCGGCCACCGACCATGTGGGTGATCGCGTCGTACGGCGCCCCGGACAGCTCGACGCGCACCGGATCCCCCTGCAGCCCGGCCGTGGCGCTCCACTCGATCGTGGGGCTCTGCAGTTCCGAGATCGGGCGGCCGAGCCACTCGCGCGCGTTCTCGCTCGCGACGACGATCTCGAAGGTGGCGGGGTCGACGGCCAGCAGGATCCCGTGCGACTGGATGCGACCGGGTGTGCGGATCGGCTCGCGCACGCACTCTTCGAGTCGGCGGAGTTCCGCGGAGTCCACCCTGCCGTCATCAGCCATCCGGCCAGAATAACTTGCCGATCAGCACTCCAAAACGAAACCGGAAGGTGCACGATTCGACGAGTTTGGCAATCCCCCCGGAGATATTTATGTCCTTCCCCCGCAGGCCCTCGCGCGGATAGCATCCGGCCACCGGGATTCGGCGGAAGAGGTGTCGGGATGGCGCAACGATGGGGTGCGGTGACAGTGCTCGGCGCCGCCCAGTTCGTGATGGTGCTGGACAGCACCGTGATGAACGTGTCCATCTCGACGGTCGTCGCCGACCTGCACACCACCATCGAGGCGATGCAGACGACGATCACCTTCTACACGCTGACGATGGCGGCGTTCATGCTCCTCGGCGCCAAGCTCGGCGACATCTGGGGGAGGCGGCGCGCACTGGTCATCGGATCGATCGTCTACGCGATCGGGTCGGGGACGACGGCGCTGAGCCCGAACATCGGCGTGCTCTTCGTCGGCTGGTCGGTCATCGAGGGCCTCGGCGCCGTGCTCGTCATCCCCGCCATCGCAGCGCTCATCGCGGACAACTACTCCGGCCACGCCCGGGTCACCGCCTTCGCGGTGATCGGCGCGGCCTCGGGTGTCGCCGTCGCAGCGGGCCCGCTGATCGGCGGCTTCCTCACGACGTACGCGAGCTGGCGATACGTGTTCGCCGGCGAAGTGGTCGTCATGGCCGTCGTGCTGCTGTTCAACCGATTCGTCCGCACGGCGGGAGCCACCAGGCCGGTGCGCATCGACGTTCTCTCCGTGCTGCTGTCCGCCGCCGGTCTCGTGTTCATCGTCTGGGGCCTCCTCCAGTCCAAGGTGTGGGGCTGGGTGCTTCCCACCACGGACGTCTCCCTCCTCGGCCTCTCGCCGGTGCCCTTCATCGTGGCGGCGGGCGCCGTGGTGCTCTGGCTGTTCTTCGTTCGCCAGCGCCGCCTGGTGGCGACCGGCCGCGCACCCCTGGTCGACACGCGGATCCTGGCCCTGCGGCAGCTGCGCGCCGGCGTGGGGAGCATCGGCCTGCAATACACGGTGACGGCGGGGCTGTTCTTCGTGGTGCCGATCTACCTGCAGCTCACCCTCGGCCTCGATGCGCTCTCCACGGGCCTGCGGGTCTTCCCGCTCTCGGTCGCCCTGGTGCTGTTCTCGATCGTCGGCACCGTGCTGGCGCGGCGCGTGCCAACCCGCCGCATCGTGCGCATCGGCCAGCTCGCCCTCGTGGTGGCGAGCCTGGTGCTCCTCGGCTCCGTCGACCCGAAGCTCGACACCTTCGTCTTCGGTGCCGGGATGTTCGTCGCGGGCGCGGCGCTCGGGCTCCTCGCCTCCCAGCTCGGAAACGCCACGATGTCGGCCGTCGGGCCGGACGAGCTGAGCGAGGCGGGAGGCGTGCAGGGGGTCTTCCAGAACCTCGGCTCCTCGCTCGGCACGGCGCTGGTCGGGTCGGTGCTCATCGCTGCCCTGTCCACCGCCTTCGCGGGCAATGTCGCCGCGAGCGACCTCCCACAGGACGTCCAGACGCAGGTGCAGGAGCAGACCAGCCAGGGCGTCGGCGTCATCCCTGTCTCCGGGGTCTCAGCGATCGCGGAGAAGGCGGGCCTCTCGTCGTCGGACAGCGCCACCCTGCAGTCGATCTACAGCGAATCCCAGCTGGAGGCGCTGCGGCTGTCCTTCGCCGCCCTCGCGCTCATCTCGTGCGCCGCCCTCTTCTTCTCCCGCCACCTCCCGACGAGGCTCGAGGAGGAGACCGGCGAGACGGACGACGCGCCGGATGCCGCCGTCAGAGCTTCCTGATCGTCAGCGACTGCTCGGCGAAGCCGCACGCGCCGGCCGCGTCGTGGAGCACCGACCGCGTCACGCCGAGCCCGGTCGCGCCGAAGACGACCTCGGTGTCCAGACCGAGCCACGGTCCGGCCGGCGTGCGGTGGAGGTGCACGGTGAGGTCGACGTTGGGGAACATCCACTCGGTGGGGTGGCGTCGCACGGCCACCCCGTTCGCCGTGTCCACCAGCGCGAGCCACGCCGCGACGGGATCGACCTCGACGCCCGCCACGAGGTCGCACGGCGTCGACAACCAGACCGTCGCGCGACCCGGCTCCGGCGGGAGCACTGCGCGCGCGTCGAGCGAGGCGACGTAGCCGCCGCGCCACACGTCCGCCATCGGCCAGCTCACGGCGGCCTCCGGAGAGACGAGCCCCTCGGAGGCTCCTCCCGCCACCTCCGCCGTGTCGAACGCCGCGAGCAGCCACGCCCGCGCCTTCACCACGGCACGACCACGGATCACCGCCGTCGCCTCCACCAGCTCGATCGTCCGCCCAGGACGGATCGTCTCGACCGTGAGCTCCACCGGCTCCAGGGCGAGGAATCCCAGGATGTCGTAGCTGATCCGCCCCAGCTGCAGCGGCGGTCCCTGGCGGTCGGCGGCATGACGGAGGATGGCGTGCGCGATCAGCCCGCCGAGCGGGCTGAAATGGATCTCATCGTCCGCCCACGCGCCGCCGACCCGACGGGTCGGCTCGAACGTCCGCTCGCTCGTCTGCAGGAAGTATGCCGTCGGCGCCAGGGGGTTCACGGTGTCCAGACTAGGCGGTGGTGGGCTCCCCCTCGGCTGCGGCCGGCGCCCGAATGCTCAGGAGGCATTCTCATCGCCGATCACTGCCGGCCGGAGGATTCGACAGGTAGGCGCGGGCCGCTACCGGTCGGCCTCCCGCGGACCGGCCGCCTCGACCGTCCTGGCGACGGCCACGGGCCGGCGGACCGTGCCGCTGGTCGCGTGCAGAGCGGTCACCGGTACGGACGGGGTCCCGCGGCTGCCCGGCGCCTCCGAGAACAGGCGGTAGCCCGCGGCGAGCCGCAGCGCCTCCTCCCGTGTCGAGCAGCCCAGCTTGCGGTACATCGATTGCAGCTGGGACTTGACCGTGTTCGGCGACACATGGAAGGACGCCGCGATGGCGGCGGTGGTGTCGTGCGCCGGAAGGGCGCGGAGTATCCGGAGTTCGCCGACCGTGAGCTGCGGTCGTGCCTTGATGTCGATGCGCTCGAGATCGCCCACGATGCCGTCGAACCCGCGCGGGATGTCCTGCGGGAGGTGCTGCCTGACCAGCTCCACCAGTTGACGCGGCGCTGAAGCGAAGAGACGCCGGCTGTCGCGGCGCGTCCCGACTCTGAGCACCCGCACGGCGGTGTCGCGCAGGAGGCCGCCCGTCGTCGCGAACTCGTGCCAGGCCGAGAGCACCAGCCACTCGGCGTGCGCCGCCGGGCCGAGGGTGCGGTCGGCGCCCAGGGTGCGCAGGAGCCGGGCAGCTCCGTCGACGTCGCCTTCGTGCAGGCCGAGCCGCACGCGAGCGAGCGAGGTCAGGGCGCCGGAGCCGTCGCTTCCCGCCAGCGACCGTGCTGCGGCGAGCTCCCCCAGCGCGATCAGCGCCTCGATCGAGGCGGCCGTGACGACGTCGTCCGCGAACGACCCCGACTGCGTCGGATGCGCGGCCGCGGCGAGCCGGATCGCCTCCAGCGCCTCGTCGGGCCGATGCCGGGCCAGCAGGGAGCGGGAGCGCGCCAGCAGGGCGAACGGCCAGGTCAGCTCGACGCTGTCGTAGGGCTCCAGGGCGGCGAGCCGCTCGTCGAGGTCGTCCGCGAGCCGCTCCGCACCGACCAGGGCCGAGGCCGCGCTCTCGGTCGCCCGGGCGGCACTCCGGTGGGCGAGGGTCGCCGGTGGCTGCTTCGCCGCCTCCGCCAGTGCGTTCACGGCGTCGTCGAGCGAGCCGCGCATCGCGTGGGCGAGGGCCATGCGGCCCAGCGCGAGCCGCTCGGCGTCGCGTTGGAGCGCGAACCGGCCGAGCTGTCGCGCGGTGGCGAACTCGACCAGCGCACGCACGGAATCCCCGGCGGCGAGCAGGGTCGACCCGATCTCGTGGTGGTAGAACCAGAGCGGACCGTCGGTGCGCTCGCGCGACTCGACCCGCGTCTGCACGATCCGGTCCTCCAGCCGCCGCGCGTACACGAGAGACGACTCGAGGTCTCCGCTCGACCGGAAGGCGATCATCTGCGCGAGCGCCAGCAGGTCCAGCTCGTCCGGGCCGAACAGCCGTGCCTGATCGGCGCTCACGAGCGGCTTGAACGGCCGCGCCGTGCGCGCGAGCACCGGGGTCAGCGGGTGCAGCAACCGCAGGATCGGGTGGCGCTCCAGCAGCGGGCTCGGCAGCGCGACGATCGCGGAGAGCAGCAGTTCGTGGTGCGAACTGTAGAGGGGCCACACATTGTCGAGCACCGCGGTCGCGATGCTCCCCTGGTTGCCGCCGGCGAGCGCATGCCGCAGTTCACTCTCGGCGCGGTCCGCATCGTTCAGATTCATGTCGTTCCCCTCGTCGGGTGAGGACTGTGGGATCGATCTTCATCACCGGGTGAGCCGCCGGGCGATGAGTGTGCGGTTTCTGCGACGGTTTCTGCGGAAACTGCTCGTCACGCTGTTCCCGCCCGCGCCGCCCGCGAGAGCACGAAGACTCCTGCGACCGCGACCCCACCGGCCGCGACGAAGGCGGCGAAAGCCCAGAGCGGGGCGCCGGAGGCCTCCCCCAGGATGGTGATGCCGAGCACGACGGCGACCGTCGGGTCGATGACGGTCAGACCGGCGACCACGACCTCGGGCCGGTTCCCGGCGTGTGCGCGCTGCACGAAGGCGATGGAGAGTGCGCCCGCCACGCCGATCCCGACGATGCAGCCGATCGTCAGGAGGTTCGTGGCGTCGACGGCGAACCAGTGCAGCTGCAGGGCGGTCTGCACGCGCAGGATGACGGTCTTGCCGAGCGTGGCGACGAACGCCGAGTACACCCCGCCCAACAGCACGAAGAGCACGGGCGGCACCGGGCGCGACCGGCCGGCCACGAGCAGGACAGCGTTCGCGAGCAGCACGAAGGCGAGCACCACCAGCACGGCGATCAGCTCCTCGGCGCCGATGGTGTGCTGCGTGCTGACCAGGGCGGCGACCGTGACGAAGGCCGCGACCCCGACGACACACACGGCGATCGCGCGCAGTTCGGCCCGGGAGGGGCGCCGCCCGCCGACGACGGCGGTGAGCGCGACGGTGAAGACCAGGGCGCTCACGCCGACCGGCTGCACGACGATGAGCGGGGCGAACGCCAGACTGCCCATCTGGAGCACGATGGCCGCACCCAGCAGCAGGGCGCCGAGGAGCCACGGGCGGTCCCGCAGGAGCCCCAGTGCGCGACCGCCGAGACCGCTCGCCCCGGGGCGGTCCGCGGTCTCGGCGACCCCGCGCGCCTGCAGCAGGTTGCCGACGGAGAGCACCAGGGCCGACACGAGCGCCAGCCCGATGCCGAGCAGAGGCTGGGACTCCAGCGGCGCGGTCACCGCGCCCGGCGCCTCCAGGCCGGCAGCACGATCAGGGACGCGAAGAAGAAGCAGAGCGCCCCGATGAACGTGCCCCCGTTCGCGAGCGCACCGTTGACCACGTCACCGTCCGGGAGGATGTACGCGCCGACGGCGGAGACGCCGAAGGCGACGCAGCCGATGAGGTTGACGAGCGCCGACCACCAGGAGGCTTTTCCGGGATCCCAGAGCGGTGCGGTGTGCGAGTAGGCGACGAACACCAGGAAACCGCTCACGAGGAAGGCGACCGACCCGCCCGCATCCGGGTTCCAGACGTAGTGCTCCTGCGCCGTCATCGACTTGGCGCGCAGCGCGGCGGTCGTGCTGATGTTGAACATCACGGTCCCGAACGACTGGGTCGCCGCGGCCAGCCACTCGGCCCGCACCATGCGACCCGGCGCGTAGGAGACGGGCACCGCGACGGCGCCGCTCAGGAAGAGCTGGATGAGACCGGCCGTGGTGAAGAACCACGCGCCGAAGAAATAGAGCAGGTTCGACCCGTTCGAGCCGAGCACCTCGCTCAGCCCGGGGGCCGAACCGAGGGCGAACAGCGCCGACCCGATCATGAACAGGGAGCATTGCTTGGTCAGGGTCGGAACGAACAGCCGCCGCGGCGGATCGCTGGCGATGGCCGCTTCGGTCATGGGTTGTCTCCTCGATGGTGTCGGCACGGCGGACGGCGACGGGGGGGGCTCCCGATGCCCCTCCCCCGCCCGTCCGTCAGTGGTGGAAGTGGGTCCCCGCGTTCGCCTCGCGGGGCAGCGGGGCGGCGAGCGCGTCCAAGTACGCGACCTCGCCCTTGATGTCGGCGAGCAGGGCGGATGCGAGATCACGGCTGAGGCCGACCTTCACGACGATGCGCTGGAGGATCACGTCGGCCATGTCGTCCGCCATGGGATACGCGGGCACCAGCCAGCCCTTCATCCGCAGCCGATCGGCGAGGTCGTACAGGCTCCACTTGTCGGTGTAGCCGTCTTTGAGCACCCACGCGAAGACCGGGATGGTGTCTCCCTTGCTGATCAGCTCGAAGGGCCCGATCTTCTCGATCTCGCTGGAGAGGTAGGTGGCGACGTCGATCGAGTTCTGCTGCACCCGACGGTAGCCCTCACGACCGAGCCGGAGGAACTGGTAGTACTGCAGCAGCACCTGGGCACCCGGGCGCGAGAAGTTCAGCGCAAGGGTGGGCATGTCGCCGCCGAGATAGCTGACGTGGAAGATCATGCTCTCGGGGAGCACGGCCGTGTCGCGCCAGACGACCCACCCGACGCCGGGGTAGACCAGTCCGTACTTGTGGCCGGAGGTGCTGATCGAGTTGACGCGGTCGATCTGGAAGTCCCACACCAGCTGGGGCTGGCAGAACGGCGCGACCATGGCGCCGGAGGCTCCGTCGACGTGGATCTTCACGTCGAGACCGGTCTTCTCCTGGATCTCGTCGAGCTTCTTCGCGATGGCCACCACGTCGTCGTACAGACCGGTGAACGTCTGACCGAGGATCGCGACGACGCCGATCGTGTTCTCGTCCACGTAGTCCTCGAGCTTGTAGCCGTCGAGGATGATGTGGTCGGGGCTGACCGGCACGTAGCGGGCCTCGATGTCCCAGTAGTTGCAGAACTTCTCCCACACGACCTGCACGGCCGCGGACATGATCAGGTTCGGCTTGTCGGCCGGCTTCTTCTCGGCCGCTCGCTTCTCCTGCCAGAGCCGCTTGAGCGCGAGGCCGCCCAGCATGCACGCCTCGGAGGACCCGATCGCCGAGGTGCCGATCGTGTCGGCGGTGTCCGGCACGTGCCAGAGATCGGCGAGCATGCGCCAGCAGCGGTCCTCGATCGCCGCGGTGGCCGGGTACTCGTCCTTGTCGATCATGTTCTTGTCGGCGGCTTCGGCGTACAGCTTCTTCGCTTCGTCGTCCATCCACGTGGTCACGAAGGTCGCCAGGTTGAGCCGCGAGTTGCCGTCGAGGATCGCCTCGTCGTGAACGATCTGGTAGGCCGTCTCGGGAAGGCTGGGGCCGTCCGGCATCCGGAACTTGTCGAAGGTGGTGGCTTCGCCCGGACGGACGAAGACGGGGTTGACGCTCAGCGTCGGGTCGACGTTGGTGGACGTCCGGGCAGGGGTGGTGTTGATGGTCACTTGTTCTACTCCTCTATTGCGGCGGGATGGTGAAAGGCACGGTCAGACCTCGACGGGCGGGTACAGGCGGTCCATCGTGTACTGCCTGTTGCGTCGGGCGGCCCAGGTGGAGGCGGCGATGAAGATGACCGTGAGACCGGCCGTCACCGCGATCGCCACCCCGAGCCGGTAGTCGACGCCGCCCAGGATGAGCTGGCGGAGGGCATTGTTGGTGTAGGTCATCGGGTCGATCCAGTTGATGTACTGGAACGGGACGGACGTCGTCGGCACCGGGTAGATGCCGCCGGCGGAGGTCAGCTGGATCATCAGGAACGCGAGGGTCAGCACGCGGCCCACCGCCGGCCCGAGCAGGGCGTTGAACATCTGGATCATCGCCATGAACATGAAGACCATGAGGACCATGAATCCGTAAGTCCCCCACTCGTACTCGGGCTTGATGCCGATGGCGAACCGGACGACGAGGAACAGGATGGTGGCCTGCAGGAAGCCGACGAACACGGTCGGGGCGTACGACGCCAGGACCACCCGGAACGATCCCAGTCCGCGGGCCAGCGGTCGCGACTGGATCGGCGTGAAGAGCATCCACGCGATGATCCCGCCGACGAACAGGGCCAGGCCGAGGAAGAACGGTGCGAACCCGTAGGCGAACGTCTTGGCCTCGTTGTTCGTCTTCTCGTGGAGCTCGACCGGCTGCGCCAGGGCCTTGATGAAGTTGCCCTGCTGCGAGTCGTTCCAGGTGGGGAGCAGTTTGAGGCCGAGCCCGGCGGCGCCCGCGAGCTCGTCGGTCCCGCCGGCGAGCTGCGTGGTTCCGGAGGCGAGCTGGTTCGCGCCGTCCGAGAGCTGAACCAGGCCGGAGCTGAGGGTGTCGGCTCCGGAGCGGAGCTGACTCGAGTCCGACGACGCCGTCGCCAGGTCGCGCTGCACCGCCCCTCCTTCTACGGCCCGCAGCACGACGTTCACACGGCTCTGGGGGTTGTTGAACTCCGTCGCGAGCCGGTCGACGTCGGAGTGGATCGCGTCGAAGAGTCCGCTGACCTCCTGCGACAGCTGCGCCTTCGTGAAGCTCTCCTGCACGCTCGACAGCCGCGTGGCGAGCGCCTGTTCCGCCGGGTCGTCGCTGGAGGCCAGTTCGTCGATGATGCCCTGCAGCTGGCTCTGCGCGGACGCCTGGGCGGAGGCGACACGGTCGAGCGCACCGGCGATGGCGTTGGTGTTCGCGTCGATCCTGGCCACGATCTGGCGGATCTCGTCGCTGCTGATGCCCGATGTCGCGACCGCCGTGTTCACTTTGCCGATCGCGGACTGCACCTTGTCGTCGAGTTCGTCGATCGCGCTCGACAACTGCGCGGAGCCTTCCTTGGCGGTGACGAGATTGGACGCCAGCTCCTGCGCACCGCTGTTCGCCGTCTGCATCCCGGAGTTCAGCTCGTCGACGCTGGCGACCGCTGCCTTGATCTTCGGGATCGCGCCCTTGACGCCCTGCAGCACGTTCTCGAACATCTGCTGCCCGACCTCGGCGCTGACCGTGTTGATCACCTGTTCGGCGGCGTCCTGCCCGATCACCGTCGAGAGGTAGTTGTTGGAGTCGTTGTAGGTGAACTGGAGGCCGGCCGAGCGCGGGTCGTCCGTGGCCGCGGAGGCGACCGACGCGCTGAAGTCCTTCGGCAGGGTGATGGTGAAGTAGTACTTCCCGTGGGCGAGCCCGTCGACGCCGGCCTTCTCCGAGGTCTCGTGCAGGTCGAGCTGCTTCGACTCGATCAGGCCCTTCACCACCTGCGTGCCGACCTCGAGCTTCTCGCCCTTGACCGTGGTGCCCTGGTCGAGGTTGATGATCGCGACGGGGATCTTGTCGACGTGCCCGAACGGGTTGTAGAACGCCCAGAGGTAGAGCGCTCCGTACATGAGGGGCATGAGGATGATGACGATGAGCGCGAGCCGCGGCATGCGGCCGCGGTAGTAGCGCTTGAAGTCGCTGCCCGGTGCGAATGCGGCGATCATGACTGCAGTGCCTCCTTCTCGAGGTCGGCGAAGTCGCTGAGGTTGGGCACCGCGATCTGCTCGCGGATCCCCTCGCGCGGCTCGACGCCGTTCACGTCGGCGGTGATGACGGTCTGCTCCCGGCCGAGCACGATGAGCCGGTCGAGCAGCTTGCGCGAGCTCTCGATGCTGGCGAGGTTGTCGACGCCCCCGACGACCAGCAGCGGCGGCCGGGCGACGTTGGCGAGCGCGATCCGCAGCAGGGCCGACGTCAGCTCGGGCAGTTCCTCCACCATCGCCTCCATCGCCGGCAGCCCGAGGTCGCCGAACACCGGTCGCGCGATCCGTTCGAGATCGTCCGACGTCGCCGGATTCACCCAGCGGTACCAGGGCGCGCTCCAGCGGAGCTGCTCCGTCACGACGTCCCTGACCCGGATGGTCTGGCCGATCCCGTCGACCTCGTCGATGTCCGCCATCGCCGCTCGCGCGAACAGCCGATGCGCGTCGTCCACGTGGCCGAAGGCCGTCAGGGTGCCGGTCGTGGGCTTCGTCCTCCCGGCCAGGGTGAGCAGCAGCGAGGTGCGCCCGCGGCCGCCGGACCCGACGAGCACGGTCACCCCGCCGGCGCGGACGGTCAGGTCGACCGGACCGTAGATGTGGCCCCAGCTCGCCGCGACGCCGATCTGCTCTGCATCGAGCAGGACCTCGCCCGGCGCGGGCAGGCGGTCGTCGGGGACGACGTCCGGCGTGCCGGTCTCGTACTCCTCCGTGGGCTGCGACACGGTCTTCTCCTCTGGGTTCGGTTCGTCGGGGTGGGTCGGTGGGTTCGGGGCATCGTGGGCCGGGGGGTCGCCGCGGTTCAGAGGATGTTCTTGACGACGTGGCCGTTCTTGACGATGAGCGCGAAATTGGTGTCGGGGTCGCCGATCACCGACAGATCGGCGAGGGGGTCCCCGTCGACGAGGATGAGGTCGGCCCACGCCCCCTCCGCCACCACGCCGAGCTTTCCGCCGCGGTAGGTGTTGCGCTCCCCGGCCAGCTCGAAGAGCGAGGCATTGCCCGAGGTCAGCATCTTCAGGGCGTCCAAGTTCGTGTAGAACTCGCCCAGCCGGGCGGCCATCGCGCTCTGCCGCGGGGCCGCCTGGGGCTCGAGCAGGAGGTCGGTGCCCCACGCGGTCTTCACGCCGTGCTTCTTGGCCCAGTCGTAGACCTGCTCGGTCCCGTTGCAGATCTCGGTGTTCTTGGCGGCGCGCACGGGATCGGGATAGTGGTGGTCGTCCTCCGCGAACGGCTGCATCGAGAGCCAGACGCCGGCGTCGGCGATCTTCGCGACCGTCTCCTCGTCGGCGAGGTGGCCGTGCTCGATCGACGCGACGCCGGCATCGATGGCGCGCGCGATGCCGGCGGGCGTGTAGACGTGCGTCGCGACGTAGGTGCCGTAGTCGGTGGCCGCCTGCACGGCGGCGCGGATCTCGTCCGGGGTGTACTGGAGGGTGTTCAGCGGGTCGTACATGGACGCCGCCCCACCGCCGAGGGTCAGCTTGATCTGCGTCGCGCCCTGCTTGAGCTGTTCGCGCACCGCGGCGAGCACTCGCGGCACCCCGTCGGCGACGCGGGTGAAGTGGATGTCCTCCGTGCGGCTGGGCTTGCCGCCGAACTCCTCGGGGACGTCGTACACGAACGAGAAGTCGGCGTGGCCGGAGGTCTGCGAGATCATCGCTTGGCTCGGGAAGATCCGCGGGCCCTCGAAGACCCCGCGGTCGATCAAGGCCTTGACCGGCGCGGTGTCGCCGCCCATGTCGCGCACCGTCGTGAAACCGCGCAGCAGCATCCGCTTCGCCTCGGCGATGGTATTGCCGTACAGGGTTCCGGTCGGCCCCTGCAGGAACTCGATCATGCTGTTGGCGTTCCCCATCAGGTGCACGTGCGCGTCGCTCAGTCCCGGCATCAGGAAGCGGCCCTTGCCGTCGAACTCGACGACACCGTCCGACGCGTCGCCGGCGACCGGCGAGCTCGAGACGGCGACGACGTGCGGACCCTCGACGAGCACATCCACGTTGTCCTGAGTGCGGTCGCTCACGCCATCGAAGAGACGGACATTGCGGATGATCATTCGCTGCGGAGCATGCGTTTCTGTCGTCATGCGGCCGACACTAGGGGGCGGTCAGAGGCCCGCACGGGGGTCCGCAGGATATTTCGCCCGGCCGGTCATCCCCCCGCTCACCCCCGGATTAACCCGCCGATAATCCCCGTCGCGAGCCGTCGCGATGTGTGGCTAGGGTCCCGTCACGTGAACCTCGTCGACGACGCGCTGGCCGAGGAGGAGCTGCGCCGCGCGCTCTCCTCCGGACGGCCCGAGGCCATCGCCCAGACGGCGATGGCGAACATCTGGCCGCTCTACACCGGCCGCTTCTCCCTGCTGATCCAGGCGATCGAGGGACTGCCGAGCGCCGTGCTCGACCGCTATCCGGTGCTGCGCGCCGTGCACCGCATGACGCCCGTGCTGGCGAGCAGCACGCGCCCGTTCAAACCGCTGCTGTACGCCGACGCATCACGGGCGATGTCAACCGACGAGCTCGACGTCCTCACCCTGGCGCAGATGGTGTCGTTCCGGTTCAGCGGCGATGTCGCGGCAGCGGTGGTGTACGCGCGGCGCCTGCAGGAGCGGCTCGCGCAGGCCCCCGTGGAATCGCGGGAGAGGGTGGACGGGCCGCTCTGGTTCTACCACCATCAGATCGGCTCGACGCTGCTCGCGGCGGGCGACTCGGCCCGTGCCCTGCAGGAGCTCGCGACGGCCCGCCAGCTCGGCCGCATCTCGGGCCGGCGCTACGCCGAGCGCATCGCACTCGGGCGGATGGCGCTCGCCCACGCCGTGCGCGGCTCCCTCGACGAAGCCGAGCTGGCGCTGACCCGGCTCGCCGGACTGCCGGAGCCGTCCGAGGCGCACGCGAGCGCGAGCGCGATGACCGAGCGCGCGGCCGCGGCACTGATCGCAGTGGAACGCCTCACCGACGACACCGACGACCTGCTGGCGCGTCTCGAGGCGTACGACAGCATCGAGCTCAGCTGGCCGTTCGCCCTCCTCGCCCGCACGCGCTGCCTGCTGGCACGGCAGCGGCCCGACGACGCATTGGAGGCCGTGCGGCTCGCGAGCGACGCGCATCCGAGCCAGCACGGCTCGTTCGCAGCCGATGTGATCGGCGCCGCCTCGATCGAGGCCCAGCTGGCCGCCGGCGACCCGGCGCAGGCGCGCCGCCTCGCCGAGCTGCGCGACCGATCGGGCGTCCTGACGACGCTGGCCGCCACACGGGTGGCGCTGGAGGACTCCCGCCTCGACGTCGCCGAAGAGGCCGTACGGGGACTCACCGCCGACCCCGCGCTGGGCCCGGGCCACCGCCTCGAAGCCCTGCTGTTCGGTGCGTGGGCCCAGACCGCCCGAACCGATGAGCTCGACGGAGCGACCGCCCGGCGGATCGTCCGCCTCGTCCTGGGCGGCGACGCCCGGCGGCTGCTCGCGACGATGCCGTCCCGGCTGATCGTGCTCGCCCGCGCCGAGGTCGAGAGCGAGGACGAGGGCACCGCGTTCGACGCGGCGACCGCAGAGCTCGGACACGTCGAGCTCTCCCGGCGCCCGGTGCTGACTCCCGGCGAGCTCCGGGTGCTGGGCATGCTCCCGGCCACCCCGACGACGCGGCAGATCGCCGACGACCTCCACCTCTCCCCCAACACGGTCAAGTCGCAGCTCACCTCGCTCTACCGCAAGCTCGGCTGCTCGACCAGGGACGACGCGATGCGCATCGCCGCACGCTTCCAGCTCCTCGGCGCCACGACCGAGGGACGGCCCGAATGAGCGAGCGCCCGGCGCCGGGCGGTTCGCACCGGACGGGACTGATCGACCGGCTCCGCGGCGCCCTGGCGGCCCTCCGCCCCTCCCTCATCACCGGGGCCGATGCGCAGAGCGACTCCGGTGTCACCGGGATGCTCGGCCAGCTCGGGGCCGCTGCGCTCGCCTCCTCGAAAGCGACGAGCGACGTCGAGGAGACCCTGCGGCGATTGGCCGTCGTGTACGACCGCCCCGAGCTGCGGATCTTCGTGCTGCCCACCCTGGTGCTCATCGAGGATCCGGCGGCGACGCCGTCGCAGACCTCGATCTTCCCGGCCGACGGAGGCACGCTCCGGCTCGACCAGGCGGGCGCCATCGACAGGCTCGTCCGCCGTGCCCTCGACGGGCGCCCCGACCCCGACGACGTGCTCGCCACGGTCACGACGATCCGGACGAGCGGGCCGCGTTTCGGGCCGGTGCTCACCGTCCTCGGCTACACCCTCCTCACCTTCGGATTCGGGATGGTCCTCAACCCCACCATCGCGGCGCTCCCCGTCTACCTCGTGCTCGGGGTCGCCGTCGGCACGATCGTCGTGCTCGGCAGCCGCATCCCGACGCTGTCGCTCGTGCTGCCCGTCGCAACGGCCTTCCTCGTGACGCTCGTCGTGTCGCTGGGCGTCATCCCGCTGGTCGGCGGCGACGACGTCGTGCGGCTCGTCGCCCCCTCGCTCGTCTCCTTCCTGCCCGGGCTGACGCTGACCATCGCGGCCGTCGAGCTCACGTCCGGCCAGGTCATGGCGGGGGCGAGCCGGCTCGTCTACGGGGTCGCGCAGCTCGGCCTGCTCGCCTTCGGCGTCTTCGCCGGAATCTCGGTCGCCGGCACTTCCCCGACCGCCAGCGGCGGTGTCGAGCAACTGGGCGTCTGGGCACCCTGGGCCGGACTCGTCCTGGTCGGTCTGGGCTATTACCTGTACTCGGCCGCGCCGCGCGGGTCGCTGCTCTGGATCCTGTACGCCCTCGTGGTCGCGCACGCCGCCCAGCTTCTCGGCGCGCTCCTCGTCGGCGCCGAACTCTCCGGGCTGTTCGGGGCGCTCATCGTCATCCCCGCCGTCGGACTCGCGGGGCGGATCCGGCGCGCCCCGTCGACCGCGATCATGCTGACCTGCGCCTACTGGGTGCTCGTGCCGGGGTCGATGGGGTTCATCGGGCTGAGCGAGGTCGCCTCCGGCACCGCGGGCGCGACCAGCACCATCCTGCGCACCTTCGGCTCGCTCATCGCGATCGCGATCGGCATGGTGCTCGGCGCCGGGTTCAGCCGCGACGTCGTGGCTCTCGCCCGCGGCTGGCGGCATCCGCGCCGCTGAGGGGCGATATCCGGTATTCGGTCCACCGTCCCGCGATGCTTCACTGGAGAGGAGAGGCCGGACGGGAAGGAGGCCGCCGTGACCGCAGGAGACGGGGCGTGGGCCGCCGTGGCACCGCTCGACGAGCTGCGCGTGCGCGCGCGGGGAGCCGACGCCGCGCAAGCCAACCCCGAACTCGCGGCCTACCTCGACGCGGCGGGGCTGCACATCGCGCGGCTCGACGAGGCGGAGGAGCTCACGCTGCGCATGACACGCTTCCCCGAGCTCAGCTTCGCCCACCTCCACGCGCCCGCCGCGCGGGTCGAGTGGACGCGCGGCGGCGAAGCGCGCGGCCGAACGGCCATCGTCCTATGCACCAACGGACGGCTCACGGTCGAGTCGTCCGGCGCCGTGCTGCATCGCCGGCCCGGGATGTTCCTCCTCCCTCCCGGCGACGACCCGGTGACCTTCGAGACGCACGCCCCGCTCTCCGAGCTGCTCTGCATCACCGCGCCGGCCGCCCTCGTCGCGGGACTCGAGCTCGCACCCCGCAGCACCCCGCGTCCCCCGCTGTCGCCGAGCGCGCTCACCCCTCTCTACGCCTTCGCCACCTCCCTCAGCGGCGGCTCGGCGAGCGGCGCGATCGCCCCGCTGCGCTCCGCGGCGATGGAAGTCGCCCGTGCCCTCGCCCGCCTCATCGCCGAAAGCGACCCTGGTGAGCTCACCCCCTTCACGCGTGCGATGCGCCTCATCGACGAGGGCTACGCCGACCCGCGCCTCTCCGTCCCGCGGCTGGCCCACATGATCGGCGTCTCCGAACGCAGCCTCCAAGCGGTCTTCGCCGCCGAGGGCACGAGCGTCGCGAAAGAACTCCGCGCGACCCGCGCCCGCGCCGCTCGTGAACTCCGCCGGGCCCGCCCCCACGCCCCGGCCCACCAGATCGCCACGGCCGTCGGCTTCGGCTCGGTGTCGTCGTTGTACCGGGCGATCGACGGGGACGTGCCCCGGGCGCGCGCCTGAGACGACGACGGCCGACGCGCTGCCGCGCGGAGCCGCAGACGGGGGCCCGATCTGTCGACCGGGCCCCCGCTGCTAGGTGGCGTTTTCACACCGTTGCGAACGATAGGCCGGCGAGCCGACTTCCGTACCGGGTTGACTCGCGGGCCCGAGCGGGATTCGCTTCCGCTGCTCACACCACGTCGTAGGTCAGATGCGTCGCCGTCGTGGTGACGACGACCTCCCGTTGACGCAGCGTGCGTGGCGGGCCCGCGGTGAAGAGGGGTGTTCCCGCGCCGAGGAGGAGGGGTGACAGATGGAGGCTCACCGTGTCGACCAGCCCGGCGGCGATCGCGGAGCCGATCAGCGCACCGCCGCCCATGAGGACGACGTCGAGGTCGGCGCCCCGGGCGGCTGAGGCCGCCTCGGCACGGGCGCGCGCGGTCGCGACCGCGTCGGCGAGTCCGGTGGTCGCGAAGGTCCAATCGAGCCCGGTCAGCCGGACCTCCGCCGGTGGCGTGGTCGTCACCACGATGAACGGCGGCTTCCCGACCTCGGCGGCGCCGTAGCCGATCTCGTCGTTCCAGCCTCCCGGGCCGTCGATGATGTCGAAGAGGTGCCGGCCCATGACGACCGCGCCCGACCGCTCGGTGGAGCGACGGATGATCCGCTGGTCGTCCGGGTCGTCCGAGAACGCCCAGGCGTGCAGCGGCTCGCCGCCGGTGCCGAGGCCGTTGCCGGGCCCGGCGTCCGGTCCGGTCACGAAGCCGTCGAGCGAGATGGTGATGTCGGCGACGACGCGGGTCATGGCGTCACCCCCTCCAGCAGCAGTTCGTCGAGCTTCTCGTAGCCCTCGCGCACCCCGTACTCCATGCCGGAGGCGATCATGGCGTCCAGGGCCTCCTTCGACGTCATCACGGAGCGGCCCACGAGGCTGGTGCGACCGTCGGGGAGCGCCTCGAACCGCAGCCGGTCGAGGCTCACCTCTCCCGGCGCGCCGAGGAACTCGAACGTCTGGATGATCAGCTCGTTCTCGACGACCGTGTGGATGACGCCGCGGAACCCGTAGGTGCCCTCGGCGTCGGTCTGCTCGAAGCCGTATCCTCCGCCGGTGCGGAAGTCCCAGTGGGTGATGACGGTCTCGAGGGCGCGCGGCCCGATCCAGCGCTTGTAGAGCTCGGGATCGGCGTGGGCCTCGAAGACGGCCTCGACGGGCGCGTCGAACTCACGGGTGAGATCGGCGTACGACGTTCCGGGGACGACATCGATGACGACGGGATTGCTCATGACTCCTTCTCCTTCGTTCTTTCTGGTGAGAGCAGGGTGTCGAGGCGCCGATAGCGGGCCTCGGCCTCCAGCCGGTAGCGGTCGATCCACGACGTGAGCCGCTCCAGTGCGGCCGCGTCGAGGTGCACCGGGCGTCGCTGAGCCTCCCGCGTGCGCCAGACCAGGCCGGCCGACTCCAGCACGCCGATGTGCTTCGACACCGCCTGGAGGGTGATGTCGAAGGGCTCGGCGAGTTCGCCGACCGTGGCCGGGCCGCGACTCAGGCGGGCGACGATCGCCCGGCGGACGGGGTCCGCGAGTGCGGCGAACGCGGCGTCGAGGGCGGCGTTGGAGCTTTCATCAACCATGTGCTTGATCAACCTTTCAGTTGAATACTACGCGACCAGGTCGCTCCTGGCAAGGGGCCATCGGAGCCGCCGGGAATCGAGTCTTCGGCGGCGCGATGGCGCGCGCTTCAATGTCGACGTCGGTTCACGGCCGCGAGCGCAGCCGACCGGCCGAGTTCGACAACGACTCCGGCAGGCAGGAGGACGTATGCCCGTCCCGCACAGGGTTCTACACGCTGTAGACGTTCGGCTTCAGCCTGGTGCCTGAGAGGGGTCCCGCGTCTACGGAGGCGGGCGACTGGAATCCCGATACTTCGGATGCTCAATTGCGCAGGCAACTGGATTACCGCTGAGTTCCGTGTGCGGGCGCTTCTACGTTTCTCTTGGCGCGCGATCAGCGACCTGTCTCCTTGCCTGCCGGAACGGACATTCCGGCAGGAGCGCACGCTTATGTGAACCGACAGCCGCACCGAGCTGCCCATTCCTAACAAACCCGAATCGAAAGGCGCTCATGACTAGTGCATTCACCAAGAAAGCAGCGCGTGCAGCGATCGCCGGCACAGTGCTCGTCGGCCTCACCGCGGCCGGGCTGGCGCTCGCGGCGCCCGCCAGCGCGGCGCCCGGGACGAACATGTACACCGGCCCTCTCGCCAACGCGACGTACAACCTGAGCGCCGGCGGCACCGGCATCACCAGCCACGGTGGCGCCACGAGCCTGGCGAACAAGGTGGCCGCGGGCACGGTGCCGCTGTGGACCTACCCGGGCATCGGCGGGGTTGGCACGATCTCGAACAGCGCCGGCAACTGCCAGCTCTCGCGCGCTTCGAACGCGTCCACCAGTATTGTCAAGTGCGACGACACTGCCCTGAACCAGACCTGGAAGGGCTTCCTCAGCGGTAACGACTTCGTGCTCCGGAGCTCGTACAACTCGAACTACCTGCACCTGTCGCCCACCGCACCGTCGGTGCTCACCTATCCCTACGAGGGGACAAATGGCTATCTGAACACGGGTCTCGCTTTGGCGACGCCTGCGGTGGTGGCTCCGTCTCTGGCGTCGCCGTTGCCGAACTCGACGATTACGCCGGAGACGGTGTTCTCGGGTGCCGGGTCGGTGAACACGACGATCACGGTGACGGATGCTGCCGGGAAGGTCGTCGGTTCGGCGACGGTCGGTGCGGACGGCACATGGTCGCTCGTGCTGGACCCGGCGCCGAAGAACGGGGCCCACGTCCTGACGGTCGTCGCGCTGGACACTGACGGTAAGTCGACGGAGCTGGCGAGTGGTTCGTACACGATGACGATGTCGGATGAGGAGCGGGCGCTGCTCTCGCCCGAGGCGGACACCACAGTCACGCCCGACACCGTGTTCTCCGGTACCGGTCACATCGGTGACACGGTCGTGATCAAGGACGCCGAGGGCACCGTCGTCGGGCAGACGACCGTCGGCAACGACGGAAAGTGGTCGACGACCCTGGACGGGCTGACCTCCAACGGTGCGACCGATCTGAGCATCGAGGTCACCGGCAAGGACGGCCTGACCGAGCAGCTGGCAGACAACACGTACACGGTCGAGGGTGTCGACCTCGACCGGGCGGTCACCTCCCCGGGTGCGGGCGAGACGATCACGCCGGACACCGTGTTCACCGGCACCGGGAACATCGGTGACACCATCGTGATCACGGACAAGGACGGCAACACGATCGGTTCCGCTGTCGTCGGTAACGACGGCACCTGGTCGGTCCCGATCAGCTCCCTCCCCGGCAACGGTGACACCACCCTCGTGATCGAGGTCACCGGCAAGAACGGCCAGAAGGAGACCCTCGCCGAGGAGACCTACGTGGCCGAGGGTGTCGACCTGGACCGGGCCGTCACCTCCCCGGGTGCGGGCGAGACGATCACCCCCGACACGGTCTTCACCGGCACCGGGAACATCGGTGACACCATCACGATCAAGGACAAGGACGGCACCGTCCTCGGTGAGACCACTGTCGGTAACGACGGCACCTGGTCGGCCCCGATCAGCTCCCTCCCCGGCAACGGTGACACCACCCTCGTGATCGAGGTCACCGGCAAGAACGGCCAGAAGGAGACCCTCGCCGAGGAGACCTACGTGGCCGAGGGTGTCGACCTCGACCGGGCCATCACCTCCCCGGGTGCCGGCGAGACGATCACCCCCGACACGGTGTTCACCGGCACCGGGAACATCGGTGACACGGTGAAGATCAAGGACAAGGACGGCACCATCCTCGGTCAGACCACCGTCGGTAACGACGGCACCTGGTCCACGACCCTGAACCCGGCCCCGACCAACGGTGACACCAGCCTGGTCATCGAGGTCACCGGGAAGAACGGTGAGACCGTGACGATCGCGGACGAGAGCTACGAGATGGAGGGGTCGACCACGAAGTTCGAGGTGACCTCCCCGGACCTGTCGAAGGACAACGGCGCGATCAAGAACGGCACCGTGTTCACCGGCAAGGGCGAGCCCGGCACCACCGTGGTCCTCACCGACAAGGACGGCAACACCATCGGTGAGGCTGTGGTCGATGACACCGGTCACTGGTCCACCCCGGTCACCGGCCTCCCGCAGGGTCCGAACAGTATTGGCATCACCCACACCGCCCCCGGTGCGGACCCCGTCGTCACCGACCTCGGCAACATTGTCGTGGTCTCCGACGACGAGTCCACCCCGCTGATGGACCCGGCCATCGCCGGCGGTGCCGCCCTGGCACTGCTCGCCGCTGCCGGAACCATCCTCGGCATCCGCCGCCGCAAGGCCACCCAACAGTAACGACCCACGGGTGCTCCCCAACGCACCCGTGACCGGTGGGCGGATGTCTCCCCGAGACATCCGCCCACCCTCACACCTGCGCGCCGGGTCCCTCCGGTTCCTCGGCCGGCAGCGGCGGAGTGCCGAATGAAATGGACGCGCACTCCCGCAATCCGCTCTTCGCTCCCGGCCGCCGGCGCGCCATACTGACCCCATGAGCCAGACCGGATCCCGCACGGGAGAGAACTCCTTCGTCACCTTCCTCAAGCGCCGGTGGCTCGCCATCGTGCTGATCGTGCTGCTGGCGATCGTCGCCATCCAGAACGCGTTCGGCGGCGACAAGGCCACCTTGTTCGTCCTCTGGGGCAAGCTCGTCACGCCCACCTGGGCTCTCGTGCTGATCGTGTTCGTCGTGGGGGCGATCGTCGGCTGGGTGCTGGCGCGCAACCGGGCGGCGCGTAAGAAGGGCTGACGACGCCCGATCCGGTCGGGTCGCGCGTCCAGCAGCGCCTCCGACCGGATTGAGCGGCCGCAGCGCTGAATCGGATCGCCGCGCACTGTTGGACTTCCCCGCCCGGAAGGGCGAATCTGGACGCATGGCCTACGAACCCGCCCCGAACCGCTACGACCGCATGCCCTACCGCCGCACGGGACGCAGCGGACTCGACCTCCCCGCCCTGTCGCTCGGCCTCTGGCAGAACTTCGGCGACGACCGCCCCATCGAGACACAGCGCGCGATCGTCCGGCGGGCTTTCGATCTGGGCGTGACCCACTTCGACCTCGCCAACAACTACGGGCCGCCGTACGGCGCGGCCGAGATCAACTTCGGCCGGATCCTGCGGGAGGACCTCGCGCCGTTCCGCGACGAGCTCATCGTCTCGTCGAAGGCCGGGTGGGACATGTGGCCGGGTCCGTACGGGCAGGGCGGCGGCAGCCGCAAGTACGTGCTGGCGAGCCTCGACCAGTCGCTCGCGCGCCTGGGCCTCGACTACGTGGACATCTTCTACTCGCACCGGCCCGACCCCTCCACCCCGCTCGAGGAGACCATGCAGGCACTCGACACGGCGGTGCGCAGCGGCAAGGCGCTCTACGTGGGCATCTCGTCCTACGGCCCGGAGGAGACGCGCCGGGCCGCCGAGATCCTCCGCGAGCTGGGCACACCGCTCCTCATCCACCAGCCGTCGTACTCGATGCTGAACCGCTGGATCGAGACGGAGGGGCTGCTCGACGCCGCAGGGGAGCTCGGCGTCGGTGTCATCGGCTTCACCGCCCTCGCGCAGGGGATGCTGACGGACAAGTACCTGAACGGCGTACCCGAGGGCTCCCGCGCCTCCGCCGCCGGCTCGTTCGACCAGAACTGGCTCACCGACGAGGCGATCGGGCGGCTGCGCGCCCTGAACGACATCGCGGCGTCGCGCGGGCAGACCCTCGCCCAGCTCGCGCTGGCCTGGGCGCTGCGCGACGACCGCGTGACCTCGCTCGTCATCGGCGCCAGCAGCGTCGCCCAGCTGGAGCAGAACGTGGGCGCGCTCGACCGCCTCGACTTCACGGACGAGGAGCTCGCGGCGATCGACGAGCACGCCGTCGACGCCGGCGTGGACCTGTGGGCGGGGGCGCGGCGCGGGGAGGTCTGACATCGCCGCATGGTACGCTATCCGGTACCACTCGGGAGGTTCTCATGACGGCTATGACAGCGACGGATGCGCGCAAGGGTTTGTTCGGGCTGATTCAGCAGGTCAATGAGGATCACACCTCGATCGAGGTGGTCTCCAAGCACGGCAATGTGGTCATCATGTCGAAGGACGACTACGACGCGATGACGGAGACCGCGCATCTGTTGCGGAACGCTCCGAACGCCGAGCGCCTTCTCGAATCGATCGAACGCGCACGGCGTGGCGAGTTCGAACAGCACGACCTCCTCGACACGTGAGCCGCGAACTCGCCTTCGACCGGCACGGCTGGGACGACTACTGCTACTGGCAGACCGAAGACCGCAAGACCCTGAAACGGATCAATCAGCTGATCCAGGACGTCCTCCGCGACCCCTTCACGGGAATCGGGAAGCCCGAGCCGTTGAAGCATGTGCTCTCGGGCGCCTGGTCGCGCCGCATCGACGACAGCAACCGACTGGTCTATTACGTCACCGACAGCCACATCGTGGTCCTGCAAGCGCGAGAGCACTACTGAGCGCACCGGAGACGCTCAGGTGCACCCGGGAAGAATGACAGATGTGAGCACCTGCATCCCGTTCCCGGTCGATACTCGATGTTCTCTGGTTGACTGCCCGCAGTTCTCTTCCGACGGATAGAGTGCGGGGGCTGTGGGCGTGACCACGATCATCGAGACCGAACGGCGCGCGGGCGTCGAACCGCTGGCGGCGGTGCGTCCGTGGACGATCGCGATCGCCTTCGGCCTGGTCGCCACCGCGGTCAGTGCCGCGGGCAGCTGGATCCCGTCGCTCTGGGGCGACGAGGCGGCCAGCATCATGTCGGCCCGACGCCCCGTCGGCAGCCTGATGGACATGCTCTTCCACGTGGACGCCGTGCACGGCCTGTACTACCTGGGGCTGCACGGGTGGATCCGGCTGGCGGGCGAGAGCCCGTTCGCCATCCGGTTCCCGAGCGCCGTCGCGATCGGTTTCGCCGTCGCGGCCATCACCCTCCTCGCCGGGCGGCGTGGAGGCCCGACGGCCGCGATCGCCGCGGGCGTCGTCGGCACGGTGCTGCCCCGCATGACCTACGCCGGGGAGGAGGCGCGCTCGTTCGCCTTCAGCGCCGCGGCCGCCGCGTGGCTGACCCTGCTGCTCGTCTGGCTCGTCGACGGGCGCGGCCGCACCGTGCCGGACCGCACCAGGCGCACCTGCTGGATGCTCTACGCCGCGGGGATGGCCGTCGCGTCGTACCTCTTCCTCTACATGATCGCCCTCGCGGCCGGGCACCTCGCGCTGCTCCTGCTCGCCCGCGCGTCGCGACGCACGGTGCGGGCCTGGCTGCTCGCGATGCTCGGCACCGGCGTGGCCATCGCGCCGATCGCTCTGCTCGCCTTCTTCGAGCGACGGCAGATCGGCTACCTCGGCTCGCAGCCGCTGGACCCGAGCGCCCTGCTCTACGCCCCGTGGTTCGGCACGCCGTGGGTGGCCGCGGTCGCCTGGGCGCTCATCGTCGTCGCGGTGACCGCCAGCATCCTCACGTGGCGCAGGGCCGGTCTCCGGCTCCGCGTGGGCGTGCCGGTGACCGCCACCAGTGTCGGCGTCTGCTGGCTGATCGTCCCGACCGGCGTGCTGCTGCTCGCGAACCTCGTCTTCCCGCTCTACACCGCGCGCTACTCCACATTCGCCGCCCCGGCCGCCGCCCTGCTCGTCGCCGAGGGCGTGCTCGTGCTCGGCCGCTGGATCGGGCGCGGCGACCCGCGCCGCGCGTTCGTCGCCGGCGGGATCGGCCTGGTCGGCTTCGTCGGCGTCTGCGCGCCCGTCTACCAGCTGCAGCGCGGGCCGTACGCGAAGAACGACAGCGACTGGTCAGAGGTGAGCGCCGCGATGGGCTCGCTCGCCCAGCCGGGTGATGCGGTGGTGTTCGACGAGTCGACGCGGCCCTCCCAGCGCCCGCGGCTCGCGATGCACACCTACCCCGCCGGGTTCGTGAACGCGCGCGACGTGACCCTCGAGATCCCGTACGCGCAGAACATCGGGTGGGCCGATCGCGCCTACGGCGTCGCCGACGCGGCCGCCATCGGGCGCTTCGACGGCGTGCACCGGGTCTGGCTGGTCGAGAACGACATCGACGGCCGCCTGAGCGACTACGGCAGAGACGCCCTGCTCGAGCTCGGCTTCGAGCCGACGGGACGCGTCGTGGACACCCACCGGACGGCGATCATCGAGCTGACCCGCTGACCCCTTCGCCCCCTATGCTCGGTGGCATGCGGGCACCTGAGAGCACCCCTCCCTCCGGCGAGCATGCGTCCAGCCAGCATGCGTCCGGCCAGCATGCGTCCGGCCAGCATGCGTCCGGCGGCCACCGCCCCGACGGGCGCCACCCGGCCGAGCATCTCGCCGCCGACGACACGGCAGCCGCCCGCCTGGAGTCACTCCGCTCCTCCTCGGTGGAGTCGGTGGCGCTCGGCGTCGGGACCGTGGCGTTCGTGCTGGTCGGCGTCGTGGCGCTCATCGTCTTCGCCGGCCGCCACCTCTCGATCTCCGGAGCGGGGTCGCTCGGGGAGTTCGCGGCCATCGCGGGCGGAGTCGTGGCGTTGCTCGCCTACGGAGGCGGACGCGCGGCCGTGTGGCGCATCTCCTGGTTCGGCGCCCCGGCCTCCGGCCGCCGCTCGCGCATGAGCGTCGCCATCGAGGTCTTCGACACCGTCGCGATCGCCGTCGCCCACGCGATCGTCGTCCTCCTGCTGTGGGCCGTGCTCGGCTACGTGCTCGCCCGCAGTTTCCAGGACGCGTTCGTGTTCGCCTTCCCCGGCGCCCTCCTCGTCTCCACGGCCGCCGCGGTCAGCGCCTACTACGTCTTCCTCTCGGCGGTGAAGATGAACCCGCTCCTGCTGTCGACCGTCCTCGCCGTCTTCCTCGTGCTCGGCGCCCTCACCAGCATGATCACGGCGTCCGACCCGCACTGGTGGGAGCAGAACCTCAGCGCGCTCGGGATGACGGACGATCTCTCCGGCATGACCTTCAACCTCACCGTCATCGTGGCGGGCGTGCTGGTCACGGCGATCGCGCGCTACGCCACCGCCGCGCCGGGCGGCGCCGGCCGGTCGCCGACCCGGGGCGAGCTCCAGGTGCGCACGGCGCTCATCGCCATCGGCATCCTCCTCACGTGCGTCGGCATCTTCCCGGTCAACCGCTTCCTCCTCATCCACAACACGGTCGCCACCGGCATGGCCCTCGTCTTCTGCGCCCTCGTCATCGCGCTGCGCTGGCTGCTGCCCGCACTGCCGCGCGCGTTCATCGTCCTCGGCTGGGTCTTCCTCGCCGTCATCGCCGGCGTCGCCGTGCTGTTCGCGATCGGCGACTACAACCTGACGGCGGTGGAGCTGGTCGCGGCCGTGCTGATCTTCAGCTGGATCATCGTGTTCCTGCGCATCACGACGGCGACCAACGCCGACGAGGCCGCGCGCGGGCGGCACCAGGCGGTGACGGAGCGGCCGTAGTCGGCGGTCGCGGGTACGCTGGCCGACATGTGCGGCAGGTTCGCGATGGACGACAGGGTCAACGCCGAGATCACCGAGTTCGTGGAGCGCACCGGGAGGCGTCCGGAGGACTGGCGCGCCGACTGGGAGGAGGCGTACAACATCGCCCCCACCGACGACATCCCGGTGCTCATCGACTCGGCGAAGGACCGCGAGCTGCGGTTCGAGCGTGCACACTGGTCGCTCGTGCCGGGGTGGTCGAAGGAGCTCAAGCTGACGTTCCCGACCTTCAACGCGCGCGCCGAAGGCATCGCCGACAAGTCGACGTGGCGCAAGCCCGTGCAGTCGCACCGGGCCATCGTGCTGGCGCGCGGCTACTACGAATGGCAGGGCGAGAAGGGACGCAAGACCCCGTATTTCATCCGCTACCCGGACGACCGGCTCATGGGGTTCGCCGGCCTCTACTCGTGGTGGCGCGACCACTCCAAGGCCGACGACGACCCGGACCGCTGGGTGCTGACGGCCACCATCCTGACGTCCGACGCGGTGCAGACCCTCGCGGACATTCACGACCGCAACCCGGTGATCCTCCCCGAAGACAAATGGCTGGAGTGGATCGACCCGTCGCTCGTGGGCGACCAGGCGCTGGTCGACGAGGCGGTCGCCACCGGCGTCGCCGAAGCCCAGACCCTGCGCTTCGACCAGATCGCCTCCTTCTCGTCGAAGGACGACGGGCCGCAGCTGATCGAACCGGTCTGACGCTCGATCCGTCATCAACGACAAACGATGCATCTAGGATCTTTGAGGCTTCTCATAAACTCCCCATATGCGCATACGAGCCGAGCGCGCCCGCGTGCTCATCACCGTCAAGGCGACTCCTCAACCGTCGGAGAAATACGGCGACACTTCGTGCGTCGCCGGGATTCGCATCGACGGGGACCGGCCGGAGTGGATACGCCTCTACCCCATCGCGTTTCGTTGGCTGGACGGCCAGCAACAGTTCCACAAGTACGACATCGTCGAACTAGACGTACGCCGACGGGATCTGGACACTCGAAGGGAGAGCTACTCCCCAACCCAGGATTCGTGGAGCGTTATCGAGACAGTGCGCCCCTGGAAGCACCGTCATCAGATCATCTCGCAAGTCGAACCGGCGACCACCTGTAGCCTGATCCGTGCCGCACAGCTCAGAAGCGACGCGCCCTCGCTCGGATTGATCTACCCGCGAGAGATCAGAGACCTTCAATTCGAGCCACACGGCGACTGGACGGCCGAGCAGATAGCGAAGATGAGGACCCGAGCAGAGAAGGAGGCGCACGCCCTCATCCCGATGAGCGGTCCGACACCAGCGCTACTCAAGGCGCCGCGTTTCAAGGTCTACTACCGCTACAAATGCGGAGACGACACGTGCCCTGGGCATCGAAACCGAATCCTCGACTGGGAACTGACGGCGCTTCAGAATCGGTATCGTTCCGACGACGACATCCACCGGGCTGTCACCGAGAACTTCCTGCACAAGAAGTTCGCCCCTGACCGCCAGACCGGTTTCTTCATGGGCAACTTCGAACTCGCCGCTCGCCGGAGCAAGTTCAGCGTCCTTGGTGTCTACTCGCCGAGAGCCGCCGAGACGAAACCTCCCGCGCCGACGCTTTTCTAGGAGCTCACTAGCTCCTCGGCCATGAACTGCCGGACCGCTTCTAGCGTCTGCTCGCGGTGGCAGTGGCGCTCGTCCTCCTCGAAACACATCAGGACGACCTCGCAGTTATTCGCCATCTCAGCGACTTCGCGGAGGCATTCTGAGGCCTCCGCACCTTCGATTGACTCCTGATATCGATGCCTAGCCCGTGCCGCCGCAGGTGACTCGATCTCGCCGTATCCATCCCTGTTGTCCCGCCGATTCCCCAGCACTGGCCTGTGAAGGTAGACGATGCCCGCCTCCTGGAGGGCAGCGCTGAGGGCCTTCTTCGCGAATCCCGGCTTCCTGGAGATCGCGTTCAGCCTCACGTCAACCAAGACTTGGACGCCTCGGAGTCGGAGGCGAGAGACGAAAGAGTCGATAGTCAGGCCTTCGTAGCCGATTCCTGTAATCCCCATACCCAAACCTTTCGTCGTCGGCCGCTGCCCCTCTTCCGCTACCCGGCAACTAGCGCAGCTGTGGCACCCCTCTCAGCGACCAGTGTGCACGGATCCTTCCAGGTGCAGGTTCCGCTACCTCGGAAAGCTCCTCCAAGGATAGGTCACCACGGTCGCGCGCGTATCTGATGCCATCCGCTTCACCGTCAGTCGTCCGTAGCTCCGGTGATCGGCAGCGACGCGCCGGTCGGAACACCGTCGGGACGGAGGAATCAGGACCGGCCGGGAGGATCTCCGGATGTGCCGAGGCGGGCCGCAGGCTGCCGGCCAGATCCGCCCTCAGCGCACCACGGAGGGGGACCAGGCGTGGGCGAGGAAGAGGGTGGGGCCGTGCTGGCCATCGATGGGGATGGAGTAGACGTTGCTGTCGCCCGGTTTGGCCGGGTCGGCGAGGCCGTAGAGCAGGGTGGCGTCGTCCAGCCACTCGGCCTGGTCGTCGACATTGTCGGAGATGGGGAGCTGCGTCTCGACGCCGGTGGCGAAGTCGAGCACGGCCAGCGTCCAGTGCGGGGTGCCCGTGGTGGAGAGGTTCTTCTTGTACGCGATCTTGGTGCCGTCGGGCGAGAGCGACGGGCACTCGGCGCCGTCCTTGATGGCGACGAGGCTGCGGCCGCGGAGGTTGCCCCGCACCAGCCAGTGATGACCGCCGGAGGCCGCGGTCGCGAAGAACGTGTTGTCGTCGTCCGAGAAGGTGACGCCCCAGAAGTTGCGGTCGTCCGCGGTGACCTTCTCGCCGTTCACGAGCAAGGTGAACTGGTCGAGGCTGCCGTAGTCGATGCCGTTGACCTGGGCGATGTCGGTGCGGGTCGAGAACGCCTTGACGCCGTACGACGAACCGGTGACGAAGGAGGTGTCGGCGACGAGCGACGAGTCCGCCGAGATGCGGGTCCGGCTCGGCACGCCGGGGAGCGCCCAGTCCTTCAGCCGGTCGCCGGAGGCGTCGTAGAGCGTCGCACCGAAACTGGTGACGACGCCGGCGTCGGTGTGCAGGCACATGAGGTTCTGGTGGGTGGCGTAGACGCGGTCGCACGGAAGGTCGGTGACGGTTCGCTTCGCCCGCGGATCGGAGAGCGGGACGGAGGCGACCAGACCGTAGTCGTCCCCCAGCTGGGTGTTGCGGAAGACGAGCAGCGGACCGGACGGCAGGGTCGGGCGCGGGGTGGAGACGGCGGCAGGGGCGGACTGGCGCGCCTGGTAGCCGGACCACGAGACGGCCGCGAACGCCGCCGCACCGCCCAGCAGCACCACGGTGACCACCGGGAGCAGCCACCGCCGGGATCGCGACGTCATGCGGCCAGTATCCCCGAATCGCGTCCCGCCGTCGCGCCCCCGTCGGGGGTTGGACACGGCGACGGACGACGGGACGCGAGCCCGGAGTGGAGAGGCGCGGCCAGGGCGTCGATGGTGTGCACGATCAGCCCTTCGCCGTGAATGTGCCGTAGAGGGCGTACGAGGTGCCGGAGTCGCCGGGGGTCGCCGTGAGCGTCACCGCATTGCCGTCGCGGCTGTAGGTGACGGCGGTGGCACCGCCCAGCGCGGGAGCGGCGGTGTCGTACATCCCGACCTTGGCGAGGGCCTGCCGGTAGAACTCGACGACGTCCGTGACCGAGCCGCTGGTGGTCCCCGTGAGGGAGACCTGGAGGTTGGGACTGTCGGAGGCGACCGAGCTGGTCGAGACCTTCGAGCCCTGGAGCTGGGGGACGAGGATGTCAGGGAAGCCCTCGACGATGCCGCCGGTCGCGCTGGCCGACTTCGGCAGCGGCGCGCTCACGGGGTACGGGATGGGGGTGCTCGGCGGGAGCGCCGGTGCTGCCGCCGGGTCGGCCGGGATGACCTCCGTGGTGAAGCGCTTGCCGGCGGCCGGCGGCGTGTTCTTCGCGGTGGGTGCGGGCCCAGCGGTCGCTCCGCCCGACGGCGCAGCTGAGCTCGGAGACGAGGAGGAGGAGGATGCGGAGTCCGCCGCCGGCTGCACGGCGGCCGGCCGACCCGCCGCCCCCGGCAGCAGCGAGAGGGTGATGGCACCCGCGGCGAGCACAGCGGCGGCGGCGAGTCCGGAGATGATCCACGTGCGACGGGAGAGCCTCATCGCTCCGCCTCCGGTGCCAGCGCGCCGTCCGTCTCGCGGTACGCGCGCCCGGTCACAGGGCAGACCCAGCGGCCGGCGCCCTCGTCGCGCAGCGGATGCCCGGCCTCCCCCACCCAGCCGATGCGGCGGGCAGGCACGCCGACCACGAGCGCGTAGTCGGGGACGTCGGCACGCACGACGGAGCCGGCGGCGACGAGCGCCCACCGGCCGATGGTCACGGGGGCGATGCAGACGGCGCGCGCGCCGATGGAGGCGCCGGTGCGGACGGTGACACCGACCGCATGCCAGTCGTCCGCCGACTTGAGGGTGCCGTCGGGATTCACCGCCCGCGGGAAGACGTCGTTGGTGAACACTGCGGCCGGGCCGACGAACACGCCGTCCTCGAGCACCGCCGGCTCATAGACGAGGGCGTGGTTCTGCAGCTTGCAGTTGTCCCCGATCACGACACCGGGGCCGACGTAGGAGCCGCGGCCCAGGATGCAGTCCGAGCCCACCACCGCGTCCTCCCGCACCTGCGCCAGATGCCAGACCCGGGTGCGGTCGCCGATGGACGCGCGCGGGTCGACATCGGCGGTGGCGGCGATGACGGGCACGGCCGTCCGGTCCGAGATGGTGATGGTGGTGGTGGAAGAGGTCATCAGCGTCGCCCCCAGGTCGTCGCAGTCAGTGGATCGGGTCCCGAGCGTCGCACGGAGCTCGGGGTCGTCGCAGTCAGTGGATCAGGTCCCGAGCGTCGCACGGAGCTCGGGGTCGTCGCTCAACAATGGGTGGGTGGTGCGCGGCTCCTCAGTAGGCGCCGGTCGGTTGCAGGAGCACCTTGGCGGTGCGCCAGAGGATCACCAGGTCGCCCGCGAGCGACCAGTTCTCCACGTAGTACAGGTCGAGGCGGACGCTCTCCTCCCAGGAGAGATCGGAGCGGCCGTTGACCTGCCACATCCCCGTGAGACCCGGCTTGATGTACAAGCGGCGGTGGACGTGGCTCTCGTACCCGTCGACCTCGCGCCGCAGTGGCGGGCGGGGTCCGACGAGGCTCATGTCGCCGACGAGCACGTTCCACAGCTGCGGGAACTCGTCGAGCGAGAACTTGCGGATGAAGCGTCCGACGCGGGTGACGCGGGGGTCGTCCTTCATCTTGAACAGGAGGCCGGAGCCTTCGTTCTGCTGCTGCAGCGACGCGAGGCGGGCCTCCGCGTCGACCGCCATGGAGCGGAACTTGAGCATCGTGAAGGTCGAGCCGTTGCGGCCGACGCGCTCCTGACGGAACAGGGCGGGGCCGGCGCTGTCGAGACGGATGACGATCCCGAGGACCAGCATGGGGAGCGCGAGCACGACCAGGGCGGCAGCCGAGGCGACGACGTCCAGCGCGCGCTTCAGCACGTGCTTGCCACCGGTGAACTGCGGGATCTCGACGTGGATGAGCGGCAGGCCCTCCACCGGGCGGAAGTGGATGCGCGGCCCGGCGACGTCGGTCAGCCGGGAGGCCAGGACGAGATCGGTCGCCGTGCCCTCGAGCGCCCAGCCCAGGTTGCGGATGAACCGGCTGCCCCCGCGAGGCTGGCCCGCGACGATGACCGTGTCGACGCCCAGCCGGTCCGCCGCCGCGGTGATACCCGCCAGATCGGCGACGACCGGGAGCCGGTCGGCGTCGGATCCGATGGTGACGAGGCCGGGCTCGTCCGGCACGGCGCCCACGACGTTGTAGGCCGCGCCGGACTTGCGCCGGATCTGTCCCGCGACGTACTCGATGTCGTCGGCGCTGCCGACCACGATCGCGCGGGAGAGGTAATTGTCGAACCGGCGCTGGCGCAGCAGCCACCGCCGCCACGTCCACCGGCTGAAGATGAGGGCGGAGGCGCCGATCGGCAGCGCGACGAGGAAGTAGCCGCGGGCGATGTCGACCTGCGCGACGAGAAAGAGGATGGCGAGGAGACCGAACGCGAGGGCGCTGGACTCGGCGACGAGCTTGTACTCGGAGAGCCCCATCCCGACCACGCGGGAGTCGCGGGTGTGTCCGGCGCTCAGGGCGAACAGCCATCCCGCGACGATGATGAGGGAGATCGCGCCGTAGCCGAACGGGAAGGCGAGCAGATTGGGCACCACGTCCCCGACCCCGAAGCGGATGAGGAACGCGGCCGAGACCGACGCCAGCACGATCACGGTGTCCGTGATGCCGAGCCGCACCCGGTAGTGCGCCGCCCAGTGCCGTCCGCCGCCGCGCGGCGTGCCGACCGGCTGCAGCTGCGGGTCGCCCGTGCGGACGTCCACCGGGCGGCGGAGGCGCCGGGTGGGGGCGAGCTGGCGGGGGCGGATGACGGTCATCGTCCGCACCCCCCGCCCGCCTGCGAGGAGACCGTCTCGCCGTGGCGTCCTCCGGGGAGGACAGAGCCGGCGGCGGCTGGGGGAAGGCCGTGGTCTCGAACGGCCTTGCCGCCGCCGGCCCCGATCAGGGGCGCTGCCCGACGGGACGAGGGCGTGCCGTGCTCGGTCGGTCGGGTACCGGTTCCGGTCATGGCGCATCCCCCTTCCCTCAGTCGTCGGGTGGCGTTTCAGGTGGTGGAGAGAGAGTTCGGGATGTCACAAGTGACGATTTCTCACCTCTTCACAAAAGTGAGAATACATCGTCTTTTGCTGCGATGGTTACCCCTCTACGGGGGTGGTCGCCGGCGACGCGACTCCCCGATCGGCGAGAAACGCGGAGAACGCCTCCGGATCGTCGAGATCGACCGGCGTCAGACCGGCATCGGGACGCGCCTGGTCGACGGCGAACGGCCACGCTGTGAGCCGCTGGGGATCGAGCGGTCGGTCGAGCACCCGGTCGAAGACGCTCACGTACGCCTGCGCCTGGGCGCGCCAATCCAGCTCGACGGAGACGCGCTCCCGGGCGGCGCGGCCCAGCGCCGCCCGGCGCTCCGGGTCGTCGAGCAGGGCCTCCACGGCGTCGGCGAACGCCCCGATGTCGCCCGACGGGACGTACACGGCCGTGTCACCACCGGAGACGCGGGTCTCGACGAGGTCGAACGAGACCGAGGGCAGCGCGAACGCCATGTACTCCATGGTCTTGTTCATCGTGGAGACGTCGTTCAGCGGGGTCTTCTGATCCGGCCCGAGCCCGAGGTCGGCCGCGCTCAGGTACTCGGCGATCTCCCGCGGCCCGACCCGGCCCGTGAAGGTGACGTGGTCGTCGAGGCCGAGCTCGGTGCACTGCGCACGGAGATCCTTGTAGCAGTCGCCGAAGCCCATGAGCACGGCGTGCACATCGGTGCGACCACGCCGGTGGACGAGCTCCTCCATGACCTCCAGCGCCCGGTCGACGCCGTCCTGAGGGCCCATGATGCCGAGGTAGGCGAGCAGGAAGGTCCCCGGCTGCTTGAGTCCGGCAGGGGGAAGCACCGGACGCATCACGCGCGTGTCCGGGCCGCTGCGGACGATCGTGATCTCTTCGGCGGGCAGACCGCCGCGGGTCATCGCGACCGAGCGATAGCTGCCGTTCGTCGAGATGACATGGTCGGACGCCCGGTAGGTGCGCCGCTCCAGCCAGCGCAGGCCGTTGTACTGGATGCGGCTCGGGAGCGAGGCCGGCTCGCCGAAGCGCGAGAGGAAGAGCTCCGGGTTGAGGTCGTGCTGATCGAACACGAAACGCACCTTCCGCCACCGCCACAGCAGGGCGAGCAGCCAGTACGTGTCCGGCGGGTTGCAGGCCTGGATGACGTCGAAGCCGCGGCGGCGGCGCACCTTCAGCGAGAGGCCGGCGGTGCGGATCCAGGAGTAGGCGAACTCCCACACGAAGCCCGCGATGCCCTGCGCCTCGCGCGCCGGGGGGTACTTGAAGATGGCGACGCCGTCGAGCTCCTGGTACGACGGATCCCCGGGGCCCTTGGGGCAGATCACGGACACCTGGTACCCCTGAGCGGTCAGGGCCTTGCACTCCAGCCACACCCTCCGGTCGAGGGGGACGGGCAGGTTCTGGACGATGATGAGCACACGTCTGCGTGCGCCGGGCAGCTTCTTCTTCACGACGGGAGACCTCCGTTCGGGCTTCGGGTGCGACCCCCTCATGCACCCTGCATTGGGGGCGGGCAGACCCATCGACAAAAGTGAGCATAGCTCGATAACCTTCGGATATGTGCGGAATCGCTGGAATCCACCGGCTCGACGGAACCGGCGTCGACCCTGCCCTCCTGCACGCGATGGCGGACCGTCTCGGCCATCGCGGGCCGGACGATCGGGGCGTCTGGACCCACGGCGCGGCCGGCTTCGCGCACACCAGGCTCTCGATCATCGACCTCCACGGATCGCGTCAGCCGATGACCTCCGCGGACGGCCGGTTCACCCTCGCGTTCAACGGGGAGATCTTCAACTACCGGCGGCTGCGGGAGGACCTGCAGTACCCGTTCACGACGGACGGCGACACCGAGGTCATCCTCGCGGGCATCGCCCAGCGCGGCATCGGCTTCATCGACCGGCTGGTCGGCCAGTTCGCGTTCGCGCTGCACGACTCCGCGACGGGGATCACGCACCTGGTGCGGGACCGCCTGGGCGTCCTCCCCTTGTACTACACGCACGGGGACGGCGCTGTCGTCTTCGCGTCGGAGGTCAAGGCGATCCTGCCCGCCCTGCCGCGGACGCCCTCCGTCGACCTGGCGAGCCTCGACTCCTACCTCTACGGCCGCAGCGTTCCGGCCCCGGACACCCTCTACGAGGGCATCCACAAGCTCCGCCCCGGCCACCGCGCAGAAGTCCACCCCGACGGCCGTCTGGAGGTGCTCCGCTACTGGCAGCCGCCGACGGAGGACAACACCCCGCGCTGGACCGAGCAGAGTGCGGTGGACGCGGTCGACGTGGCCGTCACGCAAGCGGTCGACGCGGCCCTCGTCGCGGACGTTCCGGTCGGCGCCTACCTCTCCGGCGGCGTCGACAGCAGTCTGATCGTCGCGAAGGTCGCCGCCCTGCGGCCCGGACGCACCGTGCACACCTTCGCCGCCGGCTTCGGGGACAAGCGGAACGACGAGCTCGGCTGGGCACGCATCGTCGCCGACGCCTTCGAGACCGAGCACCACGAGGTGCACGTCGACGCCAGCGACTTCGAGGACCTCTGGCCGCGACTCACCTACTTCCGCGACGCCCCGCTCTCCGAGCCGGCCGACATCGCCGTGTTCCGGCTCGCGGAAGCGGCGCGCACCACCGTGCGCGTCATCCTGTCGGGCGAGGGAGGCGACGAACTGTTCGCCGGCTACCCGAAGTATCGCGCCGCGCGAGCCGTTCAGCTCGCGTCGCACCTGCCGGCCGGCCTGCGCGCGAGCCTCGCCAACAGCATCGACCCCCGGCTGCCCGCCCGCCTCGGCCGGGCCCGCATCGCCCTCCGCGTCGCCGCGATGCGGAATGCCGAAGACCGCTACCGCACCTGGTTCGCCCCGTTCACGGCCAGCGAGCGCGCCCAGCTGCTCACGGGACTCCCCCGGCGCACGGCGCAGCTGCCCGACACGAACTCCGACGACGTCATCCGTGCCATGCTGCTGACAGACCTGTGGAGCTGGCTGCCCGACAACCTGCTCGAGCGCGGGGATCGGAT
Organism: Leifsonia sp. ZF2019; assembly: GCF_019924635.1. Classification (NCBI taxonomy): domain Bacteria; kingdom Bacillati; phylum Actinomycetota; class Actinomycetes; order Micrococcales; family Microbacteriaceae; genus Leifsonia; species Leifsonia sp. ZF2019. The sequence continues at coordinate 3,555,047 of NZ_CP065037.1, forward strand.
GTCGATGGCCGCCTCCCTCGAGCTGCGCCCGCCGCTGCTGGACCACCGGCTCGTGGAGCTCGCGTTCCGGATGCCGTCGGCGTTCAAGGTGCGGCACGGCTCCACCAAGTGGCTGCTCAAGGAGGTCGCGCGCCGGTACGTCCCCTCCGAGGTGATCGACCGCAAGAAGGTGGGCTTCCGCGTGCCGCTCGACTCCTGGTTCCGCGGCGGGCTGCGCGAGGCGATGTGGGACCGGCTCACCGGGCCGGGATCCTTCGTCGGCGAGACGTTCGACCGCACCGCGGTGCAGAACCTGCTCACCCGGCACGAGAGCGGCGCCTTCAACGAGGAGAACCGCATCTTCACGCTGATGAGCCTCGAAGTGTGGCACGAGGCCGCGTTCGGCCGCACCGCCGCCCCGGCGCACTAGGCGGCGCGTGTGAGATCCGCGACGATCGTCGGCGGCGGCATCCTCGGCCTCGCCGTCGCAGAACGCCTCGCCCGGGAGGGACGCACGGTCACCCTGCTCGAGAAGGAGGACCGCTGGGCGGCTCACCAGACGGGACACAACTCCGGCGTCATCCACGCCGGTCCCTACTACGCGCCCGGGTCCCTCAAGGCGGAGATGTGCCGGGCGGGCAACGCGTCGATGGCGGCCTTCGCCGCCGAGCACGGCATCCCGCACGAGATCGGCGGCAAGCTCATCGTCGCGACCGCCGAGAAGGAGCTTCCGGGCCTCGATCGACTGGCCGAGCGCGCCCGCGCCAACGGGGTGCCCTCCCGACTCGTCGGGCCGGAGGAGGCGCGCGAGTTCGAGCCCGAGGTCGCGGCCGTGCGCGCACTGCGCGTGGAGACCACCGGCATCGTCGACTACGCGGCCGTCAGCCGGCGCCTCGCCGAGCTGGCGGGCGAGCACGGCGCGGAGCTGCTCACCGGCGCCCGGGTGCGTCGCGTCGCCGTCACGGGCGCGGGCGTGGAGGTCGAGCACGACCGGGGCACGTCCCGCTCGGACGTCCTCATCAACTGCGCCGGTCTGCAGGCCGACCGGGTCGCGCGCCTCGCCGGGATCGAGCCGGAGGTGCGGATCATGCCCTTCCGCGGCGAGTACTACGAGCTGAAGGAGGAGCGCCGCCCGCTCGTCCGCGGCCTCATCTACCCCGTCCCCGACCCCGACCTCCCCTTCCTCGGCGTGCATCTGACGCGCGGAGTCGACGGCGGCGTGCACGCCGGCCCGAACGCCGTGCTCGCGCTCGCTCGGGAGGGGTACCGATGGTCCGACATCCGCCTCGGCGACGCGTGGGACGCCGCGACCTATCCCGGCTTCCTGCGCCTGGCGCGCCGCAATCTCGGCACCGGCGCCGCCGAGGTGGCGCGCTCCTTCTCGCGCACCCTGTTCGCCCGCAGCCTCGCGCGGCTGGTTCCGGCCCTCCAACGCGACGACATCGTGCGCGCCGGATCGGGGGTCCGCGCGCAGGCCATGCGGCGGGACGGCTCCCTCGCGGACGACTTCGTCATCCAGCCGGCGGCACGCCAGCTGCACGTGCTCAACGCCCCGTCGCCCGCAGCGACCAGCTCGCTCGAGATCGCCGCCCACATCGTCGCCGCGGCCGACGGACTGGACTGAGGAGCCCGACGTGGACGTGACACCGGACCCGCCGCGGGTGCTCTACAGCTTTCCGCACACGCTCGGACGCGCCGGCATCGCCGAGACCGCCCTGCAACAAGTGCGCGGTCTGGCCCGCGCCGGGGTCCCCGTCGTCCTCTTCTGCACGTCGGCGATCGGCGTCGAGCTGCCGCCCGGCGTCGAGCTGCACGAGACCCTGGTGCTGGCGGGCCGCCGCATCCCGCACCGGGCGCTCGGAGTGCAGCGCGCGTACGACCTCCACGACCGCCGGGTGTCCGCCTGGCTGCGCCGCCATCCCGACGCCGTCGACGTGGTCCACGCCTGGCCTCGTGGATGCCTGCGCACGCTCGCCACTGCGGCCGGGCTCGGGATCGCCGCGCTGCGCGAGTCCCCCAACGCGCACACGACCAGCACCGTGCGGGCCTCCGCCGCCGCGTCCGCCGATGCGGGCATCCCGCTGCCCGCCGACCACTCCCACGCCGCCTCCGCAGCCGTGCTGGACCAGGAGGACCGCGAGTACCGCGCCGCGACCGCCGTCCTCGTGCCCTCGGACTACGCCCGGCGCGAGTTCGTCGCCCAGGGCTTCCCCGCCGACCGGCTGCTGCAGCACCGGTACGGATGCGACCTGCAGCGGTTCCCCGCCCGCGGCCCGTTCGGCCCGCACCCTTTCCGTGCCGTGTTCATCGGGCGGGGCGACCCCACGAAGGGGCTGCACGTCGCGCTGGAGGCCTGGGTCCGCGCAGCGATCCCGGACGGCGAGCTCCTCATCGCCGGCCGGATCCAGCCCGACTACGAGGCGGCCCTTCTCCCCCTGCTCGAGGAGCCCGGCGTCCGCCGCCTCGGTTTCGTCGACGATGTGCCGGCCCTGCTCGGCACGGCCGATGTGCTGCTCCTCCCGAGCTGGACCGAGGGCAGCGCGCTCGTCATCCTGGAGGCGCAGGCGAGCGGCTGCGTCCCCCTCGTCAGCGACGCCGGCGGAGCACTCGGCACCCCCGGCGAAGACTACCTGCGCCACACGGTCGGCGACGCGGACGCCCTCGCCGACCAGCTGCGCTCCCTCGCCACAGACCCCGTCCGCCTTGCGCGGCTCTCCGCGCACCTGACGGCCGGCCGGACCGCGTTGGGCTGGGATGCCGCAGCGACGGCGCTCATCGGGTGCTACCGGGAGGCGCTGCTGATGCGGGCGGCGGAGGGGGTGGAGCGGGCGCGCTAGCGTCCGGCGGCGCGGACGGTCAGGGGCGCTGCTCGGCGATGTGGACGTGCGTCTCGACCCGCTCCGCCGCCATCCGCCACAGACGCTCGGCGATCTCGGCCGGATCGATCGCCGTGGGACCGGCGTGCGGCGAGCCCTGCACGGAGCCGTTGATGACGACCTCGCCGACGTAGACGCCCTCCGGGCGCAGCCGGGCGGCGAGGAGGCCGACCAGCTTGGTCTTCGCGGAGCACTCCAGAGCGACGCCGTCGCCGCCGAACGACACCGCGTACCCGTCGATGGCGTCGTCGTGCAGTCCCAGCGCGCCGTTGACGACGAGGACCGCACCGGAGGCGGTCCGCAGGTCGTCGAGTGTCGTCTGGACGGCGGCGAGCAGACCCGCGACGCCGATGTCGAAGACGTGGGCGACGGTCTCCGGGTCCGCGATCAGGACATCGTCCACGACGACGTTCCGGTAGGCGGTGAGAGCGACGGCGGAGACCGGCCCGAGGTCGGCGCGGATCGCCCGCAGTGTGGCCCGGAGCGAGTCGGGGTCGCCGGCGTCGCCGACGAACGCGTGGGCGGCGACACCCGTGGCCTCCAGCTGCGCGACGCCGGCCTGAAGCCGTTCGGCGCGCCGTCCGACGAGGGCGATCGACCAGCCCTCCCGGCCGAAGCGGTGGGCGATGGCGTGGCCGTTTCCTGGGCCGTATCCGATGACGATGAGCACGGGCATGGTGTGCGCTCCTCCGGTGTCGTGCAGCCCGGGCCGGGCCGCGAGAGGACCAGCCTAGCATTAAGTGGAATAGGAGCTTCCGTTTCCGTTTCGGCGTACTCTGACGCCATGAGCACGACAGCATCTCCTGCCCGACGGCCGCGGGCCGACGCCGAACGCAACCGCCGACGGGTCCTCGACGCCGCGACGCAGGTGTTCGCCGAGCACGGCCCGGCTGCGACGCTGGGCGACGTCGCCCGCGCAGCCGGTGTCGGGGTGGGGACGATCTATCGCAAGTTCCCCGACAAGCAGGCGCTTCTCGACGCGCTGTTCGACGACAAGATCGACGGGATCATGCGGATCGTCGACGAGGCGTCGCTGATCTCGGACGCGGGCGAAGCGTTCCGCAGCTACCTCTTCGGCATGATCGAACTCCACGCGTGCGACCGCAGCATTGCCACCGTGCTGTTCGCTCCCGGCCGGTACGACCGATTCCCGCCCGAGCTGAGCGAGAGGCTCGGCTCGACGGCGGACCGCCTGATCGCCGACGCCGTGGCGGCCGGCGAACTACGCCCGGGCTTCACCCGGCAGGACACCATCGCGCTCGCGGCGATGGTCAGCACCATCGCACTCGCCGCGCGCGACACCGACCCCGACCTGTGGCGGCGATACGCCTCGGTCGTGGTCGACGGAACGCGCCCGGGTGCGGGCGACCGGCTGGCGCCGGAGCCGCCGGCGTTCCGCGCCATGACCGAAGCCCTCAGCAGGGTGCTCTGAAGCCCCCGTGACATCATCCGCATCGGCCCGCGAGCCGCTTGAGGAGCCAGGCCTGGAGGCGCAGGCGAGCGGATGCGTCCCCCTCAGACCGCGACCCCGGCCACCCGCACTCCACCGGGCAGCGCGTCGCGCCGTCCGCGGGAGAACAGCGCGGCCAGCGACGCCCGGGCGCTGGCCTCGTTGATGCGCAGGAGGTTGTGGACGACCAGGGTGCCCGCGAACGCCGCGGTCGCCGCCCGGCCGTGCCACTTGCCGTAGTAGCGGAGCTTGTTGACGGTCTGGAGGGCGTCGAGACCGGCGGAACGCCCCGAGCCGCCCTGCTCGTGGACGACGACGGCGGACGGCACATAGACGAGAGGGAGGCCGGCGGCGCGGAGACGGCGGCAGTAGTCGGTCTCCTCGGAGTAGAGGAAGAAGCGCTCGGCGTCCCACGGGCCGAGGGCGCGCGCGGCCTCGGTGGGGACGGCGAGGGCGGCACCGGTCGCCCAGTCCGCGGTGCCGGCGCGCTCGTAGCGGTCGGGTTCGCGGACGAGCTCGGCCAGCGCGCCGGGCCGGGAAGCCCAGTGGTCGCCGAAGAGGGCCTCGCCGAGCGAGCGCAGCACCGTCGGCTCGCGCCGCAGGGAGGGCTGGGTGGCACCGCCGTCGTCGCGGATGCGCGGGGCGGCGGCGGCGCCGTCGGCCGCCTCCACGAGGGCGCGCAGCGCGCCGGGCTCCAGCGTGAGGTCCGGGTTGAGGAAGACCGTGACCGGGGCGGCGGGCGCGGCGGCGAGACCGACGTTCAAGCCGCCGGAGTAGCCGATGTTGCCGGGCGACGCGACGACCGTCACATCCGGTTTGCCGGCGAGGGCGGCGGCGAGGCCGTCGGTGCCGTCGTTGTCGACGACGACGAGATGCCAGCGGACGCCGTCGGCGGCGGCAGGGAGGGAGGCGACCAGCCGCGGCAGGTCGGCGGCGCTGCGGTAGGCGACGGCGATGATCGCGCAGTCGAGGTCGTGTGCTCCCACGGCGGCATCCTATTCACGAAACCGAGGGATGCTCAACTCCCCGTGCGGGGCACACGGTATGACGGAGCGGCCGGCCCCGAAGGGTCCGGCCGCTCTCTTCACGCCGTTCCGATCAGGCGCTTCCGGTCAGCCGCGACCCGGGGTCGCCACGGTCGCACCGGAGGACTGGAGCACGTTGCCCGTCCACTGGTTGCCATTGCCGGTCGCGTACGCGATGGCCGGACCGTAGCCGCCGCACTTCTTGTCGTACTTGTCGCCGAAGGTGTTGCCGATGAAGCGCGTGTTGCTGGCGCCGTAGCTGCCACCGAGGCCGGCGTAGACGCAGTAGCCGCCGCCGTCGAACAGATTGCCCTGCACGAGCACGTTGTTGAACGCGGCCATCTGACTGTAGAGGGCGAGCGAGGCGGAGACGTTGGGCGCATCCCCGGCGTCGAGACGGTTGTTGGTCACCGTGAGGTTGGTGCCGCCGAGGCTCAGGATGGCCTCGTTGTGGCTGCCGCCATTGGCCGGGTCGCCGTAGACGACGATGTCGTAGACCCACGAGTTCTTGATCGTGACGTCCTTGACCAGACCGAAGCCCTTGCCCCAGCCGTGGATGACGCAGCCGTCGCACGTGAATCCGGTGTAGCCCACCGCGGGCGAGCCCGAGTCCTTGGCGCCGTTGTACGGGCCGATGATCTCGACGCGCTTGATCATCGTGTTCGGCGCGGCGCCGTTGTCGCTCGTGTCGATGCGGCCGTGCACCTTCGAGTTCTCGATGGTCACATTGGCCGCACGCACGAGCACGTCGCCGTTGATATCGAGTCCCGAGATGACGGTCCCGGCCGTGGTGATGGTCATGCCGCCCGAGGGGGTGAGCTTCACCCCGGCGGGCACGCCGGTGTTCGACGCGTCGGGCCAGGCGCCCGATCCGGCGTTCGGATCGGTCGTCGGCGACGTGGTGGGCGTCGACGACGGCGTCGGAGACGGGGACTTCGTCGGTGCCGGGGTCGACGTCTTGGTCGGCGTGGGGGCGGGGGTCGCGGTCGGCGAGGGGGACGGCGCCGGTTCGGTCGTCGGCTTCGATGCGCTGTAGCGGTGGTGCTTCTTCCAGTCGTTCCACTGCTTGGACGCCGCGGAGGCGGTCGTGCGGTGCTGACTGAAGCTGTGCGCAGAGGCGACGGAGACCGTGGTCAGGGCGAGCGCCACGGCGATCGCGGAGGCGATGGCCGTGACCTTGCGCACACGCGTGCCCAGGATCGATCTGAAGAACTGCTTCACGAGGGGGATGTTCCTTCCAGTGTCGGCGGGGGTCGACCTGTGAGAGGTGATCACTGACAAGACCCGCGGCTCCGGCCCCCATTTGGGGGCATGGCCGCGAATCGCCTCCCTGTATAGCACAGATGACGAAACATCATTAATCGTGAGCGGATGTTATCCGTTCTCCCAAACGCTTGTCAAACGAAACGCCGCTCCCTTCTTTTTCGGCGCGGGTCGCGTGGGCCGCTGGCGAGGCACGGCGAGCAGCAGCGCCGCGAGCGCGGCCACGAAGCCGCCCAGCACGGCGCCTCCCGCGATGGCACTCGTGCGGCTCACCGGCACGCTGAACACCTCGATCGACGAGAACGAGTCCTCGAGCCGGATGTGCAGGTCCGGGTTGGTCGCCGGCCCCTGCAGCGCGTCGAGCTGCTGCTGCAACGTCGTCCGCAGGGTGATCAGCTTCTCCTTCGCCTCGTCCACGGTCACCCCGCGTGCGGCGAGCTGCATCAGATCGCCGTAGCCGAGCACGTCCGTGTAGGGTGCGAGGCTGCCGGAGCCGACGGCGACCGCGTAGTAGTCGACGCCTGCTGCGGCCAGCTCGTCGTGCACCTGCTGTCCGTCCATCCGGTACTTGAGCACGACGGAGAGGCCGTCGGTGTCGATGCGGGTGTCGAAGGCGTTGGTCGACTTGGGAGGGTCCACCTGCGGGACGACGGACTCCCGCGCCTCGAAGACGCCCTCGGCGCGCCGGGAGGCCAGGAAGCAGGCGGCGAACACCGCGAGCCCCGCGGCGACGGCGCCGAGCACGATCGCCCAGCGCGGCAGCAGCGCGGGCGGCTTCGGGGCGGCGACCGTGGGCCGGCCGCCCGGTGCGAGCGCGGCCTCCGCCCGGTGGACGCGCCACGCGCCTCCCGCCGCCCCGACCAGCAGGCAGAGCGTGCCGAACGCCATCGGGAAGCTGAAGAAGTCGAACGTCGCCGCCAGGATGGCCGCGCAGGCGATGCCCGCGGCGATGGCGAACGCCTGGGTCTGCACGAAACGGTCGCGCGCACCTGACCCGGCGATCAGCGACGCGACGAACGGCACCCCGAAGAACGCGATGAGGGCGAGGGCGCCGATCAGCCCGGCCTCCACCGCCGTCGCCAGGTACTGGTTGTCCAGCGTCCGGTAGATGCTCGGGATGAAGGTGTTGAGTCCGCGCCCGATCAGCGGGGACTGAGCGAAGAACGCCTCCACCGCTTGGAAGTCCTGGGTGCGCCCGCTGATCGAGTTGTCGCTCCCCGCATCGGCGAAGAGGTTCCCGATCGCGCCGTAGAGGCCGGGCACGAAGAGCCGGAAGACCAGCGCGGCGATCGGGGCGATGAGGAGGAACTTGAGCCGCTGCGACGTCGAGGCGATGAGGAGTGCGAACAGCACGCCCAGCAGGAGGGCGATGGCGCCCGACCGGGCGACCGTCAGCGGGAGGGCGCCGAGGATGACGATGAACTGGGCCCACGCCCACCAGCGCCGGTTCGCCGCGTTCAGCGCGTAGTGCGCCGCGAGCGGCAGCAGCATCCCGAGCACGGCGGCGAACTCGATCGAGTGCGTCGCCGTGCCGCTGATACGACGGAAGCCCGCGCGCACGTACAGGCCGCCGATATCGCTGTTCGCCTGCAGACCGGGCAGGTGGAGGAGCGACACGACATCGAGGCCGGTGAAGAACTGCAGGATGCCCATCGCCGCCAGGCAGGCGCCCATGAGCACCGCGAACCGGAGCAGGGAGGACAGCGCGGCGCGCGTGCGCATCGTGTCCGCCGCGTAGAGGATGACACCCATCCCGCCCGCGAGCGAGATCAGCCCGCGCAGGGAGGACGACACCTCCTCCGCGCTGATCGGCCGCAGCATCCCGCCGACGAAGCTGAGGACCATCGCCGCCGAGTAGGCCAGCGCCATCCAGTGCACCGGCGTCAGCCCGATGCGCTCCCGGCTCGAGCTCAGCCGCCCGACGATCCACAGCAGCAGGACGAGGCAGCCGAAGACCGTCGCCGGGGTCCCGGCGGCGCCGAGCGGCTTGATGACGTAGATCGCGGGCGAGAAGACGAGCAGGACGAGATAGATCTGGAAGACGACCAGCGGGTCGAGGCGTCGCCGATCCCTCGCCCGGGGCGGGTCGACGACCTGCCCCGTGCGATCGGGCTTCCCGGCGAGGACGGTCACGTCGGCTCCGTCGTCCCCGTCAGCCGCCGAGGCCGGAGTTGTGCGATGTCAGCGCCGGCCGTGCCGCCTTGCCTCCTGCGGCGCGCTTCGCCGTCGAGAGCAGCTCTTCCTGCACCGGGAGCGCCTTGATCGCGTCGGTGCGCTTGCGGACGGGGGCGGCGGCCCGCTGGGCGTGCCCGGCGCGGATGCGCTCGGCGATCGCGACCGCGATCCCGACCACCAGCATCACACCGGCGAAGCCGATGAGGCCGTTGCGGATGGGCGTGCTGTAGGAGATCGTCGGCTTGCGGTCGGTGGTCAGGTTCGTGGTGGTGACCCACTGCTCCTGCGGTGCGCCGGCCTTCTGCTGCAAGGCGTCGAGCCGTGACGGCACCAGCTTGCCCAGTGCGTCCAGCGTCGAGCGCGCGTAGGCGAGGTCGCTGTCCTCGACCGAGATCGTCATCAGCGGGGCCGCCAGCGAGGTGTCGCGGCTGACCGTGTACTTGAGGTCGGGGTGGTGCTCCGAGAAGGTCCGGACCGTGTCGCCGTCCATCAGCGAGACGGCGACCACGTCGACGGACAGCGGGACGCCGTTGCCGAGGGTGAGGAGCGGATTGCCCGCGACCCCCTTCACGTCCTTCACCGGCGAGAGGAAGAGGTAGCTCGACTCGACCGTGTAGGTGCGCGGGGTCTTCATGAACAGGAAGCCGCCGACGCCCAAGGCGACCACGAGACCGGGAAGGAGCACCCACTTCCAGCGGACCACGATGGCCCAGATGCTGCGCAGTGTCATGATCGCTCCATCCTCGCGGTGGCGGTTTCGGGCTCGGCGGGGGCATCCCCGCGGGCGCAGGCGCGCTCGACGGCGCGGACGACGGCCTGCTTGGCCGGCTCCCAGCTCAGCGCGTCGACGGAGGCGCGGAGCGCACGCGGGCCGGCGGCCCGCTGGATGCGCAGCGCGTCGGCCAGGGCGTCGGCCACGCCCTGCGGCGTCGGTCGCGCCCACGCGACGTGCGGGTTGTCGAGGTCGGCGCGCGTGCCGGGCCAGTCGTTGACGACGGGCACGACCCCGGCCGCGAGCAGCTCGCTGGCGATGAGGGAGACGTTCGTGAACGAGAGGGCGAGCCCGGCGCCGCAGCGGTTGTAGAGGTCGTTGAGCGCGTCCGGGGTCAGGTGCGCGTGCACCTCCGCCGGGAACGGGAGGCGCTTGGCCGGGATGCCGAAGGTGTGGATGGTGACGTCGGGGTGATCCCGGTGGAACCGCTCCAGTGCCAGCACCCCGAGCTCGTAACCGCGCCGGGCGATCCCGGGCTTGGCATAGAAGACGACGTCGTCGCGGCCGGTCTGCGCCGTCACCCCGTAGCGGGAGGTGTCGCAGCCGAACTCGGCGACCGTCGACTCGACGCCGAAGCGGTGGCGGAGTTCGTCGGCGACCATGTGGCCGACCGTGATCGACTCGAAGCCGAAGCGGTAGGTGTCCTCCGCGAGCTGGTAGGCGCTGCCGCGCGGGTAGAAGTAGGGCTCGAAGTCCTGTGCCAGGTAGAAGCGGCGCCCGGGGACGCCAGCGCCGCGGCTGGCGAGCACGTGCGCGGTGTTCCAGGCGGTGGCGATGTACGCGTCCATCCCGCCCAGGCCGTCGGCGAGGTCGCGGATCTCGGCGCGCACGCGCGGCCACCAGGTGCGGATGAGCTGCTCGGAGGCGGCTGCCGGACCGCCGTGGCCGTCGTAGACATAGAGCACGCACGTGTGCCCCGCCCGCTCGAGCGCCTCCACGAACCGGAACATCGTGGTGTGGCCGCCCGACGCCGGGCCCGGAGCGCTGACGACCCACCCGATCCGCAGCGGCTCGCCCTCGGGGACGACGCGGCCGGCGGGCGCCGGGACGACGCGGGCGGAGTCGGCGACATCGTCCGCGAGCAGGTTGAGCTCCTCCGCGTTGTCGCCCCACTTGCGGTGCGCCTTGCGCAGAGCGCGTGCGGTCAGGCCGCCCACGCCCTCGTCGCGGAGGATGCCGGTCGCCCGGTTGACCATCGAGGAGACGGACACGGTCAGACCCCCCTCGCGCGCCAGGCGAACCGTCCGAACTCGCGTGAGGCGCGGAAGAGTCCGGCCCGCGCCACGACCGTCGGCGAGAACCGGGCGCGGGCGGGCCCGACGCGCTCGGCGTGGGCCACGGTGCGCGCGTGCGGGAGGCGGTCGACGTCGACCCCGCGGGCGGCGGCGAACTCGAGGTACGCCTCCGTCTCGGCGGAGCCGCCGCGGCCTTTCGCGTACGCGGAGGCGGCGCGGGCGAGCGCCTCGTCGGCGAGGGCGCGCTCGGCGATGCTCAGGAGACGCTGGTTCTCGGCCTCGTCGCCCATCCCGTCGCTGAAGAGCACCTCGAACGCGAGGGCCCGCTCGTGCAGATCGGAGAGCACGTCGTTCGACCGCGAGAGGCTGCCGTCGTGCTCGCGGTGCCAGGCCTGGTCGACGCCCGCGACCCAGCCGACGTCGGAGGCGCGGGCCACGCGGAACCACATCTCCATGTCGTGCGTGTGGGCGAGCGGTCGCTGGCCGCCGACCTCGTCGACGACGCTGCGGCGCAGCACGACCTCGGGCGACGTGATGCAGTTGACGCCGCGACGGCAGCGGTCGGCGAGCCAATCGCCGCCGCGCCAGACGTCCCAGGCCTTCACCCGGTCGCGGTGCCCGGAGGGGACGACGCCGCTGAAGTGCACCGGGTGGCCGTAGATCAATCCGACCTCCGGGAACGCCTCCCCGAGGGCCACCGAGCGGGCGAGCGAGCCGGGGGTGAGCAGGTCGTCCGCGTCGAGGCGGACGATGTACTCGCCGGTCGCCTCGGCCAGGCCGTCGTTGAAGGTGGCGACAGCTCCCTGGTTCTCGGCGTGCGCGAACACCCGGACGCGCGCATCGAACCGGGCGAGGCCGCGCGCGACCGCGAACGACTCGTCGGTGGAGGCGTCGTCCACGACGACGACGTCCACGCGCACACCCTCCTGGGACAGCGCGCTGGCCACCGCCTCGGGCAGGTAGAGCGCGTAGTTGTAGCAGGGGATCACGACCGTGACGGTGGGCTCGCCGGTCGCCGCGACCGGGGCGTGGCGCGCGGGACCGACGCGGTCCGGCGCGATCGGGGCGCTCATCCGAGGCTCCGGCGGAACGCGGCGATCACGTGCTCCTGCTGCTCGGCGTCGAGCCCGGGATGGATCGGAAGCGAGAGGATCTCGGCGGCGTAGGCCTCGGAGCGCGGGTGCGAGCCGCCGAGGTGGGCGAAGGCCGGGGTGCGGTGCACGGGTGCCGGGTAGTGGACGGCGGCGCCGATGCCCTGGGCGTTCAGCTCGGCGACCACGCGGTCGCGCTCGGGCACCCGGACGACGTAGAGGTGGTGGACGTGCTCCTCGCGGTCGCCGCGCCGCGGGAGGACGACCCCCGGGAGGCCGGCGAGCGCTTCGTCGTACCGGTCGGCGACGGCGCGGCGACGCTCGTTCCACGCGTCGAGGCGCGCGAGCTTGGCCGAGAGCACGACCGCCTGCAGCCCGTCCAGACGCGAGGTGGTGCCGATCTCGAGGTGCTCGTACTTGGCCGTGCCGCCGTGGTTGCGCAGGCGGCGCACCCGTTCGGCGATCGCGGGATCGGACGTGGTGACGGCTCCGGCGTCGCCGTAGGCGCCCAGGTTCTTGCCGGGGTAGAAGCTCGTGGCGGCCACGTCGCCGAGCGCCCCGGACCGGAGGCCGCTGTCGCTGCTGCGTGCGCCCTGCGATTGGGCCGCGTCCTCCACGATCGCGACGCCGGGGCCGACGGCCGCGCGGAGCCGCTCGATGGGGGCGAGCCTGCCGTAGAGGTGCACGCCGACGACGGCGCGGGTGCGTGGCGTGACGGCGGCGGCCGCCTGCTCCACGTCGATGAGGTAGTCCTCGTCGCAGTCGACGAGCACCGGGACGCCACCCGCACGGGCGACCCCCTCCGCCGTCGCGACGAACGTGTTCGCAGGGATGATGACCTCGTCGCCCGCCGCGACGCCCGCCCCGCGCAGGGCGAGCTCGACCGCATCGGTCCCGCTCCCCACGCCGACCGTGTCGGTGACGCCGCAGTAGGAGGAGTACGCGCGTTCGAACGCCTCGGCCTCGGCCCCGAGGATGAACCCCGTCGTCTCGAGCACGCGGTCGAAGCCGGCGCGGACCTCGTCGGCGATCTGCGCGTGCTGCCACGCCAGATCGACCGCGGGAACCTTCTGACTGACGATCATGAGACCAAAGATCCTTCCTCGCGTCGGGCACGCGAGCATCCCCAGAAGAGGCGGGCGGGTCGGTCGGGTAAATGACTCTTCCTCACCTCTTGCAGAATGAGAATACCTCGCTTTTTCGGGATGGTCTTGCCCCCTAACGGGGCGCAGACCGGAAGAGGCGGGGCGGGCTCAGCGCGCGTGCTCGGCGCTGCGACCGGCGGCCAGCGCCGCCTTCGCCCGGCGCAGGAACCAGCGGAGCACGCACGCGGCGTACACGATGCCCCCGGCGAGGGCACCGCCCAGCAGGGCGAGCAGGGCACCGGGGAGCAGAGAGGCGACGAGGAGGCCCGCCGTGGCCGCAGGGAGCATCGCGACCGTCGGCACCAGGCACGCCCGCACCAGTGCCCCGAGGCGGACGTCCGCCCGCCGAAGGGCGATGAAGTACGCGGGGAGCACGAAGACGAGGGACACCGCGAGGTGCACCCATCCCGCGCCGACGATCCCCCAGGACGTGGTCGCGACGATCAACGCCGGGATCAGCGCGACGAACCAGACGAGCTGCGTCCAGAGCACGGCACGGGAGGCTCCCCGCGCGAGGAGGAACGACGCGAACAGGTCGAAGAGGGCGCGGAGGGCCCCGAACAGGCCGAGGGCCGCGAGCACGCTCGCGGACGGGAGCCACTTCTCCCCGTAGACGACCACGATCAGAGGCGCCGCGAGCACCGCGAGGAAGCCGCCGGCGGGGAGCGCGATCGCCCAGGTCAGTGCGGCCGTCGCGGGGAGGACTCCCCCGCCTTCCGTGCGCGAGAAGAGCGGAAGGGCGATCGATCGGACGATCTGCCCGATCGCGCTCATCGGCCAGTTGGAGATGTTGAAGGCGAGCACGTAGAAGCCGAGAGCGGTCGCCCCGACGACGTGGGCGATCACGACGTTGTCGATGTTCAGCAGCGACCACGAGAGCACGTTCGCCCCGGCGACCGGGATGCCGAACGCGAGCACGGCGCGGGCGACCGAGCGGTCGAAGCCGTAGCGCGGCCGCTCGCGCGCGAAGACGAACTGCAGCACCAGGGTCACCGTCTGCGCGACGACCCGTCCGACGGCGAGCGCCATCACTCCCCAGCCGGCGGCGAGCAGGCCGAGGGTGATCCCGGTGCCGACGACGAAGTCGATCGAGGCGATGACGAAGAGCTGGCGCTGGGCGAACCTCCGCTGGAGCGCGGCGTACGGCACGACGCCCGCACTGCCGAGCACGAGGGTGACGGCGAGTACCGCGATGGCGCCGGAGGCGGCGGGGCTCCCCATCAGGTCGGCGACCGGCTGCGCGGTCGCGATCATCACGATGGTGAGTGCGCCGCCCACGGTGAGGCCCAGGGAGGCGACGGTCGGAGCGAGGCGCTCGTGGTCGGGCGAGCGGATGAGGTCGGCGCTCAGGCCGAGATCCGCCAGCGTCATCAGCACCGACTGCACGGTCAGGGCGACCGCGTACACGCCGAACTGCTCGGGCGCGAGGATGCGGGCGAGCACGATGCCGACGGCGAGGCTTCCGATGCGGAGCACCAGGTTGTTGACGGTGCTCCAGGCGAGCCCGCCTCCGACCGCGCGGCCGAGGGACCGGCGGGGCGGTGCGGGCGCGGCGGGCGCCTGGGCCGCCTCGTTCGCGACGGCCGGATCCGGGGTCGGGGTCGGGGTGCTCACAGGCCGTATCGCCTCCACCGCCGCCAGCGCAGCGCTCCGGTCACGCTCGTCACCTGCGACTCGACGGCGCGCCGCAGTGCGCCGGGCGGGCGGTGCCGCCGGGTCGCCGTCTGCCGCCAGAGCCGGGTGGCCGTGATTCCCGGCCAGGTCTCGGCGGCGAAGGCCGAGAAGTCGTCGGCCAGCTCGGGGTCCAGCCCGCCGCCACCGGCACGGGCGACCCGTTCGAGGCGCACCGCCTCCGTGGCCAGGGTGCGGTGGGCGGCGTCGCGGCGCTCCCGCGCTCGGGGCAGACCGGCTCCCGGGCCGTCGAAGAAGGAGGTGAACGTGTCGCGCCGGGCACGGATCTCGGTCAGCAGGCCGCGGTAGTCCGTGAGGTGCATGTTCGCGTCGTGCACCCGGTAGAAGCCCTGGTACGGGCCGGCGACACGGCCGACGTCGGAGATCGCTGCGGCCCGCATCCACAGTTCCATGTCCGCGGTCTGCGGCAGGTCGGGGTCGTAGCCGACCAGGCGGTCCATCACGTCGCGGCGCAGGATCGCCTCCGGGTTGACGATGAGGTTGGTGCCGCGGTCGCAGATGCGCTGAAGCCAGCGATCCCCCTTCCACACCTGCTCGCGGGCGCGCGCCCGCAGCTGCGGCGGCGGCGTCTCGCTGAATTCGGGCGCGTAACCGTAGACGAGGCCGACGCGGGGGTGCCTGCGCATCAGCCCGGTCGATCGGGCGAGCGCCCCGGGCGCCAGCAGGTCGTCCGCGCTGAGCAGCACCACGTAGTCACCCGTGACCTCCGCCAGCCCGTCGTTGTAGGTGCGGATGTGGCCGCGGTTCTGCTCGTGCTCGATCACGCGCACCCGGGCGTCGCGGGAGGCCAGCGCCCGCGCGACGGCCACGCTGCCGTCGGGCGACGCATCGTCGACGATGATCACGTCCACGTCGACCCCGGGCTGCTCGAGAGCGCTGCGCACCGCGGCCGGCAGGTAGTGGCCGTAGTTGTAGCACGGGATGACGACCGTCACCCGCGCCAGCGCGGCGCTCACGATCGGCCCTCCGGGTGCGGGACCCCAACGGGCCGGGCGGGGACGCCCACCCAGGTCTCGCCGTCGGGGACATCGGCGAGCACAGCCGCACCCATCCCGATCACCGCTCCGGCGCCGATCGCGAGACCCTGCCGCACCGCGGCGTTCATGCCGATGTAAGCGGCCTCCCCCACCCGCACGGAGCCGGCGAGCGAGACCCCGGAGGTCACGGTGGCGAAGTCGTGGAGGCGCACATCGTGCGTCAGCGTGGAGTTCGGCATCACCACGACGTGGCGGCCGATCGTCACGTCGGCCGTGAGCACGACCCCGCCGAGCAGGATGCTGCCCGCGCCGACCGCGCAGCCGTCGGGGACGCGCACCGCGTCGTCGATCAGGGTCGTGTACCTCCGGTCGTCGACGCCGAGCGCGTCGAGCCGGTCGACCACCGATCGGCGGCCCGCCCCGGAGCCGACGCACACCAGGAGGTCGGCGTCGTATTCGGCCGCGTGTGCCATTCCGCCGAGCACCTCGGCGCCGGCGACGCGTGTGCCGCGCAGGGCGGGGTCGTCGTCCAGCACGCCGATCACGCGGTGCCGGCTCTGGGCGGCGGCGGCGGCCTCTCGTGCCAATCCGCTCGCGCCGAGCAAGAGCAGGTCTCTCACGGTGCTCCCCCATCCGAAGTCCGTTTCCACCGCGGGCGAGACCCCCGCGGACACGTAACTGATTCATCCTCACTTACGCACAACTGAGAATAACTCACCTGCGATCTCCGCGTCTCCCCCTCTCCGGGGGCCGCTCACGAAGCCTCCGCCGAGGCGGCGAATTGTTCGCCGCCTCGGCGTTTTCGCGCGCACTTTTCGCCGCCTCGACGAGGCGGGAGGAGGGAGGGCGCAGGTCAGGCGAGGGAGGCGACGGGGACCGCGGCGCGCAGAGCGTCGACGACGCGGTCCTGCTCGGCCTCCGTCAGCTGGTGGAACAACGGCAGGATGAGCGTGCCGTCGGTCAGCCGCTCGGTGACGGCGAGCGACGCCGCGCCGGTGTCCCGGTCGCGGTACGCCGGCTGGCGGTGGGAGGCCATGATGCCGCGCCTCGCCGAGACGCCCGCCTCGGCGAGGGAGGCCAGCACGCCTTCGCGGTCCGGCACCTCCACCCAGTACGACTGGAAATTGCCCGTGCCGTACTCGGGATCGGTCACCGGGCGAACCCCCGGCAGGTCGGCCAGGAGATCCGCATAGCGCGCCGCCAGCTCGCGGCGGCGCTCCACGATGGCCGGGAGCTTCGCCAGCTGGACGATGCCGATGGCGGCCTGGAGGTCCGTCATGCGGAAGTTGTAGCCGACCTCGGTGTACTGCTCGGCGGGCGCGAGGAGGCTGGCCTGCCGATCGGCGGCGGAGATGCTCATGGCGTGCTCACGCAGGTGGCGGGCGCGATCGGCCCACTCCGCGTTCGCGGTCGTCAGCATCCCGCCCTCGCCCGTCGTGAGCAGCTTGCGCGGGTGGAACGACCAGGCGGCGACGTCGGCCGTCGCTCCGACCGGGCGGCCGCGGTACGTCGAACCCGCGCCGCATGCGGCATCCTCGACCACGACGATCCCCCGCGGGTCGGTCAGGGCCCGGATGGGCGCGAGGTCGGCCGGAACGCCACCCTGGTCGACCACGATCACCGCGCGGGTGCGGTCGGTGAGCGCAGCGGCGAGGGTCTCGGCCGTGACGTTGCCGGTGCGCTCGTCCACGTCCGCGAAGACGGGCCGGGCGCCGACGTAGACCACCGCGTTGGCCGTGGCGATGAACGAGAAGGACGGGACGACCACGTCGTCGCCCGGCCCCACCCCCGCCACGACCAACGCGAGGTGCAGGGCGGTGGTGCAGCTGGAGGCCGCAACGGCGTGGGGGGCCTCCATGGCGGCCGCGAACTCCTGCTCGAAGCGGGCGACGCGCGGCCCCTGGGCCACCCAGCCGGACTCGATGACCTCGGTGACCGCGGCGACCTCCTCGGCCCCGAGCCACGGCTTCATGACGTTGATGCGCTCCATCACGCCACCAGCTCCCGCCCGGCCGCGATCTCGTCGCGGAGCGGACGCCACCAGTCGACGAGGTCGCGCAGCCCCTGCTCGAGCGGCACTTCGGCGGTGAAGCCGAGGTCGCGCGCAGCGGCGGTCGTGTCGGCGAGGCGGCGGGTGACGCCGTTGACGGCCCGCTCGGGGCCGTGCTCGACGGGGAGGTCGGAGTCCATCGCCGCGAGCAGCGCCTCCGCCAGCCCGAGCAGGCTCGTCTCGACCCCGGAGGCGACGTTGTAGACGCCCTCGCGCACGTCGCTCGCGGCGGCCAGGATGTTCGCGCGCGCCACGTCGGACGCGACCACGAAGTCCATCGTCTGCAGCCCGTCGCCGAAAATCAGCGGCGGCGTGCCGTCGGCGATCCGCTCCATCCAGCGCACCAGGACCTCGGTGTAGAGGCCGTGCACATCCATCCGCGGCCCGTAGACGTTGAAGTAGCGCAGCGCGACGTAGTCGAGGCCGTTCATCGCGCGGAAGCTGCGGAGCATCCCCTCGTTGAACGACTTCGCGGCGCCGTAGAAGGTGTCGTTGTTGTGGTGGTGGTGCCGCTCCCCGGTCGGGAACTCCTCCGCCAGGCCGTAGACCGAGGCGCTGGAGGCGGTGATGAGCTTGTCGACGCGCTCGGCGACGGCGGCCTCGTAGACGTTGAACGAGCCGTCGACGAGCACCTCCAGCGCGAGACGCGGCTCCTCCGCGCACTGGGTGATGCGGATGGCGGCCTCGTGGAACACGATGTCCTTGCCGCGCGTCACGTCGTGCACCAGGTCGCGGTCGCGCAGATCGCCCTCGACCAGAGTGACGCGGCCCGAGGCCAGGGCGCCCTCCAGGTTGGCGACGCGACCGCGGACCAGGTTGTCCAGCACGTCGATGTGGGAGGCGCCGGCGTCGAGCAGCTGGTCGACGATGGTGGAGCCGATGGTCCCGGCGCCGCCGGTGACGAGCACGTCCGCTCCCTGCAGGGCGGTCATCGCGCGCCTCCCGCCAGCTCGAACTCGGTCGCCAGGTCGATGGGTTCGTCCACCGGGGTGACGGCACCGCCACCGGCGAGGCTGCGGGATGCGGCCTCCAGCACCGAGAGCACGCGCAGCCCGGCACGGCCGTCGGTGCGGGGGGCGCGGGCCTCGCGGATGCTGCCCGCGAACTCCTGCGCCATCGCTCCGAGCGCCTCGCGTTCGGGCAGAGCAGGGGACCAGGTGTCGCCGAGCCGGTACGAGACGGTCGCGTCGCGCCGCTCCGCGCCGTCGATCGCCTGCAGGTCGAGGTCGACGCCGCGGTCGTACACGCTGAGTCGCTGCTGCGGGTTGAGGTCGTCCCAGACCAGGGTCCGCTTGGTGCCGCCCACGATCATCTGACGGATCTTCGTCGGGCTGAGCCAGTTGACGTGCACGTGGGCGATCGCACCACCGGCGAGCGGCATCATCAGGTATCCGACGCACGACTTGCCCGCACCGAGCGGATCGGCCCCGTGCGCCGAGACCGTGGTGGGCCGCAGACCGCCGGGGAGGATGAAGTCGATGATGGAGAGGTCGTGGGGAGCGAGGTCCCAGAACACGTCGACGTCCGGCTGGACGAGACCGAGGTTGATGCGGGTGGAGTCGACGTACAGGATCTCGCCGAGCGTCCCCTCCTCGATCAGCTCGCGCATCTTGAGCACGGCGGGCGTGTAGCAGTAGGTGTGGTCGGCCATGAGCACGAGGCCGCGTTCGCGCGCGGCGGCCACCATGGCCTGCCCGCGCTCGCCGGTGTCGGCGAGCGGCTTCTCGACCATGACGTGCTTGCCCGCCGCGAGGGCGGCGCGGGCGATGTCGTGGTGCGTGCGGGCCGGGGTCGCGATGGCGACCGCGTCGATGGCGGAGTCGGCGAGCACCGTCGCGAGGTCGGTGTCGATGCGGTCGAGTCCGACCTGGTCGGCGACACGGCGGGCGCGCGCGGCGTCCAGGTCGCAGATCGTGACGAGCTCCCAGTCCGGGCTGCCGCGGAAGTTCCGGGCGAGGTTCGGGCCCCAGTACCCGGCGCCGATGACGGCGATGCGCAGTCGTGTTGTCATTGTCGTGCCCCCAGCACCTTTCTGTCTGCTCCGGCCGCTTCGGGTGCGACCGGATGCGGGATCCGTCGTCAGGACGACGGGGTGAAGCGGATGTCGACCCAGTAGTTGTGGGTCACCACCTGATCCGGGAAGCCGGTCGAGTACGAGTACGCGCCGCCGTTCGCCGGGATCGTGAGCGCCCCGCTCGTGACCGCCGACGCGAGCCCGCCGACGGTCACGGCGTACGTGGACGCCGTGGTGTGGTACGAGGCCCGGTACTCGACACCGGCCTGGATCGGCACCGGCGTCGCGAACGTCACCTCCTGCCAGCCGCTCGCGGTCTCCGCCGTGTAGTTGGCGGTCGCGAGCACCTGACCCGTCGCGCTCCACAGCGTGGCCGTGTGCGTCCCGGTGTCTCCTGCGCCCTTGTAGAAGCGGATGCCGGAGATCGTCCCGGCCGTCGACGAGCTGAAGCGCACGCCGAGCTGGACGGGGCTGCCGTCCGGCCAGGAGGTCGACCCCGGAACCGAGGCGTCGGAGAAGAGGGTGGTCGAGGCGGGCGTGGTCGTGCCGCCTCCGGTCGAACCGCCGCCCGTGCCGCCGCCGGAGCCGGTCGAGCCGCCCGTCGTCCCGGTCGAGCCGCCCGTCGTCCCGGTCGAGCCTCCCGTCGTCCCGGTGGAGCCGCTGCCGGAGCCGCTCGACGCCGGGGCGAACACCACGTCGACGAAGTAGTTCGTCGCGTTGTAGCTGTAGGTCGGGAAGCCGCCCGCTGGGCCGTAGAAGTACCGGCCGTTCCCGGTCGTGCCGGCGGTGAGGGGTCCGGCCGTCTTGGCGGTGGCGAAGTCGTTCGACGTGTACGAGTAGTTGCCCTTCGGCGCCAGGTACGAGACCACGTAGGTGCTCCCGGGCGTCAGGGTCAGCGGCGTGCTCAGCTGCGCGGTCTGCCAGCCGGTCGCCGTCTCGTTCGTGAACGTGACGGTGGCGAGGCGGTTGCCGCTCGCATCCCAGATCGAGCCGGTGTGCGTCCCGGTGTTCGTGGCCCCCTTGTAGAACCGGATCGCGGTCACGGTGCCGGCCTGCGAGCTCGAGAACGACATCCCGAGCTCGACGGCGGAGGGGTCGTCCGTCGCCGCGAGCGTGGCCGGGGTGCTGCTGCCGAAGAAGGAGTAGGTGGTCGGCTGCGCGACGGAGGCCGTGGTGAACGACCAGTTCTGGGTCGGCAGTGTCGCGCCGTCGGTCGAGGTGACCCCGGAGACGCTCACCGAGATCGTCGCCCCGGCGGGCAGTGCCGCCGACGGGGTGAAGGTGAGGGTCTTGCCGTCGGCGGAGAGCGCCGTCGCTCCGGCGATCGCCGTCGAGCCGCTGGTCACCGTGTAGGTCGCCCCGGCGTTGATCGGCGCCGAGAGGGTGATCGAGATCGGGCTGTTCGTGGCGACCCCGGTCGCTCCGCTCGCCGGGGACTGCGAGCTCACTGCGATCGCGGGCGCCTGCTTCGTGAAGACGACGTCGACGAGGTAGTTCGCGGTGGAGCTGCTGCCCGGGAAGCCGGTCGGGTACGTGTAGGCGCCCGCGTTCGTCCCGGCGCTCAGCGGAGTCCGCGTGATCCCGGAGCCGCTGAAGTCGCCCGGCGTGACCGAGTAGGTGCCCGTCGGCGAGGAGTAGGCGGCGACGTAGGTCGTGCCCGCCGCGATGGTCACCGGTGACGAGAACGTCACCGTCTGCCAGCCCGACGTCGACTCGCCGCTGAAGGTCGCGCTCGCCAGGAGCCCGCCGGTCGCGGTGTAGAGGTAGCCGGTGTGCGTGCCCGTGTTGCCCGCGCTCTTGTAGAACCTGACCCCCGAGACCGTGCCGGCGACCGAGCTCTGGAACTTCACGCCGAGCGTGACCGGGCTGTCCGTCACCTGGAGGATGCTCGGGGTGGTCGAGTCGGTGAAGAGGCCGCACGGGCAGGTGCCGGGCGCGGGGTCCGGCTTGACCGTGGTGAAGCTCCACGTGCCTCCGCTCGAGAGCGTCAGGCCGCCCGTGTCCTTCGCGGTCATCGTGACGGAGTACTGCACGAACCCGTTCAGGGCGGCCGACGGCGTGAAGGTCGCGGTCCGGGTGGTGGACGCGTACGAGACGGTGCCGGCGACCGGGTTGCCCAGCTGATCCTTGACGGTGAACGCGATGGTGGACGCGGTGACCGGCTTCGAGAACACGGCCCCGATGGTCGACGACGTCGGAACGCTCGACGATCCCGGGAGCGGGAACTGCCCGGTCGCGGTCAGCGGCGAGCTGTCGGTGGTGGTGAAGACCGCGTCGACCCAGTAGTTGGCGGAGTCGTAGCTCGAGGTCGGGAACTGACCGGGCGTCGTCGTGTAGACGCCCGCACCGGCGGCGCCGTACCCACCCGCCACGGTCAGCGGGCCGGCGGTGATCCCGCGGTAGTAGAAGGACTCGTTCGTGGCCGAGTAGTGCCCGTTCGGCGCCGTGTACGAGACGACGTAGGTGGTCCCGGACGAGACCGCGACGGCGGGGCTGAAGTTGGCCGTCTGCCATCCGCTGGCCGTCTCGTTCGTGAACGTGACGGTCGCGAGGCGCGTGCCGCTCGCGGTCCACAGCGACCCGGTGTGCGTTCCGGTGTTGGAGGTCGCCTTGTAGAAGCGAACGCCCGACACGAATCCGTCCTGGTTGGGCGTGAACTGCAGGCCCGCCTCGATCGGCGTCGCGTCACCCGCGTCAGCAGTGGCCGGAGCGGCGGTGCCGAACACGGTGTACGGCCCGGTGACGGTGAACGACCGGCTGGCGGGCGTCGCCGCGAAGTTGCCGCTGTCGTCCATCGCCCTCACCTTGACGGCCTGGGAGCCCGCGCCCTGCTGCGTGTACGTGTACGTCCAGCTCGTCGTTCCTGTCGCCGCGTGGTAGGTGGAGCCTCCGTCGGTCGATACCTCGACGCCGGCGACGACGCCGCCCACGTCGCTGGCGGTGCCGGTCAGGGTGACCTTCGCCCCGTTGGCGATCGAGGCGCCGGAGGCCGGGGCGGTGATCGAGACGGTCGGAGCCGTCGTGTCGGTGGACTTGGTGGCCGCGACGAGTCCCGCCATCAGCGTCCCCGGCTGCGCGTTCATGTCGGCCAGGAGGTTGACCTGCGCCTGCTGCATCCGCACGTCGGCGGGCGCGCCGTCTCCGTCGTGCTCCTGGTCGAGTCCCCACGACCATTGGATGGTGCCGGCCGAGAAGACCAGGGCCCCGCTGGCCGCGCGGTACAGGGTGACGTGGTGCGTCGTCGTCCCGGGGATGACCGTGTTGCCGTAGTCCTGCAGGTACTGGGGCACGGCGCCGACCGTCGTCGAGAGCTGCACCAGTCCGGCGGGCCGGAAGCCGTTGTCGACGTCTTCGTCCGACTCGTAGCCGATGGTGTGGGGCGCGAGCGCCGTCGTGGAGCCGGCCGCCATGCTCGAGAGGCCGGTGTTGCGCCAGAGCCTGGTCTTGCCCTGCGCCGCCGTGACGGTGATCGCGAGGTCGCTGAAGTTGGACATGTACTGCGTGCCGGTCAGGCCGTTCTCCGGCATTCCCGCGCCGTTGGCCTGGGAGGCGAACCGCGGATCCCGCCAGGTTCCCGTCCACTCGGCAGTCGGGTCGATCTTCTTGTCGGCCCAGGTCTCCTTGTACGACACCAGCGTCCGGTAGGCGGTCGGTGTCCCGGCGACGGAGTTCTCGTAGCGCGTGTGCCAGTACATCTCGTTGCCCGACAGGAACTGCAGGTTCACGCCGGCATCCCGCGCCGCGAGCACGTTCGCACGCTGGTTCGCCGACCAGTACTCGTCGTGGCCGACGGAGAGGAAGACCTTGTGCTTCGTGAGGAGCGAGCCGTAGCGGTCGGTGTCGACGCCCGCCATGTAGGCGACGTTGTACCCGTTCTTCTCGAGGAATCGGACCTCGGGATACTCGTTGGCGAAGTAGAAGTCGCGCCCGCTGTTGTCGCCGCGCGTGACCACCGGCCGGTTGTAGCTGATCTTGTAGGCGCGGCCGTTCGCGGCGCCCTGGTAGAAGTCGGAGCCGCCGTAGGTGTTGTACGCCTGCCACGTCGGGTCGGAGGTCTGGAAGAGCACGGGGGCCGTCGACGCGTCGTTGCGCACGATGAACGTGATCTGGCTCTTGCCGCCGGTGTCGGTGCGGGTGAGGAGGGCGATGTAGACGCCCGAGACGACATCCGTCGGGACGTTCCAGGAGGCCGACTGGGCCCAGTTGCCGCAGTCGTAGAGCTCGGTGGTCGCGTCCGTGACGCACTGCGGCTGGATCTGCGGGAGGGCGGCGGAGACGGGGACGTCGGCGATCTTGCGGGCGCCCAGGCCCTGGTAGTAGCCGGTGCGGAAGATCTGGATGGTGTAGGCGTGGGCGTCGGTGTCGACCTTGAAGCCGATCGTGCCGCCCACATTCACACTGATATCGGTGGAGAAGCCCTGGATGCTGGGGTCGCCCGCGCCGCTGATGTCCCACACCGAGGGGTCGGTGCCGGCGAGCGCGTTCTCGCAGACGATGGGGTTCGCGGCGGTGCCGCAGCCGCTGGCCGCCCGCGCCGCCTGTCCGAACGCCACGGCGAGCCAGGTGACCAGCACGACGACCATCACGGCGGCGACCGCGCCGAGCGGTGACAGGCGACGCCCCGTGCCTGTCCCGCGCATCCAGATAGACTGAGCTTTACTCACATCTGAGAGATTGTCACATTTTCGCGCCGGCTGCGCACCCCCCAACGGGGGACGAACCGCATTCTCCTGAACGAGTACGATCGGAGCATACCTGACGAATCCTCGTCTTTGATGCGCTCACGGGGGAGGATGGTCGGTCCGGTCTCGAGTCTCGACAGCACGGAAGGGGAACCGTGGACATCCGCACGGTGAGCGGGGCGGTCATCGTCCCGGCGCACGACGAGGAGGCGGTGCTCGCGCGCACGCTCGATGCGCTGCGGCCGGTCGCCGCGAGCGGCACCGTCGACGTGATCGTCGTCTGCAACGGTTGCTCGGACGCCACCGCCGACATCGCGCGCCGCTACGCCGGCCTCACCGTGATCGAGATCGAGGCGGCCTCCAAGGTCGCCGCGATGAATGTCGGAGATGCCGCGACGCAGCGCTGGCCGCGTCTCTATCTCGACGCCGACATCCAGATCGAGCCCGAGGCGGTGGCCGCCGTGCTGCACGAGCTCGCGCGCCCCGACGGCCCTCTCGCCGCCCGGCCCGCCTCGGTGGAGGACGTGCACGACGCGACCTTCCCGGTCCGCGCCTACTACCGCGCGCGTGCCCGTATCCCGGAGGTCGGAGTGCGCCTCTGGGGCGCGGGCGGGTATGCGGTGTCGCAGACCGGGCACGCACGCTTCGAGCGATTCCCCGACATCGTGAACGACGACTCCTGGATCCACAACCTCTTCACCGACGACGAGAAGGCGGTCCTCGACACCCCGCCGATGCTCGTCCGGGTGCCCCGCACGACCACCGCCCTGCTCGCCGTCATCACCCGGCACCGCCGGGGGCAGCTCGACCTCGGCGTCTCCCTGGGCGAGCAGTCTTCTCAGCGCGCCCGCGCCATCCTGCGGAGCGCGAAGGGCCCGCGCAGTGCCGTCGACGCCTTCTGCTACGCCGCCCTCACCCAGATCTCCCGGATGCGCTCGCGCCGTGCCGACGCGACCCAGTGGTCACGCGACCCCAGCACCCGCGAACCGTCCCCGGCCTCCCCCCGCTGACCGCCCCGCCCCGCGCAGACCGAGCCGCCCCACCGCGCCCGCCCCGCGCAATTCCGGAGATCTTCCACGCCCGCCTCAGAGTCACCGTTCGAACGGCGGATTCGCCGGCGCGTCGCCTCAGAAGGCCGGAGTTCCGGAGACCCGCACCCCGCCCGCCAGCACCAGCTCACGCGGAGGAGCCAGCACCAGCGCCTCCGGCACGTTCTGCGCGTCGACCAGCACCACGTCGGCGGGAGCGCCCGCCACCAGATCGTGCACCGGTCGCCCGACGAACACCCCCGCCTCGCTCGTCGCGAGACGCACCACGTCGGTCAGCTCTTCGTCGCGCCGGGCGCCGGAGAGCTGGGCCAGCCGGGTCGCGAGGCGCAGCATGTCGCCGTCGCCGTACGGCCCCCACAGGTCGCGGATGCCGTCGGTTCCGAGGCCGACCGGCACCCGCGCGGCGCGGAGGTCGGCGAGCGGAAGGCGAGACGCGTTGATCGGCGCGACCGTGGTGATCGACACCCCGGCCTCCCGCAGCTCCTCCACCAGCGCGCGCTGCCGCGCCGGCGGCAGGTCGCCGATGGCGAAGCCGTGTGCCACGTTGACGCGGCCGGCCAGCCCGAGCGAACGCGTCCGCTCGACGATGAGATCGTACTCGAACGCGCCCAGCTCTCCGCCCTCGTGCAGGTGGAT
The DNA here is from genome assembly GCF_019924635.1 of Leifsonia sp. ZF2019. Lineage (NCBI taxonomy): Bacteria > Bacillati > Actinomycetota > Actinomycetes > Micrococcales > Microbacteriaceae > Leifsonia > Leifsonia sp. ZF2019. The sequence goes on from NZ_CP065037.1 coordinate 3,581,158, forward strand.
GTCGAGACCGACGCCGCGGCGGTCCGCGATCTCGAACAGTGCGTCCAGCTGGCCGACCGGATCCCGGTCGATCAGTGCCGGGTCGAGACCGCCGACGTGGTCGGCCCCCTCGGCGGCCGCGCGATCGAGCAGTTCGAGCACACCGGGGCGGCGCAGCACGCCGTCCTGCGGGAACGCGACGACCTCCAGCGCGACCGGCACGCCGAGCGCGGCCACGGCCTCCCGCACCACGGCGATGCCGCGCAGTCCGACGCCGAGGTCGACGTCCACGTGCGACCGGAACGCCGTCGTGCCCTGCGCGACCAGCGCGCGCAGCAACTGCAGTGTGCTGTCCGGGCTCGGGATGCCGAGCTCGTCGCGGTGGGCGCGCTCGTGCGCGATGCGGCCCTGGGTCGTGGCCTCCCCGCCGTACGGCACCCACTCCCGCCCCCACCAGCTCTTGTCGAGATGGGCGTGCGCGTTGACGAGCCCCGGCAGCGCGAGCAGCCCGCGGCCGTCGATCGTCTCGCCGCCGACGAGCTCCGGCCGCGCGGGATCGTGCGGCTCGACGGCTGCGATCGTGCCACCCTCGATCAGGAGGTCGGAGGCGGCGCCGCCCCACGGCCGCACGTCGGTCAGCAGCACCGCGGCCTGCGCCGTGGCGTCGTGCGCACCGCTCATCGGTCCGCGAATCGGTCGGTCGCCTCGATCAACGCGTCGAGGATGCCCGGCTCGTCGTAGGCGTGCCCGGCGTCCGGGATCATCCGCAGCTCGGCCTCCGGCCACGCCCGGTGCAGGTCCCACGCGGTCATCGGCGGGGTGCAGACGTCGTAGCGGCCCTGCACGATCACGCCGGGGATGTCGGCGAGGAGGTGCGCGTCGCGGATCAGCTGCCCGTCCTCGAACCAGCCCCCGTGTGTGAAGAAGTGGTTCTCGATGCGCGCGAAGGCGACCGCGTACTCCGGCTCCGTGAACGTCGCCACCAGCTCGGGCCGGGGACGCAGCGTGATCGTGGACGACTCCCACCGCGACCACGCGACCGCCGCCGGACCGTGCACCGCCGGGTCGGGGTCGGCGAGCAGCCGAGCGTAGGCGCGGATGAGGTGGCCGCGCTCCTCCACCGGCACCGGCTCCAGGAAGCCTTCCCACAGATCGGGGTACAGCGCGGCGGCCCCGCCCTCGTAGAACCAGTCCAGCTCCTCGGCGCGCAGCGTGAAGATCCCGCGCAGCACGAGTTCGGTCACGCGCTCGGGATGCGTCTCCGCGTACGCCAGCGCCAGGGTGCTGCCCCAGGAGCCGCCGAACACCTGCCACTTCTCGATCGCGAAATGCTCCCGCAGGCGTTCGATGTCGGCCACCAGGTGCCACGTCGTGTTGAGCGACAGGTCCGCCTCCGGCTCGCTCGCGTGCGGGAGGCTCTTGCCGCAACCCCGCTGGTCGAACAGCACGATGCGGTACTTCGCCGGATCGAAGAGGCGCCGGTGCGACGGGGTCGTCCCGCCGCCCGGGCCCCCGTGCAGGAACACGACTGGCTTGCCCTCCGGGTTGCCGCTCGCCTCCCAGTACAGCTCCTGGCCGTCGCCGACGTCCAGCATTCCGGTCTCGTACGGCTCGATCTCGGGGTACAGGGTTCGCATGCTGTCGAGGCTACCGGCCGGTCAGAGCCGAGCCGCGGACACCGAGAACGTGTCGCACGCCTGCGCGCCCTGCTGGTAGCCGGTGGTGAACCAGCGCTGCCGTTGCTCCGCCGACCCGTGCGTCCATCCCTCCGGGTCCACCCGCCCGGTCGACGCCTGCTGGATGCGGTCGTCGCCCACCGACGCCGCGGCGCTCAGCGCATCCTGGATCTGCGCCGTCGTGATCGGCTGCAGGAACGCCACCCCGTTCTCGTCCGCCGTCGTCGACGCCGCGGCCGCCCACGAACCGGCGAAGCAGTCCGCCTGCAGTTCGAGGCGCACGCTGTCGGACGCCGCCCCCGCCGCGCGGCTGGTGTGCTGCGCCATGATCCCGCCGATGTTCTGGATATGGTGGCCCCACTCGTGCGCGACCACGTACATCTCTGCCAGCGGTCCGCCGCTCGACCCGAACCGGGACCGCAGCTCGTCGTAGAACCCGGTGTCGACGTAGATCGTGCGATCGGCCGGGCAGTAGAACGGCCCTGTCGCGCTCGACGCGGACCCGCACCCCGTGCTCGTCCCTCCGGTGAAGAGGACGAAGTCCGGCGAGCTGTACCGCCCGCCGAGCGCGGGCAGCTCTGTCGCCCAGTACGCCTCCAGCGACGCCGCCGCCCCCTTCATCCGGCAGTCGACGCTCGCATTCGCATCCGCGCCGGTCCGGCAGTCCTGCAGCTCCGAGCCCGTGCCGATCTGCTGGGAGCCCGTCGCGTCCCCGCCGACCAGCCCGCTCACATCCACCCCGAGCAGCTGTGCGATCAGGAACACCACGACCGCGCCGACCCCGACCCCGCCGGCCGCGATCCCCGCCGTGCGCCCACGGCGCTTGACCTTGCCGCCACTGATGTCCGCGTCGGGATTGAACGTCATGCGGCACACGGTACCGCGGAGCGGGGGTCCCGGGTATGGGTGGCGGTGCGCAGGCCGGGGCAGCGGTTTCTCCCGGCCCGGCCCATCCCGCTCGCCGTGCACCCGGGCTAGGCTCGCCCCATGAGCCCCACCCCTGTCACCGTGACCGTCACCGGCGCGGGCGGCCAGATCGGTTACGCCCTTCTTTTCCGCATCGCCTCCGGCCAGTTGCTCGGGCGGGAGGTGCCGGTGCGGTTGCGGCTGCTCGAGATTCCCGCCGGGCGGTCGGCGGCGGAGGGGACGGCGCTCGAGCTGCAGGACGGCGCCTTTCCGCTGGTGCGCTCGATCGATGTCACGGAGGACGCCGGCGCCGCGTTCGACGGCGCGAACGTCGCGCTGCTGGTCGGCGCCCGGCCGCGCGGGGCGGGGATGGAGCGGGCCGATCTCCTGGAGGCCAACGGCGCGATCTTCGGGCCGCAGGGTGCGGCGATCAACGCGGGCGCGGCCGACGACATCCGGGTGCTGGTGGTCGGCAACCCCGCCAACACGAACGCCCTCATCGCGAGCGCACACGCCCCCGATGTCCCCGCGGAGCGGTTCACCGCCATGACCCGGCTCGACCACAATCGGGCCGTCGCGCAGCTCGCCGCGAAGCTCGGCGTGCCCGTGTCGGCGATCGAGCGCGTCATCGTGTGGGGCAACCACTCCGCCAGCCAGTACCCCGACCTGAGCCACGCCACGGTCGACGGGCGCCCGGCCTCGGACCTCGTGGACGAGCGCTGGCTGGCCGACGAGTACATCCCGCGCGTCGCGAAGCGTGGCGCCGAGATCATCCAGGTGCGCGGCTCCTCGAGTGCGGCATCCGCGGCGAGCGCCGCCATCGACCACGTGCACGACTGGGTGAACGGCACCGGCGACCGCTGGACCTCCGCCGCGATCGTCTCCGACGGCAGCTACGGCGTCCCCGCCGGCCTCATCTCGTCGTTCCCGGTGCGCGCCGTCGACGGTCAGTGGAGGATCGTCGACGGCCTGGAGATCGACGCCTTCTCCCGCGAGCGCATCGACGCCTCCGTCGCCGAGCTCATCGAGGAGCGGGACGCGGTACGGGAGCTGGGGCTGCTGTAGCGCAGACGGCCGAGCCGGGCACTCGGCGGAGGACCGTCACTCCGTCTCGATGAGCCGCAGCTCCGACTCCCATCCGAGGTCGCGCGCGAAATCGTGGAGACGTCGCGCGTTCTCGGAGGTGACCGTCGGCTTGCCGGACCGGTAGTAGGCCCGGATCGCTGCCGGGGCGACGAACCGACCGCCCAACGGGTCGGAGCGATCCGAACGCACCCGCCACCACCGGTCCAGTGCTCGGTCCACGGCGATGTCTGCGGGTGCCTCGACGTCGAAGACGACGAGCCGGTCGTACCCGTAGGAGTCGAGCTCTTCGAGCAGCTCGGCAGTGTGGTCGACACTCGAGAGCGTGCCATGCACGATCACGTTCTCGCCGTCGGCGAAGCAGGCGCGGCGCATCGCGGCGGCCACCTCGGTCGACTCGGCGTGGACGAATCCGGACAGCTCTCGCAGCGACACCGGGAGGTCGTCCCCGAGCGTGCGGGCGGTCCACGCGTCGAGCAACCCGTCCGCGTCCGCGTGCGCGAGCAGGTCGTCCTTGAAGTCATCGGCGTCGATACTCCGGAAGGCGACCAGCTCGGCCTCCTCAGCCAACGCCGTGCTCTTGCCCGCGCCGGGAGGGCCGGCCGTCACAACGACCGCGAGCCGCCCTTCGGCCGGCGGAATCGGGCTGGCCGCCCGACTCTGCTCCACCAGGGACTCGTGGAGCCGGACGCGCGCAACCTCGTAGAGCTCATCCGTCGCATACAGGGTGCGAGTGCTGGTGCCGGGCTTATCCGACCACGGGTCGTCCAGGCTCCAGCCGCGCAGCAGAGCGGACAGCTCCCTCGCGACGGAGTCGCGACTCGACGTCACCGCGCGTTCGCCCGTCGACGCGCGATCGCACGTCGCACGGCCTCGTACTCCTCGTCGCTCAGCAGACCGTCGTGGAGCGCCTCGGCGAGTTGCTTCGTCGTCCCCAGCGCGCCCGCCGCACCATCCGTCGCCGAACGCTTGCGCGGGGTGCTGCTCGAGAAGGTCATCCCCTTGAGGAGCTTCAGCATCTCGGTCGAGCTGATCTCGCCCGTCGAACGCTGGAGGATGATCTCGCGCGGAGTGACCTCGGTCGCGGGAACGACCTCCCGACGTTTGAGGCGTCGCGAGACCTCCGGCTGCGACAGCCCGGCGACGCGGGCGATGTCGCGTTGCGACAACCCCGCGTCGTGCATCGCGTAGATGCCGCGGCGGATGCGGCGCTCCGCCAGCTCGCGCTGCTCGCGCCCGGCGGCGATCTCCGCGATGGCCGCCACGGCGCGACGTCGCTGGGGAGCGCTCGTCAGCTTGGCGATCAAAGCTTCGAGCTGGCCGGACGGCTCCGGACGTTGCCGGCTGTTCTGAACGATGGCCACAGACATTCACCTCCGACAGGACCGAATGATACAAATGGTATCACCCGCACCTGACGACCTGCCCGCGCTCAGCGCTTCTTCTGGCTCTTCTCCTGCGCGGGCAGAGTCCCCGCCGCGCGCGCCTCGGCGAAGTACGCCCGAGCCTCCGCCTGGCGCTCGCCCTCCGCGCCGCTGGCGATCTTCGCGCGCACCAGCTCGGGCCCGTAGCCGAAGGCGTCCACAAGGTCGACGGCGTGCGGGCGGATGCGGGCGAGCAAGCGGTCGATGTAGGCGGTGACGGCCTGCGCGCGCTGCGGCGAAAGCCGGCCGTGGATGAGGTACCAGGCCGCGTGCTTCTCGATCAGGCCGAAGCCGAAGAGGTCGCGCAGCCACGTGAGCACCTGCTTGGTGCCGGCGTCGGGGGCGTGGTCGAGCGCATCGGTGAACGCCTCCCACTGCAGCAGCTCGCCGTGCGCCCGCGCGGCCTCGATCAGCTCGTTCTGCTGCGAGTTGAACAGTTCGGCGGCGGCCTTCTTGCCCAGCTTGGAGGCGGGGCGGAGGCGCCCGGCGATCTCGGCGATCATCGACTCGACCCGGTCGGTGAGGAGCTCGCGCTGCGTGGCCGACTCCTGCAGCCAGTTGACCGAGCGCGCGGTGGAGCCGAAGTCGCGGACGGTCTGGGCGACGCTGCGCAGTCCGCTGCCGTGGTAGGCCCGGCCGGCGGCCTGCGTGACGACGTAGCGGGCGAGAGCACCGGCGTCGGCCTTGGCGAACTTCTTGCTGTAGTCGGTGAGCAGGCGCTTGGCGACCAGCTGGAGCAGGACGTTGTTGTCGCCCTCGAAGGTGACCCAGATGTCGACGTCCTGGCGGAGGGAGGTGAGCCGGTTCTCGGTGAGGAAGCCGGCGCCACCACACGCCTCCCGCGCCTCCTGCAGCGTGTCGAGGGCGTGCCAGGTGCTCAGCGGTTTGAGCGCCGCCGCGATCGTCTCGAGGTCCTGGCGGTCCGCATCGCTGTCGGCCTTGCCGCTGAAGACGTCGTCGAACTTGTGCAGGAACACCTCGTGGGCGAAGCCCGCCGCGTAGGTGGTGGCGAGCAGCGGGAGCAGCCGGCGCTGGTGGCGCTGGTAGTCGAGCAGCACCTCCTCGTCGGTGTCGCTGCCGGCGGTGAACTGGCGCCGCTCGTTCGCGTAGGTGAGCGCGATCTTGAGGCCGATCTTCGACGCGATGGTCGCGGAGCCGTCGAGCGAGACGCGGCCCTGCACGAGCGTGCCCAGCATGGTGAAGAAGCGGCGCCCCGGGCTCTGGATGGACGACGTGTACGTGCCGTCCTCTGCGACGTCGCCGTACCGGTTCAGGAGGTCGGTGCGCGGGATGCGGACGCCGGTGAAGTGGAGGCGGCCGTTGTCGACCCCGTTCAGCCCACCCTTCTGTCCGTCGTCCTCCCCGCCGATGCCGGGCAGGAACGAGCCGTCGGCGTCGCGGATCGGGACGTAGAAGGCGTGGACGCCGTGGTTGACGCCCTGCGTGACGAGCTGCGCGAACACCACGGCGGCGGTCGCGTCGACGGCGGCGTTGCCGAGGTAGTCCTTCCAGGCCCCGCGGAACGGGGTGTCGAGCACGAACTCCTGCGACGCCGGGTCGTAGGTCGCGGTGGTCGCGATGCTGGCGACGTCGGAGCCGTGGCCGGTCTCCGTCATGGCGAACGCGCCGGGCACGTCGAGCGACATGATGCCGGGCAGGTACTTCTCGTGGTGCGGGGCGGTGCCCAGGTGGAGCACCGCGGCACCGAACAGCCCCCACTGCACGCCCGATTTGATCTGCAGCGACGGGTCGGCCGCCACGAGCTCCTCGAACGCGGCGATGTTGCCGCCGTGGTCGTCGCCTCCGCCGACCGACTTCGGGAACGCGCGGTGCACCTGGCCGTTCTCGACGAGCAGGCCGAGCTGCTCGAAGACGCGCTTGCGGTGCTCGGCGACCGGGAGTCCCTCGATCTTCTGCAGCTCGGGTCGGCCCGCCAGCTCGCGCGAGGCCAGGCGCACGTCGGCCCAGTCGCCCAGCAGCTGGCGGCCCAGCGCCTCGACGTCGACGCGCGGGGACGGACCGGCGGCGGCGGAAGACGCGGGCTCGGGGGCGGGTGCGGGTGCGGGTGCGGGTGCAGCGGCGGGGACGCGCTCGGCAGTGTCAACCATGAGTTCCTCTTCGATTCTCTCGTGGGTCGCTGACACGCTACGTCCGCTCGCGCGGAAGCGGAAACGCGCGGTGCGCCGCCTACAAACGCCGGTCGCACGTCCCGCCGGGCGGTTGTGGGATCCTCCAAATCCGGGAGCCCCTGCTTGGAGGATCCACAACCTCCGCGCGGCTTACTTGATCGTCACCGAGTTGGCCAGGTCGTTCATCGCGCCGACGCTGGAGGCGTTGACCTGGTAGCCGAAGCTCGAGCCCGAGTACGCCGGACCGGACCAGATCTTGGTCGTGCAGCCCGCGAAGCTCTTGAACGAGCTGACGCGTCCCGCCCAGCCGACCGAGCTGAGCGGACCGAACTGGTAGACCGTGGAGCCGTTGCAGGCGCCGGAGTTCGTGATCTGGAAGACGGCGCCGCCGTAGCCGGCGTCGTCGAAGAGCTGGGTCTGGACATAGGTGGCGCGGGCGCCGGTGCCCGGGGCCGCGGGCGTCGCCGACGAGCGCTGTGCCCCCGGCCCGATCACCACGAGGTGCTGCTCGGCGAGCACGGCCGCGTTGAGGTCCTCGCCCGGGTCGACGCACACGAGCGAGGCCGTGCCGAGGTCGTAGGAGCACGACGCGAGCGGAGCCGCCGCGGCGTTCGCGGCCGCGGCGGGCGCCACGGCGAGTGCGAGCGCGGCCAGGCCGGCGAGCAGGAGGCGGGCTGAGCGGGCGGATCGGGTGGTTCGGGTGGTTCGGGTCATCTCGGGTCCCCTTGAGTGTCATTGTGCCGGCGGGTTCCAGCACGTCTCGATTCTCTCGACGCCCCTTCCGACCTTCTTCGGTGCGCGCACCGATCCTGAGAGGATCGGCCCAGGAGGCACATTCCCTAGTCATGAGCGATCTCGCCAACGAGACCGACGCCACGGGCGCGGCAGCGTCCGACGTGTCGGACGTCGCTCTGCTGGCGGAGCTCGCGGCAGGGAGCAAAGCCGCGTTCTCGCGCCTCTACGACCGCCACAGCCGCATCGTCTACGCGTACGCCGCCTCCCGTCTCACCACCCGCGACGACGTGGAGGAGATCAGTCAGGACGTCTTCGTCACTCTGTGGCGCAAGCGGTCCGCTCTGTCGATCGCCGGCGAGTCCGCGCTGCCGTGGCTGCTGGTGACCTGCCGCAACCTCATCCTGAACCGGCGACGGGCGAACCAGTCGGCCGCCCGCCGCCGCACCGACGCGCCCGTCGACGACACGCTTGCGGACACCGCTCCCGGGCCGGACGTGATGACCGAGCGCGCGCAGCTGCTCGCGCTCGTCGAGGCCGCCGCCGCGCGACTGCCCGAGCCGGATCGGACGATCTTCGAGCTCTGCATCCGGGGGTATGCGAGCTACGAGGAGGCCGCGGTGGCCGCCGGGATCAGCGCCGGTGCGGTGCGCAATCGACTCAGCCGGCTGCGCACGCGCCTCCGGTCCGAACTCCAGACACTCAGGGGGACCGATGACTGACCGCAGTCTGCTCCCGGACGACACGCGATTCGAGGAGCTGAAGGACCGCCTCCTCGACACGATCGCGACGGACGATCGCCGCCGCACACGCCGCCATCGGCTCGCCGCGATCGGTATCGCCGGCGTGCTCGTCGCCGGCACGACCGCCGGCGGTATCGCCATCGCCCGGGCGAGCCAGGGCGAGATCAACGACACCGTCGAGTGCTACGGGACCGCCGACCTCAACGGGCCGTCCTTCACCTCGGCGTGGCAGCCCGGCGACCTCGAGGCGACCACCCCCACCCCGCTGGAGCAGCGCATCGCGCTCGCGGAGGACCAGTGCGCGGCGGGGTGGCGTATCGGGTCTTTCCGCCCGCAGGGCAGTTCGAGCGACGCGGACGAGCCCGTCCCCGCCTTGAAGGCCTGCCAGCTGCCCGACGGTCGCCTGGCCGTCTTCCCCTCGGAGCGGGCGGTGGCGGACCTGTGCGCACGCTTGGGCCTCTCGCTCCCGACGCCTTGAACCCGGATCCCGCGAGGAAACCGTTGGCACTCTCATAGGGAGAGTGCTAATCTGGTGCCGGGTCACGGGGACCCTCGTGACCCTTCGTTCGCATCGCGAAAGGAGATTGATCATGTCTGTCCCATTTGATGTCGTGAGCCAGTTCGACCGCATCGCGTCGAGCATCTTCGACACCGGCCGCTCGCCTCGCCTGATGCCGGTCGACCTCTTCCGTGAGGGCGATCAGTACGTCCTGAGCGCCGACCTCCCGGGCATCGACCCCTCGTCGGTCGACCTCGACGTCGACGGCCAGCTCCTCACCATCCGGGCCGAACGCCTCGCCCCCGCCCGCGAGAACGTCAAGTGGCTCGCGCACGAGCGGCCGTTCGGCGCCTACATGCGGCAGTTCACCCTGGGCGACGGCGTCGACGTCGAGAGGATCACCGCCAACTACGAGCACGGCGTGCTCTCGGTCATCATCCCGATGGCCGAACGCGCGAAGCCGCGCAAGATCAGGGTCGGTACGGCCGACGAGCGCAAAGAAGTGGCGGCGTGACTGACGTCGGTCCGCGCTGAAGACGGCACGACTCACCCGCTGACAGCGAAGGAGCCATTCTCCGCACCGACAGGTGGGGAGAACGGCTCCTTCGTTCGTCTGCGGCGACGCGGGGTGGCGGTCAGGCCGCGCGGCGCGCCTGACGCGGCACCGCGCGGAGCGCATCCCGCGCGTGGACGCCTTCCCGTCCGGCGAGGACCGTTCCCGGCTCCAGCTGGGCATCGCGCTCGATACGCGCACCGTTGCCGATCATGGCGTTCGCGCCGATCTTGGCGTTGCTGCCGATCTTCGCGTTGCTGCCGACCACACTGCCCGCGCCGATGTGGACATTCGCGCCCACGAACGTGCGGTCGCCGACGGTGGCTCCACGGTCGACCCAGCTGCCCGCGCCGACATAGGCGTCGAGCCCGACCCGGGCCTCCGCCTCGACATAGGCGGTCGGCTCGATGTAGGCCGACTCCGCGACACGCGCCGTCGGAGCGACCAGCCCCCGGCCGTTGGCGTGCCGCCGATACTTGATCACTGCGCCGGTCTCGTCCTCGAGCTCCTCGATCATCCGTGCCATCGTCTCCTCCTTCGAGATCGTCGCCTGTGCGGACAGTGTCCTGCCCGAACATCGGTACAACACTGGGAGGCGTCCGAAGATTCCCTGATCGCCCCAGCGAATCGCCACCGTACGCCCGACCGCGCGACGAGACCAGGGGATCAGGTGGGAGTCGGCAGGGAGTCGGGTGCTACCCCTCGGCAGCCACCACGTCGAGCAACGCCTGGCCGTACGCTTCCCGCTTCTTCGCCCCGATCCCGCTGATGCCGTCGAGGTCACCGAGGCTGGCGGGGCGGGCGGAGGCGACGGCGCGCAGGGTGGCGTCGCCGAAGACGATGTAGGCGGGGACGCCCTGCGACTTGGCCTCGCCGGCGCGCCACGCGCGGAGCGCCTCGAAGAGCGGCAGATCGGCCGCGGAGACGTCGGCGGGTGCGGCGCTGCGGGAGGAGCGGCTCGCCCGCTCGGGGCGTTCGGGCTCCCGGCGCAGGATGACGGGACGCTCCCCGGCCAGCACGGCCGCACTGTCGGGGGTGAGGACGAGCACGCCGTACTCGCCCTCCGGCTTGAGGAGCTCCTGGGCGATGAGCTGCCGCACGACGCCGCGCCACTGGCTCTCGCTGAGGTCGGCGCCGATGCCCCAGGTGGAGAGGGCGTCGTGGCCGTACTGCTCGACGCGGGGCGTGCGCTTGCCGCGCACGATGTCGACGAGGTGGCCGGCGCCGAAACGCTGGTTGCGCTCGCGGGCGAGCCGCACGACGGTGGAGAGGAGCTTCTGCGCGGGCACGGTGCCGTCCCAGCTCTCGGGTGGGGTGAGGCAGGTGTCGCAGTTGCCGCACGGCTCGGAGCGCTGCCCGAAGTAGCCGAGCAGGTTCACCCGACGGCACTGCACCGTCTCGCACAAGGCGAGCATGGCGTCCAGATGCTGCGTGAGCCGGCGGCGGTGCGCGAGGTCGCCCGGGGAGTCGTCGATCATCCGGCGCTGCTGCACGACGTCGTGCAGGCCATAGGCGAGCCAGGCCGTCGAGGGGAGGCCGTCGCGGCCCGCGCGCCCCGTCTCCTGGTAGTAGCCCTCCACCGACTTCGGGAGGTCGATGTGGGCGACGAAGCGCACGTCCGGCTTGTCGATGCCCATGCCGAAGGCGATGGTCGCGACCACGATCACGCCCTCCTCGCGGAGGAAGCGCGACTGGGTCCGCGCGCGCAGCCCCGCGTCGAGACCGGCGTGATACGGGAGGGCGGTGAGCCCGCGTGCCGAGAGGAACTCGGCCGTGCGCTCCACGGAGTTGCGCGAGAGGGCGTAGACGATGCCCGCCTCGCCCGGGTGCTCCACTGTGATGAAGTCGAGCAGCTGCTTGCGCACCTCCACCTTGGGCACGATGCGGTACTGGATGTTGGGGCGGTCGAAGTCGGCGACGAAGTGCTGCGCCTGCTCGAGCCGGAGCCGCGACGTGATCTCGCGATGCGTGGCCTCGGTGGCGGTGGCGGTGAGCGCGATGCGCGGCACGCCGGGCCAGCGGTCGGCCAGCTCGGAGAGCGCGAGGTAGTCGGGCCGGAAGTCGTGGCCCCACTGCGAGACGCAGTGCGCCTCGTCGATGGCGAACAGTGCGATGCGGCCGCGCTCGAGGAAGCGCTTGGTGGCCTCCGACGACAGCCGCTCGGGCGCGACGTAGAGGATGTCGAGCTCCCCCGACAGGTAGGCGCGCTCGACGGCCGCACGCTGCTGGCCGTCCTGCGTGGAGTTGAGGAACGCCGCACGCACGCCCACCGCGGTGAGCGCGTCGACCTGATCCTGCATGAGCGCGATCAGCGGGGACACGACGACACCGGTGCCCTCCCGCACCAGAGACGGGATCTGGTAGCAGAGGCTCTTGCCTCCGCCCGTGGGCATCAGGACGACCGCGTCGCCGCCTCCGACCACCTGGTCGATGATCTGCGCCTGCTGGCCGCGGAAGCTGTCGTAGCCGAAGACCGTCTTCAACGCCTCCACGGCGGTTGCGAACCGCGGCGCGGCGACGGCCGTCGGGACCGGGGCGGCAGGCGCAGCGTTCGCACCGGCGGGGGCGTCGCCGAACGGCGCCCCCGCGTACGGGTCGTCTCCGAAGTCGGGCAGCGGCGGCTCCTCCTCCAGCGGCGGTGCGTCGCGGTCTTCCGGCACCCAGGCGTTCCAGCTCATCCCTCGATCGTAACGACGACGCCTGACCGTCGACCCGGCGCACGGAATCGGTGGATTCTCGCCGCTTTCCACAGCCCTCCGGTACGATCGCCGCATGCGCCGGCTCGTCGTCACGGAGTTCCTGTCGCTCGACGGCGTCGTCGAGGCGCCGGGCGGCGAGCGCACGCACCCGCACTCCGGCTGGACCTTCCCGTTCGCGTCGGAGGATCTGCAGGCGACGAAGCTCCAGGAGGTGCGCGAAGCCGGTTCCCTGCTGCTGGGCCGCCGCACCTACGAGCAGTTCGCCGAGGCGTGGCCGCCGCGGGAGGGCGAGTTCGCCGACCGGATGAACGGCCTGCGCAAGGCCGTCGTGACCTCCCGCCCCGGTGCTCTCGCGTGGAACGCGGAGCGGCTCGACAGCGCGGCGTCCGGCAGCGTCCGCTCGGCGATCGCCGCGCTGAAGGAGGCCGACGGCGATGACGACGGTGCGATCCTGGTCGCCGGCAGCCCGACCCTCGTGCGCGCCCTGATCGTCTGGGGCCTCGTGGATGAGCTGCGCCTCCTCGTCTACCCCGTCCTGCTCGGCGGCGGGCAGCGCATCTTCCCGGACGACCGCACCAAGTGGACGTTCGAACTGGCCGGGCTCGACCGGTTCGACAGCGGCGCCGTCCTCCACGTCTACCGCTTGGCCGGGAGCTGATGCCGGCCGTCGCGCTCGGCCTCCTCAGCGCACTCGTCTACGGTTCGGCCGATTTCGTCGGCGGTGTCGCAGCACGGCGTATCGGGGCGCTCCGGGCGACCGCTGTCGGCGCTCTGAGCGGACTGGCGCTCCTGCTCCTGTCCCTCCCCCTGGTCGGCGGCGCCTGGACCCCTGCAGCGGTGGGATGGGGCGCTCTGTCGGGCATCGTCGGCTCGGTCGCCGTCTTCCTGCTGTACGCGTGCCTCGCGATCGGCCCGATGAGCATCCTGTCGCCGCTGACCGCGGTGGTGTCGGCGATCGTGCCGCTCACCTGGGGCCTGATCGGCGGCGACCGCTTCGCGCCTGTCGGCTATGTGGCGCTCGGCGTCGCCCTGATCGCCGTCGTGCTCGTCGGTTTCGTGCCCGAGCGCGGCGCCGTGCGGCCGAGCGGCAGAGCGCTGCTCATGGCGGTGGGCGCCGGGGTCTTCATCGGCACCTTCCTCATCCTGCTCGACCAGACGCCCGCCGACTCGGGGGTGGTCCCCCTCATCGCGAACCGCGCGGTGAACGGCGCGATCATGTGGACCGTGGTGGCCCTGGTCGTCGTGCGCGCTCGCACCCGGACGGCGGAGGCGCCGGGAGGTGCCGCATTCACGCGGCGCGGCACCGGCCTCGCCGCCGCGAGCGGGGCCCTCGACGCGTCGGCCAACGTCCTCATCCTGATCGGCCTGCGCGCCGGCGACCTCTCGACGATGTCGGTGCTCGTCGCCCTCTACCCGGCCGGCACCATCCTGCTCGCCGCGATCGTCCTCCGCGAGCGCATCGCCCCCGTCCAGTGGATCGGCCTCGCCCTCGCGGTCGCTGCGGCCGGCATGCTCGCCGCGGCGTAGCGCGTCCCGACGCTCGCACATTCGGCACGAATCGCGGCTTAGGCTCCGGCATTCCCGCGATGTGTGCCGAATGTGCGGGGCTAAGGTCATGACGATGGACATGTTCACGAGCCGCGAGCACCGGTTCTCGCTCGGGACCGACGCCGACTCAGGGACGCCCTACGCCTCCCTCCCCGTGAGCAACGGCGTCGTCGACTACGAGGAGTACTACCGGCTGAGCCCGGAGCAGTACGCCCGATTCCTCGCCGATCACGGCGCCGCGCTGGCCTTCGTGGAGGACTGCCGCCGGCACGAACACGACGACCTCCTTCTGCAGCAGCCGGGCTGGAACCGCGGCACCCCGGTCTGAACGCTCGCACATTCGGACCAAAGCGCGGCTTACGCGACGGCGGTTTCAGCTGGTGAGTGCAACACCTTGTAGGTATTGGTCGAGTTTCTCGGCTGGGGTGTGGAAGTTCAAGGTTTGTCGGGGGCGGATGTTGAGGAGGCGTTGGGTTTCGGCGAGGTCGGCGTCGGGGATGGTGTTGAAGTTGGTGCCCTTGGGGTAGAAGTCTCGGATCAGCCCGTTGAGGTTCTCGTTGCTGCCGCGCTGCCAGGGTGAGTGAGGGTCGGCGAAGAACACCGGGCAACCGGTTGCGATAGTGAAGCGGGCGTGTTCTGCCATCTCGGTGCCCTGATCCCAGGTCAGGGTCGAGAACAGTGCGGACGGCAGGTGGCCGATCATCTCGGTGAGCCGGTCGATGACCGTGGCGGAGTCCCGGGTTCCGGGCAGCCGGCCCAGGAGGGCGAACCGGGTGGAGCGTTCGACCAGGGTGATGATCCCGGAGCCTGCGGGTCCGACGACGAGGTCGCCTTCCCAATGTCCCGGGACGGCGCGGTCGGTGACCTGGGCTGGCCGGTCGCTGAGCCGGGCACCGTCCAGCCAGGGCCGGTTGCTGCGCCGCGGCAGTTTCGACTGCGGGATGCGTCCCGCCCGACCGGTCCGCAACGCTTTGACCACGGTCAGCTCGTGCCGCAACCCGCCTTTGCCCTGAACATAGAGGGCCTGGTAGATCGTCTCAGCCGTCACCCGCATATCCTCTCGCCCCGGGAACAGCAGCGGCAGCCGACCCGCGACCTGCTGCGGGGAGAACCGGGCGTTCAACTGTTCGACCACCGCGGCCCGCAACCACGGATCCTGATCGAGTTTGCGCGGCTTGGGCCGGGCCCGCCGCTGACCGGCGACCTGATGCGCCACCCCCGCCTCATATTGCCACCGCCCCCGATACGACCACCTGGAACGGGCAACCTCCCGCGACACCGTCGACGGTGCCACCCCGACCAGACCCGCGATCCGGCGCAACGAGAACCCCTGCGCCAACCCTGCCTGGATCAACGCCCGATCCGCCAACGACAACCTGCGCCCATGACCCCCCGCCGCGCCACCCGCACCCGACAGCCCGACACGCAACAAACCAGCACGACTCCCCGGCTCAAACCTCATGCCCGCAAGCCTGGCCCACCGCTGCACCCGACCACGCGGCACCCCCACCACCACCGCCACACTCACAGCCGAAGCACCAGCCAACAACAACCCCAACGCCTCAACCCGCGTCTCCAACGACGAATGCAACCCCATCCCAACCCTCCACATCAACAAAGGGTGTTGCACTCACCACCAGAAACCACCGACGCCAAAACCGCGATTCGGTCCAAATCGCGGGAGAACTGACCAGCGCAGTCGAGCCCCGTCGGAGGGTACTGTCGATAGCCGAGCAGGGAGGGGAGCCGATGAGCGCACCGCACGATCCGGCGGACGGGCTGGAGAACCGCCGGGAGCACCTGGGAGATGTCAGCCAGGCGGTCCAGGACTTCGCCAGCGAGCAGGAGGGGTACCACAAGGGGCTGTCGGCGCGGCAGCTGCAGATGATCGCCATCGGCGGCGCGATCGGCACCGGGCTCTTCCTGGGCGCGGGAGGCCGGCTCGAGCAGGGCGGACCACTGCTGGTCTTCGTCTACGCGATCTGCGGGTTCTTCGCCTTCCTGGTGCTCCGGGCGCTCGGCGAGCTCGTGCTGCACCGGCCGTCGTCGGGGTCGTTCGTGTCGTACGCCCGCGAGTTCTACGGCGAGAAGATGGCCTACGTCGCCGGGTGGATGTACTTCCTCAACTGGGCGATGACCGCGATCGTCGACTCCACGGCGATCGCGCTGTACGTGAAGTACTGGAGCGTCTTTACGGTCGTCCCGCAGTGGCTCCTGGCCTTGATCGCCCTCGTCGTGGTGGTGAGCCTCAACCTGATCTCGGTGAAGGTGTTCGGCGAGATGGAGTTCTGGTTCGCGCTGATCAAGGTGGGCGCGCTGGTGGCGTTCCTCCTTGTCGGCATCGTCGTGCTGGCGGCGGGATGGCCGACGGACCTCGGGCCGACCGGTTTCGCGATGCTGGCCGAGAACGGCTGGTTCCTGCCGCACGGCGCGGCGACCATCGGGATGGCGATCGTGCTCGTGCAGGGCGTGGTGTTCGCGTACGCGGGCGTGGAGCTCGTGGGCATCGCGGCAGGCGAGACTGAGAACCCGGAGAAGATCATGCCGCGCGCGATCAACAGCGTCGTCTTCCGCATCGCCGTCTTCTACTGCGGCTCCGTCCTGCTGTTGGCGCTGCTGCTCCCGTCGAGCGCGTACAGCGGGAGCGAGAGCCCCTTCGTCACGTTCTTCAGCCACCTCGGCGGTCCGCAGCTGAGCGCGGTCGTCGGGTCGATCATGAACTTCGTCGTGCTGACGGCGGCGCTGTCGAGCCTCAACGCGGGCATGTACTCGACGGGGCGCATCCTGCACTCGATGGCGCAGTCCGGGGCGGCGCCGGTGTTCACCTCGCGCATGAACGCGCGCGGTGTGCCCTACGGCGGCATCCTGCTGACGGCCGCGATCGGCGTGCTCGGCGTCTTCCTCAACCTGGTCGTGCCGAAGCAGGCGTTCGACATCGTGCTCAATGTCGCCGCCCTCGGGATCATCACCAGCTGGGCCATGATCGTCCTCTGCCAGATGCAGCTGCGCCGCTGGGCGCTCCAGGGCAAGCTGCAGCGGCCCGCGTTGCGGCTGTTCGGCGCACCCTTCACCGCGTATCTGACGCTCGCCTTCCTGGTCGCGGTGCTCGTGCTGATGGCGTTCGACTACCCGACGGGGACGTTCACGGTCGCCTCGCTGGTGGTCATCGTCCCGCTGCTGATCGCCGGGTGGTACGCGCAGCGGTCGCGCATCCTCGCGATCGCGCAGGAGCGGGAGGGGTACACCGGCGCGCATCCGGTCGTCGCCTCGCGCAGACACCCGCGCCCACGTCGCGACCGGCACGACGGACCGCGGGGATGACGTCCGTGTTGTAAGGCTAGGCTTGCCTCTCTTAGGCTGAGGGAGACATGAAGAACACCAGCACGCGACTCCTCCTCACCTGCGCCGCGATCGGCGTGGCGGGTGGGATCGTCTTCTCGATCTCGGCCTATGTCTCGGGCACGCTCGCTGCGGCGGCACCGATGTTCTACGGCGCGGTGATCGGCGTGTACTTCCTCCCCGGGGTGATCGCCCAGGCGCTCCTGCGTCGCGGCGGCGTCGCGCTCATCACCTCCGTGATCGCGGGCCTGGTGTCGGTGCCGTTCCAGCCGATCGGCTTCGCTGCGGTCATGGCGGCCGGATCCATCGGGCTGCTGCAGGAGGTGCCGTTCGCGATCACGCTCTACCGCTATTGGCGGGCGTGGCTGTTCTACACGGCGGTCACCATCGCCGGGCTGATCTTCGGCGTCGGCGTGTTCGTCGCGCAGGGCGCCGACCTGGCCCAGCCGTGGGTGCAGGTCGTGCACATCGGGCTCTTCGTCGTCAGCCCCATCCTCTTCACCTGGCTGGGTCGGCTCGTGGCCGCCGGGCTCGACCGCACCGGCGCCGGCCGCGGCCTGCAGCTGCCGATCGTGCGGCCGCGCCGCCGCGACTCCGACCCGCTGCCGATGACGGCCGCCTGACCGCCGTGGCGGAGGGGCCGGCGCCCCTGCGGGCGCACGGGGTGCGCATCCGGCACGAGGGCGCTGAGGTGTGGACGCCCGACGGTGTTGACCTCCGGATCGCTTCTGGCGAGGTGCTCCTGGTGCTCGGCCCGAGCGGCTGCGGCAAGTCCACGCTCGCCCTCGCCCTCAACGGACTCGTCCCGCACGCGGTGTCCGCCACCCTCGAGGGCACCGTCGTCGTGAGCGGCGTCGCAACCGCCGACGCTCGCGTGGCCGAGCTCAGCGAGCACGTCGGGATGGTGTTCCAGGACCCGGACGCGCAGCTCGTCACCGGCACGGTGCTCGACGAGGTCTGCTTCGGCCCGGAGAACCGGCTCGTCCCCGCGGCGGAGGTGCTGGAACGCGCCGAGCGCGCGCTCCGGGCGGTCGGCCTGTGGGACCGCCGCGCGGACGACCCGGACACCCTCTCCGGCGGCGGCAAGCAGCGCCTCGCGATCGCCTGCGCGCTGGCGCTCGACGCTCCGCTCCTCGTGCTCGACGAGCCGACCGCCAACCTCGATCCCGTCGGCGCCGACGAGGTGTACCGGCTCCTGGGGGAGCTGACGCGCGAGGGTTCCGGCCGCGCCGTCGTGCTCGTGGAGCACAACCTCGACGCCGCGATGGGGATCGTCGACACCGTCCTGGTGCTCGACGCGGCCGGCCGGATGGTCGCGCACGGCCCGGCGGCGGAGGTGCTCCGCGATCGGGCGGAGGAGCTGGCAGGCCTCGGCGTGTGGCTTCCCACCGCCACCCTCGCGGCCCTGCGTCTGCGCGCGGCTGGGTTCGTGCTCGACCCGCTGCCGCTCACCCCGGAGGAGCTCTCCGTGGGGGTGGGGAGTGTCGCCGGCGGGCTCTCCGGCGATCCGGTCGGCCGGCCCGCCGAGACAGCTGAGATCGAGGCGATAGAGGCGACCGGCGACTCCGATCCCGCCATCGCCGTCTCCCGTCTCACCCTCCGACGCGGACGCCGGGAGGTGCTGCGCGATGTCTCCCTGCGGATCGACCGCGGCGACTTCGTGGCCGTCGTCGGGCCCAACGGCGCGGGCAAGAGCACGCTGGTTCAGGCGATCGCGGGCGTTCTGCGGCCGCCGCGCGGGGCGGTCGCGCTCGGCGCACTCGACCCCTCCCGCGCCTCCGTCTCCGAGCTGTCGGGGGCGGTCGGATTCGTCTTCCAGAACCCCGAGCACCAGTTCGTCGCCCATAGCGTGGTCGACGAACTCGCCTTCGGCCTCCGGCAGCGGCGTCTCCCCGAGCAGGAGGTCGACGACCGCGTCGATCGGATGCTGACGACACTCGGCCTCGGGCCGCACCGCGAGGCCCACCCCTTCCTGCTGTCCGGAGGCCAGAAGCGACGCCTCTCGGTCGGGACCGCACTCATCGCGGGCGCGCCGCTGCTGGTCCTCGACGAGCCCACCTTCGGCCAGGACCGCGCCCGTGCGGCGGAGCTGCTGGAGCTCCTGGCCGCTCTGAACGCGGAAGGGACGACGGTGGTCGTCGTCACCCACGATCTCGGTCTCGCCGCCGAGTACGCCTCGCACGTCGCGATCGTGGACGACGGCCGCATCGCCGCGTTCGGGGCGACGGCGCGCATCCTGAGCGATGCCGACCTGCTGGAGCGCGCCGGACTCCGGCAGCCGCCCCTGGTCCGCGCCCTGGCGGACGAGCGCGTGCCCGCGGGGCTGCGCGGAGCGACGCGGCTGCGCGACCTCCCCGGGGGGACGGCATGACCTTCCTGTCGGCAGACCCCTTCGGCACCGGCGCGCCTCCCGCCGCCCGCTTCCTCCACCACCTCAACCCGCTCTCGAAGGTGGCGGCGGTCGTACCCGCGTGGATCGCGCTGCTGTTCACGCGGGACGTCCTCACACCCCTCGTGCTGCTCGTGCTCGGCATCCTGCTTCTGCTGGCGGGTGCGCGCCTGCGCCCGTCGCTGGTGGTGGCGCTGCTCGCCGGCGTCCCGATCGTCGTGCTGGTGATGGCGGCCAGCTTCGGGTTCTGGACGGACCCGTCCCGCGTGGCCGACCGGACCGTGCTGTTCTCCATCGGGGCGTTCGACTACACCGCCGGCGCGCTGGCCGTCGGGGTCGCGACCTCCTTGCGGCTCACCGCGCTCGTCGTGCTGGCGCTGATCGGCGGTCTCACGACGACCGGACCCGATCTCGCGCGGGCCCTGGTGGCGCACCTGCGCATCCCGTACCGCATCGGATACACGGCGGTCGCGGCCTACCGGTTCGTGCCCCGCTTCGGCGCCGAGCTCACGCTGATCCGGCAGGCGCAGCGCGTCCGGGGGGTGGCCCCCGGCCGGGGACCGATCGCCGCCTTCCGCCGCGCGTTCGCCGCGGTCGTGCCGCTGCTCGCGTCGGGCATCCGGCATGCCGACCGGATGGCGCTGGCCATGGAGTCGCGCGCGTTCGGCGCCCACCCCACGCGCACCGAGCGCACGCCGTCACGCTGGCGGGCACGCGATACGGTGTTCACGCTGCTGGCGTGGGCGGTCACCGCGGCGGTGTTCGTGCTCACGCCGCGCTGAGCGCGGGTCAGGATCCGGCGGCGGTCTCGCCGGTGGCCGACTTCTCGTCCGTGATGACCAGGCCGGACGCGCGCCCGGCGGCCACGATCATCGACTCGATCCAGTCGCGGTTGATGCTGATGGCGCGCGAGCCGCTGTAGTAGATGTGGATCGGGACGCCGTTGTCGACCCAGATCGCGTGGCGTCCGCTCCCGCGCTCCACGGGGAGGGGCCAGGAGAGGAAGAAGTTCTCTCCGCGGCGGAGCTTCGTGCTGATCACGATCTGCAGGTGCGTGAGCACCCGGTCGTCGATCTCGAAGCTCTCGCCGTTGTACGACAGGGTTCCCACGATCAACCTTTCGCGAGCGCCGGGACGGGTGGGGCGCTCTCCACGAGGATACCCGCGGTCCGGTATCGCTTTCGCGTGCGCGCGGTACAGTCGGAGGTGCTCGTCCCCCACCGACACCGGAGGTCCCCCCGAATATGATCGTCAACCGCCTCACCGTCGACGGCAAGGACTACTTCCTGCCCGAGCCCGTCTCCGAGTTGCGCACGAAGATCCTGGAGGCGGTCAAGGCGGGCGGCGGCTACGTCAACATCCCACCGCTGCGCGGCGGCCCCGGTGTGGACATCCTCTTCTCGCCCGGAATGCCGGTGACGTGGACGCAGATCGACGTCGGCGGCGAGGGCGATGCCGACGACGCCCCCGTCGTTCCCACCGACGCGGACCTCGACAGCCTCTGACGGACCGGGTGCCTCCGGGTCACGCCCGCGCGGCGTCGCGCAGCCACTCGCCGAAATGCTGCTCCGGCGCAGGTCGGGCGATGTAGTAGCCCTGGGCGCGGTCGCAGCCGGCGACCCGGAGCCGGTCGAGCTGCGTGCGCGTCTCGACACCCTCGCCGACGGTGCGCATCCCGCGCTCCCGCGCGAAATCGACGACGGTCGCGATCGAATGGTCGCCCTTGACGGGAGCCACCAGCCGGCGGTCCAGTTTCAGTTCCGAGGCGCGCAGGTCGATGACGCGGCGCGGTGACGAATGCCCGGCGCCGAAGTCGTCGATCGAGACGACCACGCCGATCTCACGCAGTCGGTCCAGTCGCCCCGCGACCCGTGCCGGGTCGGCGATGATCGTCTCCTCCGTCACCTCAAGGGTGAGGAGATGGGGATCGATCCCGGAGTCCGCGAGCTCCGCGCGGACGCTCTCGTAGAAGTCCTCCGTGGCGAGCTGCGACGGCGCCACGTTCACGGCGACATCGAGAGGCTGCCCGCTGCGCTGCCACTCCGCCGCGGCCCGGCAGCCGGCATGGAGCATTTGGCGACCCAGCTCGTGGATCGCATTGGTCTGCTCGGCGATGGGGATGAACACCGCGGGGGGCACGAAACCGAACTCGGGATGCTCCCAGCGTCCGAGCAGTTCGGCCGCCACGACCCGCCCCGTCGACACCTCGACCTGCGGCTGGAAGTAGGGGATGATCTGTTCGCGGCGCACGGCTTCGGGCAGATCGGCGGTGAGCCGCTCGATCCGTCCGTCATCCGTCACGTTGGTCATCACATCCCAGGCTGGCGGATTCGAATTCCCCCGTCAACGGGGGTTGCGGATTCGGCGATCGGGTGTAAGGGGCGTTCGCAACGGCTTACTCCGCCTCGACATGCGGCTCCGGCACCGGATAATGGGAGGACAGACGGGCCCGCCCCGGGGTGCCGGGCCGCCGATCGAGGAGCCGTATGACGACCGTCACCACCGACGAATCCGCCCGGATCCTGAGCCGCAGCAGCGTACGCGTGCGGGGCGCCGCGACCGGACGTCCACTGGTCTTCGCCCACGGATTCGGCTGCAGCCAGGAGATGTGGCGGCTGGTCGCGCCCGCGTTCGAGGCCGAGCATCCCGTCGTCCTCTTCGATCTCGTCGGCTCAGGGGCGTCGGACCTCGCCGCCTACGATGCGGGCACGTACGACTCCCTGCACGGCTACGCCGACGACGTCATCGAGATCGCCGAGACACTCGATCTGCACGACGCGGTGCTGGTGGGCCATTCGGTCAGCGCGATGATCGGTGTGCTGGCGGCCTCCCGCCGGCCCGACCTGTTCGGCGCGCTCGCGCTCGTCTCCCCCTCCCCCCGCTATATCGACGACATCGATTACCGCGGCGGGTTCAGCCAGGCGGACATCGACGCTCTGCTCGACGCGCTCGACCGCAACTACCTCGGCTGGTCGGCGGCCATCGCCCCGCAGATCATGGGCAACCCCGGCACCCCCGCCCTCGGCGACGAACTGACGGAGAGCTTCTGCCGCACGGATCCCGAGATCGCGCGCCAGTTCGCCCAGGTCACCTTCCTGTCGGACAACCGCCGCGACCTGGCGAAGGTGGGCGTGCCGACGCTCGTGCTGCAGTGCTCCGAGGACATCATCGCTCCGGTCGAGGTCGGGCGGTACGTGCACGAGAGCATCCCGGGCAGCGTCTTCGTGCAGCTGGAGGCCACCGGCCACTGCCCCCACCTGTCCTCCCCGCGAGAGGTCATCGACGCCGTACGGGGGTTCCTGGCGTGACGGCGGGCGAGGACGCCGCCGATCCCGAGCTCTGGGAGGCGGCCCCCTGCGGCCTGCTCACGGCCGACGGCGACGGGCGCATCACCCGCGTCAACACGACCCTCGCCTCCTGGATCGGCCGACCGGCCGCCGAACTCGTCGGAACGCCGTTCGTGGAGCTTCTCGACCCCGGCAGCCGGATCTTCTATGAGACCCGCCAGCTGCCGACACTGCGGCTCGACGGTGCCGTGCACGAGGTCGCGCTGACCGTGATCGCCTCGGACGGCGCCCGCATCCCGGGCCTGATGAACGCCACCGCGGTCGCCGGGCCGGACGGCTCGGCGGAGCGCATCGACATCGCCCTGTTCGACGTCACCCGCCGCGAGGACTGGGAGCGTCAGCTGCTCTCCGCGCGGCGCTCGGCCGAGGAGTCGGAGGCGCGCGCACGAGTGCTGCAGGAGGCCTCGGCCGCCTTCGTCACTAGCGACACGGAGGCGGCACTGGCCGAGACCCTCGCCGAGAGCGCGCGCAGCGCCTTCGCTGCGACAGGCGCCGCCGTCCACATGGCGACGGGTGCGGGTTTCGTGCTCACCGGCGGCGCAGAACCCGCCGACCTCCGCACACTCCTGGACGAGCGGGCCCGCGCGGACCGCATCCTCGTCCTCCGCGTCGATGAGGAGCAGGACCGGTCTCTCGCCGAGGCGCTGGAAGAGGCGCGGGTCGCCGAGCTCACGGTCACCCCCCTGGTCGAGGGCGACTCCGTGATCGGCGCCGTCACCTGCTTCTACGGCCGCGCCCGCGGCGTCGACGCCCTGGAGACCGGCCTGCACGAGGCGCTCGCCCGCCAGGCCGCCCAGGTGCTCCGCCGCATCCGCTTGCAGGCGCAGCTCGAGGCGTACGCCCTGCACGATCCGCTCACCGGGCTCGACAACCGCGCCGCGCTGCGCTCGTCCCTCGCCGACGCGCTCGCGAGGGCCGCCGAGGAGCACGCCCCCGTCGCTCTGATCTTCGTCGACCTCGACGGCTTCAAGGCGATCAACGACGACTTCGACCACACCGAGGGCGACGCCGTGCTGCGCGAGGTGGCCTCCCGGCTGGGCCGCAGCATCCGTCAGGGCGACAGTGTCGGCCGGTTCGGCGGCGACGAGTTCCTCATCGTGTGCGAGGGCATCGACGAACCGGTCGCCGAGGCGATCGCCGAGCGCATCCGCGAGGCGATCCGGCGCCCCCTCACCGGCATCGCCGACGAACGCTCCATCAGCGCCAGCATCGGCGTCGCCGTCCACCGCCCCGCCGGCCGGGAGCCGCTGTCCACCTCCGACATCGTCCGCTCTGCCGACGAAGCGATGTACGCGGCGAAGCAGGCCGGCAAGGACCGGGTCAACGTGATCACGGTCTGAGCGGGCACACGCTCAGACCCACTCGCCCACCCGACGCAGCAGCTCCGCGGGATGGTCGTACACGCGCGATGCCCCGGCCTCCCGGAGCTCCTCGGCTCCGCTGCCGCCGCACCGCAGCCCGATGGCGCGGATGCCGGCCCGGCCGGCCGCGCGCATGTCCCACACCGAGTCGCCGACCATGACGGCGTCCTCGGGGGAGGCTCCGACGCGGTCGAGCGCGACGTTCAGGATGCCCGGGTCGGGCTTGGCCTCGTCGACGTCGTCGGCGGACGTCGTGGCGGTGACGGCGTCATCGGCGGCGAGGGTGTCTCGGAGGAGCTGGAGCTCGTCGTCCGGGGCGGACGTCGCGAGCACCGTCGCGAGGCCGCGCTCGCGCAGGGCACGGAGGAGGGCCCCGGCGGCCTCGAAGGCCCGTAGCCGATCGGCCTGCTCTCGGTAGAAGCGGGAGTGCAGCTCGCTGGCGCGCTCGACCCAGTCGTCGTCGCGCTCGCCGACCAGGCTGTTCAGGAGTCGTTCCGAGTCCTGGCCGATCGCCCGGTGGATGCGCCACGCGTCGACCTGGACCCCCGACGCGTCGAAGGCGCGTTGCCAGGCGTCGACGTGCAGGTAGTTGGAGTCGACGAGGGTGCCGTCGACGTCGAACAGGATGGTGGAGGTCGTCATCCCTCCTGCCTACTCCCGGTTCGGGGCGATGCCAATCCTTCCCGTCCGACCCCCTTGACAGACCGGTCCACTCCCGTACGTTGGTGAGTGCACTAATCGGATGGCAGGCCGGACCGGATGGCCGGGCGGCAGTACTGCGTTCCCGATTAGGGCGGCGGCCCGGGGACGGGGGTCTGACCGGGTCGCCGCCCCGCATCCTCGCCGGGAGCGACCGGGGGACGAACGAGACCATGCTGATCGCGCAGCAGCAGGTGCACAGCCGTGCAGGACTCGGATGGGACGCGACGGGCGTGCTCGGCACCGCCGCCGAGCACGGTCAGCATCGTCCGACACACTTCGTCGGTCGGCGCGACGAAACGCATCCGTTCGGTGTCCAGGCCGGTGACCGCGATCGTGGAGAGGCGCCACTCGCCGCCCTCGGGATGCCTGAGGGCGGCGTCGACCACACGGAGAGCGACGAACCCGACCGGACCCGGCGCGTCGAGGAGGAGGAGTTCCGTCGCCGAGCGCGACGGGTCGACGGCGGAGAGGACGGCCCGCAGCCGGGCGAGCTGCGCCGACGACCGCGGGTCGCCGCCGAGCGGGTCGTCGATACGAGGGATGCCCATGCAGGAGAGACGGTGAATCCGCCGCCCGGTGACGCGATCGGGTCAGAACCGCGCGATCGGCTCAGAACCGCGCGGGACGGAGTCAGCGAGCCGAGGGCGTTCCGCCGTGGTGGACGACGGCTGCGGCCTCCTCCAGTGCCGGGAGGGCCGCTCGGAGGGCCTCCACCTGGCTCGGGTCGAGGCCTTCCAGGATGCGGGACACGGCGCGCGCCCGGTCGGAGCGCGCCTCCAGCAGCAGTTCGATGCCGGCGTCGGTGCCCGAGACGAAGAAGGAGCGGCCGTCATCGGGGTCCGGCGTGCGCTCGACCAGGCCGCGCGCCTCCAGCTCGGACACCAGTCGGGTGACCGTGGGCGCGGCGACGTGCTCGATGCCGGCGACCTCGCTCGGTCGCAGCGGACCCTTCCGCACGATCGTCGAAAGTGCGGAGAGCTGACCGTGGCTGAGCCCGCCGGTCGCGGACCGGATCCTCCGGTTCAGCCGGCCCACGGCGAGCGCGAGCCTCCCGGCCACATCGCCGCCGTCGGGCTGGGGCGTCGCGTCACGCTCGGGCTGCACCTACGTCCTCGCCTTCGTCGCTGGTGGACCGCTCGGCCGCGGCCCCCTCCCCATGAACATACTTGGCGCCGCCCGCGAACGAGGCGATTGCGCCGATGATGCTCATGATGGCCGCGGCGAGGAACACGATGACGAGGCCGTCGTGGAACGGGCCGGAGATCAGCTGGGGGAAGAATTCCTTGCCCGTCAGGGTCGCCGCATCGACGTGCGGGCTGGTCAGCAGACCCGTCGGCTCCAGGAGGCTCTGGATGGGGTTGTAGCCGAGGAAGGCGGCGAACAGGCTGCCGACCGGCGGGGTGTTGCCGATCTGGGCGGCGACGGTCTGCGGAACCCCGTGGGTGGTGAGCCCCTGGGTGAGCGCGGTCGGGAGCGCGACCGAGAGGCCTGCGATCATCAGCGAGAAGAAGATGCCGATGGAGAGCGAGCTGCCCGCGTTGAGGGCGACGCCGGCCATGCCCGAGGCGGCCCCGCGTTCGTTCGGCGGCACGCTGTTCATGATCGCGGTGCGGTTGGGCGACGAGAAGAGGCCGGAGCCGATGCCGTTGAGACCGGTCAGGAGCGCGAACTGCCAGTAGTCGAAGTTCACCGGGATGAGCAGGAGGCCGATGAACGTGGCCGCGACCAGCACGAGGCCGACGGTGGCGAAGGCACGGGACCCGAACCGGTCGGAGAGAGCCCCGGAGATCGGTCCGGCGATGAGGAAGCCGATCGTGATCGGCAGCATGTAGATGCCGGCCCAGAGCGGCGTCGACTCGTAGCTGTAGCCGTGCAGCGGAAGCCAGATGCCCTGCAGCCAGATGATCAGCATGAACTGGAGGCCGCCCCTCCCGATCGCCGCCAGGAACCCGGCGAAGATGCCCGCGGAGAACGGTCTGATCCGGAACAGCCGCATGTCGAACATCGGCGCCGGCACCTTCAGCTCGACGAAGACGAACGCGACGAGCAGCAGGATGCCGCCGACGATCGAGCCGAGCACCCACGGGTTGCCCCAGCCCTGGCTGCTGTCACCGTAGGGCTGGATGCCGTAGGTGATGCCGGTGAGGAGTGCGATCAGGCCGATGCCGAACGTGGCGTTGCCGAGCCAGTCGATGCGTCCCGGGTTCTTCTGCCCCACCTCGTGGAGCGACTTGATGGACCAGATCGTGCCGATCACGCCGAACGGCACCGACACGAAGAACACCATCCTCCAGTCGATCTCGGCGAGCACGCCGCCCAGGATGAGGCCGATGAACGATCCGGCGATCGCCGCGACCTGGTTGAGTCCGAGCGCGAATCCGCGCTTGTTCGCCGGGAACGCATCCGTCAGGATCGCCGTCGAGTTGGCGAACAGCATCGCGCCGCCGACGCCCTGCACGAACCGCCACCCGATCAGCCACATCGCGGCCGGCCCGCCGGTGAACGGGTCGAGGCACAGCGCGATGGCCGCGATCGTGAAGATCACGAAGCCCAGGTTGTAGATGCGCACCCGACCGTACTGGTCACCCATCCGGCCGAACATCACCACGAGTACCGCGGTGACGAGCATGTAGCCCATCAGCATCCAGAGCAGGTACGAGACGTTGCCCGGCTCGAGCGGGTTCAGCTTGATGCCGGTGAAGATGGCGGGCAGGGAGATGATGACGATCGACGAGTTGATCGTCGCCATGAGCATGCCGAGCGTGGTGTTCGAGAGCGCCACCCAGCGGTAGTGCGGGTGGTCTTTGGTGAAGATGCCGGTGCGGGCCACGGGAGTTTCCTGACGAGACGATAGTTGATTTATATGCATTAACTATATAACCGCACACACCCGCCCGCCGCCGCCCCCGCTGCCCCCGCTGCCCCCGCCGCCGAAGTTCACGAAGTGGTCACCATTCCGCCCGAATGAGCGCAACGACGTGAACCTCGGCGCCTCAGGGCGTGGGCGGGGCTTCGGGTTGGGGACTGCCGACCACGGCGCCGATGGTCCACGACCGATGGCGCTGGTCCCAGTACATCCACCAGCTGCACGAGTCCGGGCGGGGCACGGTGTAGGCGGGCTGGCCGTCGGCGACGACGAGGACCGCCTGCGGTCCGTCGCCCTCACTCAGGTGCGCGGAACGGTCTGCGCGCTGCTGGCCGAGGCACTCGCCCATGATCTCGTCGACGTCCACCATCGGCGACCCCGGCACCAGGCGGTCGACGGCCTGCCGGTCACCGGCCTCGAGAGCGCGCAGCAGCGCGGGGACGGCCCGGGCCGCGCTCCCCGACGGCGGCGCACCCCCGCTCGCGACCACACCGTCGTCGCCCGCGCTGAAGCCGAGGTGGATGATGTAGCCGGCGCCGGCCAGCGCGACCGCGGTGAGTGCGATCGAGGCGGCGACCGCACGACGGCGCAGGCCGTCCGACCGTGGCGGCCGGCTCATCGACGCATCCCCCTGTCGCGCATACCTGCACCCTAAGCACAGAGGGTGAAAGCCGGATCATGGTTTCCTGAGACGCGGACACTCGGGAAATACACCCTGCGTCGGTCCGGTTGGTCTCGAGGTGAATATCTTCAGCCCCTCCGCCTTCGGCTCGCTCACCCTCCGCAACCGCCTGGTCATGGCGCCTCTCACGCGCATCCGGGCGGGAGAGGACGGAACGCCGGGCGACCTGCTGGTCACCTACTACGCGCAGCGGGCCTCCTTCGGCATGATCGTCACCGAGGGGACGTGGCCAGTGCGGGAGGGACGCACCTGGATCGGGCAACCCGGCCTGGAGACCGAGGAGCACGTCGCAGGCTGGCGCCGGGTGACGGACGCGGTGCACGCGGCGGGCGGCACGATCGTGACCCAGCTCATGCACGGAGGCCGCGTCTCGCACCCCTCCATCACCGGGACCGGGCGGGTGGTCTCGGCCAGCGCCCTTGCCGCGCCGGGGACCATCCGCACGCCGGAGGGCAAGTCCGACCTCCCCGTCGCGCACGCGCTCAGCGCCGACGAGGTGCGGGACGCCGTCGCCGGGTACGCTACGGCGGCTCGGAACGCCATCCGCGCCGGCTTCGACGGTGTGGAGGTGCACGGGGCCAACGGGTACCTCGTCCACCAGTTCCTGTCGCCGGCGAGCAACGAGCGCACGGACGACTACGGCAGCAGCCCCGAGAACCGCGCCCGCTTCGCGATCGAGGTCGTGGCGGCGGTCGCCGACGCCGTCGGGGCCGACCGCGTCGGCATCCGCCTCTCCCCCGAGCACAACATCCAGGGCGCCCTCGAGAGCGACGCCGCGGAGACCGCTGCCACCTACGCGGCCGTCGCCCGCGGTCTCGCACCGCTCGGCATCGCGTTCGTCGACATCCTGCACGCGGATCCGGCCGGCGAGCTCGTGCAGGGCATCCGCCGCGAGCTCGGTGCGCCGCTGATCGCGAACACCGGCTTCGGCACGGTGACGAGCCGCGAGGAGGCCGTGCATCTGGTGGAGGCCGGCATCGCGGACGCGGTGGCGGTCGGCCGGGCGGCCATCGCCAACCCCGACCTCGCCGAGCGGTGGGCCGGGCGCCACGACCTCAACGACCACGACGCCTCGACCTTCTACGTCGGCGGGGCACGCGGCTACATCGACTACCCGACGCTCGCGGAGTCGGCCACAGCATAGCCACGGCCGCCGAGGTTCACGTCGTCGTCGTCATTCCGCCGGAATGGGCGCAACGACGTGAACCTCGGTGGAGTCAGACGAGCGCGGGCTCGGCCGACGTGTCGGCGGCGTCCTCGGCGGCGAGCGTCGCGGCGCGTCGCGGGGCCGCGAAGCGCTTGAGGGCGACGACCACGAGAGCGGTGACGACGGTGCCCGCGGCGAGGGCCAGGAGGAACCCCCAGATCGGGTCGATGGCGAAGAAGACGAACACGCCGCCGTGCGGGGCGCGGGACTCGACGCCGAAGGCCATCGCCAGGCCGCCGGCGACCGCGCCGCCGACCAGGTTGGCCGGGATCACGCGCAGCGGGTCGGCGGCTGCGAAGGGGATGGCTCCCTCCGAGATGAAGGAGGCCCCGAGCAGCCATGCCGCCGCACCGTTCTCCCGCTCCACCTGGGTGAAACCGCGGCGGTAGAGCACGGTGGAGGCGAGCGCCATGCCGAGCGGCGGGACCATGCCCGCGATCATGACGGCCGCCATGATCTGGAAGCTGGCGTCGGTCTGCTGCGCCAGTCCCGCGACGGCGAAGGCGTACGCGACCTTATTGATCGGACCGCCGAGGTCGAAGCACATCATCAGGCCGAGGATCACGCCGAGGGCGATCGCGCCCGCGCCCGTCAGGCTGTTGAGGAAGCCGGTCAGCTGAGTCATGAGCCACGCGATCGGCGCGCCGAGGATCAGGAGCATCAACCCGGAGGCGATGATCGAGGCGCCGAGCGGGATGATGACGACCGGCATGAGGCCGCGCAGCCAGCGCGGCACCGCGGGCCGGCCGATGAGCCAAGCGGCGAAGCCGGCGAGGAGGCCGCCGATCAGGCCGCCGAGGAAGCCCGCGTTCATGAAGACGGCGATCGCGCCCGCGACGAATCCGGGGGCGATGCCGGGGCGGTCGGCGATGGCGAAGGCGATGTAGCCGGCGAGGGCGGGCACCAGGAAGCCGAGGCTCACGCTGCCGATCTCGAACGCGATGGCGCCCAGGTAGTAGCCGAGGCCCTCGGGCGGCAGATTCCAGATGGCGTAGTGCTGCAGCGTGTACACGGCGTTATTCACGCCGTCGGTGCCGTGCGCGAGCGCGATGCCGTAGCCGCCCAGGAAGGGCAGGAAGCTGATGGCGATGAGGAGGCCACCGCCGGCGACGAACGGGATCATGTAGCTGACGCCGGTGAGCAGGATGCGCTGGATCTTGCGCCCCCACGACGCGTCCTGCGGCGCCGCGGACGGCGTGGATCCGGAACTCGCCTGGACGCGCGCACCGTTCGGGTCCGCCGCGACCGCGACCGCCTCCGCGATCAGCTCGCGCGGCTTCTCGATGCCGCTCTTCACGCCGGTGCGCACGACGGGCTTGCCGGCGAACCGGGCCTCCTCGCGCACGTCGACGTCGTTGGCGAAGATCACGGCGTCGGCCGCGTCGATGACGCTCTGCGGGAGGGCCTGGTAGCCGCTCGAGCCCTGCGGCTCCACGACGAGGTCGATTCCGGCGCTCTTCCCGGCCGCGGTCAGGGCGTCGGCGGCCATGAAGGTGTGGGCGATGCCGGTGGCGCAGGAGGTGACGGCGACGATGCGCGCGGGGCGGCCGTCGATGAGGAGGCCCGTGGGGGTGGCGGTGCCGGAGGCCGGGTCCCCGGAGGCTTCCGGGGAGTCGTCGGCGACGTCGGCGACGTCGGCCGCCCGTGCGGGCTCGGCTGCGGACTCGGCGCCGGCCTCGGATTCACCGATCGCCTCGTCGACGAGGGCGACGACCTCCTCCGCCGACGTCGCCGCGCGCAATCCCGCGGTGAACTCGTCGAGCATGAGGCTCCTGGCGAGCTTCGAGAGTACGGCGAGGTGGGCTTCCGCCGCATCGGCGGGGGCCGCGATGAGGAAGACGAGGTCGGCCGGTCCGTCGCTCGCCCCGAAGTCGACGCCCGGCTTCAGCCGCGCGAACGCCAGGGACGGCACGGTCACGGCGACGCTCTTGGCGTGCGGGATGGCGATGCCGCCGGGCAGGCCGGTCTCGTCCTTCTGCTCGCGCGCCCAGGCGTCCTCGAACAGGGCGTCGGCGTCGGTCGCCCGGCCCTCCGCGACGACGCGGCCGGCGAGCTCGCGGATGACGGCGCTCTTGTCGGAGCCGACCGCGAGGTCGAGCCCGACGAGCCGGGGAGTGATGGTCTTCGATGACACGGGTTCCTCCAGGATGGTTCGGATGTCGTGGTTCAGAGGTGGAGCGCGGCGACGCGGATGTCGTCGCCGGGAAGATCGGCGGGGCGGGGCGGCTGGGTGCCGGGCAGGGTCGCGGCCGCGGAGCCGTATCGGATGGCGTTGACGAGACGGTCGACCGGGGCCGCGCCCGCGACGTCGGCGAGCAGGTAGCCCGCCAGGGCGCTGTCGCCCGCCCCGACCGTGCTCCGCACGTGGACGCGGGGCGCCTCCGCCGCATACGCGACGTCGGGGGTGACGAGCACCGAGCCGCGCGCGCCGAGCGTGACGAGCGCCGCGCCGACGCGGTCCGGCACGAGAGTCCGCGCGACCTCCGACACCGCGTGCGGCAGGTCTTCGTCGTCGAAGGCGACGCCCGCCAGGTCGGCGAGCTCGTCCTCGTTGGGCTTGATGAGGTCGGGATGCGCGTGCAGGGCTGCGGCCCGCAGCGCCTCCCCCGAGCTGTCGACCGCGACCTGCGGCGCCGCATCCCGCCAGCGCTCGCGCACCGCATGGATCACGGTGACGTAGAAGTCGTCGGGAACTCCGGGCGGCAGCGATCCGGCGAGGACCAGCCAGCGCGCGCCGGCGCAGGCCTCGACCACCGCTGCGACCAGCGCGGCGGCGTCCGCTGGCTCGAGTGCGGCTCCGGGCAGGTTCAGCTTGGTGGTGACCCCCGACGGGTCGGTGATGGTGAGGTTCGCGCGGGCGTGGCCGCGGATCGGGACGCGTCGGGTCGGAACCCCGGTGGCCTGCAGAGCAGCCTCGAAGGGGTCGTCGGCCGCGAGAGGGAGCACCGCGAGCGCCGCGATGCCCGCCGTCGCCACGACGCGGGCCACGTTGATGCCCTTCCCGCCCGCGTCTTCGCGCGCGGCGACCGCCGCCTGCACCTCGCCGGGCTGGAGCGGCGCACCGAGGGTGACCGCCCGGTCCAGCGACGGGTTGGCCGTGAGCGTGACGATCATGCCGCCCACACCTCGACGTCGGCGTCGGCGAGCGCGTCGGCGAGCGCGCCCTCGGGGGCCCGGTCGGTGACCAGCAGATCGACCGCGGCCAGGCCGGCGAACGAGACGAGGGACTCCTGGTCGAACTTGCTCGAGTCGGCCACGACGACCACGCGTCGGGCCGCCCGCACGATGGCCTCCTTGACCGCGGCCTCCTCCGGGTCGGGCGTGCTCAGGCCGAACCCGGCCGAGACACCGTTGGTCCCGACGAAGACGATGTCCGGACGGAGGGACTGGATCGAGCGCACCGTGGCGGCGCCCACCGCCGCTGCGGTGACCCCGCGGATGCGGCCTCCGACGACGGTGAGCGCCACCCCGTCCGCTCCGGCGAGCGCCGGGGCGAGGGTGAGGGAGTGGGTCACCACCTCGGTCTCGCCGCGGGTCTCGGACAGCCGCCCGGGGAGGAGGCCCGCGACGGCGGCCGTCGTGGTGCCGGCGTCGAAGTACAGGGATCCGCGGAACTTCTCCCCCAGCACGTCGAGCGCGCGTGCGGCGATCCGCTGCTTGGTGTCGGCGTGGAGCGTCGTGCGCTCGCCCACGCTCGCCTCCGCAGTGCTCCCGCGGCCGATCGCGACGGCGCCGCCGTGCACCCGCCGCAGCGCGCCGGCCAGCTCCAGGGCGTCCAGGTCGCGGCGCACTGTCTCGGTGGTGACGCCGAAGCGGGCCGAGAGCTCGACGACCGCGACGCGACCCTCATCGAGCAGCTGACGCTCGATCAGTCCCTGACGCTCCGTTGCATACACGTGGTGGCCCCTCCATTGGTTTCCCACAAGCTACAACAGAAACCAACAGAGAGCAACATGGATTTGTGTTGCTTTCTCGCGGTGGGCCGCCGAGGTTCACGTCGTGGCGCTCATTCCGGCGGAATGGGCGCCACGACGTGAACTTCGCGCGTCAGGCCTGGCGCGCGCCGCGACGGTTGGGCGCCTCCACTTCGGCCGCATCGAGAAACGCCCGCGCGACGACGGCACCGGAGGCGTCGGTCGCCCACACCAGCAGCCGTGCCGCGACCGGCGACGCGCTGACCGTGAGCTCCACTCCGTCCGACACGACGAACGGCTCGACACGCAGCTCGGCGCCCACGGCATCCGGACGACCGCGCGCGGCCCGTGCCGATGCACCGTCGACCGGGGCGCCCGCCGACAACCAGGCGGCTTGGACGCGCACGTCGACCGGCAGGGGGCCGTGGTGCGAGACGTGCACCGTGAGCGCGAACGGCTCGCGCGGCGGCTCGATGTCTGCTCCAGCACGCAGCGGCACGAGGTCGAGGATGAGGACCGTCTCCGCGTTGACGTCCGCGGGCACGCAGCCTCCCCAGTCCTTCGCACGCCGATCAGTGGTCAGCAGGCCGGCGGCCTCGTGCTCCACGTCAGCGAACTCGGTGTAGACGTAGCCGGCGAAACGGTCGTGCCGGCGCAGCTCCTGGGTCTCCCAGCGCAGGTGCCAGGCGCGCTCGAGACTCGTGAAGCCTTCGCCGTACTCGCTGTTGACGATCGGCACCCCGGTGCGCGGCACCGCGTCGGAGGCGTAGAAGGACTTGTCCACGATGAAGTCCGGACCGAGACGGACGGAGAAGCCGTCCTGCGACCCGTCGGCCATCGCCGCGACCGCGCGCTTCCACTCGGCGAGGTCCGGCTCGTAGTAGTGCCAGTCGACGAGGTCGGTGCGCACGTGCGACCAGCCCGAGTTCTCGACGATAGGACGGGTGGCGTCCAGCGCCCGCAGCGTCTCGTAGGCGTGCTCGGCGGCGGCGGCCCGCTCCGGGCTGCCCGGGATGTCCCAGTCCAGCCCCCACTCCTCGTTGTACAGGCCCCAGATCACGATCGAGGGATGGTTGCCGTCGCGCTCCACCATGGCCGGCAGCTGCGCCTCGAACGCCTCCGCCGCCTCGGCCGAGAACCGGCTCGGGCACGGCGGCTCCGCCCAGACGAGCATCCCGGCAACATCGGCCTCGTGGAGCCACAGCGGCTCCTCGAACTTGAGGTGCTTGCGCACGAGGTTGTAGCCCAGCCCGCGGGCGAGGGCGATCTCGCCGCGGAGCGCCGCCTCATCGGGCGCGGTCAGGCCCGTCTCCGGCCAGTAGCCCTGGTCGAGCACACCGCGGATGGAGAAGCGTTCGCCGTTCAGCACGAGCTGCTCGCCGCGGGTCTCGATGCGGCGAAGGCCCGCCGTCGCGATGAGCGTGTCCGCGTGCTCCCCGTCGCCGACCGCGACCTCCACCCGGTAGAGGTGCGGGGCCGCCGGCGACCAGAGGCGCGGCGCGGCGACCTCGAGCCGCCCGACGGCACGGCCCTCGCTGTCCGCGCGCAAGTCGACCGACTCCCCCGTCTCGCGGATGCGAGCGCGCACGACGGCTCCTGCGGGGGCCTCGCCCGTCGTGTCCACGACGAGGTCGAAGCCGGTGAGGCTGTCGCCGCGCAGAGAGACGGTCCGGGCGTAGGTACGCCCGCGCGCCTCCAGCCAGACGGTCTGCCAGATGCCGGAGGTCGGCGTGAACGAGACGCCGTCGTAGTCGTCGCGGGGGATCGAGCGCTGCTTGCCGTGCGGGACGGCCCGCTTGTCCGCCGGGGCGTGCACCTCGACGCTCAGTTCGGACGCGATGCCGGGCACGAGATGGGCGGTGACATCGAACTCGAACGACTCGTAGCCGCCGGTGTGCTCGCCGACCGGGCTGCCGTCGATCCGCACGACCGCATGGTGGTGCACGGCCCCGAAGGTCAGGACGACGCGCGCGCCCGCCCAGTCCTCCGGGACCGTTACCGACCGGCGGTAGACGGCGTGCTCGAGCCAGGTGCGGTTCACGCCCGACGCGGTGGTCTCCCACGCGAACGGCACCGTGATGGACGGAGCCGCGTCCGCAGCATCGAAGTCCCACACCCCGTTGAGGTTGAGCCAGCGGGACGAGCGGTCGAGGTCGGGCCTCGGATACTCCGGTCGCGGCTGATCCGGGGTCGCCCGCGGGGCGGTGACGACGGAGTCGGTCGGGGAGAGTGTCATGTTCAGCCTTTCACGCTGCCGGCGAGGATGCCGTTGATGAAGTGACGCTGGAGCACGATGAAGAGCACCAGCAGGGGGACCAGGGCGATCGAGCTCGCCGCGAGCAGCTCACCGGTGACCGTGGCGTAGTCGGCGCCGATCCGATTGCCCGTGATGTTCTGCGCCAGCGTGGAGAGCACGACCTGGAGGGTGGCCATCCGGTCGGAGCTCGCCACCACGACGGGCCAGACGAAGTCGTTGTAGATGTTCATGATCGTGAGCACCGCGAGCCCGGCCAGACCCGGACGGATCACGGGCACCACCACCCGCCAGAAGATGCCGAACTCGCCGCACCCGTCGACGCGTGCGGCGTCGAGGAGTTCGTCGGGCACGGCGCTGATGACCTGCCGCATCCAGAAGATCGCGAAGGCGTCGACCGAGCCGGGGAGGATGAGGGCCTGGTAGGTGTTGACCCAGCCGAACGTCTTCATCTCCAGCAGCAGCGGGATGATGAGCACGATCGTCGGGAGCATGAGCGTGACGAGGACCGTGCCGAAGATCAGGTTCTTGCCCACGAACCGGTACTTCGCGAACGCGTAGGCGGCGAGCGGAGCGAAGAACAGCGTGATCGCGCCCTTCGCCACGAGCACGACCGCGGTGTTGAGGAATCCCTGGCCGATGGGCACGTCGTGGAACATCGCCGCGAAGTTGTCGAGGGTGAACGCCGACGGGTCGAAACCCAGCGGGTCGCGGATGATCTCGTTCGCCGGCTTGAACGCCGAGACGATCGCCCAGGCGACCGGGGCGAGGAAGGCGACCAGCAGCAGGAGGAGGAACGCCTGCGTCCCGATCCGCGGCCGCGTTCGCCGTGGCCGACGGAGCGGGGAGGCGGGGGATGCCGGGGCCGGGTGCGCGGCCGCCGTGCCGGCCGGCCCGTCGAGGAGCGTGGGGGTGGCCATGGTCAGTCCTTCGCTCGGAGGAGGCGGACGAAGAACAACGACAGGATCATCACGATGATGACGAGCAGGAACGAGTTCGCCGCTCCTGTGCCGAGGTCTCCCCGGGTGATGTGGTTGTAGAGGTAGTAGCCGGCCGTCGTCGTCGAGTTGTACGGGCCGCCCTGCGTCACGACGAACGGCTCGGCGAACATCTGGAACACCGCGAGCGTCTGCAGCACCACGGCGAACATGATCGTGCGGCGCAGCAGCGGGACGGTGATGCTCCAGAGCTGGCGGATCGGCGAGGCGCCGTCGAGGTCGGCCGCCTCGTACATCGAGCGGTCGATCGATTGCAGCCCCGAGAGCAGGATGATCACGATGAAGCCGGTCGTCTTCCAGAGGAAGAGGAGCGCGAGGGTGGGCTTCGCCCAGGCGCTCGTCGTCAGCCAGCCGACGTCGGGGAGGCCGACCAGCCCGAGCAGCGCGTTGACCGCGCCGTGGTCCTGGTCGAACAAGACGACCCAGATCTGCGCGACCGCCACCAGGGGGGTGACGAACGGGACGATGAAGGCGACCCGGTACATCCCGCGCAGCCGCAGCTTGGCCGAGTCGAGCAGCACCGCGACGATCACCGCGAGCACCATCTGCACCGGCACGATCAGGAGCCAGAGCACGGCCGAGTTGCCGAGCGAACTCCAGAAGGCGGGGCTGCCCAGCAGGTAGGCGTAGTTGCCCCAGCCCACCCACTCCGCGGCACCGGTCCCGTGCCAGTTCGTGAAGCTCAGCCGGGCGGTGAAGATCAGCGGGTACACGCTGAACGCCAGGAAGATCACCACGAACGGCAGCACGAAGAGGTACGGGGCGAGACGGCGCCGCAGTCGCGGGCTGCCGAAGCGGCCGCGCGTCCGGGCCGCGGAGGGGAGGGTCGTGGTCGTCATCGTTCTCCGGCGCTCACTGTCGGTCGATGAGGTTGGTCTGGATGTCCGCGCCGGCCTTCTCGATCACCTGATCGGGGCTCAACTCGCCGTCGTACATCCGCTGCAGGTCGGTGCCGAGGTAGTCGGTCGACGCGTTCCACCAGGAGGGGATCGCCGTGCCGGCCGGGATCTGCGAGCCCGCCTCGGTCGCGACCTTCCAGAGGTCCTGGTCGCCGAGCGCCGGCACCTTCTGGAAGAGCGGCTTCGTCGGCTCCGCCGCCGGCAGGTAGGCCGGGATGGACGTGTTCAGCCCCTCGGGGTAGACGTCGCTCGGGCCCCAGACGGCCGAGTAGCCCGCCTCGTCGTACATCAGGAACTCGTAGAACAGCCACGCGAGCTGCGAGTTCTTGCCGCCCTTGGGCAGCACGAACGAGGATCCGCCCATCGCACCGCTGCGTGCGCCGCCGTCCTTCCAGGCGGGGAGCTCCATCGCGCGCCAGTCGCCCTTCGTCTCCGGGAGCAGTTGCTGCGGCGCGAAGTCGAACCAGATCGCCCACGGGTAGAAGACCTCGTTGCCGGCTTCCATCTCGGCGATGTCGGTCTGACCGAGGTACTCGGAACGGGTGCCGAGACCCTCCTTCTGCACGGTGTCGAGGAAGGTGAGGATCTGCTTGTACTCCGGGCTGTCGAGGCGCAGCTTCCCCTTCGCGTCCGCGAGCGAGGTGCCGAGCTGGCTGGCGTACATCTCCAACTGCAGCTGGCCCAGAAAGGCGCCCTGCTCGAGGTGGATCGGCTTCGCGCCCGGCTTGGCCTTCTGGTACTCGCGGGCCGCGGCGAGGAGGTCGTCGTAGGTCGCGATCTTCGTGGCGTCGATGCCGGCCGACTCGAGCGCCGTGGCGTTGTAGTACAGCAGACCGGGGTTCAGGTCGTACGGAACGCCGTAGATACCGCCGTCGACGGTGTTCGCGTCGATCTTCTGCGGGGCGATGTCTTTCACGTACGGCTTCAGGACGTCGCTGAGATCCCACAGGTGGTCGGCGAATCCGCTGACCATCGCGTCGTCCAGGAAGACGCCGTCGGGCACGTCGGTCCCGGTGATGAGCGTGTTCTGCAGCTTCGCGTTGATGTCGACGGCTTCGTGGTGGACGGTGATCTTCGGGTACTTCTTGTGGAAGTCCGCGATGACGCCGTCGAACACCTTGAACAGGTCGCCCGACCGGTCCCAGATGGTGATCTCACCCTCGGGCTGATCGGTGGTCGGCGCCTGCAGGCGGTCGGAGGCGGTGCCCCCGCCGCCGCTACCGATGTCGGGACCGCAGGCGGTCAGGGTCAAGGCGGAGGCGGCGAGCACCGCAGCGACCGTGAGGCCGCGGACCCGCCGTTTCGGGTGATTCATGGGACACTCCCTCGTGTTTTGCCAACGTATGCAAACTGTAGCGTTCGTTTGCGAACGTTGCAAACGCTACGATGACTCCATGCCAGCAACACTGCGAGACGTCGCCCGGCTCGCCCAGGTCTCCGTGCGCACGGTGTCGAACGTCGTGAGTGGCTACGAGCACGTCAGCGATCAGATGCGGACCCGCGTCCTCGCGGCGATCGAGACACTCGACTACCGTCCCAACCCCGTCGCCCGCACACTACGGACCGGGCGCACGGGGATGCTCGCGCTGGTCGTGCCCGAAGTCGACGTGCCGTACTTCAGCGAGCTCGCGCGCGAGGTCATCGACGCCGCCGCGCTCACGGGCTACCGCGTCATGATCGACCAAACCGGGCACGACCACGAACGGGAGCGCCAGCTGCTCCTCGGCGACGACCGGACCATGCTGTTCGACGGCCTCCTGTTCAGCCCGCTCGTGACCAAATCCGAACTGCTCGACATGCACGGCGCGACCCGGATGCCCCTGGTCCTGCTCGGCGAGCACGAGTTCGACGGCCGCTACGACCACGTCGCGATCGACAACGTGCAGGCCGCGAAGGACGCGGTCGGGCACCTGGTCGCCACCGGCCGTCGCCGGATCGCGGCCATCGGCGCCCAGCCGGCCGAGGAGTACGCCACCCCGCTCCAGCGCCAGTCCGGATACGCGGAGGCCCTCACCGCCGCAGGCCTGCCGTACGACGGCGATCTCGTGAAGACCGCCGGCCACTACAGCCGGCCGGGCGGCTATCGCGCAGCGCAGGAGCTCCTCGACCTCGACGAGCGACCGGATGCGATCTTCTGCTTCTCCGACCTTCTGGCGATCGGCGCGATGCGCGCCGTCTTCGACGCGGGACTCCGCGTGCCGGAGGACGTCGCCGTGATCGGTATCGACGACGTCGACGAGGGCCGCTTCGCCCGGCCCTCGCTCAGCACAGTCTCCCTCGACACGCCCTTCATCGCGCGCGAGGCCGTGCGTCGCATCGTCGCGCGGATCGACGAGCCGGGCCTCCCCGCCGAAGAGGTCGTCGCACCGCATCGCCTCGTCGTCCGGGAGAGCACCGCGCCCGCGGTCTGAGCCGCGATTCCCCCTTGCAACGTTTGCAAATGCCTGGCAAGGTCTGTTTGCAACGTCCGCAAAGCCGCGGGCGCCTCACCAGAGAGGACTTTCCATGGAATCGATCCTGCGTCGGGGGCGACGGCTCCCACTGCTCGCTGCAGCGGCCCTGGCCGCCGCGACGGTGCTCACGCTCTCCCCCGGCTCGGCACCGCCCGCCGAAGCCGCACTGCCCGGCTCCGTGCTGTATTCGCCGAATCTGAGCAGCTTCCCCAACGGCACCGCCGGCTACCCGCGGGCCATCGCCCTCGAGCACGACGGCACCCCGGCCGACACCGTGCTGGCGACCTTCGCCAAGGGCGGCCACAACGCTCCCGGCACCCTCCCCGTCTACAAGAGCATCAACGGCGGCACGAGCTGGTCGCAGATCTCGACGATCTCGTCCAACACCGCCGGGTGGGACATCGAGGCACCGACCCTGTTCGAGGTTCCGCGCACCATCCCCGGCCTAGCCGCAGGCGACATCCTCGCGGCCGGGACGGCCTGGCACGTCGGCGACTACACCACCCAGAAGGTGGAGGTGTTCAAGAGCACGAACGGCGGGGCGAGCTGGACCTTCCTCTCGAACTGCACGCAGACCTCCGGCCTCCCGAACTCCTGGGGCCACGGCATCTGGGAGCCATCGTTCGTCGTGGCGAACGACGACACCCTCGCCTGCTTCATCTCGGACGAGCGGCCGGCCGGCAGCACCACCAACAACCAGAAGATCGGCCACTACACGTCGACGAACGGCGGTGCGAGCTGGAGCTCTGCCAT
Source organism: Leifsonia sp. ZF2019 (assembly GCF_019924635.1). Lineage (NCBI taxonomy): Bacteria > Bacillati > Actinomycetota > Actinomycetes > Micrococcales > Microbacteriaceae > Leifsonia > Leifsonia sp. ZF2019. Next base: position 3,622,293 of record NZ_CP065037.1, read on the forward strand.
GACCGACGACGTCGTCTTCCCGTCCGACAACCTTGCCCGCCCCGGGATGCAGACGTTCGCCAAGCTCCCCGACGGTCGTTTCGTCATGAGCTACGAGATGTGCCGTGACGCGACCAACGCCGACCACGCGTGCGAGGTCTACATCAAGTTCAGCTCCAACGGCCTGAACTGGGGCGCGGCCGGCGACAAGGGAACACTCGTCCGCACGTCCGACGACCGCGAACTGCTGCACACGCCGTACATCTCGTGGGCACCGGGAGGCGGCCCGAACGGCACCCTGTTGCTCTCCGGCCAGCGCGTCGTCGCCGGCCCGACCGGCAACAAGACTGTGCTCGCCGAGTCCGGGACCGTCCTCTTCACCAACACCCAGCTGGGCGCCGGCACCTGGTACGAGGCCGCCACCCCCGTCACGGTGAACCCCACGGGCGGCTACGCCTCGGGAGCGCCCTCGTGCCCGGGCTACTCGACCCCGGCCATCCCGCTGGGCAACGGGACGACCTACCTGTACTTCGCGGCGACCTGGCTCGGCCAGGGCAACCAGTGCGACGTGCGCGTGGGCCTCGGCACCCTCCCCGGCCCAACCGGTGCGATCGTCGGCCCGGGCGGCAAGTGCCTCGACGTCGACACCAACACGGCGGTGAACGGCAACCGCGCCCAGCTGTGGACGTGCGGCACGGCCTCGGGGCAGGACTGGTCGGTCTCACCCGACAGCAGCATCCGCGCGTTCGGCAAGTGCTTGGACGTCGATGCCCAGGGCACGGCCAACTTCACCAAGGTGCAGCTCTGGGAGTGCAACGGCTCGGGCGCACAGAAGTGGGTGCACCAGGCCAACGGCTCGCTGCTCAACCCGCAGTCGGGCCGCTGCCTGGACGACCCTCAGGGTGTGACCACCGACGGCACCAAGCTGCAGATCTACGACTGCAACGGCCTCTGGACCCAGCAGTGGACCATCCCGGCCTAGGCGCGTAGCCGAGGTTCACGTCGTGGCGCTCATTCGGCCGGAATGGGCGCCACTTCGTGAACCTCGCTCAGGTTCACCTCGGCGGGGTCGAAGCGCGCGGCGCCCGGGACCTGCGCGTTGGCCGCCCCGGCCGCGGCCGCGACCTCCAGAGCGCGCTGCAGGTCCGCTCCCGCGTCCAGCGCTGCGACCAGGCCGGCGAGGTAGCAGTCGCCGCTGCCGACCGGGAAGAGCCCCGGCCGATCGACGGGAGGCGCGACGACCAGATCGCCGTCGGCCGTCGCCGCGACCGACCCGGCCTCACCATCGGTGACGACGGCGATCGCCGCGCCGCGTGCGACCAGCTGGCGGGCCGATTCCTCGCCGGTGGCGGCCCCGGTGAGGTCCGCCGCTTCGGCTCGGTTGACCTTCACGAGCCGAGGACGGGCGCGCTCGACGATCGCGCCGAGGGTCGGCCCGTGCACGTCGACGGCCAGCAGCACCCCGCGGGCCGACTCGGCCGCGAGGAGCTCCGCGAAGGCGGCGGCGTCGATGCCCGCGGGCGCCGCTCCCGAGACCGTCAGCCACTCGCCCGGGTGCGCGACGGCGAGCCGTGACGCGATCTCCCCCGGCGCCACATCGAACTCGGTGACCGGCTCGTAGAACTCGGTCAGGCTCCGCGCGCCGGTGTCGCAGGCCGTGATGCACAGCCGGGTCTCGACGGCGGTGGGGATGCGGTCGAGCTCCACCGTGCCCGCCCCCGTGCCGTCGCTCCGCGCCAGCAGTTCGGCGACGAGATCGCCGATGCGCCCGCCGAGCGGTGCCACGGCACGGGCAGGGACCCCCAGCAGCGCGAGCGCCCGCGCGACGTTGAGCGACTTCCCGCCCGCCGACCGCAGCACCACGGGAGGGCGGTGGATCGCGCCGGCGCGCACCTCGTCGAGCACGTAGACGACGTCGAGGGCCGGCGTCAGCCCGAGCGTGTGGACGGTCACACCGGCACCTCCGTGTGCGCGGCCAGCTCGTCGCGCGTGGCCTGCGCTCCGGTGCCGCCGGTTCCGCGAACGGAGAGCGAACCGGCGACGGCGGCCCAGCGAAGGCGGTCGGACTCCTCCGCCACGTCGGCGAGGAGGGAGGCCACATACCCGGCGTCGAAGCTGTCGCCTGCGCCGGTCGTGTCGACGACGTCCAGCACGAGCCCCGGCGCGGCGGCGACACGGGCGCCGCCCTCGAACGCCACGCCTCCGTCGGCTCCCGCCTTCACGACGACGCGGCAGCCGAGAGCGGAGAGCGCCGCGGCCGCCTCGTCGAGCTCGGCGAAGGCGCGACCGGCGACCGCCGCGGCGATGGCGAGGGCCTCCTCGCGGTTCGGCAGGAAGAGGTCGACGCGCGCGAGCACCTCCTCCAGGCCCGCCCACTGTTCGGCCGGGTCCCAGTTCGTGTCGATGCTGACGGTCGCACCTGCTGCACGCACTTCGTCGAGCAGCGCGGGCAGCTCGGCCGCGAGGCCCGGAAGCAGGAAGTAGGAGGCGAAGTGCACATGCCGGGGCCGCAGCCGCTCGATGGCCGCACGGGCCGCCTCCACGGTGAGCACCGGGATGGTGCCGGGCAGGGTGAGGATGGCGCGGTCGCCGGGCTCGGAGAGCACGACCGAGAGGCCGGTGGGCCGGTCGGGGTCGACGGTCACTGCAGAGACGTCCACGCCCCCGGCACGGAGCCGGTCGAGCACGACGGTCCCGAACTGGTCGTCGCCCACGACCGCAGCGAGCCCGGTGCGAACTCCCAGCCGCGCCAGCCCGCAGGCCACGATCGCCGCGCTGCCGCCGAGCAGCAGCTCCGCCGAGTCGAGCAGCTGCTCCGCCTGGCCGAACCGCGGCACCGTGTCTCCGGTGAGCAGGAGGTCGGGGTTGGCGTCGCCCACGACCAGCACGTCCACGACGGATCCGCCGCCGGCTGCAGCCACGCCGCTCATCCCTTCAGTCCCGAGAACGTCATGGTCGCGATGAACTGCCGCTGCGCGAACAGGAAGAACAGGATGAGCGGAAGCGTGGCGATCACGTTGCCGGCCATGATGAGGCTCCAATCGGTCTGGTGCGCGCCCTGGAAGTTCGCGATGCCGAGCTGCAGGGTGAACGCCGACTGGTTGTTGATCGCGATGAGCGGCCAGACGAGGTCGTTCCACGCCCCGAGCAGGGTGAAGATCGCGAGCGTGGCGAGCGCCGGGCGGGCGAGCGGCAGCACGATCCGGAAGAACACCTGCCAGCGGTTGCAGCCGTCGATCGCTCCGGCCTCCTCCAGCTCGGCCGGGAGCGAGAGGAAGAACTGCCGCATCAGGAAGATGCCGAACGCGGTCGCCAGCCAGGGCACGATCGCCGCGCCGAGACCGTTCAGCAGCCCCAGCTTCGCGAACAGGATGTAGGTCGGGATCATCAGCAGCTGCGTCGGGATCATGATGGTCGCCAGGATCATCAGGAACCCGAAGTCGCGGCCCGCGAACTTCAGCCGGGCGAAGCCGTAGCCCGCCAGCGAGCACAGCACGATGTTCGACACGATCGCCGTCGCCGAGACGATGACCGTGTTGCCGAGCCAGAGCAGGATGTCGGTCTGCTGGAACAGCTTCACGTACCCGTCGATCGTGAAGTGCGACGGGATGAACGGCGGCGGGAACGCGACCAGCTCCTTCGCCGGCGAGAACGACGCGAGCGCCATCTGCAGAAACGGCACCAGGAACAGGATCGCGATCGGGAAGAGCACGAAGTGCCAGCCGCTCAGCCGGCGGCGGCGCGGCGATCGGGCGCGCGCCTCCTCCGCCACCGTGCGGGAGGCCGAGGAGACCTCGTCGAGAACCGTGGCCATCAGAACGCCTCCGAGCCCCGGCGCCGCTGGATGACCACGACGCCGATCGTGATGAGCAGCGTCGCGGCGAAGAGCACGTAGGCGGCGGCCGAGCCGTAGCCGAACTCCAGCGCGTGGAACGCCTTGTCGTACAGGAAGTAGACGATGGTCTTCGTCGCGTCGAGCGGGCCACCGCGCGTGGTGGTGTACACGAGGTCGAAGAGCTGGATCGCCTGGATGGTCTGCCAGATCGCGACGAACGCCGTGACGGGCGCGAGCTGCGGCCACACGATCCGCCAGAAGGTCTGCCAGCGGTTCGCGCCGTCGATGCGCGCGGCCTCGATGAGGTCGGCGGGCACATCCTGCAGCGCCGCCAGGTAGATCACCGTCGTGAAGGCGGCCGAACCCCACAGCGACATGATCGCGATGACGAGCATCGCCTGCTTCGGGTCGTCGAGCCAGCCCTGCTGCGGCAGGTGGAGCACCCGCAGCACGTTGTTGACGAGACCGAACTGCGGGCTGAAGAGGTAGGTCGACAGGATGCCGGTGGAGGCCGCCGACGCGACGAACGGGACGAAGATCGCGGTGCGGTAGAAGCCCATCCAGCGGATCCGCCGGTTGAGGGCGACAGCCAGGAACAGCCCCAGCAGCACGGAGGCGGGGACGAACAGCAGCGTGAAGCCGACCGTGTTGAGCACGGCGTTGCCGAAGTCGGCGTCGCTCAGCAGCTGCGCGTAGTTGTCCCCGCCGACCCAGGTCGCGTCGCTGAAGCCGTCCCAGCTCTGGAATGACAGCACGAACGCCCACAGCGCCGGGAAGATCGACAGGCCCAGGATGATGATGGTCGCCGGGGCGACGAAGCCCCAGCCGGTCAGCGCCGAGGTGAGCCCGCGGCGCCGACGGCCCCGGCGCGACCCGGTCGCGTCCGAGGACGCGCCGGGCCGCCGGAGCGCGGGGGCGGTGGTGTCTGCCATGCGCGTGGCCTCGCCCCTCTTACTTGTCCTTGGCGAGGGCCGCGTCGGCGGTCTTCGCCGCGTCCTCGAGCGCCGCCTTCGGCTCGCCGTCGCCCTGCAGCACCGCCGAGATCGATTTGCCGATCGCCACGGAGAGGGCAGCGTACCCCTTGGTCGTCGGGCGTGTCTGCTTCACATTGGCGGAGTTGGCGACGAAGACCTCGTAGCCGGGGTACTCCGCGGCCTCCTTGGCGACGGCGGCGGAGTCGGCCTCCGACGAGCGCAGCGGGAGGTTGCCGATCGCGACGTTGAAGCGCTCGTCCTGCTCAGGCGATGTCAGCCACTCGGCGAACTGCGTCGCCCAGTAGGCCCGGTTCATGTCCTTGTGGTCGAAGAGTGCCCAGATGTCCGGCCCGGAGACCGTCTGGTGGTCGCCGTCCGTGCCGGGCAGCTGCACGACGCCGTACTTCGTGCCCCCGGTCTTGAGGTCGGAGAGCTGCCAGGGGCCCGAGGTGATCATCCCGATGCGGTCGCTGACGAACAGCTGGCCGAACTTCACGTCGGTCTGGTCGAGATAGACGCTCTTGTCGTCCACGGCCATGTCGCGCAGGAAGGTCAGGGCGTCGTCGCCGGCCTGCGAGGCGAACTCGGCCTTCGTCGCGTCGTCGTTGAGGATGGCGCCGCCGTTCTGCCACAGGTGCGGCCAGAACTGCCAGGTCGTCTCCTCGCTGCCGGACACCGAGTAGCCGTAGCCGTAGATGTGGTTGGCGGGGTCGGTCAGCTTCTTCGCCGCCGCCCGGAAGTCGTCCCACGTCCAGTCGGCCGTCGGGTACGCGACACCGGCCTTGTCGAAGAGCGTCTTGTTGTAGAGGAGGCCGATGTTGTCCACCACGGCGGGGAAGCCGATGACCTTCTTACCGGTGGGCTGGGCGGTGCCGCGGGCGGCCGCGGTGAACTCGTCCCACTTGACCTCCGGCTTCTTCACCTCGTCCGAGATGTCCAGCGTGCGCCCGGAGGCCTCCAGCTGGCCGGCCCACGAGCCGAACGCGTACGACATGTCCGGGTACTGGTCGCCCGCGAAGCCGGCGGAGAGCTTCTGCAGCAGCTGGTCGGTCGAGGAGGCGCCCGGCGAGAGGTCGATGGTGACGTTCGGGTGGGCCTTCTCGAATTCCTTCGCGAGTCCCTCCATGACCTTCTGCGCAGCGTCGGCCTGGCCGGACCAGACCTCGATCTCGACCTTGGCCTTCGTGTCGAGCGTCGTCGCGCCCTGCGAGCCGCTGCACCCGGCCAGGGCGACGACTCCGACGGTGGCGGCCAGCACGGCGGTGGCGCGCAGCGCCCGCCTGCGGAATGGAGTCAGCATCTTCGGATCTCCCTTGTGGATTCTGCTGGTGTCGGATTCTGTCGCGCCCGGCTGCGGGTCAGCCGGGCGCGACGAGCGCGGCTGGGGGGTCAGCCGAGCACGATGGAGCGGGTCAGGTGGCGCGGGGTGTCGGGGTTGAGTCCGGCGCGCTCGGCGACGGCGACCGCGAGGCGCTGCGCCTGGGCGAGCTCGACGAGCGGGTCGGCGTCGCCCACGCGCACGGTCGCGCCGGTGCGCTCGATGTCGGCGACGAGGCTGGGCTCGGCCTTGCCGATGATCCACACGAGCGAGCGGGAGTCCGCGACGGCCAGCGGGCCGTGGCGGTAGTCGAGCGACGGGTACGACTCCGCCCACGCCTGCGCGGCCTCCCGGATCTTGAGCGCCGCCTCCTGGGCCAGGCCGTAGGTCCAGCCGCTGCCGAGGTAGACGAAGTGGCTGACGCCGTCGAGGTCGACGTCGAGCGGCCGACCGAGCACAGCCTCGGCCTCGGCGGGGAGGGCGGAGACGTCCTGGCCGAGGGCGTGGCGCGCGAGCAGGAGGAAGGTGGTGGGGAAGCGCGTCTGCACGACCGACTCCTCGTCGGCGAAGTCCAGCAGCAGCACGTCGTCGGCGCGCTCGGCGACCGGCGAGTCCGCCACACCGGTGACGGCGATGGTACGGACGCCGGCCGGGATGGTCTCGATCGCGTCGAGCACCTCGGTCGTGGTGCCCGAGCGGCTCAGCAGCAGCACGGCGTCGTAGTCGCGCCACGTCCACGGCTCGGAGGCGTAGGCCGCGTCGGTCACGCCCAGCCCGGCGCCCTCGCGCAGGTAGGCGAACGACTCGGCGACGAAGGCTGAGGTGCCGCAGCCGAGCACGAGGACGCTCTCGCCCGGGCGGGCGAGCAGCTCGGTCGCGCGGTCGGCTCGGGTCGCGAGCGCCTCGCGCCAGATGTCCGGCTGGCTGGCGATTTCGCGGGAGGTCAGTGTCACGAGGTGCTCCTGTTGGTCGTTCCGGTGCGTGCGCACTCCGGTGCGCGTTGTGATTATCATTGGCGGACATTGAGCGTTTGACAACGAAACTGTGCAGATCGCTCAGTCTGCCTGATTGTTTGTTACAGAGAGGTTTCGAATGCCGAAGCAGGAGCACCCCTCCCTCGCCGATCTGCGCCTCGCCGACTGGGCGCCGCGCAGCCAGCTGCGCGCCCGCACCACCGTCGTCGACCGGCCGGCCCACCCCGTGATCGACGTGCACAACCACCTCGGCCGCTGGCTGACCGACGGGGACTGGATGATCGACGACGTGCCCGCGCTCGTCGCCCTCATGGACGAATGCGGGGTGGAGACGATCGTCAACCTCGACGGCCTGTGGGGCGAGGAGGTCACCGCGAACGTCGAGCGCTACGACCGCGCACATCCCGGCCGGTTCGCCACGTTCTGCCAGCTGGAGTGGGACCTCCTGGCCGCGCCGGACGGCGTCGCCCGGCTGATCGCGTCGCTCGACGACAGCGCCGCCCGCGGAGCCCGCGGTGTGAAGGTCTGGAAGAGCCTCGGGCTGACGGTGCGCGACGCGGACGGCAGCCTGATCCTCCCGGACGACCGGCGGGTGATCGACGTGCTCGCGCACGCCGGCTCGCTCGGCCTCCCGGTGCTCATCCACACCGCCGATCCCATCGCCTTCTTCGAGCCGCTCGACCGCCACAACGAGCGGATCGACGAGCTGGGCGCGATGCCCGAGTGGTGGTTCGGCGACAGCGACCGGCACCCCCGCTTCGACCGGCTGCTCGACGCGCACGCGGCGCTCGTGCTCGGTGCTCCCGGAACGAGGTTCATCGGGGCGCACGCCGGGTGCGCGGCCGAGGATCTCGACCGCGTCGAGCGTCTGCTGGAGGCCGCACCGAACTACGCGATCGACACGGCGGGCCGCATGGCCGAGCTGGGCCGTCAGCCGCGGCGGTTCGCGCGCCTCGTGGCCGCGCATCCCGACCGCGTGCTCTTCGGCACCGACATCTACCCGGTGACGGCCGAGCAGTACCGGCTGCACTACCGCTTCTTCGAGACCGCGGACGAGGGCTTCGGCTACGCGCCCGAGAGCGAGATCCCGGGTCAGGGTCGCTGGGACGTCGCGGCCCTCGATCTCGACCCCGTCCTCCTGGAGCCCGTGTACCGCGGCAACGCCCGCCGCCTCCTCGCCCTCTGACCCCGCATTCGTGCGCGCGCGAGGACGCTTCACATTCGGCACGAATCGCGGAAAAGCGACGCGCTTTCGCCACATTCGGCACGAATGCTTGCGGCGCTAGGCGAGGGTGCGGCGGGGCTCCACGACGCGGCAGAACGCGGCGACGAGGTCGGCCATGGCAGCGCGCGCGCTGCGCGTGTAGCGGCGCGGATCGACGGCGTCCGGCTGGTCGGCGAGAGCGCCGCGCAGCGCGCTCGTGTACGCGATGTTGAGCGCGGTGCCCACATTGACCTTGCGGATGCCCGCGGCCACGGCAGCGGCGATGACACCGTCGGCGACGCCGGACGAGCCGTGCAGCACCAGCGGCACCGGGACGGCGGCGGCGAGCCGGGCGATCAGGTCCAGGTCGAGCCGGGCCGAGCGGTCGCGCATCGCGTGCGAACTGCCGACCGCGACGGCCAGGCCGTCCACCCCGGTCGCGGCGACGAACTCGGCGGCCTCTCCGGGATCGGTGCGGACGCCGGGCGCGTGCGCGCCGTCCTTGCCGCCGATCTCGCCGAGCTCCGCCTCCACCCAGACGCCGACCTCGTGCGCGTGCGCGACGACATCCCTGGTCGCCGCGACGTTCTCGTCGTACGGCAGCCGGGAGGCGTCGAACATGAGCGAGCCCACGCCGAACTCCTGCGCGCGGGCGAGGACCCGATCCACCAGGTCTCTGCTCTCGATGTGGTCGAGGTGGATGCCCAGCGGCGCCTCCGACGCGGCGGCGATCTCCCGGCACGCCGCCAGCAGCGGCTCCGGCGCCCCGCGGAACGCGATCGCGTTCTCGCTGAGCTGCAGCAGCGCGGGAGAGCCGGCCGCGGCGGCCCCCGCCGCCACGGCCTCCGCGTGGTCGAGAGAGAGCACGTTGAAGGCCGAGAGCGCTCCCCCCTCCGCGACCGCCCCCGCGATCAGCTCGCGGGTCGCCGCGAGGCTCACGGCGTGCCCTGCAGGGTACCGCCGAGAGCGGCGGGCAGCAGGGGCGCGTGCCGGGAGGTCAGCTCGTCGCACAGCGCCCAGATCTGCTCCGGAGTGAGCGACGACGACGCGTTCGGATCGGTGAGCACGGCACGGCGGACGAGTTCCGGGTCGCCGCTGCGGGCGGCCTCGATCGTGAGCTCCGCCACCGAGAGGTAGGTGCGGTTGAGCGCGGCGCCCTGCACCGGGATCGCGCCGAACGGCAGGGGGTGCACGCCGTCCGCGTCCACCCGGCTCGGCACCTCGACGACGGCGCCCTCCGGCAGGTTGTCGATCAGGCCGCGGTTGACCACGTTGGCGTGGATGATCCGCTCCGTGCCGGTGAGTACCGAGTGGATGACCTGGGGCGCGTACTCGGCGGCGCCCTCCTCCAGCGCCAGCGGCTCCCCGGCGGCAAGCGCGGCCCGGGCGTGCTCGAACTCGGCGACGTTCTCCTCCGAGATGCCGATGTACTCGAGCGGGTTCAGGCGGAAGCGCTCGATCTGCTCGGGCGAGCGGAGGAACCAGTCGAGGTACTCCGAGGAGTGCTCGCTCGTCTCGGTCGGGTAGAAGCCGATGCGGCGGAAGATCTCGACGCGCACGCGGCGGCGAAGCTCCGGGTCGCGCTCGATGGCCTCCCGCAGCTTCGGGTAGAGGTCTTCGCCGTCGCGCGACCACTCCACGAGCCAGGCCTGGTGATTGACGCCCGCGGCCCGGTAGTGCGTGCCCTCCATCGGGACGCCGATGAGCTGGCACAGGTCGTGGACCGTCCAGTAGACGCTGTGGCACAGGCCGACCGTCTTGATCGAGGGGGCGACGACGGACATCCACCACACGTTCATCGCCATCGGGTTGGTGTAGTTGAGGAACCACGCGTCCGGGCAGAGGTCGAGCATGTCGGCGGCGATGCCCGAGAGCACGGGGAAGGTGCGCAGCGCGCGGAACACCCCGCCGACGCCCGTGGTGTCGCCGATGGTCTGCAGGAGGCCGGCCGCGGCCGGGACCTCGAGGTCGACGCGGGTGGCGTCGATGCCGCCCACCTGGATCATGTTGATCACGAAGTCCGCGCCGGCGAGCGCCTCGCGCCGGTCGAGCGTGGCGACGATCTCGGCGGTGCGGCCGAAGCGCTCGGCGACGTGCTCGGCCGTGCCCTGCGCCACGTGGAGGCGCTCGGCGTCGATGTCGTGCAGCACGATCCGCAGCGGGGGCAGGTCGTCGAAGCGGAACAGGTCGGCGAGGAGCTGGCGGGTGAAGACCACGCTGCCCGCTCCGAGGAAGACAATCTGAGGCATGATGCGATCCTGCGGTAGCGTGTCTACTCCGCGCAACAGAATGAGCGATTCGCCGCTAAAGTGATCATGTGGAGTGATCGATTCGCGATCGTCTCCGCGCTCGACCGCTCTGCCGAAAGGACCGCTCCATGGTCGCTCCCGCCGCCGAATCGCTCATCGCACGCGTCACCTCCGGTCGCCGCGCCCAGCGCCTGCTCGCCATCCTCGATCTGATCTCCGAGCGCGGCACCATCAGCCTCGCCGATCTCTCCGAGGCACTCGACATCTCCGCCGCCACCGCCCGCCGCGACCTCTCCGACCTCGCCGACCAGAACCTGATCCTGCGCACCCACGGCGGCGCCTCCGCCCTGGAGCAGGGCCGCGAGATCCCGGTCGCGCTGCGCGACACACGGTTCCAGGAGGCCAAACGGGCGATCGCGAAGGCCATGGTCAGGAGGCTGCCCGCCGAGCGGCACGTCGTCGCGCTGAGCGGCGGCACCACCACCGCGAGCGTCGCGCGTGCCCTCGCGAACCACCGCGACATCGCCGTCGTGACCAACTCCCTCAGCATCGCCGGTCTGCTCTCCGGCTACGCGGGCGTGCGGGTCGTGATGACCGGCGGCTTCCTGCGCCCGCAGTCGCTGGAGCTCGTCGGCGCCCTCGCCGAGAGCACCTTCAACGCCGTCAACGTGGGCACCGCCATCCTCGGCGCCGACGGCATCAGCGCCACGAGCGGCGTCACCACCCACGACGAGACCGAGGCGCGCACGAACCGCGCGATGGTCGCCAAGGCGCAGCGCACCGTCGTCGTCGCCGACGGCTCCAAGATCGGCGGCGTCGCCCTCGCCCAGATGGCGGAGATCGAGCAGGTCGAGATGCTCATCACGGACAGCAGCGCCGACCCCGACGAGCTCGACCGGCTGCGCGCCGCCGGAGTGAAGGTCGTCATCGCCGACGATGAGTGACGGCGCCAGGCCGCCGAGGTTCACGTCCGTGCGGCCATTCCGCGTGCGTGACGGCCACGACGTGAACCTCGCGGAGCTCGTGACGTCATCCTCCGGACGGATGACGGGTTGGTCCTCTCGGCCGACGCGCCCGCGCCTCCCGCGCGGTGGACTGGAGCCATGAAGCGCACCAGCACCTCCGGTCAGGCCGTCCGCATCCTCGCCCTCGCGCTGCCCCTCCTCGCCCTCGCCGCACTCGTCGGGACGAACAGCGGCAGCGCACTCGCCGCCGCCGTGTCCGTCGCGGCGGCGCTCGTGACGCCGCCGGTGCTGAACTTCCTCGCGACGCGCGCCGCCCGCCGGCTCGGCTCCGCGTCCCTCCCGCGCCGGGTGTGGATCGCCGTCACCTGCGCCCTCTGGCTGGGCATCACCGGAGCACTGGCGATGGGTCAGCACTTCCTCAGCGTGCAGGCCGGCCCCGGCGAACTGCTGTTCCTGCAGATCGCGGGCGCGGCGTGGCTCGGCGCGACCGTCTCCGTCCTCCTGTCGCTGGTCTTCGCCGTGGCGATGACCGTTCGGTTGATCGCGAGCCCGCGGCCCGCCGAGGGCTGACCCCGCCTCGCCGTCTCAGAGCCGCAGCACCGACGGGCGCGGGAGGCCGAGGTCTTCGAGCAGGTCGCCGAGCAGGCGGTCGAGCTCGAAGGCGGCCTGCGTGATCTTGTTGTTGCCGAAGGTGCGGAGCGCAGAGCTCGGCTGGTCGAAGGCGACGACCGTGCGGGAGCCGCGGGCGTGGAGCTCGAGGCGCGCGGGGGCGTAGAGCGCGGTCCCCGGGTCGTGGCGGAACATCCGGGCCGCGGTGACGTAGTCCCCCAGCGCGTAACCGGCGGCGGGCAGGTCGGCGCCGCCCACGCGCATGACCGGCGTGGGGTCGTACGACCAGAACCGCAGCAACCCGGACGGCCCCGAGACCTCCCGGGTCAGCTCCGCCCACGACGCGCCCGCGCGCAGGAGCGACGCCACCCGCTTCTCGTCGAGCGCCGGAACCTCCCGCTCGAGCGCGGCCCGCAGCGCGACGAACGGCGCCTCGGCCTCCAGCTCGATCCGGTTCACGCTGACCGACACGATGCGCTCGCTGGCAGGAATACTCACCCCACCATCCTCCCGCCCCCGCCGAGTCTGCGGAAAGTGGAGCCGAAACCGTCGAGTACGCAGAGAATTCGCGGACTCGGCGGCTACACGTTCTCGGGCTCAGGGATCTCGCCGGGACGGTACCGGGGGAGGCGCGAGGCCGGGATGATGGCCACCGCCGAGACGCCCGCGAGGATGAGGAGGCCGAGCTTCAGAGCGCTGAGGCGGGCATCCTCGTTCACCGCGACGGCGGCTTCCACCTGGGCCGGCGTGGCGTCGGTGCGGGAGAGCGCCGCGCGCAGGTCGTCGTTGCTGACGAAGTTGATGTCGTCGAGGTCGACCTGGGCGACGATCTCGGGCGGCAGCTCACGGTGGTCGGCGACCGCCTGACCGACGTTGAGTCCCAGGAGGGTGACGAGCATCGCCCCGGCGAGCGCGGTGCCGACGGCGGAGGCCAGGTTCTGCGTGGTGCCGCGCACGGAGCCGACGTCTCCGGCGAGCTTCTTCGGGGCAGATGTGACGAGCACGTTGAACACCAGGGTCACGAGGGCGCCCTGCCCGACGCCGAAGACGATGAGGCCCAGGATGGTCGGCAGCGTCTCCCAGTTGTTGGTCACGACGAACGCCGGCCACACCAGCGCCACGGTGGTCAGCGAGAACGAGAAGACCCCGATCGTGCGCGGAGCGAACCTCCCGTAGAAGCGCACGACGAGCGTGGCCACGATGAACACCGTCAGGTTGAACGGCATCATCGCGAGCGATGTGTCGAACGGGGTGCGACCCTGGACGATCTGGATGTACAGCGGCACCGAGAAGTTGAGCGCCGCCTCCAGCGCGACGACGATGAACATCGCGTAGACCGCCGCCCGCTCACGCGAGGACCCGAGCACGGTGAGGCTGACGAGAGGCACCTTGCCCTGCTTGGTGCGCCTCCGCGTCCAGAGGAAGAACGCCTGGCCGAGGATGAGGCCGAGCAGGATGAAGACCGGGGCCGGCGAGAG